>NZ_CP045369.1:632500-1370000 GCF_009363535.1 Microbulbifer sp. THAF38
GGGTGCTAACGTCCGTCGTGGAAAGGGAAACAACCCAGACCGCCAGCTAAGGTCCCAAATACCAGTTAAGTGGGAAACGATGTGGGAAGGCCCAGACAGCTAGGAGGTTGGCTTAGAAGCAGCCATCCTTTAAAGAAAGCGTAATAGCTCACTAGTCGAGTCGGCCTGCGCGGAAGATATACCGGGGCTAAAACTGGTAACCGAAGCTGCGGATGCTCTTAGGAGCATGGTAGAGGAGCGTTGTGTAAGCCGTTGAAGGTGGATCGGGAGGTCTGCTGGAGGTATCACAAGTGCGAATGCTGACATGAGTAACGACAAGGGAGGTGAAAAACCTCCCCGCCGGAAGACCAAGGGTTCCTGTCCAACGCTAATCGGGACAGGGTTAGTCGACCCCTAAGGCGAGGGCGAAAGCCGTAGTCGATGGGAAACAGGTTAATATTCCTGTACTCGCTATTACTGCGACGGAGTGACGGAGAAGGCTAGGCCAGCATGGCGATTGGTTGTCCATGTTTAAGGTTGTAGGCTGGGGACTTAGGCAAATCCGGGTCCCTAAGGCTGAGAACTGATGACGAAGCCCACTTAGTGGGTGAAGTGGTTGATGCCCTGCTTCCAGGAAAAACTTCTAAGCTTCAGGTAATAGTGAATCGTACTCTAAACCGACACAGGTGGTCAGGTAGAGAATACCAAGGCGCTTGAGAGAACTCTGGTGAAGGAACTAGGCAAAATGGTACCGTAACTTCGGGAGAAGGTACGCCGGTTTTGGTGATGGGACTTGCTCCCTAAGCTGAGGCCGGTCGAAGTGACCAGGTGGCTGCGACTGTTTATTAAAAACATAGCACTGTGCAAACTCGTAAGAGGACGTATACGGTGTGACGCCTGCCCGGTGCCGGAAGGTTAATTGATGGGGTTAGCTTCGGCGAAGCTCTTGATCGAAGCCCCGGTAAACGGCGGCCGTAACTATAACGGTCCTAAGGTAGCGAAATTCCTTGTCGGGTAAGTTCCGACCTGCACGAATGGCGTAACGATGGCCACGCTGTCTCCACCAGAGACTCAGTGAAATTGAAATCGCTGTTAAGATGCAGTGTACCCGCGGCTAGACGGAAAGACCCCGTGAACCTTTACTACAGCTTTGCACTGAACTTTGAGCCTACTTGTGTAGGATAGGTGGGAGGCTTTGAAGCAGTAACGCTAGTTACTGTGGAGCCGTCCTTGAAATACCACCCTGGTATGTTTGAGGTTCTAACTCTGGTCCGTTATCCGGATCGAGGACAGTGTATGGTGGGTAGTTTGACTGGGGCGGTCTCCTCCCAAAGAGTAACGGAGGAGTACGAAGGTGCACTCAGCATGGTCGGAAATCATGCAATGAGCATAATGGTATAAGTGCGCTTGACTGCGAGTCAGACATGACGAGCAGGTACGAAAGTAGGTCATAGTGATCCGGTGGTTCTGTATGGAAGGGCCATCGCTCAACGGATAAAAGGTACTCCGGGGATAACAGGCTGATACCGCCCAAGAGTTCACATCGACGGCGGTGTTTGGCACCTCGATGTCGGCTCATCACATCCTGGGGCTGAAGCCGGTCCCAAGGGTATGGCTGTTCGCCATTTAAAGTGGTACGCGAGCTGGGTTTAGAACGTCGTGAGACAGTTCGGTCCCTATCTGCCGTGGGCGTTGGAGATTTGAGAAGAGTTGCTCCTAGTACGAGAGGACCGGAGTGAACGAACCTCTGGTGTTCCGGTTGTCACGCCAGTGGCATTGCCGGGTAGCTATGTTCGGACGGGATAACCGCTGAAAGCATCTAAGCGGGAAGCCTCCTTCAAGATAAGATCTCCCTGACTCCTTGAGAGTCCTAAAGGGCCGTGGAAGACTACCACGTTGATAGGCTGGGTGTGGAAGCGCTGTGAGGCGTTGAGCTAACCAGTACTAATTGCCCGTGCGGCTTGACCATACAACAGAGATGGTTACTAACGACTAGCTAAGCTAGCGGATTGTGAGCAAGAGACATACAATCGCTTGCGGTGTATTACTACAGATTTTTTCACCGACCTTATTTGGGTTGACTGTTAACTGAGAAAAACTCAGTGGCAAACGGACAGTCAAACGGCAGCGCAGGGCAAACGCCCATAAGACCAAGCCAACCCAAGCCAGTTTGCCTGACGACAATAGAGTTGTGGAACCACCTGATCCCTTGCCGAACTCAGAAGTGAAACGCAACATCGCCGATGGTAGTGTGGGGTCTCCCCATGTGAGAGTAGGTCATCGTCAGGCTTCTAATCCGAAAGGGCCACCCAATGGGTGGCCCTTTTTTTATGTGCGAAAAAAATTTAATGAAAATAATAAAAACAGAAAATAAAAAAGAGCTGGAAGAAAAATGTGCTCTGGAGAAAAATAAAAACTCCGTTCAAACCCCAGTCAAATTTTTACTCGCAACACTTCTACTGAAAAATCCTACTCGATTAAAATCCTAATAAACTAGAAAACTTCCTCAAACCACTGGAAGATTTCTAACTCTTTAAATAAAGTACTTTCTTGATGAATTTCGCAAACATAATAAAAATAAGCAATGCAGAAAAACACGCTGCTTTATTTAATCCGCAGCTCGCCTATCCCCAAAAAATCCTTCGAAATTAAAAATTAATTTCCAGTACAGAAAGTCATTGCGCTGAAAAATTGACACAACAATACCAATAAAAAATTCGGTGATTTTTTGCACGTTTTGGTGAGCCTGAGCAACCACGGGCCCTGGCGCGGATATACCGCAGTTATGCACAAGTCTATCCAGACTTTCTGTTAGTAAAGCCAGCCTGTGGAAAGTGGATAAATGGCTGGTGCTTTTTTACCCGTTGAAAAGGTCCCCACGGAAACAGGGGCCTGAGCGTGGATATCCCGGAGTTATACACAGCTCTGTCCATGGAATCTGTTAGTAACAGCCTGTTAATAGAATTGTCATTATTGGGAAATAGAGATGGGCTGTTAGTTTGTGAATAACTTAGAAGTGGTACAAACATGGCAAAACAGTAAAGGGAATTAAGATATAAAAAAGCCCCACGTAGTGGGGCATTTTCTTCTGCTTCGCGGAGCTAGTTTATTTTTCCGCCTTTACTGGCACTCGCCCGAAGTTGCCTTCCATTTCGGTAGCCAGAAAGGACATCACTACCCAGGCTGCAACATTTTGGCGCAGGTTTTCAGGCTTTACCTTATCCAGAGTATCGTTAGGGGTATGGTGATAATCGAAGTAATCGGTGCCATCCTGGTATAGGCCGAAAGCGGGAACCCCTTCAGCTACAAATACACTGCTGTCTGGTCCGCCATAGGACTGGTTATTGCCGCGTTCAATACCAAGGGGCGCCAATAGTTGCATCATTTGATCGGCAATATCGAACTTGTTCTCCGGCAAACGCGTATCAAAACGCCAGATCTTACCAGCGCCAAAATCAGACTCAGAGATGGCAATAATGTTATCCAGCTCGTGGCGGTGTGCATCTAGGTACTGCTTGGCACCGACCAGGCCTATTTCTTCTGCGCCAAAGAGGACTACGCGCAGCGTGCGGCGCGGACGCACTGGGAGTTCTGCAATCAGACGAGCGGTTTCCATTACAATGGCGACACCGGCGCCATCATCCAGCGCGCCTGTGCCTTCGTCCCAAGAGTCCAAGTGTGCGCCAATAATCATGACCTCTTCAGGGTTCTCGCGACCGGTGATCTCACCGATTACATTAAATGAGGGGCCATTACTGTGACGCTGGTTGTCTATATCGAGCTTCACTTCCACGGGTTTGCCACGACTCAACATGGCCTCTAAGAGATTCGCATCTGGGGCGGACAGCGCCAGTGCGGGTACCGGGTTTTCGATATTGTCGATGGACATCATGCCGGTGTGAGCAAAGCGGTCAGAGTCAGTGCCCACGGAACGTAATAGTAGCGCTGCGGCGCCTTTCTCTGCAGCTGCGCGCATACCTTTACTGCGACCTTGCACAGCGGGGCCGTAGCCCTCTCCCGTACGCGCTTTTGCCATACGCTTATTGATAAAGGCAATTTTTCCCTTCACCTGTTTGGGTGAAGCCTCCAGCAAACTCTCTACATCGGGAAATTCGACGATCTCTGCAGTGAGGCCACCTTCGGGAGTTGCTACGCTGTAGCCCAAGGAAGAAACCACCAGCGGTTGTGGATAGGGGGAGACTACCTGGGCGTGCGCATGTCCTCGTGTCCAGCGGGGGACTTCGATTTGCTCTGTATAGACTCTGTCGAATCCCAGGGATTTCATTTTTTCCTGGGCCCAGGCCACTGCGCGCTCATCACCTTCGGTACCCGCGCGACGGGGTCCCACTTCCACAGTCAATGACTCAACGATGCTATAGGCATTGGAGGAAGCCAGGGCGCGATCGCGCAGCACTTCGGCCACAGACAGGTCTTCCTGAGCCAGTGGCTTTGCTTGGGCGATACCGATCGCTGCGGTTGCAATAAGACCCCCAGTGAGGGACAGCAATGGTTTAAACATACGTTTATCCTTGATTAACACTCGTTGACTCAAGATTTTGATTCTTTGTTAGGTGTATTGATCAGCAGCTTACTGCGAATCTGGCGCAGCTGTTCCAGCCCCTTCTCGGTGAACAAATAGGGCGGGCTATCGCTGGACTCGTGCTCTTCTATTTCCAGGCACATGAGGCGCATCTTTTCCAGTTCTGGATCGTGGCGCATTGGAATTGCTACCAAAGCACGCCACTCACTTTCACTGGCTTGGCCGGTAATGGCATCCTCGAGGCCCTTGATAAAACTAGCTCTGTCCATGCGAAAGCGCGGGGTGCGCAGGTGCATCAAAGTCCAGATGACAATCACAAAGGCACAGAAGGACAGCAGCAAGGTAAGGAATAGGGTCACTTTTCTACGGCTCCAGTAGCAATTTTATCGCGATGGCCAGGGTAACGAAAATAATCACAGGCTTAATTAATCTGGCCCCATGAGCGATAACCAGGTTTGATCCGAGCCTTGCACCGATAATCTGGGCGGCAGCCATTGTGATGCCCAGTATCAGGGAAAAGTGGCCGCCCAGCATAAATATCGCTAGTGACGTGATGTTGGTGGCTAATACTAGCGGTTTGGTCGATGCAGTGGCTTTACGCATGTTGAAACCGAGTAGCCCGGCGAATGCCAGGGCATAGAATGCCCCCATACCGGGACCAAAAAAACCCCCATAAAAACCAATTCCACCACCGATTAGTAGGTTAAAGGGCCCTGAGCCCATTCTCGGCTGGGAGTCGATATCGGAAATTCGCGGTGAAAAAGAGAAATAGAGGGCGATGGCAATAATTAGTATCGGTAGGAGTGTTTCCAGTGTTTCAACTCCGAGTTTGGTGACTGCCCAGGTACCTAGGCAAGAGCCGATCACTGCAGCCACCAAGCCGGGCCACAGAGGCCTGAGTTGTAAGTGCCCTTTTTGGAAGTAGTTAAAACTGGATGAGAGAGTACCGAAGACGGCCTGGAATTTATTGGTGCCTAGGGCATCCAGCGGCGGGAGGCCAGCCCATAAAAGTGCGGGCAGGGTAATCAGGCCGCCGCCACCGGAGATGGCGTTGATAAAGCCCGCGGCGAAAGCCACCGCGGTGAGTATCAGAAGTGTGGTGAATGTTAAATCGTTACTAAGTTCTATCACGGGAGGATTCACTGCCCTCCGAGGTATCGGTTTCCATATTGTGGTGGAAACCCTGGTATTTACTGAAGCGGTGCTGGATTTCTCTCATATCTTCGTCCAGATTCCCGGTGGGCCAATAGAGCGAATCCAAACAAAAACGTTTGCGAGAAAAGTCCCAGGCGATTAGTAAAATAGGTACTTCTGCGGCGTAGGCGATTCGCAGGAAGCCGCTCTTCCACTTGGTGACTTTCTTTCGAGTGCCTTCCGGGGTGATGCCCACCCACATTTTTTCATTTTTCCGATACTGTGTGGCAACCTGCTTGGCGATCCCCCCGGCGGAACCACGGTTGGTGGGCACGCCACCGAGCCACATAAAGAGCCCTTTAAATGGAAAGAAAAAGGCTTCTCTTTTCATCAGCCAGGAAATTTTCACGCGATAAGCCATGATAAAAGGCATGGCCACGATAAAATCCCAATTGGACGTGTGCGGAGCCAGAGCCACCATTACCTTTTTTTCAGCTGGAAAAGTGCCCTCCAGTTTCCAGCCCATCAAGCGTATTATGATCTTGCCAATAGCGGCGGTGATGCTATTGCCGAGACGGGGGATTTCTACAGGTAAATCAATTTGCTGACTCATTATCGGTATCTCAATCTACAGCTCATGCGTTCCGGGAGGAAATACTTCCTCCACGAATAATGCCGGTAAATTAGTGTTCGCGAGTTGCATAGAAGCGAATATCTGGATAACGCTCTTCAGCCAACTGCAAGTTGACCCGGGTGGGCGCCAGGTAGGTTAGGTGTCCGCTGCCATCTATAGCGAGGTTGGTGCTCGCTTTGCGTTTAAAGTTTTCCAATTCTTTGACGCTTTCGCTTTCCACCCAGCGGGCGGTATTCACATTGACATTTTCGTAAATGGCTTCCACCTTATATTCGTCCTTGAGGCGGTAGGCGACCACTTCAAACTGCAGAACACCCACGGCACCAACAATAATGTCGTTGTTGTCCAGTGGGAAAAATACTTGAGTGGAGCCCTCCTCAGAAAGCTGCTGCAAGCCTTTTTGCAGTTGCTTTAATTTCAGTGGGTCTTTTAGGCGAATACGGCGGAATAACTCGGGGGCAAAATTGGGGATGCCGGTAAATTTTAGGGGCTCGCCTTCGGTAAATGTGTCGCCGATCTGGATAGTGCCATGGTTGTGCAGGCCGATAATATCGCCGGCAATAGCCTCTTCCACATGGGTCCGGTCGCCAGCCATAAATGTCACCGCGTCGGCAATTTTTACATCTTTACCGATGCGCACATGCTTCATTTTCATACCGCGGGTATAAGTGCCGGAACAAACGCGCATGAAGGCGATACGGTCGCGGTGCTTGGGGTCCATGTTGGCCTGGATCTTAAACACAAATCCGGAGAATTTTTCTTCGTTCGGTTCTACCTGGCGCTCCTGGGTAGCGCGAGACTGCGGACCTGGCGCCCACTCGACAAATCCATCGAGCATTTCACGCACACCGAAATTTCCGAGGGCGGTGCCGAAAAACACTGGAGTGAGTTCACCAGCCAGATAAGCTTCCAGGTTGAACTCGTGGGTAGCGCCGCGCACCAGTTCAATTTCCTCGCGGATGTCCTCAGCGTATTCACCGAGTAGCTCATCGGCTTCGGCAGAGTCGAGCCCTTTGATCTGAATATCTTCGGGAATGGTGTGACCCTGGCCTGGGGTGAATACATGGATGGTATCGGTGTAGAGGTTATAAACCCCTTTAAAGCTTTTGCCAGAACTGAGAGGCCAGTTGATCGGTGCGGCCTGGATATTCAGGACTTCCTCAATTTCATCCATCACTTCGATGGGGTCGCGAATATCCCGATCCAGTTTGTTGATGAACGAGAGAATCGGTGTGGTGCGCAGTCGGCACACATTCATCAGTTTGATGGTGCGGTCTTCGACACCTTTAGCACCGTCGATCACCATCAATGCCGAGTCCACTGCGGTAAGTACCCGGTAGGTGTCTTCGGAGAAGTCCTCGTGTCCAGGTGTGTCGAGTAGGTTAACAGTGCGCTCTTTGTAGGGAAACTGCATGACCGAAGAAGTAACCGAGATACCTCTCTCCTGCTCCATGGTCATCCAGTCGGAGCGCGCGTGGGGACCTTTTTTACCCTTTACCGAACCCGCCAGCTGAATGGCATTTCCGAATAAAAGTAGCTTTTCGGTCACGGTTGTTTTACCGGCGTCCGGGTGGGAAATGATAGCGAAAGTTCTACGTCGTTGATATTGTTGAGAAAAATCTTTATTCACTTAGATTTAACCTTATCTGTGTACGCCCCTGTGTACACATATTGAAATATACCCCAAGGCCGAATCTGAAAGGCCGCATTATAACAAATTGGCCTTTGGTTTTGCTCTCGGGGGCTGACTGATGGATGGTATCCGGTCAGCTTGGTTGATGCTAATAGAGTCGTTTACAGCGATTGCGCAGAAGCTTAGCTGTGTACACAGGGCGATTGAGGCGGGAGTGTTGAGAAAGGCGAAACGCTGTCGTAAGAGGGGGGATTTAGCGAGGCGGAGAGGTGCCCGCCGTCGCTAGGAGGAAAGAGCTGCTAGGCGGCTTTTGGAAGTGAAACTTGAGCCTCCCATTGCTCCACATCATCAATCGCCCAAAGGTTATGGCTGCCAGAGGCTTTGATGCGTGGCTTTGGGAGTGGGTTGGTTTCACGCTCTACCCATCTAAAAATTGTGCGGCTTGAGCAGCGATAGCGTTCGCTTAAGTCTTTGGTTGACCAATATCCTTTAATCATAAGATTTTCCTTTTCTGTTGTTTCTTAATATCTCTGTGTTTAGCGCTGCACCAGGGCAAACCCCTGGCCGTTGCGTGTGAGTGCGCCTGCCTGTTGCAGGGCGTCGAAAACGGGTTTAACGGTTCTGTATCCGCCGGTGATGCTGTTGCTGATGTTGCGCAACACTGGGCGGTTGCCGAATTCACCGGCGCAGATACGTTGGGCCAGTAGCTGTTGTTCTTTGCTCAGGTTGCTGGTGTGTTCTGGCTGTTGTTCAGCTGTTTCGGGCTGTTGAAACGGTTGTGAAACGCGTTTACCAACCGTTGCAGCGGCGTTAAACGCGAGTAACGCGACCAGTCCCACTATGTCGGTGATGATCGCCAGGGCCAGAAAGCCGATATGCTGAAGCCGCGCGGGGTCTGCGTTTAGGGTGTTGGCGAGGCTGTTGAAGGCGCTGTGTGTGTTGGCGGTTTGGCCGATGGTGGATAACTTCTCGATCAGCTGGGTGCGCTCAGTCTCCAATGTGGATAACTGCGCTGCGGTATTAAGGGCGCGCTGGCGGTAGCCGTTGTTGGCATCGATGTTTATCAAGCCGTTTAGGGTGTTTATCTGTTGTTGCAGGCTGTTGAGCTGCTGTTGCAACGCTCGGTATTCCTGGCTGTTGCGGGCGCTGCGTTGTTGCTGCTCTTCGCTGTGGGTGGCGAGGAATCCAACGGTGGCGACAATGCTGATCACTACCAGTAGGGGCCAGAGGCAGAGCAGGGCATAGCCGTTCTTTTGCCCTTGGCTGCACAACCACAGGCCCAGCGGGGCGAAGCTGAATTTGCACAGCTCCAGGGCCACCGCAGTGGCACCGGCCACCAGCTGCCCGCCTAGGTCTGCAGGCATGGATACCCACAGTTGCACGGTAAAGGCCAAGCTGGTGCCGCAAAAGATTAGAGCGGCGATGCCGGTGAGGGATTGCCAGAGCTTCACGCTGCTCTCCCTTTCTCCTGCTTGCGATTAGGCAGAATCTCCGCCTCCCAGCCGTGGTCTTTGTAGTGGTTGGGGTTGGCTTGGTTTTGGATATTGTCCAGCTCTGGGCGCACCAGTTCGGCCAAGTCGTTTAGGCGGACTCCGCGTGATTCGAACTCGGTGGAGTCGGTATAGAATTCGCCCTTTGGGGTTTTGCACTCAACAAAAACCGTTACCAGCCAGTGGTGTTGCCAATTGAGGATTTCGTGCTGCAGCTTGGCGCGGGCTATATCGCCAACGGCGCCACCTTGGCGTCGATGGCTGATGTCGAGAATGGGGTCGCCATAGGTATCCAGGCCGGTGCTGCTGCGGGCGGTGAGGACCAAACCGGGCAGCCAGCGGTTTACCAGGCGGGCGTGTTGTGCCTGCTTGCTCATGGGTTTGCGGGGTTTACGCTTGGCCATTCTCTATTCCTCAATATCCTCTACCCACTTAGCCCGCACTGGGCGGGCTTAGGTCAGTATTTAATTTTCAGCAGGCCTGATGCTGGGCGGTTTCGAATAACCCTGCAGGGCAAGTCTTATCTTTCCGTTCTTTCAACTTTCCATCCACGACGCTGTAAATCTTTGCGGTGTCTGTTTTCTTGTCGAATATCTGAACCCAGCTGGTGAAAATATCGTTTTTGGCAACTTGTGTTGCCACTTCAAAGGCTTCTTTTTCTGTGTGGTATGACTGCTTAAAATCTATTACGCCACCCATCTCAAGGTTGTAGGCGCCGTAAAATAGGGCGTATGGTTTCATTGGATCTTGGTCCTGTATTAGGGCCCAGTACCTGCGGCCCGGTTGGATATTGTGGGCAGCCCTAAACTACGCGGCGAAATCGCCGATATAAGTTTTCATTTGGGACTGAACCAGCACTGAGCTGAGAGATTGTTGTAGTTCTCGGCCCATGGCTTCCTGTATGGCCTCTAGGCGTTTGATGCGGGCGGTAAGGCGTGGAGCGTCGCCACCAGTGAGGATGGAGAGACGCAGGTCAAAGCTGCGTGATTCAAGGCCGTTGTAAGGGACGCACTCGAATTTGAATCCTGCCGGTAAACCCTCATCACTGCGGGCTTCGATATTTTCCAAGGCGCTGCGGCTAGATTTAAAGTCTTCAACGGAGTGATCCTCTTTGCGTGAGGATTCGATAGTGAGGCGACGCACTGCGGCAATCGCTTTGCTGGTGTTGATCGCCTCACCATCGGCGGTATAGCAAAGAATGTTGTCGGCGTAATCCTCCATAAACTCCGCCATATTTTTTTGCGAGCTTCTATCGCCATTAAGTTGTAACAATGCCTTGAATTCAGCGGTTTTAATTAGGCGCAATTTTGCAGAAAAGTCGGCGTGGCCGGGTTCTTGGGTGGTTCCCAAGTTGAAAATGGTTTGCGCGGTCATGCTTTCGGGGTCAACAAAACACTTGGCACTCTCATTACCAAAGTCCATGCAATATTGCTCGAAATCTTCGAGCGATGTAGTTTCCATTTTCCCGCGATAGCGTGTGCGGCCCTGCTGATATTTTTCCAGATTTAGAATCTGGAAATCTTTTGGAGCTGCCATTGCTGGAGTGGAAAGCTTGGCCTGATCGATTACCTTTGCCAATTCGGCGGTGGTCTGTGATTCCTTGATTTCCTTTACTGCACTTTGATCCATGGTCATTGGTAAATCCTTGTTTCTTTTTTAGGTTTAAATTGGGGTTTAAGAAAAGGGTTTTAAGGCTTAGCCGTTGCTTTTAAGTTTGGCAACGTTGCCGTTACTCTCTTGTTCAAACAGTGGTGGCTGCTTTTCGGGGTAGAAACTCAGGGCGCCTTTGGTGCCGACGTACATTGGGGTAGAAGTGGCGTCGTCTTGGATAATGGAGCCGCGCATGGTCGGCTTTTTGAATTTCAAGGTGTGCTCAATCTGAACCTGATCACTGTTTTGTATTTTGGATAATTTTAGATTGATACTTACCTCACCCTTTTTTTCGTGATCGGTTACGGCGCCGGCAACATCGCTGAGGATGTGGGCTAGTTTTTCTATAAATACTCCGCCGTCCAAATCGGCAAATACCTGGGTTACGTTTGTGCTCATGGGATGCTCCAAGTTTTTTTTAAAATTGGGCCCCGTACCGGCAGCCCTAACGGTTACAGCTGACTGATGCGCCTGGGCGCGGTTAAATTTTTAGCTGGCTTTAGGTGCCGTATTTTGTTCAACGATGTCACGTATCCAGGCCATGCCTTTAGTGGTAACTAGTGCGGTGATGTGCTGCACTTTTACCGGTCCTACGAGATATGCGCCTTCCTTTTGCTTTAAGAGTTTTTGCTCTAGGGCCCACTTTGTGGGTGAATTGCGCATGGGTTCACGGCTATACAAAAAGCCATTGTCACGGAGAAGTTTCAGCAGGTTATTCCTGCCCATTCCCAGCATTCGGGCGGCCTGGGTGACGGTATAGGGTTTTGTCTGGTTCACGCTGCCTCCTGATTTTCTTGTTGTGGGGCTTGACCCTGGATGGTTTCGGAGAGAGTGGCGATTTGTTCGCGCATACTCTCAATTTGAATTTCTTGCAGCTTTACCTTGTTCAGTAGTTCTACGTACAGATCTAAGATTCGGCTGAACTCATTCATTAAATTGCCCTGGCTTTTGCGGCGGCTTCGCCGGCTAGGCCGAAATAGGCTGCGCCGTCTTCATAATCGTCTGCCACAAATAGGCCGCTGCTTGCGCGGGCCTGTTTGAGCAGCACCATAAACATCCAGCCTTCTTCCTCGGTTAGGTGGTGTTCGTAAAGCGCGTTAAAAGCATTTACGGTTTTGGTCATAGAACGCTCGCCGTTTTCACTATCGCGTTGTTCGGCGCGGTCGCGCATGTGATGTACGCCTTTTTCCAGAAAAGCGTGGGCTCTGTAATCCGGTGGGGAAAATTCTTTGTCGTTCACGCTGCTTCCTTCCTCTGTATTTCCAGGTGATTCCATTCGCGGTAGAGGGCATTCAGTTTTTTATCGCCGTCTGCAATAACGTTTTGCGGTTCTCTGCCGTGGTAGCGCAGATTCATCACGTTGAGGGCGTGTTGGTAGTTGTCGCCGTCGAGTAATGAGAGTTCCGCGACAGGGAGCGAGAAATCGTTGCTATTCCAGGCGGATAGCAAAACCAATGCGGCAACTTTGCTGGCACCGGAATTTCCGTTGGCAACCTTGAGTAAGGTTTCGACACTGTGAGTCGAGTTTGGAGTATTCATGCGGCATCACCTCCAAATGGGGGCCAGTTATTGTTTTGTGTTGGCCGTGCAAAAGTGGGTTTTGGCTGCACTAAGCGAATGTTCGCTTTGTGGTCGGTGTTGGCGATATCGATGCGGCGTTTCAGCTGGTCGATATGGTTTTTACTCATGGCCGTTGGATGTACAAACACGGTGGCGGTCATACGATTCCCTCCCGGTTGTTGCGGATGCGAATGGTTCGAACTGTGGGGCGGCGCTGGAAGCGGGTGCGCAATTGGTCTTGTGCATCGGCACCGATGCCGCTGAGTACGCAGGCAAGCAGGACGAATTGAATCAATCCGTGTTTTACCGCTTTGGCCACTGCGTCTGTGCTGTTGCGGGCATGGAGTTTGTAAAAGCACTCGGCCAGCAGGTTGCTTACATTCGTTACTGAGCACTGCATGGCCTGGGCTGTCTCTCGATTGGAGAGTCCACGAGCACGATGGGTTAGCGCTTCGGCCTGGCGTGGGGCCAGTGGTCTGAGGTGCTTGGCGGTGTCCATTTGAGTGCCCTGTCCTTGATATATGCGGAGATAATAAGTTTAGTTATTTTAACAAGTCAATAACTATAGTTATATTTTTTTGGGGGGAGTTGTGAGCAGGTTAGGTTTTGGTATGCTCGGGACGGTCAGAAAGAGGATTTAGAAGACTGGTGCGTTATGGATGATGTCGCGGTGTTTCTTGTTTCCAAGTGGCAAATCATTGCCTTGATATGGTGTGTATGCCTGCTGATGTGTACGCATATCGGGATGCAGAGGGGTTTCCCGGTACTCGGATTTCTTAACGGGTTAGTGCTCGGGCCCCTAGGGTTGCTTAATGTTTTAACCACTAGTGATCAGTCGGTTAAAGTGTGTCCACACTGTGCTGAAAATATTAAGAAAACAGCTTCAGTCTGTCGTTTCTGCAATAGGTCAGTAGGGTCTAAGTGAATAGCCTTCTTGGAGGTGTGCCCATTGTTTTGCTTGGGTTTCCTGTCAATGAGCTGGACTATCAAAAGCCATGGTGCTCATCGCAAGATGGCGTTATCGAGTTTGTATTGCCAGATCGAACCAGAGTTGACTGCTTAACGGCTACTCATGCAGTTGAATTTGATTTTGCCCCTAAATGGGCAGAGTCTATTGGCCAGGCACTTTACTATGCTGGCCAGACTAGGCGCCGGGCTGGAGTAGTGTTAATTCTGCGGGATTCCGGGGATGTACGTTACTTGAGGCGGCTACGTTCTGCCGTTGCTTCGGCAGGGTTGGCTTTAGATATTTGGACTTTGGGTCCAGCAAAGGACCCAGTAAATTCTAATTAGCCAGGGCTAAAAGAGCCTAAAATCACGCCACAAATGGACACATCCTTACCTGTAATCTCCATAGCCGGATAGCTAGGATTGATTGGCCTAAGAAAAATCCTGCCCATATCCTCGGCATAGGTTTTGAATGTCACTTCGCCGTCCAACTTGGCGATTACGCGGCAACCATTTGTTACGGCCACATCGGGGTCAACGTAGATAATAGTGCCCTCTGGGTAAGACTTCTGACCTGGATAAGGGTTGGTCATACTGTCGCCTTTTACACGTAGAGCGTAGGTGCGGTCTGAGTGGTTAACAGGGCAGGGCATCCAATCTTCTGCATCACCCGGCTCGAATAGATCGACCGATTCGCAAAACTCTCCTGCTTGAACCCAGCTTATTAGCGGTACCCTGCCCTGTATTCGGGGGCCAGAGGTCACATTGCTGTCGAAGGTGAACTTTTCCTCTGTGGCATCGTAATCCAGTGATCCCACCGGTATCTCTAGCCCTTTCTCAATTGCCCTAGCAAGCCTGCTGCTGATCGTTCGTTTCTCTACGAAGATCGAGTGTAATCGGCTTTCTAGCCCTGGCAGCTTTTCTTGTAAACCTTCCAGGCCATGCTTTTCTAGCATTGGCTCTAAATTTTTGCGGCGTATTTCTTCCATGGAGGGAGCGCGCATAACCCCTTTGCCGGTAGCTAACCAGATAGGGTTGACGCCGAGATAAAGAGCAATCTCAGTCGTGTAGCGGGTGCCATAAGCCTTACCTCGTTCAAGGTTGGAGTATGCGGGTTGTGAAATGCCCACGGCATCAACGACCTGCTTTTGTGTTTTGCCTGCAGCTTTTCGGGCCTCTATGAGCCTATCTTTCAGGTCTGTCACTTGCGATTTCCAAATGGTAGTTGGGGCAAATGTTATAAGTTGACTCATATAATTAATAATAACTTTGATTATTGACAGCTTGATAACTGTTCTTATATTCTGCTGGCATGAACAGATCAGACAAGGTCGAAGAGGCCGTCAAAAAGCTGATTAAGCACTTTGGAGGGCAGCAAGCTACTGCTGTAGCTCTGGGAGTCAGTCAGCCCGCCATCAGTTACTTGCTGAATGGAAAACAAGCTGCATCAGCTGTATTAGCTCTGCGCGCGGAGCAAGCCGCAGGTGGTCTAGTTCGGGCTGTGGATCTTTGCCCGAAACTGGCTGAGCTTTTTGAAGATGCTGACCAGCAAGGAATTCCAGAATTTCGGGAGGCAAGTTAAGCCCGTGCGGGTTTGTCGGTGAAGCCAAAATAACGATCATTTTCAAATCCCCATTTTATTGTCCTGTCATTCTGCGGTGAGAGAAGGTTGGGATTAATTCATTGCGGTATATGGGGTTTTGTACAGGATTCTATCAAATACCCACAGGATGGGCCGGTGCGGGACCTGAGCCGGCTCGCTTAGAAGACGGCGGGAAAGACCGCTGACAGCCGGGAAAGACCGGCTTTCATGTCTCTGCGCCTTGGGCGCTTCTGTTTTAGGGGGAATTCTCAATGTACGAACAGTGCACTATGGATGATGTGCGCCGTGCGCTCACGTTTGTTCTCGATTATGCCGTGCGTGATACCTGGGTTGAAATAGGTATGGCGATTAAGGCGGAGTTTGGCGATTCGGCCTTTGATATCTGGGATGAATGGAGCCAGCAGGCTGATAATTATTGTCCGCGCTCAGCAAAAAGCACCTGGAAAAGTTTTAAACGGTCTGCCGGTGGTGTTGGTATCGGCTCTTTATTCGCTAAGGCGAAAGAGGGTGGTTACAAGTTTGAAAGCCGGGAATTAACACCAGGGGAAAAGGCGGCCTGGGCTAAGGAGAAAGCAGCGAGGGAAAAGCAGCGGGCCGAGGAAGTCCGCAGGGAGGAAGCTGAGATTGCAGCCTGGCATGAAGTTGTAAGACAGCAGGCACAGGGAATCTGGTCGGAACTAAAACCGACAGGACGTAGTAAATACTTGGGGAGTAAAAAAATCGGTTCTCACGGTGTTCGATTTTTCCGCTCCGCGTTGTTGCTGATTGAACGGAAAGGTCACTTAGAGCGGGTTGAAGGGCAGGAAAAAATATCTAGGTTCTTTGCTCTGCCAAAAGAGGGGCGCCCGAAGTTCCATTATTTCAAAAGTGGCTATTTTGCGATTCCGATGACTGACATTGATGGTGTGATCTGGAATTTACAAATTATCACACCAACCGGTAAGAAATTATTTCTACGCAACGGGAGGAAATCGGGGCTGTATGCTTTGCTGGGGCAGATGGACTCTCGCAAGCCGTTAATATTGGTTGAGGGCTTTTCTACTGGTGCTAGCGCCCATGAAGCCACAAACTGCCCGGTTTTGATCTGCTTCGACTGTGGCAATTTGATGCCGGTAGCCCTGCTAGTCCGCCAACGCTTTCCTGATCAACACTTAGTTTTTGCTGCAGATAATGATTTGCATCTGGAGGTGAATGACGGTGTAGAAAAGGCTAATGCTGCAGCGAGAGCTGTCGGTGGTTCCTCTGTTTGGATTCCCTCTCTGCGGGAAGAAATGGAGGAAGTCGCCGCGTGAGTAAGAGCAAAGTAGAGGGATTTGATTTCAATGATATCCATTGCCGTTACGGTTTAGGGGAAGTGCGGCGGCAGTGGGAAGCTTTTATGGAGAATGTGGTTGTCTTCCCCCGCTCCCCATCGATTGAGGCGCCCGCTTCAATTGTTAATGATTCCTCGGGGCCTGTTGATGCTCCGCCTATTGACGATGTTCCTCCTGAATATTCTGAACCAAATGAGCTTATTGATTCTCCCGTACCCTCTATAACGGCAGAGGCGCGCGAAATTACGCTGGAGGATGCGAAAAAGCGCTTCGCTTTGATTTCTGGCACGACCAAAGTGTGGGATGAGCATCAACACAGGGAATTTAAATCTTCAGCTTTTAAGGCTGAGGTGGGGCCAGAAGTGTTTAAGGCGTTTATGGCTGCCGCGGATAAACGCAAGGTGCTTGAGAGTGATGTGCATAAGTTCCTTTCTGCGCGCCAGGCCGCCAGCAAGGGGGCCGGGGGAGTGGGCGATCTGTTGAAGCGCTTCACCTTGTTGGAGGGTACAGAAGAGGCATGGGATAGTTTGCATTGGGAAAGGATGCCATTAAAGGTGATTAAGCATATTTCGCCTGATGCTTATGATATTTGGTATCGGCACCCAGATCGGAAGATGGTGCCGCATAGGAATGTGGTATTTGATCCTACTCGCAGGGCAGACCCGAAGACGCACATCAATACATTCCAGAAACTGCCTCTGAACCCTGAAAAGAATTGGGAAAAGTGTGCAAACATACGCGCATTATTGAATCATCTTTGCAATGAAGATGAGGCTGTTTGGCGTTGGATGGTTAGCTGGCTTGCATATCCGTTGCAATACGTTGGATCTAAGATGGATACGGCTTTGCTGGTGCACTCTGATGTTCATGGTTCTGGTAAGTCACTGTTCTTTGACGGCGTGATGCGGAAAATCTATGGGGATTACAGCGCTACGTTAGGTCAGCATCAGATAGAAAGTGCCTACACAGACTGGAAGTCTTCGCTTCTGTGGGGCGTGTTCGAGGAGATCTTTTCGCGAGATAAGAAGTATTCCCAAACCGGCAATATCAAGCAGATGATCACCGGTGCCACTACCCGTATTGAGAAAAAATTTGTCTCTGGTTGGGAAGAGGCAAATTACATGAATAGCGTTTTCCTCTCGAATGAGGTCTTACCGTTTCCTGTAGAGCCTATGGATCGCCGTTTCTTGGTGGTGTGGCCTTTAAAGACCTTGCCATTGGATCTGCAGAAAGGTGTAGGCAAAGAGTTAGAAAACGGTGGTGCCGCCGCCTTCTATCAGTTCTTACTGGAGTGGAACCTGAGCGGTTTTGATACTCGCACCAAGCCGCCTATGACTAATGCCAAGGAAAGGTTGATTAGCTTTGGTTTGCCAAGCTGGGAAGTATTTTTTAGGGCTTGGAAGGCGGGAGAGACAGCGGCCCCTTTTCATACTTGCCTGACTGCGGATCTATATTCCGTGTATAGGAAATGGTGCCGTGCGGGTGGGTTTCATCAAATGGATATGAATCGTTTTTCTGAGGCTATGGCTGCAAGAGTGCAGAAGAGAAACAGGGTAGAGTATGATAATCCTGGCGGATTCAATACCAAGCCTAAGAAAGGAGTACAAGGAACCTTTTTCCTGTTACATTCCGTGCCTGCAGGTAAAACTCAAAAGGAGTGGTTGTCTGATTGTGTTAAAGCTTTCCGTGATGAAGTTGGTGCACTTCACGAGGAGGCCGCATGATTCCCGTATACCCCCGTTGGGCTCCCGTACATGATGTTTATACAGTATACGGCTCTGTAGCCCGCGTCATTTCTAGCTTCCTAGCACTTCCCGTATACCTGTATCCCTCTTACGTGCGCGCACGCACGCATGCAATTACTGCGGCAGTATTTATTTTTAATTCGGTATTTATTTTTTCTCTGCGCGTGAGGGGTTTCTGTATTACGGGTATACGGGAGGCGTGAAAACCCTAGTAATTATGCGGCCTGTAGAGCCGTATACCTATTTTGTTTACTGTACGGGATATATACGGATATATACGGGAAGTTAATTTCAGGTATTTTTCCAGAGGAGGGGTGTGATGATTGATCGAGTTGAGAAACGTTTGCTTGATTGGGCAGTTCAGGTGATAGGTGGCATGGCGAGGCAGTATAAGTCGCCGATGGCTGCGATTTTGGAAAGTGGCGTGAAGTCTTCACCTTCTGGCCATTGGACCAATGAGATTCGGGTGAGCCCGGTCACACACCAAGCCCAGAGAATTACAGCCAATATGCGTGCGGGTAGCGGCCAGGGGCAGCGCGGTAAGGGTCCGGTGGTTTTGATTGATGAGGAGCCTATGGAGGTTGAGGGTGCTGTACGCAAGTTGCCAGAGGTTCTTAGGCAGGTAGTGAAAGTGCAGTATTTACGGGAGGGCCTATCTGCTAAGGGTAAAGCAAAGGCAGCGGGTGTTTCAGTTCCTACCTATTATCGCCATCTTGATGCCGCTCATGTTTTATTGGATGTGGAGCTGTTTGGTTCTCAAGGTCCAAGAGTGGCGTAAATATTTTTAAGTTAGGGGTTTACATCCGTGATAATAAATTATTAAATCTAGGCAACCTGCCATAGGTGGGTAAGAAGAAACCCGGCTCCCCCAGCCGGGTTTTTTCGTTTCTGAGGTTTTATTTTCATCTCAATTCATCCTGTACTTGGCGGCGCTCTTGTGGGCGCCGTTTTTTTTTGAATTCTTTAGCTCTGCGAGCGGAACTCCATGAATTGTAATCTGCAACGATTCGCCTATGGGCCTGATGCCACATTGGGGCGGCTGAGAGTGCGCGACAGTGTGTTTTATACGGTAGAGCGCCCGTGGTTGGGGAATCGTCCGTTCGAGAGCTGTATTCCTGAAGGGGTTTATTCCTGTAACCCCTATAACTCACCAAGGTTCTCCAATGTGTGGGAGCTACAGGAAGTCCCTGGTCGTTCAAAAATTTTGATCCATACGGCAAATTATTCTGCGGATGTGCAGGGCTGTATTGGTATTGGTTCTAACCTGGCTCCCGGTGGTTGGTGGGTGACGCAATCCCGCAGGGCAATGCAGCAGCTGCGAGAGCTGTTGCCCCCCGAGTTTGATCTGACAATTACGCACTATGTGCCGGAGTATCCGTGATGGGTATTTGGTCTGGAGTTAAGGGTTTATTTGCTGGCCCAGAGTCTGCGGGCAAAGTGCTGGATGCCACTGTAAATACCGTGGATGCGGTGTGGTTTACCAATGAGGAAAAATCCCGTTGGTATCTCAAATACCTGGAAGCCACGCAACCGCAGAACCGGGCACGACGATTAATTGCCTTTCTGGTCACCTTGGTTTGGTCGCTGCTGGTTTTATTTATTGCAGCGGCCATGGCTTTCAAAGCGCCTTTTGTAGCAGACCTTAAGGGCCTGCTAGTTGATGTGGTTGTGCAGCCTTACAGCATCATCATCGGCTTCTATTTCGTGAAGTCATGGGTGAGTGAGGTTAAGCGGTGAACACTGTAGCTCAAGAGGCAGCGAGGGAAGCCATGGTTCAAAAGATCGCCAGTGCAACCACTACGGTTGCTGCAGGAACAGCGGTAGTCGGTGGATATGCCGCACAAGAGTTATTGGCGGTGGGTGGTTTCTTGATTGCTTTGAGTGGGTTCATTGTGAATTGGTATTACAACCACAAGCGCTTGAAATTGCAGGAAAGACAGCAGGATAAGTAGTAATGCCGATGAAAGCTAAACGGCCATGCCGTAAGTGCAAGCGGGCTCACAGCAATTCAAATGGCTACTGTGATTCCCATCAGGATCTAGTGACCAATTGGGGGGAGTATCAGCGGCGCTTGGGTAGGCAGGCGAATCGCAGGTACAAGAGCAAGGAGTATTTGCGCAACCGTGAGCTGTGCAAGGTGCAGGCTAACGGCTTGTGTGAAAGCTGCACAGCCATGGGTTTAATCACTGAGGGTAATTGCTGTGACCACATTATCCCGAAGTCTCAAGGTGGCACGGATGAATTGCCGAATCTGCAGTGGCTATGCACCCGTTGCCATGCTCGAAAGACAGCGCAGGAAGGTGGCGGCGCTAGGGGGTGGGGTGGGTCCAATCTCTAAAAGGGAAAAGCCCGACACCGCCGCCCTAGACATGTGTTTATTACCGGTAAATTTTTAGGGGGGGGGTATTAAATCCCTGGGGAGTAGCTAAGTGCAAAATGACAATGTGGTTCCATTGAGGCCACCAGAAGAAAAGAAGGATCAAAAGCCTCCAGAGGGTGGAACCCTTTTTCAGGGGATTGCCTGCGAAGCACCACCTTGTCCGGCTTGGTTGAGCAAGGAAGCTAAAAAGCATTACCGCTTCCTTTGTGCGGAGCTTAAGAAGGCCGGACTGATTGCGAAGATCGACCAAGGTGCCTTGGCGATTCTCTGCACCTCTTATGCTCGAATGAAAGAGGCCGAAGAAAAGCTGCAAGAGCGTGGCACCGAATATCAGAAAACCCCTAGCGGTTACATGCAGTTGGCCCCGGAAGCTGTGCAGTGGGAAAGGCATTCAAGCAAATATGAAAAGTTGGCCAAGCAGTTTGGGGTCACAGTTCGTGCGCGACAGAATTTCAAAGTTGATAACCCGGATCAGGGAGAATTGGAGATATAACCTATGCCAGTTTCAAAGCTGGCTGACCCCTCACGAGAATGGCTAGATAGGGCGTACCGATATGCCGAGCAGGTGCGCTCTGGAGATATACCAGCGTGCCGATATGTGCGATTAGCGGTCGATCGCTGGTATCGCGACCTAGAAACGGCTGGCGAGCGCGGGCTGATCTTCGATGAGAATGCAGCCGCAAAAGTTTTTCGATTCACCTACCAGTATTGCAAGCACTATCAAGGCGAGTGGGCTGGAACTCCGATTGTCCTGAGTGATTGGCAATGCTTTATCAATGCCAATGTTTTCGGCTGGCTTAGGAAAGCAGACGGCAGGCGTCGCTTCCGCATGGTCTATGAAGAGATCGCCCGTAAGAATGGCAAGACAACCAAGTTAGCCAGTGTCGGCGGCTATATGGCTGCGGGTGATTCTGAGCCCGGCGCTAAGGTGTATTGCGCTGCAACTAAACGGGATCAAGCAAAAGAGGTTTTCGACTCTATTGGCATGATGGCTGCGCAGGATCGGGTGTTGAGAAAAGCAATGACCACCTTGAGAAATATCATTCGATGCAATACGCGGAACTCACCTAACTCACAGGTGGAACTGCTGGCAGCTGATTACAACAGCATGGATGGCTTCAACGTTCATGCGGGCATTATTGATGAGGTCCACGCTCACCGTGATTCAGGCGTGTGGGATGTACTCGAATCCGGCAGGGGTGCGCGCCGTCAACCTCTTATGTGGGGGATTACCACTGCCGGGAAAAACAAAAATAGTTTCTGCTACGAACTGCGCGGCTATGCCATCAAGGTGCTGGAAGGCACCGTCGAAGATGATGCTTTTTTTGGGATTATTTATACCCTCGACGATGAAGACGACTGGAAAGATCCTTCAGTATGGATAAAAGCAAACCCTAACCTGGGCATCTCAGTATCCCTGGAGGATATGCAGGACCAGTGCCGAAAAGCACAGGAAATGCCCACAGCAAAAATTGAGTTCCAAACTAAGCGCTTAAATATCTGGGTTTATGGTGAATCGACCTGGATGAATATGGAGCGCTGGAACAAGTGCCGAGATGAATCGCTAGACGACGTAGCCTGCTGGACTGAAGGCGAAGAATCCGAGTTTGATGGCATGGCCTGCCATGGCGGATTGGATCTAGCCTCGGTGGAAGACTTAACCGCGCTCACACTTGATTTCAGAGATTCAAATGGAAAGCACACTTTTATATCGCGGGCATATTTGCCGGAAGCGGCTTTCCAAAGTCGAATTGATAAAGGCGGACAGCTTCAGCAGGTCTATCAACGTTTAAAAGACCATGGCTGTCTTGTGATTACACCCGGTGATGCTTGTGATTACAGCTATATCAAGCGAGATATATTGGCCGCGTGTCAGCGCTTTGATGTAAAAGAAATTGCTTTTGACCGCTTTAACAGCTCTCAGCTGGTCAGCGATCTTATTGAAGAAGGCGTTCCCATGGTTCAAGTGGGCCAGGGGACTGGCTCTATTTCCGCCCCAATGAAAGAGCTTTTGCGCCTAGTGCTGACTGACTCAGTTCGTCATAACAATCCGGCGCTGTCCTTCGCAATGTCCAATGTTGTGGCTGTAACCAATGCAGCCGGGGATATCAAATTCGATAAGTCCAAGGTGTCAGAAAAAATAGATCCAGCTGTCGCCGCAATTATGGCGTTAAGTCGGCAAATGGTGCAGGAGCCAGAAACCGACCTGGACGATTTCCTCAACGATCCAATCAATGCGAGCCAGTAATGAGTATATGGAGACGGTTCAGTTTTTGGGGCCGTTCGGCCACAACTCAGCAGGAGGGGCAGCAATCATCTGCTCCAGATACACGGAATGTCGAAAGTGTAAAAACGGTTACAGAAGACACTGCGCTACAAATATCAGCGGTCTGGGCGTGTGTCAGGCTTTTGACGGAAACCCTTGCCAGCATACCGCTGCATATTTATAGGGTGGATGGGGATGGGCGCGAGGAAGACAGCCAGCATAACTTGGCCCGGCTGTTAAAACGCAAGCCCAATGCCAGGATGACCAAGGTTGTCTGGTTTGAAACCATGCAGCTCAACTTGGTTTTACATGGTAATAGCTACGCAGTAATTGATCGGGACTCTAAAGGGCAAGCTATCAGTCTTTGGCCATTGCCAGCTCAACAGGTTGATGTGGAAACACTATCTGATGGCACAGTGGTCTATCACTATTACGAGGGTAATGATGTCGCCGTCTTCGCAGAAGAGAATATTTTGCATGTTCGGTTGTTTGGCAATGGCACTATTGGCCTTTCACCACTTGAATATGCTCGAAACTCAATTGGGCTTGCCACAGGATCAGAAGAATTTAGCAGCAAATTTTTCTGCAACGGCGGCAAGCCGGGTGGTGTCCTGAGTATTGATCAAGTCCTTAAACCTGAACAACGGGAAATGGTGAGGAAGAACTTCAGCGCTCTAACTCAGGGCTCTGAAAACGCCCACCGTCTAATGGTCCTTGAGGCCGGCATGAAGTATCAGCAGGTCCAGCTAAATCCCGAAGATATGCAAATGTTGGAAACACGTCGTTTTCAAATGCGTGATATCGCCCGCTTCTTTGGTGTTCCTTCAATATTGATCAATGACCAAGAAGGGACAACTACTTGGGGAACGGGTGTTGAACAAATAATGCTGGGTTTTTACCAGCTAACGCTGCGGCCTTATTTGTCTCGTTGGGAAGAAGCACTTCGGGAAAGTCTTTTCCCCACCGCTGATCGGCGAAAGTATCAAGTCGAGTTTGCCTTTGAGGGGCTTCTCAGAGCCGATAGCAAAGGCCGTGCGGAATACTCATCACAGATGGTCAATAACGGCCTGATGACTCGAAATGAAGCCAGGAAAAAAGAGAATCTGCGGCCTCTGCCTGGTGGTGACATGCTCACAGCGCAAACAGCCCTATCCCCTTTAGAACAACTTGGCCAGCAATCAAATAACTCTGGAGATTCAGATGGAACGCAAAGCGCTTAGTTTTGATGAGTGTGAAATCAAATTTGCTAACGGCAAGCCAAGTCAGTTCACCGGATACGCCAGTAAATTTGGCAATGTCGATAGCGATGGGGATGTGGTAGTTGCAGGTGCTTTCGATCAGGTGATTAAGAATTCTGCAAAGCCAAAGATGTTCTTCAATCACAATCATTACGCTGTACCGATCGGTAAATATTCGCACCTAGAAACTGACGAAGTCGGTTTGATTGCGCACGGGGAATTTACCAGTGGCATCAGCATGGCAAAGGATGTTCAGGCCGCTATGCAGGACGGCACTGTCGATGGCCTTAGCTGGGGTGGCCTAGTTCACCGCGATGACACCGAATGGCGTGATGACGGCACACGCCTGATTAAGGTCGTCAGCACATTGCCAGAAATTTCAGTGGTCAGTTTCCCCTCAAATGATGAGGCGCGGGTGGATCTGGGGACTTTTAAAAGCGCACTTCATCAGTGCGAAACAATCCGAGATTTTGAGCGCTTTCTGCGGGATGCAGGGAGCTTTTCAAAGAGCTTGGCAGAAGCAACTGCCAAAAGAGCCAAGGTTTTGTTTGCGGGGGAGCCGCAGGGCGAGGCCGGGGTTGATGAAATCAATCAGATGTTAAACCGCATGACAGCAAAACTGGAAGGTTAAAAATTATGACTGAAGCTATTAAGAAATCACTTCAAGACTTTGATAAAAAGCTAGACGAATTTATCAAGTCCTCAAATGAAGAAGCGCAGAGTAACGCAAAGCTAGGCCGAGAAAATAAGTCAAAGCTGGAAAGCTTGAATAGCGAGGCTGAAGACCTGCGCGAAAAAGTCGCTGAGATAGAGCAGAAAATGACCTCCCGATCTAATGATACTCCAGAGCATCAAACGATGGGGCAGGAGCTAACCAAGTCGGCAGACTATGAAGGTTTCGTTGGTGGCAAGGCTAGCAAAATGACCTACGAGGCAAAAAATACTTTGTTAGGAAGCGGTGATACGGTCGCGCCAGATCGTCACTCAGCCATCATTTCTGGTGCTAGTCGGACCTTGCGTGTAACTAACACTATGCCAAATCTGCCGACCTCTAGTAATTCCGTAGAGTACACGAGAGAGAAGGTTGTAACTTTGAATGCTAAAGAGGTTGCCGAAGGTGGCGCTTTGCCGGAAACCTCTATCACCTATGAGTTGGTGAGTACACCGGTGCGCTCAGTGGGCCACTGGATCAAGCTGTCTAAAGAAGTCATTGAGGATGCCCCAGCGCTGGCTGCACATGTGGATAGTCGCTTGATTTATGGGGCGCAATTGCGCTTGGATTCTCAGGTGCTGAATGGAGATGGTACAGGCAATAACTTAAGTGGTTTAGCGCTGTCTGGTCATCATGTGGCCTTTACGCCAGCGGCTAGTGACAAAGCTATTGAAAGTGTTCGTCGTGCTATGGGAGTGGTTGAAGCCTCTGAATATATGCCATCAGCTGTTTTTATGAATAGTTCTGATGTTGTCGCCCTAGACCTGGAAAAAGGTGGTGACGAGCACTTCCTGGCTGGTAACCCTCGTCTGGTGGTATCGGCTTCTGTCTGGGGTCTCCCAGTGGTTAAAACCAACGCTGTAGCAGCGGGCAAGTTCTTTGTAGGTGCTTTTGATTTAGCAACGGCAATCAATATGCGTAAAGGTGTAGCTGTTGAAATGTCAGAGTCTGATGATGACAACTTTACCAACAATCTTGTTACTGTTAAGGCGACTCTACGCGCAGCTTTATCTAATTATCGTCCAGCAGCTGTTGCATATGGATCACTGACGCAATAAGCCAGTGAAGATAAACAGTTAGGGAACGGGGCTTAGTGCCCCGTTTTTTATTGTGGAGGAGAGTGAGTCAAGCGTGGAAAAAATCACTTTAAAAATTACGAAAAGCTTTAGCTCCCCTGTTTTTGGTGAGGTGAATGCTGGTGAGGAACGTGAATTCAGCGAACCCTTTGCCAGTCAGCTGATAGAAATGAATTTAGCTGAACAAATTAAGTTAGCTGATGATGTGATTGACTTTGAGCCGTTAGCAGAAAAGGTCGATCTATCTGACCAATCACAACCTCTTGAATCCGAAGCAGGAGCCAACAATCCGGAGAGTTCCCAGTGATCTTCGATCTCGCCTTGGTAAAAAAGCAACTGATTGTTGATCACAGCGAAGAGGATGAATACATCCAGTCGCTGTGCATAGCTGCAGAGCAAGCATTCAACAACTATTGCAGCCGCACTCTATTCGCGACTGATGCTGATTTATCCGGGGCCCCAGAGAACGCTGTACTGCTCACTGAGTCCATCCAGCTTGGGGCCATGGTTTTAGTCGGGTCCTGGTACGAAAACCGCGAGGGGGGCCGGAAACTGCCGATGCCGACTCGATTACTTTGGGACCCTTACCGATGGCTAAACGTTTGAGAGTTCGCTTGCGGGACAAGGTGACGTTTGAGGGTTCAGTAGAGACTGAAAACGAATACGGCGAGCCGGAAGTCACTTGGAGCGAATACCTTACTTGTTCTGCTGAAGTCATGCCTTTGTCTGCTTCTGAGCGTGTTGTATCCAATCAAGAGCTTAGCGAAGCTCACTACACCATCCGCATTCGTTCTAATTCACTGACTCGTTCCATTGATGGCCAGATGCGAGTGATATTCGACGGTCATGTGCTGGATGTCTCGCCCCCTCAGAAAATGGAAGGCAGGAATCAATACATTGAGTTCAGGGCCGTACACAGGAGTAGTCAACAGTGAGTAAATTCTCAGTCGATGGGTTCGCGGATCTCAACAAAGCACTATTGAGCCTGGGTCCGAAAACAGGCAGTAAGGTTCTGCGCAGAGCCGGGCGCCGAGCCATGGCCCCGGTTGTAGATTCCATGAGGCGGGGAGCCAGAAAGGACTCTGGAGACCTGCAGGACAGTATTGGAATGGCTTTCTCCGCTGCTAAAGGGAAGAGCGCAGGCCGTATTGCCCGCATCAGTGTAGGACCGCTCAAGAAAACCAGCGGGAGGGGTAAGGATAAGCGATCACTGAACAACCTAAATCAGAAAGCACTCGCCCAGGAGTATGGTAACGCGAAGCAAAGCGCTCAGCCGTTTATCCGTCCTGCGTTGGAGAACAATCAGCAGAAGGTGGTTAACGCCTTGATCGATGAATTTGCCAAGGAGCTAGCAAAAAGTGACTGAATCGCATGTTGTGAAATGGCTGCAGTCGCTCAACGCTGAGACTGTTCGACCCCTGTTGCTGCCTCAAGATGCCAGCTTGCCTAGTCTTGTCTATACAACTGTGGCAGACCGCAGTGATCTTGGGATAGATGGCACGAACGAATCAAATTATTTCCAGATTCAAATCGATATCTGGGCAGAAACCTACAAGCAGGCCAAGACCTTGGAGAACCAAATTAAAAGTCTCCATGGGTTTGCTGGCGACTTCTACGGCCTGGAAGTTGGTATGGCCGGAATCTCTAAAAACCTGGAAGAGTATGACGACGATACGAAGCGGTATCGCGTCAGTCTCGACCTCAGTCTTTATTTCTAATTAGGAGGCCACGATGGCTCAAGGCTATAAAACAAAGTTTTACCGCAGTGATAACGGCAGCACTTATACGCAGGTTGCCGGTTTGCTGGATATTGATCCGGGTGAAGAGTCCCGTGGTTCTTCGGATGTCACGCCGATCGATGGAACCAGTGGTTACATGGAGTTTGAACCAGTAGGTCTAAGAGATGCCGGTGAGGTGTCTTTAACCCTGAAGTGGGCCCCCTCTGATGCCGGCCAAACCGCGTTGCGTGCCGACTTCGACGCTGACGAAACTTTCCATTACAAAATCGAATACCCGGAAGGTACTACGGTTGAGATGGAAGGCTTTATTACCGGTTGGGGTCAGGCGGTACCGAAAGACAATCAAATTACCCGGACCGTGAAGTTTAAGATTTCCGGCAAACCAACAGTGACAGAGGCGTAATTTTGAATTTATCTATTCCAATTCAGTTAAAAAGTGAGCCTGTTACCTTCGGTGGTCAAGATTTTCAGCTGTATGAATTAAGCGCCTATCACCGCTGTGAGTATTTAGAAAAAACCTCTGCGGAGATTCCTATCTCCAAAGACGATGAGCCGGAAAAGATCGAGTTTAAGACTTACGGCGACGTGTGGGCGTTTCGCGGTGGAGATGTGAAAACCCGGCTTTTATTGGTGGCTTATTCTCTTTGGACAAACCCTGATTGTGAGAATTCACTAGAAGATATTTACGACAATTTAATCCGGTGTGTTTCGAAAGAAAAAGTCGATTCTTTATATGTGCCCGCGGCGAAATTGTCGGGACTTTATACGGAACCAAAAGAGTCTGAAGAAGAGGAGGAATCAGAAAAAAAAGATTAGTGCCGGGTTTCACCTTTGCTCGGCAACTGGCGTTTGAATTTAATCGCCCTGATTACTTTCAAATGCTCCTTTCAATGAGTTCAACCGAACTCGACCACTGGTACAGCCATTACCAAGATCGACCGCTTCATAAAGACGTTATCGAGTGGCAGCAGGCCCACATAGCGGCCGGCACTCACGGCGGCAAACCCAGTAACTACCTACACCAAAAACGCAAACAGAAAACCGTGGAACAACAGATCTCTATCTGGAAATCGTTGTCCTGAGGAGATCCCATGGCCAAAAGAGCCACCATCGCCACGCTAACGGCAAACTTGGAAATGAACTCGGCCAGCTTCCGCAAGGAGATGGACCAGGCCAGAGCCAGAACCAAAAAGTTCAAGGGCGAGATGAAGCAAGGGACTGCCGCCAATGATGCTTTTGGTCGTTCGATGCGTGGTGCCGCTCAAGGGGTGGCTACTATCGATGGCCCTTTGGGTGGGGTTTCTGGTCGAGTCGGTGCGCTTAATGGCCTGTTGACCAGCGGTGCCAGCAGCTGGGCATTGTTTGGTGCAGGGGTTGCTGGTGTGACTGCGGTGATGTATCAGAGCATTCGCGCCGGTGAGGAAATGGAGCGCCAGCAGCTCAAGATTGAAGCTCTGCTTAAAGCCACAGGAGGTGCCAGTGGTCGTACTGCAGAACAACTGGATGAACAGGCTAGATCAGTTGCCCGCGCCACCCTGGCGAGCGTCAGTGGGATTCGTGAAGCTCAAGGGGTTTTGGTCACCTTTAAGACTGTTCAGGGTCCAGTATTCGATGACGCTATCCGGCTCAGTCAGGATTTGGCCGCCGTCATGGGTGGTGATGCCAAGAGTGCAGCCCTACAACTTGGTAAGGCCCTGGAAGATCCAGCAACCGGTCTCACTGCACTCAAGCGCTCTGGCGTCTCATTTACCGAGCAAGAAAAAGAACAGATCAAAACCATGCAGGAGTCTGGGAGAGTAGCAGAAGCCCAGCGAATGATTCTGTTGAAGCTACAGCAGCAGGTAGGAGGTGCTGGTGCGGCTGAAGCTGGAGGCCTTACGGGTGCTACAGACTCTCTCGGGCAAGCGTGGGAGGAGTTCCTGGAGGGCCTTAGCAAAACCACAGGTTCAACCAGTATCGCCACTGCAGGCATTCAGAAGCTCACAGGAGTAGTCGAGAACCTACGTCGAGGTATCGCGCCAACTGATGAAGAGTTGCAGCGTACACAGTTTGCTGAGCTTCACAGTCAGCTTGTATCGCACCAACACTTGTTGGCCAAGGCGGAAAGGGAAGGCGTCCAGGTACAGGTCGATATTCACAGGTACAAGGTCGAGAAGATACGCGCCCAACTCGACGAGCTGCAGAATGCCCAAATCGCCTCACAGAAGAAGCGACAGGAAGAAGAGAGGATAGCCGAAGAAGCTGCAGAGGCTGCAAGGAAACAAGCGGAGCAAGACCGCTTGGCACAACAGCGTGCGATGGCAGAGGAAGCCGGTGATGCTCAGCTAATCCAGCTGGATCAATTCCTGGCCGACCATCAAGGAAAGATAAGGCTCGACCACGAACAGAAACTGCAGCAGATAGCCGAGCTTCAGGTTTCAGAGGAAGAGCTCAGGAGACGCGGCTTTGAATCTATTGAGGCGTTGCGCGCCGAGTATTCCCAAAGAGAAAACGATCACTTCCAAGAGTCACTGGCCGAACAACAGGCAAAGGATGAAGCCGAGGAAGGAAAGCAAATCGGTGAAGATGGCTTAACCGAGAAAGAGCGCAATCAAATTGCCGCACGCATTGAGACTCTTCAGCTGTCCTGGTTAACCGAATACGAGCAGCTGCAAATGCAGCAAGATGAGGAGATGGCCCTCCTGGATCAAGGGTATGCCAGCAAGCTTTACTCTCATGATGACTATGAACGCAAGCTCACATTGCTTGAAGAGAAGCACGCTAAACAGAGAGAGAAGTTAGAAAAGGCCAGCAGTAAAAACCGTTGGAAGGCGTTCGGCGATGGTATGGATATGATGATAGGCATCTCCAATACCGGCAGTAAAAAGCTTTTCAAGATTCAGAAAGCGCTCAGCTTGGCCAAGGCGGCCGCAACTCTCCCCAGCGCAATCATCGAATCCTATAACAATTCCGGCGGGTATCCATGGGGTATCCCTGCAGCGGTCGCAATGGCTGCAGCTGGTGCCGCTCAGATTGCTCAGATCAACAGCACCTCTTTCGACGGAGGGGGAAGTGCTTCGAGTGTGAGTACGGGGGGTGCGGTAGCAAGTTCCCCATCAGAGAGCTTTGCCGCCTCTAATGATGACGGCTTTGTCGAAGGCGACTCACAGCAACCTGGGACCCTTGTAAACCTCACTATCCAAGGCGATTTGATCGGAGATAACGCACAAACCATCGCCGATAAATTAACCACCATGTTTGCAGAGCAGGATTTAGTGGCAATCCCCGAGGATAGTCGCCAAGCACAAATACTCAGGGGGTAGAAAATGCTAATTCAATACACGCCTACCCGGTTATTGGTGGGTGATGGCAGTGATTATCAGATTGAATCAAAACTAAAACGTTATGACTGTAACGACCGACCGGAGGGCAAAGAACACAAGTCACTTAGCGGTAAAACGGAATACACAATCTACCGCCTCGAAGAGGAATACTCTTGTCAGACTGTACCGCTAAGCCTCACTCATACCGAGTTGGCCCGTTGGCGAGAATTCAAAAGAAGCTGTGCTTTCGGTGAGTTTTTCACCTTCGATGCTTACGGAACTGCAGATACACCTGATTTCCCCCAAGCCGTCCAACTTAAATATAAATCCTTCAAAGAGAAGCGCGAGAAGGACGGCCGTTTCATATTCTCGTTCACAGTAGTCCAGGTAATCGCCTAACCATGCGCAATAACTCAGAAACTTTTGACCTGCACAACCAGGCAGCACAGCGGGAGCTGCGCCTGGTGATTGAGATTGGTTTTGATCTGCCACTGTATATCACCAGTCATAACGATATTCCCAATCTCCCCGCGAATGCCGTGCTTGGTGCGCTGAAAAAATGCAGTGCCACCAGCCAAAAACTAACACCTGAACAGGGGTTGGCGCAGATCGGCGCTATCTCCTTTGAGGTCGTGGACCTCGGTGGACAGCTGTCCTATGTGCTCCGTGATGAACTGGAGCAGGGCAACGGTATCAGGGGCCGTACGGTGCGCCTGTACCAAGGCTTTTCCGGGCTCGACTGGGAGGATTTCCGCTTGGAGCAAACCCAGATTGCCGAGGAATCACTTTCCTATGCTGAGGGTGTTTACCGGGTGCGCTGCCGGGATATTCAGCGGGAAATGCGCAGGGATATCTTCGTACCGAATAGAACGCGCCTGGCGGCCAATTTCGACAAATCGGATACCACCCTGCAGGTATTCGATACTAGTGCTTTTGAGCCTAACCCACACACCTCTGCCTATGGTGATGCGCCCAACCAGTCTGTCTATTACCTGAAAATAAAGTATCAGGACGGCTTTGAGATTGTGCGCTCCACCGGGAAAACAGGGAACAGCTTTACCGGCTGTACTCGTGGATTGTTCGGCACCTTTGCCCGTGACCATACCTTGCCAGATGACAGCGACGATGAGAGCGGCGTAGAGGTTGAAGAATTTATTTACCTGGAGGGACCAGGTCCTCAGCTGGCTTATGCATCGCTAACCGGGAAAATCTTGGGCACCAATAATGTACTGCCCTCCAATTGGCATCTAGGTATCGATCCTGCCTTTGTGGTGCTGGATGAGTTCGAGAATGTTGGGGCAGATTGGTACAAGCCCAGCGATCACAGCAAAGGCAAGATCCTGCGCTTCGACGGCTTGGAAAAGACCGATGGTAAGAAGTTTATCGAGACCGAAATCAATCTATTGCTCGGCGCCTTTATGCCGGTCAATGCCGCCGGCCAGCTAGGATTTCGCCGTATGGCTGGGGTGCTGGCTGAATCCGGCACTGTAGCGACTATCGGGCCCGATGATGTTAGAACCCTGGGCGAACTGGATTACAAATTAGCTGGGGTGAAGAATGCCTTCTCCGTGCAATGGAGTTGGTTTGAGCAGCCGGGATTCGATGGGAAATTCCTGCGCTCCAATAATTTAATTGATGCGGATTCTATTAACGTTCATGGCGAAGCAAAGCAGCACAATTTAAAGTTTCGTGGCCTGCACAACTCACGCCATACCTATACCACCATTAAAAATACCTTTGATGCCCTGCGCGATCGTTTCGCCGGACCTCCCCTTACTCTGCGCCTGGGATTATTGCCCAGCAAGAACGATCTGGAAGTGGGCGATATCGTGCGAGTTAGCCTGCCGCAATTGCGCGACCACAGTATTCGTGGAGATAGGCCACTGCAGTGGAATTTCAGCACCGGGAAAGAGGGGTGGTATGGCGTTAATGAGGGTTCCAAAATAGAGACCAGCGCCGCCGGAGGTGTGCTCTCCGTTACTTGCAAGGCTTTTGACCCGTATTTTGTTCGTAACATTCCTGCCGATGAACAGTTTGCAGGAGTAGATATTCCCTATGTAAAAATTCGCCTACGTAGAACTAGTGTAGAGCCCATTCCTGCCGGGTCTAATTTTTTCTGGCGCGATGCAGCCACTAGCACCTATCGCGCTGTGAATATTGGAGATGAAGTTGATCGGTTGAACGCACTGCCGGTGAATACTTGGTATGAGATTACCCTGGATCTATCTGGTAACCCCGACTGGACCGGCAATACGATCGAATATATTCGTTGGGATATTGGTAGCAATTGGGTAGCCGACTGGGCTTTTGACGTGGACTATATTCGCCTGCTGCCAGCCTTGGGCCTGGATGAATACAGCCTCGACCGCGCCATGGAAGTTCAGAGAATTAGTGTTGATCAGGTTAGCGGTGCGGTATCAGTAGACCTATTCGGCAGTTATCAGCCTGCGGGCATGATTGCCGATCAGGGCGACAGCACCAGCGCAGAACTGCCCGATGCTTGGTACGACAGCGAAGGCACTGCGATGACCGCTGCAGGCCTTAGTATCGATGCCAGCGGCTTCTTAACTGCTGATGGCACCCTTTCCGGCAATAGTGATACTCGCGCGATTTATTATTACCCGGGAGATCTCACTATCCCTGCAGGGCGCACCATATCAGTAGATGGCAATGTTGAATTGCGCGTGCGTGGCGTGCTGCAAATTGATGGTCATTTAAAGGGCATTCCTAACCATAACGGCCCTGGGTTCCTGGGCTCCTGTTATGGCGGCCCAGGGCAGTTAAAAAATGCCCAGGAGATTGTCAGCCGAGGAACAGCCCGCAGTGCCTGGGGCCAAAACGTTAAAGGCCGCAATGAAGTTATGCCGCCTCTCAATATCGAGAATAAAGGCGGAGACCTACAGGGTATCCCTGATGATCTATCCGGTTCTGGTGGGGCGCGCGGTGGCAACTCTTCCATTTATGCCTATAGCGCTGGTTATATCCCTGCCGGCACGGGTGGGGACGGAGGTAGCGGTTCGGCAGGTATTGTTGTAATTGCCCGAGGGATTGCCTTTGGCGTTAGTGGGAAAATAGTTAATTCTGGGGAGGATGGCAGCCCCGGAACTTTGGGCGACATGGGAATAAAAGTACCTGGAGGCAGTGGTGGCGGAGGCGCGCCTGGCGGTATTGTTTTGTTGGTAGACGGTACTCAAAACCCGATTCCGGTGCTGAGTAACAATAAAATAATTGCCTGTTATGGCGTGAGTCCCAGCAGTCCAGGTCATGCAGGGCATGGAAGCGTGTGTCTTGGTGTCAACACCGTTCGCCTGATGTATGTCCCTAAATCCCGCCTTCCCTATAGCGACTATGAAGATCCAGGTGTTGATCCAGACTTACAGGAGGCTTTGGATGCAGCAGCAGAGGCAAAGTCCGACGCCGTAGAAGCATTGGAGGACCTAGCCAATATCTCTGCCGATGGCGTGTTGCACACCAATGAAAAGCTGCAACTGATTCGCGAATATAACCAGTTGGTAAATGATCAAGCCGAACTAGATACGCTGGCCAGTAATTTTGGCACCGCGCTTGATGCGGAGCGTGCGGATTTTACTAATGCATTAACCGCGCTTACGAGTTACCTGCAGGGGTTGATACCGGCATGGAATAGTCGCCAGGAAAATACCCCAATCAGCCGCACCATCTTCGACAGCAATTGGAAGTATGCCTACGATCAAAAAATGGCACTCTTGAAAGCTATTGTCGATGCAAACCGCGAGCGGGCCTTTTACGCTACTCGCAATGTTATTGGGTACGATGAGACCACCGGACAGTTCACCGATAACGGCATAATGATGGGTTCAATGCAGAGTGTTCGCCGGGCTCAGCTGCGAGCGCAACAAGCTTCGGCTTCGGTATTTATTGAAGCGTTTATTGATTCCACGACAAAAGAAGATTGGCCAATTGTTGGGGGTAACAGTGACGACAATATCTACTATGTAAAAACTGAAGATTCTGGGGCGCGTGCTGGTGGTAACGTTTTGCGTATTGGTGGTGATGGTACGGGGACTCTAGCTTCCAATGGAGAAGCATTTATTGAGTATATCGAGCGCTTTCCCTTTGACCCGAACAAACTCTACCGTCTTAAGGCTCGCGCCATTGTTTTAGATGAAGGCGATAGAAATAGAAGCCTATTTATAGGTATTGCCGGTTTTCGTGCTGATGGCGCTCGCTGTAATCGAGATGGGGAGGATTCTGTCGGTTCTCAGCACTATATTGCCTGCGCCGGCGTCGAGGCAGCTGGCGACGGGTGGCAAGAATACACGGGCTATTTTAAAGGTAATGCGAGTAATACAGCAGAAGTAGAAACTCTGCTAGGGCGTAATTCAATCGCCCAACCTGCTCAGCTACACAAAGACGTGCGGTATTTTTCCCCGACTGCAGTGGTCAATTACAGCGATAAAGTTGGTCGCACTCAATTCGACTATATCCGCATCGATGAAGTTGAGCCCACCGGCAATGGCCTTTATCTGAAGATCAATAGCGGGACAAACTTGGAGGATAACGAAACCCCTGGGGAGGCCATGCTTTGCGGGTTTGATGCAAATGGAAACCCAAATTCAGAATTGCCCGGCTGGTTTCAATGGAATGGGAAGATGCTGGTTGTTCCCAATATTCACCTAAACCCTGGGTATACAGGCCTACTTTACATTGTTGTGCGTGCGAGTACTGGCTATTGGAGCAGCATCTACGGGGCTATGTGTGTCAGCATTGAGCGCGGTGAGTATAAATATCACTATTATAGCGGCAGCTCCAAGCACGTTAGCTTTACTCCTAGCGATGATCATGTGGTCATAGGAGAGTTGCACCTTAGTGATTCTGAAAATATTGAGAGTGGTGGAATTTATCAGAATCCGAGACCACTGATTGGATTTGCTCAGTACATGAGCGGCCTGAATGAATCCGGCAAGATAGTTGACCAGCGCAGCCTACAGCAAAATGTAGGCTCTATTGCGAGCTTGCCGACTAGCAGTTCCGTGCTATTAGCATCAGATGACGGATCTACGGCGAAAATTTCAATCTCTGCCCATTCTGTTCAGTACGCAGGTTTCACTGTTGGTTATAACAGCGGCTCTATAGCGGGGCTGAATTTTTCTACCACTTATTACATTTATGTCGACGATCCAAACTATCTCGGCGGAGCGGTCACTTACTACGCAACCACATTAGTGTGGAAATTGGCCGCTGGTCTTGGGCGGCGCGCCGTAGGGACAATCACAACCCCTGACAATGGTGGTGGGTCAACTGTACCGATTGACCCATGGTGCGTGGCTGAGGGGTCGTGGCTGCGTGAAGGCTTACTGGTTGATGACTGCGAGCCTGGGGACCTGGTGGACTGTTGGGAAACCGGAGATGCCGACACTCACCAAGCGAAAGTTGTTCGTGTAGAAGAGGAACCGAGCGTTCTTTGCGTACTGCTCACCATGGAAAGTGGGGCGCAGGTTATTTGCAGTAGAGAAACCCCGGTCACCGACAGAGCCGGTCGCGTGTATTGGGCTCAGGACTGCCAGGGTGTTGAGTTGGGAGTTTTGCACGAGGAACAGCCCATGACCTGGGAGGTTGTCGAGCGGGTGGAGTGTGCAGGGTTGCGTACTGTTCACAAGCTGTCTGTCGGCGGCAAGAGTTACGCTGCGGGGTTGGACCCACAGCATCGAGTGATTACCCATAACGGGGTTTACAAATCTGATTGATAGGAGAGGCAATGCCCAGTTTTTCACCCATAACCGTACCCAATTTAGAGGCCTGGCAGTTCGCCTACACGATTGACGATGGCCACAGTGCTGGAACGATTGTGCGCGCAACGGTTACACAGACCAGAGAACCCACTAGCAGCGACGCTCAGGCGGCCGCAGTGCTCAAGTGTACGATTGCCGTCATCGACGATCAGGGAACCGTACAGACCGATGCTGCTGGTGACGAAATGACTAGCGTGTATGTAACAACGAAGACCTTACAGACCGATGGAGGACAGCCAATCAATGTGGCAGACCATGCTGCGGATCTTGTAGCGGATTGTGTGGTGGAGGTGGCGAATCGCCTGGCAGTCCATAGTTCGATTGCGGCTATGGCTATACCGAGTGGATGAGGATTTTATGGGCTGTCAACCACCCCGCTTCGCTGCTGTAGAAGCTAGCGGCGATTTGACTGGGGTGGTTACGTGGATGTTGGGCGCGATGTATGAGGTTTATTGGGATAATCAGACGGCCTAAATTATTGTCTCCTACCTATGGCGGCTTGACGCTGAGAGTGGGGTAGTTACCTTTCTCTCGCGGTCAGTGATAGACTCTTTTCAGACCGCGCAGATATGCGCAAACCGTGCTTAACTGCGCGGATAGAGAAAGGGAGGGATATCATGTCTATTCAAAAGATTCAGAACCCTGCGGCCAAAGTCGAGACCCATACCCGGATCATTGATGGGCGCCAAGTCAAGGTTGTCGATAGGAATCAGGTTAAAGCGATCAGCCAGCGCCTGATCACTAAGCACGCCCGTGCAATGGAGATCCTAAAGGACCGTTAAAGAGGCTTTCCAATGGTCAATGTGGACGACCTATCGCACCTGGATGCCTCGGATATTGAGGCAATACACGACTCTATTTTAGAGCAGTACCCTGGCCTTCCTGGCAACAAGCCCGGCATGTCCGCGGAAGCGGTTGTCGGGCGTATCTTTGCGAATATTTACTACAGGCAGTTTAGTGGTATAGAACAGGTTGCAGCCATCTATGCCGAGGCGATTGCCCGTGGCCATGTTTTTAACGATGGCAACAAAAGGACGGCTCTGGTATCCACCTTCACGTTTCTTGAGGGGAACGGTTTCACGATAGTGGCTCCAGATGATGTACTAGCAGACTGGATTGTGGATCTTGCTGAGGGCAAAAGAAACAACAGCGAATTTGCGATGTGGCTAAAGGGTAAGCTCCGGAGGTTGCGTACTACTCCTGAAGTGGAGCTGCTTTAAGGTCGAGCATTGTTTTAGAGTCGTCCGCTGAGTAACACTAAAAAAACTGCCAGTTAATACTGGTGGGTTTTTTTATTGTCAGTTTGGTGGGCTGAATCTCAGTGGTTGCCAGATTTGCAGTTTTGGGTGTCACCCATTCACGTTTGAAACGCGAGTGGGTGGGGCTTTTATTACATAAAAGTGGGGCCTGAGCTTGGTGGTTCCTGTTCCTGTTCCTGTTCCTGTTCCTGTTCTTGCTTTTGCTTTTGCTTCTGTATCTGTTCCAGCTCCAGTTCCTGCTTTTGCTTCATCTCTTGTTTATGATCAGCTACCAGGTTTTCAAAAGCAGCCTGTGCAGAAGCTTCGGTTACATAGGCTGTAGCGGCCCCTTCAGGAGTGCGAACCACGTAGGTTGTGGCAATTGTCTTACCATCTTTGTCTACTTCGTCCACCTTTACTATGGAGTGGCCGTGCTCACTTTTTCTGAGAATAGTTTCTCTAAACATTCCAACTTATCCTTTTTTGTGTTTTTTAAAATGCCGGCGCTTAAATACTGGCATCGTTCTGTAAGCCAAGAACATGAAATAGTTCTCTTTTATTGAGTTTTTGCTTAAGAATAAGGGCGAAAGCAAACAAAAAGCAGTCAGAAATCACGCGGCGCCGTGCACCTACTGGGGAGGCGGGACAATGCTAGATAACAGCCAGATTTGGATCGAATGTGATCCCGAAGTGATGCTTGGTAAGCCTTGTGTTAAGGGGACTAGGATTACCGTTGAGAGCATTCTACAGATGTTGAGTGCGGGCATGACTGTCCCTGAAATTGTTAACGACTTCCCGGCTCTAGATGATGAAAAAGTAAGAGCAGCAATCGGGTATGCCGATAACCATTTGGGCAAGGGGTTTGCCAGCTAACCCTGCTAATCCCCCTCAGTAGGATCTTTCCCTTTCTTCTGCGCCAGGTAGGTGCTTTCTATAGACCTTTGGATATGTAGCTGCCACTCCTTGGGCAGTTGTGCATAGAGGCGTGCTGTTAGTGGCGGAAAGGGTATCTGTGCAAAATGGTGCAGGTTCTCGGCCCCGTACACTTCCGGCAGGGTGATTGACACCGCCTCACACCAGGCTGGTAGCAGTTCCGCTGGCACCTTCTGGCGGCCTGATTCCATTTTAGAAACCTGTGAAGGTGCTAGCCCCAGCCTCTTACCTAGCTGCGCCCCCGTCATCCTCTCTCTTATCCTTGCTTCGCGCAGGCGCCTGCCTAGTGTGCCTGGCTCTAACATCCAGCCGTTGCCGTACCCTCATGTAATAACAATATTTCGATTATCGAAATTCAGCCGCATTTTGCATTGCTAGATTGGAAATAATCCAGAATATTCATTTATAAACTGTGATTTTGTTAGTAGTGTTTCGGCGTCTGTCGCCAAAAGCCCGAATAAATCACTGAAGGGATTCACGGCGACAAGCCGCCGTCGCTCGGAGGCTCCTGCGGCGGTGAGGGTTTTGAAGTTCCTACAGGAGGTAGACCATGCCAATGACTGCTCACATTCAACAACTTCACCACGTCAATAACCTATGTGCCGGCCTGGAATGGGTGGCGAGTTGCCCCAATCAGAACGCGCGTACTGCCTTGCTGCAGCTGATTGGTGAGGAGGTGGGGGAAACCCTGCAGGGCGTTATTTTTGCTGTTGAGGCTAAGGCCGCAGGTAAAAGCCTGCCGATAGAAGAGGCGGCCTAGCCGGCTAGTGAGGCCGCTGCTGAGAGTGGTACCGGCCTCATAGTCATCCATTCCCCTTGCCGATTACAGCTCTCTGGCAATAAACTGTATGAATATACAGTATTTAGGGTTTCCAGAATGAAGCTTTCCCCACTCTATGGCCACGGCATTGCCTGTGGCTTTCCCTCTCCCGCCGATGACCACAAGGAGGCGGCCCTCAGCCTGGATGAGCATCTGATCTCCAAGCCGGCGGCGACTTTTATGGCGCGGGCGAATGGGGATTCCATGATGGGGTTGGGCATCTTCGACAAGGATCTATTGATTGTCGATCGCTCGCTAAAGCCCACCCATGGCGATGTGGTGGTGGTGGCCCTGGATGGACAGCTCACCTGCAAAGTGCTGGATCAGCAGCAGGGGCGGCTGCTCTCTGCCAATGATGACTATGCCCCAATCCCCATTTGGGAAGGGCAGGAATTAATTGTGGAGGGGGTGGTAAAGGCTTCGGTGCGTTACCACCGGCCGCGCTGAATGCTGGTACTGGTGGATTGCAATAGCTGCTATGCCAGCTGTGAGCAGATATTCCGGCCGGATCTGCGCGGACGCCCGGTGGTGGTGCTCTCCAATAACGATGGCTTTGTGGTGGCGCGCTCCAAGGAAGCGAAGCTACTGGGTATCGGCGACTTGGAGCCCTTTTTCAAGGTTCAGCACCTGCTGCGCGCGCACCGGGTGGCGATCTTCTCCAGCAACTACCCACTGTATGGCGATATTTCTCACCGGGTAATGACTACTCTGCGCGAGTTCGGCCCCAATGTGGAGGTCTACAGCATCGATGAGATGTTTTTGGACCTGCACGGGCTGCAGGAGGATTGGCAGGACTACGGCCGCAAGATCCGCAATACCCTCTGGCGCAATATCCGTATGCCTGTCGGTGTGGGTATCGCCCCCAGTAAAACCCTGGCCAAGCTCGCCAACCGCGCGGCCAAGAAAATCCCCAAGTGTGATGGTGTCTGTGCGTTGGATACGCCCGAGAAATGGCAATGGATGCAGCGTCGCACCGCCGTCAATGATGTGTGGGGCATAGGTCGTCGCCTTACCAAGCGCCTGGCGGATTTCGGCATAGAGACCGCCTATGACCTGGCGCAGGCCAACCCGAAAATCTTGCGCCGTCGCATCAATGTGAATATTGAGCGAACAATCGAAGAGCTAAACGGAATCCCTTGTCTGGGTTTGGAGGAGGAACCCCCGGCGAAGAAGCAGATCTATTGCACCCGCTCCTTTGGTGAAAAGCTCACCGAGCTAGCGCCCATACTGCAAGCCGCCACCCTCTACGCCAGCAGGGCAGCCGAGAAACTGCGCGCACAGAAATCGCTGGTTAAGTCGATCCATCTTTTCCTGCACACCTCACCCCATGAGCCCAACTACTACAGCCGCAGCGCCGTAGTGCAGACCCCATACCCCACCGACGACACGCGGGTGATCGTGCGGCTGGTAAGAGAAGCCATTGCGGACTTGTACCGCCCCGGCTGCCGTTTTATGAAAGCAGGCGTCGGGCTTATCGAGATAATTCCTCGCGCACTGGGGCAGGGGGATCTGTTCACTCCAGGGCAATCACTCAGGGCAGGGCAGACCATGCAGGCGATGGACCGGATCAATAAAAAGTTTGGCCGTGGGACTTTGTTCCTGGGGGCTGAGGGTATCCAGAAAAAATGGAAGATGCGGCAGGCGTTTACATCGCCTGCCTATACCACTCGGTGGGGGGATTTGCCGAAGGTGGTGACTTGAATTTGAGATATGAGGTGCCCTAAACAGCAGCTAATTAAGGTTTTTCTCCTGGTTCGCTGGGCTCGACAAAGTCCCAAGAATCTACTTCCATTAGGACCGGGGTTCTCGATTTTCCGCCCCACATAGCCTCAGGTTTATGCCAATAGAAAAAGAGAGCGTTAGATCCACTTTTTTGAACTTTCTCTTTATAGTTTCCAGCCTTGGTATAAAGAACGACCCAATCATTTTTTTCAATCACTTGGTCTGGAAACCAATAGGAGCTTCTGACATCATTGTTGACTCCGTCATCAGAATAGCCTGCATCCAAAATTACAAACTGACCGATATCAATCCTGCTAAGTGCCCTCATTACGATACGTTCACTAGCTTTGTTGCCTCTATCACGTATTCCTTTTAATTCAAGCTTCATCCTTTTACCGCCTTAGCCGTTATCCCGCCAATGATCAGCACAACTCCACCAACAAGAAATATGCCTGCTGTCATATGACTTTCCGCCAATGCTTTAGGTGCATAGCCCATTGCAAGTGAGCCCATGGCCAGAGCTGCTGAAGATAAAATTTCTAGGGCGGTATGCCCTTTTAATTTTTCCTCAAGGAGAGAGGCTTTTTTGTCTGCTTCGTGATACTTACTTTGAATGCCTTTAAGAAAGTTATTCTCTTCCTCAAGCCTATCTATCTCGTCAAGTATTAGTCGTTGAGCTCCAGTAGTAGATAGTTCTTCTTCCGTTAGCTCACGACGCACCTTTTTGAAGGATTGGCGCTCTTTAGGGACCACAGAGCTCTCAGGCTTGCCTCTAATTTCGGGCTCCTCTAGTACATCCTGCTCTTCTTCTATCATTCTCTATTGATGCCTGTTTAATGTTGTTTGAGCATACAGCCCTTAATGCCTAAAGCGGAAGCGCTGACTTGGAGTGTTTGATATATAAACTGTCTTTGCTTGCGTGAGTATTTTATATAATTTTCTGATCATAGAACTTTTTTTAGTTATTAGAGAGAAAGGGCAGTGAACTCGGTAAGCCTTTCCCACCATTTTGTATAGGCTTCCCTCTGCTCTTTCAGGTAGTCATAGTGGTCATAGACTTGCCACTGACCTGGCAATTTATGCCCCAGCATAATTTCGGCGATATGGGGCTCTGTCAGTTCGGAAAAGTTTGTCCTGGCTGTCTTGCGCAAGTCGTGCACCGACCAGTGTTTCATCTCGTAGTCTCTGTGCCGGCGTAGCCACTGCATCAGGTTGTAGGGCAGTGCCAGCGGCGCCCCCTGGCCCATGGGCTTATCGCTGCCGCTATTGTTGAACAGGTGCTTGCTTTCACCGCTCAGCAGAAAGGCCTCTTTCAGTAGGGGTTCAATCTCGGGGGTGATGGGGCGCAGCAGGGGTTTCTTGGTCGACTTGCCCATCTTGTGGTTGGCGGGTGGCACTGTCCAAATGCGCTTCTCGAAATCGAAGTGCTGTTTCTCACTTACACGCAACTCGCCATTGCGGCAGCCATAGAACAGGCACAACTTGAGGAAGATCTTATTCTTTGGCGCCATGCGCGAGTGCTCCAGGGCCTGCCACATCATGCTGATTTCGTCCGGGCTCAGGGAGCGGGTGCCTGTGCCTTTCTTAATGCGCAGATCTTCCGTTGCGTTGATATTGGCAATCGGGTTGCTAGTGATCAGCCTGCGACGCACACCCCACTTCAGCATTTGCTTGGCATTGGTCAGGATGCGGTCGGCAATACCGGGGGTGGCCTGTGCCCGCTTCTCCAGCAGGGCCAGCCACTCGTGCAGGGTGACTTCTTCGGCGGGTAGGTGGCCAACGGCCGGGAACACATACAACTGAAAAGAGCGCAGGATTTCATGGTGGCCCTTTTTGTTCTCCTTGCAGTAGGAGTGATACCACTGTAGGAAAAGCTCCTCTAAAGAATCCGCATTTAGGATCGCCTGCTTTTCTAGCTGCTTTACCACCCTGGGGTCATAGCCCTGTTCCAGCTTTCCTTTTAGTCGCTGGCCTTCACTTCGGGCGTTCTTCAGGGTTGTTAAAGGGTAGGAGCCGAGATCCACACGGGCCGCCTTGCCGTCGTAGCGGTAGCGGAGCTGGAAAGTGATTTTCCCCTGGGGCGTAACGCGCACACTGAGACCATCCCGATCAGCCTTTTCAAAGCGCTTCTCTATCTTCTTTCCTGAATTAGCCTTCAGCCAGGCATCCGACAACGCCATAACAACCTCCATGTGTACATATTTTTTAAGGCTAACAAAAAGGCGATTTGTGTACACGTCTATGTACACATTTTTTGCGGCTGGGGTTGGTTTTGAGTGACTTAGGCTGTCGCGGGTCTAAGGCAGAAAAATAAGGTTTTTTGCGGGATTTACTAATTTTTTGTCGTAGGTTGTCAGGCTGTGACAGTGGGGGATTTATAGGGGTGGGAAATAATTGCGAAGGTGCGGCGGCCGGCAAAGCCCGCCAGGGAAGAACTCTGGCCCATATTTTAAGGTTCGATCACTCGATATTCGGAAGAAAAACAGGTCTGCATTATACACGCCGGCACTGCTACAAGGGTGGGGTATACTGCGAAATTGGTCTCTAAAACTGGGCATATAAACCATTTCGGTGGTGTCAATGGGCGGAGCTGCCAGCGCGGCTGGCACTCCAGAACATCTTTTTGAATCAATTCGACTTTTCAGTCGAGTCAAGGTCATCACAAAGAGCAGCAGCTGGTTATTCGGCTGCATAGGTGGCTTGGGTGCTGGAAAACCATGGGGGAAGTATGAGTCAGGAACAATTACAGCTATTGCGGGAAGAGTTGCGGCGACAGGGCGTGGAGGCTTTTCTGGTTCCCCGGGCCGATGAGTATCAAAACGAGTATGTGCCTGCGGCAGATGAGCGTCTGGCCTGGATCACGGGCTTTACCGGATCAGCGGGTATGGCGGTGATTGGACTGGATAAAGCAGCCCTATTTGTGGATGGTCGCTATACCCTGCAAGGGCAGCAGCAATTGGGGGATTTGCCGATCGCTCTGGAGGACCTGAATAATCAGGTCATCGCCAAGTGGGTGGGTGATCAGTTGAGCGCGGGGCAGTCGCTGGGTTTTGACCCTCGTCTACACACCGAGCCGGGGTTGGTACTGTTGAGAGAATATCTGGCTGAACGGGATATCGCCCTGAAGCCCCTGGAGCAGAACCCAATTGATACGATTTGGCGGGATCGGCCGGCCTCTCCCAGCGGTCAAGCCTGCCCTCACCCCTATGTGTTTACCGGGGAGCACTCCAATGACAAGCGCCAGCGCATCGCGACGCTTTTGGCGGAAAAACGTGTAGACGCCTTGTGGCTACCAAACCCCGAGAGCTGCGCCTGGCTGTTTAATATCCGAGGTGACGATATTCCCCACTTGCCTGTGGCGCTTTCCAGCGGGGTGCTTTTTAGGGACGGCAGCGCAATTTTGTATCTGGCCGAGCAGGCGGTCGGCGAAGGGCTTTTGGAGCATCTAGAGCGGGAAGTGATGGTGGTGACTGAGAAGGGCCAACTGTTTGAAGGTTTGCGCCGCCGTCATGTAAATAGAATCTGGGTAGACCCTGCGATCAGTAATTGCTGGACCCTGCAGCAGCTGCGCGCCCTGGATTTACAGTTGCTGTTGGAGCGAGACCCGGTGACACAGGCCAAGGCGTGCAAAAATGCCGTGGAGTTGGCAGGTTCCAGGGCGGCGCACGAGCGCGATGGTGCAGCACTGTGTGAGTTCCTGGCTGAGTTGCCCACTGCGGTGGAAAACGGGTTGGATGAACTTGCGGCGGTGAAGTTGCTGTATAGCAAGCGCGAGGAGCGAGAAGGCTTCCGCGGCAACAGCTTTGAGACAATTTCCGGTTACGGCCCCAATGGCGCCATAGTGCACTACCGGGTGAGCCCGGAGTCGAGCTTAAAAATGTCGGCAGAGGGGATTTACCTGTGTGATTCCGGTGCTCAATATCCCGATGGCACCACCGATGTCACCCGCACGGTGGCCTTGGGCGAAATTCCCGCGCTTGCACGAGAGCACTTTACTCGAGTGCTGAAGGGACATATTGCTATCGCCACTCTACGCTTTCCTCAGGGGACCTGTGGAGAACAGATTGATGCGATTGCGCGCAGATCCCTTTGGGATGTGGGTTTGGACTATGCCCATGGGACAGGCCACGGTGTCGGCAGTTTTCTCAGTGTGCATGAGGGGCCGCAGCGCATCGGTAAAGCGATCACCAATACCCCGCTGCAACCGGGCATGATCCTCTCCAATGAGCCTGGTTTTTATCTCACCGGTCAATACGGTATCCGTATTGAAAATCTGGTGTTTGTAAAAGAGAGTGCGGATTATCCTGGGTTTTTACAGTTTGAGGAGTTAACCCTGGTGCCGATTGACCGGGAGCTGATCGATATAGCACTCCTTTCCTCCCAGGAGCGGGATTGGTTGAATCGCTATCACCAACGTGTTCGGGAGGTCGTTACACCGCTGGTAAGTGAAAAAACCGCTTCCTGGTTACAGGCGGCCACCGAGGCTTTGTAGTGCTATCGCTGGGAGCCTGGCTCCCAGCTTTTTTCAAAGTAAAGTGAGACGGTAATACTACTGGGTCAGAAGGAAAGAATACATTGCGCTCAAGACGCGCTGTGAATACATCCCTGTAAGCTCGTAATCGGCATCCATGCCTCATACGGTCCCGAGCGCAGTGTATTCTTTCCTTCCCCCTTTTTAGTAATTACTGCACTTCAAATTTATACCCGGCTCCATAGACAGAGTGAATTAATTCCTTATCCGGTAGCAAGGCCGCAATTTTCTTACGCACTTTTTTAATGTGGCTGTCGATGGTTCGATCGCTGATTACCCGGTAGTCCGAATAAATACGGTCCATAATTTGGTCGCGTGAAAAAATACGGCCGGGCTCACTATAGAGAAGCTCGAAAAGGTGAAACTCCAGTGCAGTTAAGCCTACATCCTGCCCTCCGATCAGCAGCTGGCCGGTGCTACATCTCAGTTGGATTTCCCCGTATCTCTGCTGCTCGGAACTGTGAGTGCGACGCAAAACGGCTTTGACTCGGGCCACAATTTCCCTGGGGCTATAGGGTTTGCACACATAATCGTCCGCCCCAACTTCTAAACCGCGCAAGCGGTCCACCTCTTCAATTCTGGCGGTCAGCATAATGATCGGCACGTTGCTGTAGCGGCGGATTGCCGTGCAAATCTCCAGGCCGCTTTTCCCTGGTAACATCAGGTCCAGCAAAATCAGGTCTGGGGGTTGGGCGTCAACATGGGGGATGACTTCATTGCCATTGGTGAGTATGTCAGCCTGGTAACCGGCAGCTTCAAGATAATCCAGCAGCAGGTTGGCCAGTTCTGTTTCATCTTCGACAATTAAAATCCTTGCAGCCATTATTCCTACCATTTAATCCTCTCGGTGAGAGGGAGAAAAATACTAATTTCCAGACCTCCCAGGCGGGATGGGCCGGCGGAAATACTACCCTCGTGGGCTTTAACAATATTCTGGCAAATCGACAGCCCCAGACCCGCACCTCCGGTTTCCCGACTGCGTGAGGCGTCGGTGCGGTAGAGGCGGTCAAAAAGGTGGGGGATGTCCGCACTGGTGACCCCGGGGGAGGAGTCGGCAAAGGTGATAATAGCTGTTTGCGCTTCCGCGCGGGCACTGATTTTTAACTGACCGCCACTATCGGTATAGCGCAAGCTATTGGTGAGGAGGTTGCCAAACAGCTGTTGCAGACGCGCCTCATCGGCGTAAATGAATTTATTTTCAGCCAGCTCACATTGTAATTGTAGGTCGATATTTTTCTGGGCAAACGCACTTTGAAAATCCTCTACCACCCTGGTCAGCAGTGGTCCAAGGGGGAGGTCGGATTTGCAATAGTTCAAGGCGCCGGCATCAGAGAGAGACAGTTCATAGAGATCATTGATCAAACGGCTGAGCTGGCGAATCTTATCGTGCAAAATATTGAGGTTTTCCGGTGTGGCTGTGCGTACACCATCCTGCAACGCTTCAATTTGCCCTTTGAGTACTGCCAGTGGTGTTCGTAACTCATGGGAAATATCGGCCATCCAGCGATTGCGCGCGTGTTCATTGGCTTCCAGAGTTGCTGCCAAACGGTTGAAGTCTGCACTCAGCTGGCCCAGTTCATCACGTCTCTCGATATCGATTCGGGTTTTGTAGTCTCCCGAAGTGAGACGGTGGGTTGCTTCGGCCAAGCGGCGGATAGGGCGTACCAACTGCCAGGCCAGGGGCAGGGCGATGGCCAGGGCAAGAACAAAAGTGGCGATGGAAATCAGCGCAAAAGTGCGGGACAGCTCCCGAATAAAGCCCTGTTCGTAATTATTGGAAAGGGCGGGAGGGGGGTTGATCGTGAGATAGCCGACGGTTTTACCTTCCACTTGAATGGGCTGAAAAAGTAATTCCTTCGCTGGGGCTGGACGCCCAATGACCAGCTGTTTTTCACTATCGAACAGACTTAGGCGGGGGCCCAGTTGGTTACCCATGGGGGGGCGATGCCTTGGACCTGCCCCCGGTGGTGGGGGTGGAGGGCGGCGCCCCAGTTGTTTAAAAATGGTTTGTCGGTGCAGGTCCACCCATTCCGAGCCATTGGCTTCCAGTGATTGCCAGCTGCCCTTGCGACTATAAAAGCGCTCCAGTGCCTGCACCAGCCCCTCTACATCACGCAGCTCCTGTGCACGCATATAAGCCTGGAAGCCGTGGCTGAAACTCCACTGGAAGAATACAAACATACCGCCGACCGTAATTGCTGTAGTCAGTAAAAAGGCCAGGCTGAGTTTGTTGCGAATATTTAATGACATCTTTTATGTAGTCCTTCCTGCGGACAGTCAGTACAGCGGACTCTCCCGTTCCGCCACTTCGGGCATTGCCCATGCGGGTGATTACCCAAGCGTACACCTACAGTAAATAGGTGGGCAATCTAAGTTCCTGCCTACTACCAGCGCAGAAGCAAAAGGTAAGCGGCTTTCGAAATTCATAGTCAATATATCTTTGCGTCTGCTTCCAACAGTTATTCTGAGAAGCGGCTGTGCCGAATTATCTCCGCGCAAGTTTGGTGAAAAACAGCGGGGTAATCACCAGCTGCTCACCGGCCATTATGGGCTACACCGAGCGAGGCGTTCCCCTTTTCACCGCCCTCTCCTGAGGCAATAGGTGAAGTGGAAAAGCGGTGCAGAACAAAGTTGTCCTTATCGCGTTGGATAAACAGGGTTGCCAAAACCCGCTTGCCGCCGCGACTCCAGGTGCTGTGGTCGTGGGCATTAAGAGTCACGGTGATTTGGTTGAAGCCGGGTTTCAGTAGTTTTTCCGGCAAATGTACGTCGGCGGCGTAAAGCCGCTGTATTTTTTCACCGTTGATATAGAGATGTGCGTGCCCCTCCAGGAAGTGTTGGGGCTTATCGCTGGCATAGCGGGGCGACTCCAGTTCAAAGCGGTCATAGGCAATATGTAAATTAAAACCGGACATGCGATCCCTGCTGATATCCAGTTCAATTCTCGGTGCGGCCATATGCACGGGGATTTCTATCACAGGGTGTTGATCGCCGTTGTGACCCGCATGAGGGTTGGGCTGGGCCGACAGTGTGGGACTGCTCGCCGCTATCAACCAGGCCAGGGACCCGGCAGTAAAATACCTGTGCATTTTCATAAGCTGCTCTCTCCTGGGTTACGCATCAATTATCGGCCAACGGTGGTTGAGCACCGGTTGACGATGGTCTGGTCATCCAGCCTTCCATAGAAGCGGGGACCAAAGGTAAATGGGAAGGCCGGAATTAGTTTTCCACTGTTGTCTTCGCTCACGGTCAAGTGATAGTGGTAGCCGCGCTCACTGTCGCTATGCCCGTTGTACTGGTCCAGGTAAGCGCCGCCACGGGCGGTCAGGTTGGCATCCCAATAGTAATCCTCGTAAAAGAAGCCGGCGCTGGTGGTAAATTCATTACCGGATAGGGAAGAGTAGCTTCCGTCGGTGGAGGGGCCGCTGCTGTTGGTGCTGACTACTCCAAGGTCGATATTGTACTCATCGACCAGCAGGCAGGTACGTGCACCGGCCTCGCCACAGCCACTGGCGGAATTGGGATTGTCATAGTCACGAATGGCCCAGCTGCTTTGCGCCAGCACGCCAGCGTCTTCCCATGGGCCATAAATGGCGTAACCGTCGGCGGTGTATCCGTAAACCGGCGAGTGGCCGCTGCCATCATCGCCCACCAGTTCCGCCAGGCAGCTGCTGTAGAAATGGTGGTGGTAATCGCCATTGGCTGCGTGACCACCACAGATATCCACATCATAGACTTCGGCGAAGGGTGCCAAGGTATGCCAGGTGTTGTTGACGGACTGGCCATCGCTCCACTGATAAATAGAAGTGCCGTTAACCCAGTAGCCCTGTACACCGAGCCCGGTTTCACAGTCTTCCGTAGCGGCTTCCGGGGAGTTGGGGATATAGCCCTCATGGGCAACATTTTCCGGACATACCGGGCCCGGCGGCCAGAACCCATAACCAGCATCGGCGCCACAGGATGAGTTACTGCGGTAGCCAATATTCTCACCAAAGCTGATGACATCGCCCACCTGTACCATGGGGCTGCCGCTGAGAAAGTCGCTGTAGGCTTTCGGGCGATTGAGCAGACTGTCGAGAATTTCCTGGGTGATTTCAATTTTATAGTTGGGGATACCGGTGGCGGTGATACGGGAATATTCCCTACCATTCAGGCTAACGGACTCTACGCTCTGCACATTCACCAACACTTGCTCGTTGCTGTTACTTTCGTAAATAAAGGGAGCGCGCTCGCCGCTGGAATTTAAAATCCAGGCCGATTCGCTATCGGCTGAGTCCTGGGTATTTCCCTCTGAGTTCTCGTTGTCCGTAGGGGTATCGCTCGAATCTTCCGGCTCCTCGCCAGTTTCAGTATTGTTTTCATTAGAACTGTTTGTTGTTTCTTCCAGTGTTTCCGTTGAGTCATCACCACTCTCAGTGGAGGAATTATTACTGGTATCTGTATCACTGGTTTCTGTGTTATCGCTATCAGCATTGTTCTGGGGCCCTCTGGAGACAGGGCCGCGAACAGGTATTTCCCTTACCGAGCGTTGGTCGTTATTGCGGCCCGAATTTGGGCTGGGTTGGGCAGCAACCTCAGCCGCAACGGTCCAGGCCAGGAATCCGGCAAGAAAATACCCGATTATTTTCATAGGAAATTCACCTCAAATGATGCTCGGTGTCAGCGCCCAATGGTCGAAGAACACCGGTTTACAATGGTTTGGTCATCCAGTTTTCCGTAAAAGCGTGGTCCAAAAGTGAAAGGGAAAGCGGGCACCAATTGGGCGTCATCGCTGAGGGTGACCGTCAAGTGATAGTGGTAGCCGCGCTCTTCATCGGTGTGGCCGTTGTATTGGTCCAGGTAGGCACCGCCTTGGGCGGTCAGCTCGGAGTCCCAGTAATAGTCCTCGTAAAAGAAGCCGGCGCTAGTGTCGAACTCGTTACCGGATAGGGAGGTGTAACTGCCGCTGGTGGATGGACCGGCATTGTTAGTGCTCGTAGTGCCCTTACTGGTGTCGTATTCATCGACCAACAGGCACGAACGCTCACCGGCGGTGCCACAGCCGGTTTCGGAGCTGGGATCGTCGTAGTCGCGCACCGCCCAACTGCTTATTGCCAATTGGCCGTCGCCTTCCCAGGGCCCGTGAATCGCGAAGCCGTCGGCGGTATAACCATAAATTGGCGAGTGGGCATCACCCACATCCCCCACCAGGTTTGCCAAACAGTCGCTGTAGAAATGGTGGTGGTAGTCGCCGTTGGCGGCGTGGCCACCACAGACATCCACATCGTAGACCTCGGCCAGGGGAGCGAGCGTATGCCAGGTATTGTTGACAGACTGGCCATCGCTCCACTGATAAATTGAGGTGCCATTTACCCAGTAGCCCTGCACGCCGAGGCTGGTTTCGCAGTCCTCTGTCGCGGCTTCCGGGGATTTGGGGATATAGCCCTGGTGTGAGACATTCTCCGGGCAGACAGGGCCCGGGGGCCAGAAGCCATAGCCGGCTTCTGCACCACAAGAGGCGTTGCTTCGATAGCCGATATCCTGGCCAAAACTAATAAAGTCTCCCTCTTGAATATTGGGGCTGCCATTGAGGAAATCGCTATTAATTTTGGGGCGGGTCAACAGGGCGTTGAGGATATTTTCGGTGATCAGAATTTCGTAATCGGGGATTCCACTTGCGGATACACGGGTGTATTCCTTGCCGCCTACCGTTACGGATTCGACACTCTGCACATTGACCAGGACCTGCTCATTGCTGTTGTTCTCGTAGATAAAGGGAGCGCGTTCGCCAGTGGTATTGACGATCCAGACGCCGGTATCCTCTGAGCTGCCGCTGTCCTCGCCAGTTTCCTCGTTCTCGTCGTTATCCCCGCTATCAGTGTCAGTCGAAGTGTCGCTGCTCTCGCTACCGGTTTCTGTGTCGGAAGAGGAACTCCCTCCACCACCGCAGCCCTGCAGAACGCCGGTGAGTAGTGTGAGAGCGAGGGCATAAGATAAAAGCGAGCGTCCGTCTGGATGGAGTGTTTCTATTATTTTCATGGGAAACCCTGGCATCAAAGGAGAAGTCACCTGAAAGTACTGAAGAAAAGAGGACAAAATATGGACAATTAAGGAGCTTGCAGAGCTGGTTTACCCGATAAAAAACGTTATTCACAATTGCCTTTAAACGGGCCTTTGCGTGAAAACGGCTATGCCTGAAAAACCGTTTCTCCCCAATGGGCCTTGGGAAGTCATTCATTTTCACTATGCCAATCTTTCAGTGCGTTGAAAAAAATTTGGTGCGGCTCTCTGGCACAGGTTTGGCACTGTTAAATTTTGCAAAGTTTGCCGCTGGGACGAGCCGTGAGAGGGAATTACAGCTGTGGGGGTGAGCTTGCCAACCGCACCGCAGGGAAATCCCACAGCACGGTTCAACCGCATCAGTGCTTAAAGATAAATGCAAATCTTTAAAGGCTCAGGCTTACCTTGGTGGCGGCCCTGGCGGTACACCGCCGCCGACTTCATCGGAGCAGACACTGACAATGGTCTGGCTATCCAGTTTGCCGTAGAAGCGCGGTCCGAAGGTGTAGGGGAAGGCTGGAGTAAGCTGCCCGTCCTCGCCCTGGGTCACGGTGAGGTGATAGTGGTAACCGCGTTCACTATCGCTGTGGCCGTTGTATTGATCCAGGTAGGCACCGCCCAGGGCGGTCAGGTCACTATCCCAGTAATAATCCTCATAGAAAAAACCGGACTCGGTAATAAAGATATTTCCCGATAAAGAGGTGAAAGTATCACTGGTGCTGGGGCCACTGTTATCCAGTGCTTCAGTACCCTTGGTAAGATCGTACTCGTCGACTAATAGGCAGCTGCGTTCCCCGGCAATGCCACAACCACTGGGTGCGCCAGGGTCGTCGTAATTGCGAATGGCCCAGCTGCTTATAGCCAGTTCTCCATCAGCTTCCCAGGGGCCATGGATGGGGTAGCCATCGGCAGTGAAGCCGTAAATGGGGGAATGGCCATCGCCTGAATCCTCAACTAAATCCGCCAAGCAGTCGCTGTAGAAGTGGTGGTGATAATCGCCACGGGCCGCATGGCCGCCACAGATATCCACGTCGTACACTTCTGCCACAGGCGCCAAGGTGTGCCAGGTACCATCCAAAACCTGGCCATCGCTCCACTGGTAGATGGAAGTGCCGTTGACCCAGTAGCCTTGTGCGCCAAGCCCGCTTTCACAACTTTCATCGGACTCCTCCGGTGCCAGGGGAAAATAGCCTTGATGAGAGACATTCTCCGGGCACATGGGGCCGGGGGGCCAGTAGCCGTATCCAGCACCCGTGGCACAACTCTGAGAGTTGCTGCGGTAACCGATGTCCTGGCCAAAGCTGACAATATCGCCGATTTGTACAATGGGGCTGCCGCTGACAAAGTCCGTGGCAGACTTGGGCCGGTTGATCAGCCAATCGTATAGGTTGTCGGTGATTTCTGTTTCGTAATCCGGGATGCCGGTCGCGCTCACCAGGGTGTAATCCTTGCCATCCACCGTGACCGATTCAGCAGTCTGAACGTTCACCAAAACCTGTTCGTTGCTGTTGCTTTCGTAGATATAGGGAGCGCGGGCACCGGTGGTGTTCAGAATCCAGGGGCCGCTGTCACCACCATTTCCGCCATCATCGCCGCCGCCATCTCCGGAATCGTCTCCCGGGGGAGGATCTGGATCGTCCTGGTCACAACCCACCAGGCTTGTTGAGACTAGGATCGAGAGAAGGGCCAACAGGATTGCATCGCGCTACAGTTGCCGCCGAAATAATAGGCTTTCCTCTTCTTGCATAAGTCACCATCCTTGATTGGGAATTAGTAAGCTTCACCAGACGCTGGGCCCAGCTCCGGCTGAAACTAACGTGCAAAGAGGGAAGCAATATGCAAGTTGGTGGTTGCGGCGGATGTTTCCTTATATCGCGCCGTAGCGTGAGATAGCGCACTGCAAAATGAGGGAATGGCAGTCCTGTTCCATATAGAGGGACACAGTAGGACTGCCGATCGAGATTCTTGAGAAGTTGAATTTAACTGGCGGACAGGGACTCTGTCGGGCTGACTTCCGCACCGCGTTGGCGTGTATCGTGACGCAGCCACCACCAGGATAAGGCACCGAGTAGCAGGTTGGATGCGGCGGTTGCGGCAAACAGCCCGGCCATACCCCAGAAATAATTGCCGATCCAGGCCAACGGCAGGTAGACACCGAGTACCCGCAGGAACGAGATCATGGTCGCGGGCAGCGGCCGACCCAAGCCGTTGAAGGCGGCATTGGCCGACATCACAAAACCGTAGCCGGCATAGCTAAATGGCACCAGGCTTAAATAGGCTACAGCCACGGCGATAACTTCCGGGGAGTCACTGAACAGGCGCACCACAGGTTCGCCGATAAAATACAGCAGTACCGCCAGGCCAGCCCCCAGCACCAGGCAAAAGCGTGCCAGCACACTGACGGTCTCCCGCAACCGGTCTATGTTGCCGGCCCCGGCGTTTTGCCCCATGAAGGGCCCCACCACGGCAGACAGTGCATAAAAAACAATCAGAGCTACAGGCTCGATCCTCAGGGCTACACCGAGTCCGGCCACGGCCTCGTCGCCGTGTACGGCTACCAGTGCCACCACCACGCCACCAGCCATGGGAATAATCACATTGGTGAGAACTGCGGGCAGCCCCACGGCGAGGACTTTGCGCCAGGATTCGATCAGAGTGCCGAGGTGCCACTGGGGCGCGGCCACCAGGTTTTCCCTGCGAATTAGGTAATAGAAGGCGATAAAGAAACTGAGGGCGCGCACGACCACCGTAGCGATGGCCGCTCCCTGTAATTCCAGCCGGGGAAAACCCAGTAACCCGAAGATCAGAATGGGGTCGAGAATCAGGTTGAACAGGGCTACGCCCACCATGATTCGCCCGGTCAGTGCGCTGTTGCCGATAGCGCGCAGAGCCGAGAGGGCAATGGTGGGTACGATCACGAAAATAGTGCCGAGATACCAGGGCACCATATAGTCCTCAATCAGCGGCATCAGCTCTTCGCTGGCGCCGAGCAGTGAAAAAAGGGGGCGAATAGTCAGCAGGCCGACGACGGTAATGACTAGAGAGATGAGCAACGCCAGTACCGAGGCGTCTGTTACCAGCCGGCGTACATTGCTGACTTCCCTTGCGCCATAGGCGCGGGCCACTGCAGAGGAGGTGCCGGCGCCGAGGCCAATGGAGAAACTGTTGATAACCATCACCACTGGGAAAGTGAAGCTCATCGCTGCCAGGGGCGCATTACCCAGCTGTGAGACAAAGTAGGTGTCCACGATATTGAAAGACATTACCGCGAGGATACCCCACACCATGGGCAGAGCCAGTCTCTGCAGGTGGTCGGAAACGGAGCCTTCTAGGAGTGAGGGACTGCTTTTTGATAGCGACATTCGATAACTCTTTCCAACAAATCGGTTGAGTGGGCAGATTTACTCATACTGCCCTGGAGTGGCCTGACAATATAAAAACGGCTCGGCAGTATCGCCTGCGGAAAACTGCGCTGGGATGCGCAGCAAGAAAAAAGGCTAAAAACGTCCGCCGTATGATTCTACGGTTGCGGTTCTGCCAGGGCGAGGCTCATGAGTACAGCATTTTCGCGTTCGCCGTTATCCGCGGGATAGTAATTCTTGCGCAAGCCATCCTCGGAAAAACCCAGTTTGCGGTAGAGTGACTGCGCGGCGAGATTGGAGGCCCGCACTTCCAACAGCAATCGCCGGATATCTTCCTGCAGCTCACCGATAAGACGTTTCAGCAGCATTTCTGCCAAGCCGCGCCGGCGCCACTGCGGCGCCACAGCCACATCGAGAATTTCTGCCTCGTCAAACAGCTTGCTGACGACACAGCAGGCGACAGTCTCAGAGCCGCTGCAAAGCAGCCAGCACTGGTGTCCGGCTTTCAGGCTTTGCAGATATTGTGTCTCACTCCAGGGGTGGCTGTGGGCACTGAACGCCAGAGTTGCCAGGGCGGCACAGTCCGCCTCTTCGGCGAGTCGTAAATTCAGTCCGTTACTCAAAGATATCATTGAGCGCGGGTCTCAGCGGGGTAGGCCTTGCGTAGAAGCTGCCAGAGCTCGCGCTTGCGTAGCGGTTGTTGCAATAACTGGGACAGGCTCGGCATGGGTAGGATACGTACGCTGCCCCAGTGATTGATATCACTCTCGAGGGTTTGTGGGGTACAGAATTCCTGTGCCTCTCGCCCCATCAGCCAGATAGATTGCACCGGGTAGCGCGAGCAGGAGGCCTCCAGCCAACTGGAAAAGGTATCGCGGGCCTCTGAGGCATCTGCTGCCGGGCCGAAACGGTTTTCCGCCATGGGCCAGTGCAGACGCTCCTGCTGGCGAGGTAACTCGTGCCAGTTGAGAGCGCGCACAATGTTGCCGAACAGGGCATCGAGCGGTAGTGCGGCACCGGGTTCGTGGCTGTCCACCGCGAGCAGGGTTTCGCCGAGACGCCAGCAGTTGAGCACGAAAGGCTTCACTTGCTGGCTCGGTGCCGCCACGGGGGTAGCAATGGCCGGCTTTGCCGGAGCCTGTACCTTTGTTGCGCCGGTGAGTGCACTGATCTCTGCCGCGACAGTATCGCGCTTTTGGATTACCGGGACATCGACAATCTGTGCCACAGACTGCGGCAGGGGGTTGTTAGCTTGCTGCAGCGGCTGGCCTGCGGCGCTATCCGGCTCCGCCGGCGGCAACTCCGCCTGGCGGGGCTCGGGAGCGAGTGGCAATACAAAGCGCGGCACATAGCTGGCTATGCCCAGTACCGACAGATATTCCGCTCGCTGCAGCTCGTTCACTTACACGCCCTGTTTCTTACTCTCACTAATGGCGAGCAAGTTTAACGCATCCATGTAGGCTTGTGCCGAGGCAATCAAAATATCGGTATCGGCGCCAACACCATTCACCAGGCGACCGTCTTTTTCCAACCGCACGGTAACTGAGCCCTGGGAATCTGTTCCCTGGGTGACGGCGTTGACGGAATACAGTTTTAAGTCGGCGCCACTGCTAACGATCTGTTCGATGGCCTTAAAAGTGGCATCCACCGGGCCGCCGCCCTGGGCCTCGGTTTGGAGGGACTCACCATTAATAGATAGCTCGATAAAGGCCTGGGGCGCGCTGCCGATTTTAGTGCGCACATCCAGGTCGAGCAGCTTGAAGCGCTCCGCCGGTTCCTCGCGCAGGGCCACAAGGGAGTGGAGGTCCTCGTCAAAAATTTCGTGCTTTTTATCGGCCAGTTCCTTAAAGCGTTGGAACACTAATTGGAATTCATCGCCGTCGGTGAAGGCGATGCCCAGCTCCTCATAGCGGGCGCGCACGGCGGCCCTGCCAGAATGCTTGCCCAGCACCAGGCGGTTTTGTCCCCAGCCCACATCCTCGGCACGCATGATTTCGTAGGTTTCGCGGTGTTTGAGTACCCCATCCTGGTGAATGCCGGACTCGTGGGCAAAGGCGTTGGCACCGACAATGGCCTTGTTCGGTTGTACTGGGAAGCCGGTTACCGACGAGACCATGCGTGAGGTGGGCACAATATGGTTGGTGTCGATGCCGGTTTGCACTGGGTAGAGGTCCTGGCGGGTCTGTACCGCCATCACGATTTCTTCCAGGGAGGCGTTACCGGCACGCTCGCCCAGGCCATTGATGGTGCATTCCACCTGGCGTACACCGTTCATAACGGCGGACAGGGAGTTGGCCACCGCCAGGCCCAGGTCGTTGTGGCAGTGGGTGGAAAAGATGGCTTTGTCGGAGTTGGGAACACTCTCGATGACCCGGCGGAACATGGCGCCGTACTCGCCCGGTTCACCATAGCCGACAGTGTCGGGGATATTGATAGTACCGGCGCCAGCGGCAATCACCGCCTCGATGATTCGGTACATAAACTCCGGCTCGGAGCGACTGCCGTCCTCCAGGGAGAACTCCACATCATCGGTAAACTGGCGCGCGGTCTTCACCGCTTTGACCGCCTGTTGCAGTACATCCTCAGGGTCCATCTGCAGCTTATATTGCATATGGATCGGGGAGGTGGCGATAAATGTGTGGATGCGGGAGGCATTGGCTTTTTTCAGGGCTTCACCGGCACGCACTATGTCGGCGTTGACGGCGCGGGCGAGGCTGCAGATGCGGGCTTCGGTCACGGCTTCGGCGACCGCCTGCACCGCTTCAAAATCTCCGGGGCTGGCGATGGCGAAGCCCGCCTCAATCACGTCTACACGCATACGTTCCAGCATGCGGGCAATACGCACCTTCTCCTCTTTGGTCATAGAGGCGCCGGGGCTCTGCTCTCCATCGCGCAGAGTGGTATCAAAAATGACTAATTTTTCTTTTGTAGTGCTCATTTCTGTCTTTTCTCCTTATTTGTTTCGAGGCTAAACAAGGGGCTTCGCCGCTGTCTACGCGCCGTCCAAATAAAGTTGGGAATTCTGTTCAGGGTGGGGGGAGAAAAATTATATGCCGCCTAGGGGCAGTCGCAGCGAGAAAGCTAGGGCGAAATGGCAGTGGCTGTAGGTGCGGTTGTCAGTCTTCATATGTGGAGATACCGGCTTCGGACTGGATTTCGCACATTATGGATGTTATTTGATCTGCAGGTCAATACATGTCCTAATAATACGTTTAAATAATCTTTTTGGGGTGAGATTGTCCTATTTTGCTCCTTATTTGTTGAGCGTATTTCTACATTTGGCGGTATTTGCCCCCAGGCTAGTCGAGTCATGGGGGCTGGGGAGGCCATTGCGGAGGGCTATTTAGCGGGCACTTTGAAATTGTTATCTTCCAGCTTGTGTAGAAACTGCCAAAGGTCACTGTGGAGTTGCTCCACCTCGGCACGGGTAATGTTGGAGCCTTGCAAGTTTTGCTGTACCCACTGCTTGGCCCGGGGTTTTAACGCCAGCCCAGCACTGGTGGCGGCAACTAAGGTGACGCGCTCATCCCATGGTGCGCGGCTTCTCTCGACCAGGCCATGCTGCTGCATGCGCTTTAACAGTGGGGTGAGAGTGCCGGAATCGAGCATCAGCCGCTGCCCCAGAGCGCCGACACTTCTGTCCGCATTACTACCCGCGTCTTCGTCTGCGCCTTTTTCATTTTCACTGGCCCACTCCCACAGCACCATCAAAACCAGGTACTGGGGGTAGGTGATGCCCAGATCCTGCAGCATGGGCTGGTAGGCTTTTGTCATGGCCCTGGAGGCGGCGTAGAGAGCAAAGCAGAGCTGGCGGTTTAGGGCCAGCTCGGAATCGTCATCACAAATCACGCTTACAACATCCGTTCGATTTCTTCCTGCAGGGACTCTGGGGTGTCCTTTGGCGCGTAGCGCTTAACTTCCTTGCCGTCCTTACTGATCAGGAATTTAGTGAAGTTCCACTTGATGCCCTCGGTACCGAGGAGTCCCGGTGCACGTTTCTTCAACTCTACAAATAGTGGGTGGGCGGTGGGACCATTGACATCCAGCTTGGCGTAAACGGGAAAGCTGACGCCAAAATTCAGTTCGCAGAACTCTTGAATCTCATCATCGCTGCCGGGTTCCTGCTTGCCGAACTGGTTGCAGGGGAAGCCGAGTACGGCCAGGCCGCGGTCTTTATATTGATCGTAGAGCGCCTCAAGCCCTTTGTATTGCTTGGTGAATCCGCACTTACTGGCGGTGTTGACCACAAGGATCAGCTTGCCCTTGTAGTCTTCCAGGGATGTAGTTTCGCCACTAGCAGTCTTAACGGGAATTGAGTAGAGGTTGGACATAGTGTGCTCCATCTATTTAAGTTGTTTACAATTTAATTGCGCGCAATTCAAAATGCAAGGCTTTCAGTTTACAGAAGAGGTATCAGTAAGTTTCAGGCGGGCCTTATTGTGAGAATAATTATCAATTATATTATGCGTCCCATAACCGATATTGTTTGCTGCAACTGAAAAGGACTCTCCATGCGCCTTTCCCATTATCTGGTCCGCTTGTTTATAGTCTTGTTGGCCATTTCGATAATTCCTGCCCAGGCCCAAAAATCGGGGCTCTCCGAGCAGGAGCTGCGCCAGTTGATGCAAATGGCGGAATATATTGGCGTCGATTACCCGGAGGCAGTCGCCGGGGGTGAAATTATCAATGCCGATGAATACGCGGAAATGGAAGAGTTCGCCGAACTGTTGATCGACCGCGGGCAGCAGCTGGAAGACTCTACCGAGGCCAGCGCAATCCGCTCCGAGGCCCAGGCCTTGCAGGCGGCTATCCAGCGCAAAGCCGATGTCGGTGATGTTCAGGTTCACACGGCCAGGTTGCGCCAGGGACTGCTCTCTATTGCTCCGGCACTCTCCTTGCCGAGTGATCTCCTCAGCATTGAGGAGAGCCGTGTGATCTACCAGGCCCAGTGCATTGCCTGTCACGGTGTTGAGGGTCGAGGCGACGGCCCCCTGGCAGCGGGGCTGGAGCCGGCACCCACCAACTTCCACGAGCGTGAGCGCGCAGAGAATCGTTCCCTGCTGGGGCTTTACGATGCCATCAGCAACGGAATCGATGGCACCGCTATGACTCCCTTTGCAAATCTCACGGAACAGCAGCGCTGGTCCCTGGCATTTTACGTTGGAGGTCTGGCATTTGTTGGAGAGAGCGCCGCGGCCGCGGATTCAAAGCCGAGCTTGCAGGATCTGGTGATGTACAGCCCCCAGGTACTGCGCAATGATCGCCCAGAAATCTCCCCGCAAGCGGTGGCGGCTCTGCGGGCAGATCCGAGCGCCCTGTTTTCCTCAGAGGGTCCAGAGGAAAGCACTCCCATCGATGTGGCGCGCACTCAACTACAGGCATCACTGGTTGCCTACCAACAGGGCGACTTCGCCAATGCCCGCACCTTGGCTATAAGCGCCTACCTCGATGGTTTCGAAATGGCGGAAAACTCACTGGACTCCCTGGATGAGGGGCTGCGTCTAGCAACCGAACGCGAGCTGCTGGGATTGCGCGCTCAGCTCAATGCTGACAGTGATCCCCAACTGGTTCGGGCACAGGTCGAGACAATTTTGCAACAGCTGGCCCAGGCTGAGTCACTGATGAAGGAGAGTAATCTGTCAGGCGCCGCGCTATTTATTGCGAGCCTGGTGATCCTTCTGCGTGAGGGGTTGGAAGCGCTGTTGGTGGTGATCGCACTGACCACCATTCTGGTCAAAACCGGTCGTCGTGACGCCCTCAAGTTTGTGCATGTCGGCTGGATCGGCGCCTTTATTGCCGGCTTTGCCACCTGGATTGCAGCGCAGACCTTGATCACTATCAGCGGTGCCGGTCGCGAGGTGATGGAGGGCGTGGCCGCCTTACTGGCTGCCGTAGTGCTTTTCTATGTGGGCTTCTGGATGCACAGCAAGACTCAGGCGGACGAGTGGCAGAAGTATATTCGTGAAAGCATTAATCGCAGCTTGAGTAGCGGTGCGCTCTGGGGGATTGCGGGGCTGGCATTTATCGCGGTTTACCGTGAGATTTTCGAGACCATCCTGTTCTATCAATCCCTGTTGGCGCAGACCTCTGCCGGCCACTACGGCACTCTGTGGGCTGGGGTTGGCGCAGCTGTCGCTTTCCTTGCGGTGCTGGGCTTCGTTTTGGTGCGCTACTCCGTGAGCCTGCCTATAGGCAAGTTCTTCAGCGTAACCACTTATGTGTTGCTGGCACTGTCATTTGTGCTGGCAGGTAAGGCGGTTGCAGCGCTGCAGGAGGCGGCCTGGATTGGAATTTCACCACTGCCGGTACAGTTCAGCTTCGATTGGCTGGGCATCTACTCCACTTGGCAGGGTATCGGTTTGCAGGCCTTGGTATTGGTCGGCGCCTTCTGGCTGATGAAAAAAGGTGGTAGTGCGACCGAAGCTTCAGCTAAGAAAGCATAAATCGGCGGCAGAAATCTTGTGAGGCACCCGCTCACCGCAGCGGGTGCGCTCAACTTTGAAGTAGCATTTCTCCTATCCCCTCCACCCATCTCGTTTGCCTGGTCCGTTTAGCTCACTAAGCCGCTTTGCGCCGACACCTATCTATCCTTTCTTTTTTTCCATTAGTTGTTCTCTTTGTTTTTCTTGAGATCTCGCATTCGTTTTTGCAAGCTCTCCGAATCTGTATTGATACTCTCTACCGGCTGCCCTGCGATAACGAGAACTTCGGGAAATAAGCGTCGTTTCCTTTTCTTCTTTGGCTGCTGCGCTGTGTTTTCGGCCTGGGCGTCGGCGCCATGTAAGGCAATGGGGATAACCGGCACAGACTTGCGTCGTAAAATCTCCTCAATGTCTTTCAGAAACGGCTGTAGCTCACCGTCTTCGCTGATTTTCCCCTCGGGAAAAATACAGAGTAATTCTCCGTTTTCCAGGCTCTCCTCTATGGCTTTGTAAGTGCGCTCACGGCTGTTTGGATCATCGAGGTCCAAGCCTATGGGAATGGCATCGCTCATATGCAAAATACAGCGCAGCAGGCGGGACTTAAAAATAGCTGGATGGGCGACAAAGCGTACATAGCGTTCAACAATATCTGCCAATATCACTGGGTCCAAAAAGCTGATGTGGTTGCTGACAATGAGGGCGGGCCCTTCATTAGGGATTTGATCCAGTCCCTTGAAGTTGACCTTATAGAGGGTTCTCGCGGGCAGTAACAGTAATACACGCATAATGAACTCTGGCAATTTGGCAAAAATCAGGCTGACCACTACCAGATTCAGTAAAGCGATAATCACAAAGTACTTTGGGATAGAGATCTGGAGGATATCCAGGAAAGTAATGCTCAAGAGGGTTGCTGCGACGATAAAGAGTGAATTGAGCATATTGCTGATGGCAATAATTTGTGCGCGGATCTCTGCACTGGAGCGATCCTGGATCATTGCATACAGCGGCACGGTAAAAATACCGCCAAAAACGCCGAAGAGAGCGATGTAGAGAAGAATTAAGAAAGAGCCCTGGCTATTAAAAAACTGTGTCAGGTCTGCATTGGTCAAAGTATGAAAATGACTGGAGTGAAAACCCAGCGCCATGCCGGTGCAGGTGATGCCAATAGCCCCCAATGGTATCAATCCCGGTTCAATGCGCCCTCGGGATAACCAATTGCACAGTAGTGATCCAAGCGCCGTGCCCACGGTGAGGCTGCATAAAAGCAGGGTGATTACCTCTTCACTTCCCCCGAGGACAGCGCGGGTAAAATTAGGTATTTGGGCCAGGTAAGCCGTAGTAATCAGCCAGAACCAGGCAATGGCAAGAATTGAATAAAATACCGAGGGTATTTGCCATGCCGAGTACATGACCCGTATGGCGTGTACGACCGGATTCCAATTGATGTGCAGTTTGGGGGACGGAGCTGGTGCCTTGGGGATGGCGCAACTTGCTAGATAGCCGCTGAGGGCCACACATATCAATATAATGGCGATATATGTCAATCCATGTTGGCCGGGATGCGTGAATCCAACCAGTAGAGTACCGACGATCGTTCCAGCTAATGTGCCAATAAAAGATCCCATCTGGATCAGTGCATTGCCCCCAAGCAACTCGATTCTATTTAACTGTTGTGGAATCAGGGAAAATTTAGCGGCACTAAAAAGTGCTGCGTAGGTGCCATAGCAGAAAATAACCGCCAGGCTCAGGGCATAATGCCGTGTAAATAGCGCAACAATACCCACGAGTCCTATGCCAATTTCGGCCATCTTGTAAATTCTGATGAGCTTGCTTTTATCTATTTTGTCGGCGAGTTGTCCTGCGGATGCGGAGAAGAGGAAATACGGCAGAATATACAAGCTGGTGGCAATATTGATCAGTGTATTGGCTTCTTCCTCCGTCATACGGAATACGAGCAATACAATTAACGCATTCTTATACAGATTGTCACTGAAAACTGCTAGAACCTGAGTGATAAACAGCGGCAGGAAACGCCGTGTACCGAGCAGCTTAAACTGGTTTTGAGCCATTTTTTATCGCTTAAAAGGGCTGCCCTCTGAATGGCGGTTGCTAATTGACTGCGATGGAACTCTCGATCGAAATCTGATGCTGTATCTGAATATAGCGAATATCATCTTTATGACATGCAATATTGGCATCGATACTTGTATTTGCTGCTGCCTGATTAGATTGAGAGTATTTTGCTTTGAAGTTGATAGGTTTTTACAAAGTATAAAGTGGTAGGTGTGGTGCAATTACTCAGGGTGAAGTGGTGTTGTAGCTATCAATTTGTGGGGTTACCTAGTAAGGATTGAGTCGTTTGTATTCTCCACAGCGATAGGCTGTCCGATGCTGATATGAACTTTGGGGATAAGATTAAATCTTTTGGCGTTGCGGTTGCCTCGAGCCTTGTAGTTCAAGCCTTGTAAGACAAGAGGGATTAGCGGGGCGCTTGTATCGATCAAGGCTGTTCTTAGGGGTTTCTCAATGTCAGTCAATAGACTGTCCAACTGGTCTTGCGTGTAAAAAAGACACATTAATTCACCATTCTCTAGTGCCTGGCGTATTTCAGTAGACAATTGAGTTTTGTCTCCTGATGACCCATAAACAATGGGGGCAATATTGTAGTTCTTAAAAATAAAGTGCATTAGTGGAGACTGGTAGAACCATTGGGGCAGAATGAAACGAATAGGCCTTTGTAAAGTGTCCATCAATAGTAAGGGCGCCAGTTTCACAGTAGCGTTGCAGGTCAATAAGGCGGCGCTTTTTTTGGGAATTTTTTTCAGCTTTCCATAGGCGGTGCGGGCTAAGAGGTGTGAGGAGAGCCAGATCAGCAGGTGCACAATAAATTCTGGAAGCCTGTAAAACAATAAGGCCATTACAGCAAAATTGATCAGAGCCATCAGAATAAACAGCTGCGGAATGGTAATTTTTACCACATCCAGAATAAATATATTGATCAGTGTAATGATCGTAGTAAAAAGGGCGTTCATTACATTGTTCAGTGAGAGCACCTGCGCGCGTACTGCGCGATCTGTCCTGTCCTGCATAATGGTGTAAAGGGGTACAATAAAAACACCACCGGAAATGCCCAGTAACGCTGTGTATATCAATACGGCATAAGCGCCGTCACTACGCAGGTATTCGCCAACGGATGCCCCGGACAGTGTTTCAAACTGGGCGGTGGTAATACCGAGGCCCAGTCCTGCCAGTGTCATACCCAGAGCGCCAATGGGCACTATGCCAAAGGTAATACGTCCTCTAGACAGGGTTTCACACATCAGAGAGCCCGCCGCCACACCAATAGATAAACAGCACAGGATAATGGTGATGACCGGTTCGCTGGCTCCCAGTACATTCTTGGTAAGGCTGGGTACCTGAACCAGGTAGGCGGCACTGACTAGCCAGAACCAGGAGCAGGCGAGAATTGCGTAGAAAACCGATGGATTCTTTGTGGTCAGCCGCAGTATGCGCCAGGCTTGCGAGACAGGGTTCCAATCGATGCGCAAATCTGGGGCCGGTGCTGGTGCTTGGGGAACTCGGCGACTAGCGATATAGCCCAAGACTGCTATCACTGCCATAGTCGCGCTCAATTCATTGAGTCCAGATTGACCGGGGTTGGTATATCCGGCTAATAGAGTGCCGGCAATAGTGCCGCTCAACACACCGGCAAAAGAGCCCATCTGGGCAAGGCCATTGCCTCCCATCAATTCTCTACGCTTTAGGTGTTGGGGCAAAATCGCATATCGCACCGGGCTGAATATGGCTGTATGGCTTGCCAGTAGGAAGAGCACAATAAAGTTAATAGTTTGATTGTTATAAATCAGGCCATAGGCTCCAAGTAAAACGATGAAGATTTCCGCTAACTTCAAAATCCTGATTATTTGGCTTTTGTCATATTTATCCGCCAACTGGCCGGCAGTAACGGAAAAAAGGAAATATGGCAATATATAAAAGCCCGTTGCCAGATTGATTAAGGCGTCGGCTTTTGCTTCGGAGAGACGAAACGCCAGCATCACCAGGAGCGCATTTTTAAAAATATTGTCATTGAAAGTGGCACTTGTCAGTGAGAGAAATAGAGGCAAAAAGCGGCGCTTGAAAAGAAGCGTGAACTGATTGTGTTGGGCCATTGGCACCTGTCCATGGTTGGTCTGCTTCTAGTAAACGGGTGCAGTAATTAAATGATCACTCTGTAAAAGTATAAATAGTAAAAAGCATAGGCCAGGAATGGGGTTTTGAATGCTGGGATGTCAGCAGAAATTTCCGCCAACAATAAGAGTATCTACAGTCTAATGCTATTGCTGTTTAGAATTTGGTTTTGATAGACGTTGATTTGGCTTGATAGAGGGTTTGATAGAGGCCCTGATGAGTAATGTTGTCGCCACTTAAAGGCTCTTCAGCAGCCAAAAATACTTTCCCGCTCAATTTACTCGCTGCTTTTTTGCTTTGAATAATTAGTGGAATAATAGGAATAGCTAGGTGTCGTAAGAATTCATCCAGCGGCATTTTTAATCTATTGGAGGGTTGAGAGGGTACGATTTGATCAAGCATCAAACACAAGAGTTCCCCGCTCTGTGCGGATTTCTCTATCTCAGCAAGCGCTAGATTGTCCTCCGTCATCTCCTTCGTAGCATAAATAATTGGGGGCGTACCCCCTTTGTTAAGTGAAAAGCGTAACACTTTGTTTTTATACAAAGATTGGGAGAGTATAAATCGAACTGGGCGGGGCAGGGTGTCGTAGATAAGTAGAGGAGCGCGGTAATCTGTAGAGTCACAGATAAGCAATGCGGCCTCTTTTGAAGGTACCTGCTCCAGGCTTTTACTCCGTACTCGGGTCAATAAATTTGAGTAGATCCAAGTGATCTGATGAACCAATAATTCGGGCAGCTTGAGGCAGATAAAAGCAAGAGTAAGAAAATTCAGAATGGATGTGAATATAAAGAGCTGTGGAATGGTTATTTTCACGATGTCTAGTAAGTATATATTTAATAAACAGACGAGCATGACAAACAAGGCAAAAAACATATTGCTGAGTGCGAGGATTTGTCCGCGTAGCTGTTTCTCTGCTCGGTCTTGAATAATGGTGTAAAGTGGTACGATATAAATCCCACCACAGAAACCCACTAGAACAGTGTAAAGCAGAATTGGAAAAGAGCCATCGCTCCTAAGAAATTCAGTGATACCGGCTCCAGACAGCGTATGAAATTCCATTGCACTAAAACCCAATCCCAGTCCTCCCAGAGTGATACCAATACCACCAATAGGCACAATCCCAAAAGTAATGCGGCCTTTGGACAGGCCTTCACATATCAGTGAGCCTAGTGCCACACCAACTGTCAGGCAGCAGATCATCAGGGTGACCACCATCTCGCTGGCACCCAGGGTATTCTTTGTAAAACTGGGAAGTTGTGCCGAAAAGGTGGTGCTTATTAGCCAGAACCAAGAAGAGGCAATGATCGAATAAAAAATGGCAGGGTTCTTCATTGATTGATGTAGGATTTGAAGGGTCTGCTTGGCAGGATTCCAGTTAATCTTTAAGTGAGGCGTAACTGGCGGCGCTAATGGAATTGCCCGGCTGCTTAAGTAGCCAAATATTGCGATAAGTAACATGATGAGGGTGAGATATAACACCCCATGTTGACCAGGTTTCATAAAGTCTGCGATTAATGTTCCTGCAATTGCACCGCCTAGAGCACCAGCAAACATTCCCATTTGTGTCACCCCATTGCCACCCATGAGTTCCTGGCGCTTCAGGTGTTGGGGCATAATCGCATAACGCACAGGGCTGTAGAAGGCTTCATGGCTTGCCAATAGAAACAGAACAAAAAAGCTTAAGGGCGTATTGCTGATGTAAATTGCAAAGGCGCCGAGGAGTACAATGGGTATCTCCAATAATTTAATGAGCTTAAGTAATTTGCTTTTATCATACCTGTCCGCCAATTGACCCGCAGTAATTGAAAATAGGAAAAAAGGTAAAAGATAAAGGCCTGTAGCGAGGTTAATTAGGGCGTTAGCTTCAGCTTTTGCTAAATGAAAAGCAAAAATGACTAATAATGCGTTTCTGAAGAGGTTACTGTTGAAGTAGATGCTAATAAGTGTGAGGAATAAAGGTAGGAATCGGCGTTTTCTCAGTAGTTGGAACTGATTTTGTCGAGCCATTACCATTTCCTTGCATGGGGCTGCCCGCTGACTAGTGCTTGTTCGTCACCAGGTGCCTTCGGCAATTTATAAAACTGATGCTTAGCTCCTAGTGATTCTCATCTTATGACTGTGAGCTTACTTTTGATGGGGTTACATTTGATGGAGCTTAGATAAGCATAGGTTAGCCGTACGGCGACAATAACCACCGCTTTATTGTAGGGCTTGGCGTAGTAAGGATTGATAATTGGCGTTAGATTACTGGGCTGGTATTGATCCAGCCCAGTAAGGCAACTCCAGTAAGGCAACTTTATTAAGGTGACTAAAGCCTTACCTTTTTTCTCCGCGAAGCTCTAGAACCTCATCGCGCAAAGCCTGGGCCTTGGCTTCCGGTGCCTCAATCGGTGAGCCCGCCACTACGCAGACCTTGGACCAGAAACGCTTTGGCAATGTGGTGAAAGCATGTCCGCCCTTATGGCTGAAGAAGCTACCCCAAAGTCCACGCAGGGCCATGGGTATAACCGGAACTGGTGTGCGTGCCAGAATCTTTTCTATGCCGGCTTTAAAGGGTTGTAATTCCCCATCTTTGGTGAGTTGCCCCTCGGGGAAAATGCACAGCAGGTCGCCACTTTTTAGGCCTTGCTCAATATCCCTGAATGCCTGCTCATAGCCTGCTGGATCCTGGGTTTTGGAGCAGATGGGAATGGCGCGCCCGGTGCGAAAGATAAAGTGCAGCACTGGGATTTCGTAAATCGGCTTGTACATAATAAAGCGAATTGGCCGGCGTACGGCGCCCGCCAGTAACAGGGCATCTACATAGCTCACATGATTGCATACAATCAGAGCCGGTCCCTCTGCGGGAATTTTCTCCAGTCCTTGGTGTTTGACCCGGTACATGGTGTGCGAGAGCATCCAGATAAGAAGGCGCATGGCGAACTCTGGCACCTTGGTGAATACAAAGATTGCTACCGCAGCATTCATCAGCGCGATAATCAGGAAAAACTCTGGAATCGAGGCCTGCAGTATATTCAGGAACAAAATACCCATCAGCGCCGAGATCACCATAAATAAGGCGTTGAGGATATTGTTGACCGAGATAATCTGAGCGCGAATCTCTGCTGCCGAGCGGTCTTGCATCATGGCGTAGAGGGGCACTATGTAGAGACCGCCGAAAATACCCAGCAATACGATACAGGTAAGAATCGCGAGGGCGCCATCGCTGTTGAAGAATGCGGTCAGCGTGGGCTGCTGTAATTCCTGGAAACTATTCCCGGCGAAGGATAGGGCAATGCCGGCAATAGTGAGACCGGCTGCACCCAGCGGCACCAGGCCCAGCTCGATATGACCGTCGGATAGGCGCTCGCAAAGCATGGAGCCCAGCGCAATGCCGATAGTGAATGCGCATAGCAGCAAGGTAACGAGAGATTCATCTCCTCCCAGCACGTTTTTAGTAAAGCTGGGTATCTGAGTCAGATAGGCCGCGCCCAGCAACCAAAACCAAGAGATGCCGATGATGGCATAGAAAATCGACGGGGTTTTGGCGGTGGTACTTAAGATGTTACGGGTTTGTGTGACGGGGTTCGGGTTGATACGCAGGTTTGGAGCGGGCGCGGGACTTTTGGGAATCCAGCGGCTCGCTAGGTAACCAAATATCGCAGCGCCCATAATAATTAGGCTTAGATAAAAGAGACCGTGCTCCCCCTGTCCAGTCAGGCCTGCGAGCAGGCCGCCGACAATGGTACCGGCGAGGATACCGACAAAAGTGCCCATCTCCACCAGAGCGTTGCCCCCGACCAGCTCGGAGCGCTTTAGGGACTGGGGCAGGATGGCGTATTTGACCGGCCCAAAGAATGCAGATTGCACCCCGAGCAAGAAAAGCACAGCGAGACAGAACACGTGGTTGCCGCTGTAAAGGGCACCAATACCAAGGGCGCCAATCACGATCTCCCCCAGTTTGATCAGCCTGATTAAGCGGCTCTTATCGAATTTGTCCGCAATCTGGCCAGCGGATGCAGAAAACAAGAAAAAGGGCAGGATAAACAGGCCGGCGGCAATGTTGATCAGCGCATTGGCTTCGCTCTCCACCAGGCGGAAGGCGATCATCACGATCAGGGCGTTTTTATAGACATTATCGTTAAAAGCGCCTAAAAACTGGGTGATAAAGAAAGGCAGAAAACGGCGACTGGCAAGCAGCTGAAACTGGGTGCGATGGGCCATTGGTGATATCTCTTATAAAAGCACGCTGTCCATCTTAAGCCATTGGGGCAAGGGGTTGTCCAGCTTGTAGTGGCGACGAAATAAATGGTACGAAAGTGAGGGGGGATGAGGGGAGCCGGGAAGTCTGGCTAGCGGAACATTAAGGCGGGAAACCGGCCGCCGGAGCGGCCGGTGGTGTTCAAAACCGGTCATTCTTAGTCGGATTTTTCCAACGATTACCAGATCTTCACACGCTCCTCTTTTGGCAGGTACATGCCGTCACCCTCTTTCACATCGAAGGCTTCGTAGAAGGCTTCGATATTGGGCAGAACACCTTTCACCCGGTACTCGGCGGGGGAGTGGGTATCCACCTTCATACGGCCACTCAGAGCTTCATCGCGAATCTTGCTGCGCCATACCTGGGCCCAGCCGAGGAATACACGCTGATCGCCGGTAAAGCCATCGATTACCGGGGCTTCTTTGCCATTCAGGGACATTTTGTAGGCTTTGTAGGCGATGCCCAGGCCGGATAGGTCACCGATGTTTTCCCCCAGAGTCAGGTTGCCGTTAATGTGCTCGCCTTCTAGAGGTTCGAATGCATCGTACTGGGAAACCAGTTTTCCGGTGAGGTTCTCGAAGTTACTGCGGTCGGAGTCGGTCCACCAGTTGTTCAAGTAGCCCCTGCCATCAAACTTACTACCCTTGTCGTCGAAGCCGTGACCGATTTCATGGCCGATAACGCCACCGATGCCACCGTAGTTCACCGCGTCGTCGGCATTCAGATCAAAGAAAGGCGGTTGCAGAATGGCCGCTGGGAAAACGATCTCGTTCATCGCCGGGTTGTAGTAGGCGTTCACAGTCTGTGGGCTCATGCCCCACTCACCGCGATCGATGGGCTTACCCAATTTGTTGCGATCGTAGCTGGCTTCAAACAGATTGGCTGCAAGCACGTTGTTCACGAGATTGTCGGCGTCCACTTTGAGGGCGGAGTAGTCGCGCCACTTGTCGGGGTAGCCGATCTTGGTCGTAAAGTTCTCCAGCTTGAACAGCGCCTGCTTGCGGGTGTCCTCGCCCATCCACTCTAAAGACTCGATGGATTCACGGTAGGCAGCTTTCAGGTTGTCCACCAAGACTGTCATGCGTGCCTTGGCTTCCGGTGGGAAGTACTTCTCCACGTAGCGCTTGCCGACCAGCTCACCGACTGCGCCATTCACAAACTCTACGCCGCGCTTCCAGCGGGGTTCCATCTGTTCTACACCGTGCAGCTTGGTGTTGTAAAAGTCGAAATGCGCCTGGGCAATGTCACTATGCATATAGGGCGCCATGGCAGAAAGTACCTTGACCTTCAGGTAGCGCTTCCAGGTGGCTATGTCGGTATCGACGATGATCTGGTTGGCGGCTTCCAGGTACTCGGGCTGACCCACAATAAAGTTGTCGGCCTTGGCCAGCTTGGCGGTTTTCAGGTAGCTGTCCCAGTCCACTGCGGGCATCAGTTCTTTCAGCTCGGCAACGGATTTCTTGTTGTAATATTTTTCGGGATCGCGGTTATCCAGGCGGGTGCGGTGGTGTTTGGCCAGGCTCTCTTCCAGTTTGAAGATTTTGCCGGAGAACGCCTCGGCATTATCGAGCTCAGCCAGCTCCTGGATTTGTACCAGGTACTCTTTATAAGCTTTGCGTAGGCCTTTGCTCTTCTCGGTATCTTCGAAGTAGTAGTCGCGGTCTGGCAGGCCCAGGCCCGCTTGCCACAGGAAGGTGATGTAGTCCTCGACCTGCTTCAGGTCCTGGTAAATGCCGCCACCGAAGGGGACGTCATAGCCGGCGATGTCGGCATAGGCGAAGAAGTCGGTCAGATCCTTGCGGGTTTTAATAGCATCGATCTTGGCGAGTTCGGAGGAAACGGCGGCAATGCCTTTTTTCTCGATCAGCTTTTCATTCATAAAGCTGTTGTAAAGATCGCCAATCTGCTTGGCGTCGGCACTGCTGGCGCCTTTACCGGCCTCCATAATCAGTGTTTTAACCTGTTCGGTACTCTTGTCACGCAGGATTGAGAAGCCGCCCCAACGGGACTTGTCTGCGGGAATCTCGGTGTTTTTCAGCCAGGTACCATTCACATATGCGAAGAAGTCATCCTGTGGGCGCACGCTGGTATCCATGGCGCTGAGGTCGATACCGGACGAGAGTTGCGTCTGCTCAGCTGCGGCCTTGTGATGACCTGAACCGCTGTGGTCGTGGGCCTGGGCCGTTAGGGATAGTTGGGTGCCGGCGAGGATGCCTGCAATCGCGACAGGTAATAGTAGTTTTTTCATTTTGGCTAATTTTTGCTCAGCTGAATCAAGGGTACATGGTAAAAGGGGACACTGAGGTTGGGCAAGAGGGCTGCGTCTAGCGGCAGATGGGCTGCGGCAGATGGTGGCTTCTTTCAAGCCGGGACCGCGCTAGCAAGGAGGGGAAATCTGGAGAAATACTAACAGTGTTTTTTCAGCAAAAGCCCCACTGGGTGGGGCTTTTAGGAGAGCAATTTAGTCTAGGAGAGCAATTTAGTCAGGCAAGTTAAAGGTAATTGGCAGCGAGAAGCTGAAGGATTCCTCTCCCAGCTGTGCGGGTACTGCAGGGTAGGGGGCCGCTCTCTCGACGGCTGCGCGGGCTTCTCGGTTAAGCGTGCCGAATCGAGACTCCTGGATTGCCTGAATATCAATCACCTCTCCGCGGGGATTGATCACTACATTCAGGCGCACACTGCCTTCCTGGCCACGCTCCTGGGCGCGTTTGGGATAGCGAATATGACGGAAGGTGTGGCGCAGCAAATTAGAGGTGTAAATTTGGCGAGCGAGTATCATGCCGGCGGTCAGAGGCGCCTCATCTTCCTCTTCAAATTCGTCATCCATATCGACAGCGGCCATATTTTCAGGGCTGCTTGCCGCTAGTTGCGTTGGCTCGCTGTTATTCTCCCCCTCCAATTCCAGCGGCTCTCCCTCCACCTGGGTAAGAGAATCTGCAGCCTCAGCCACTTGCTCTGTGACTTCCTCGGCCACTTCAAGTGCTTCTGAAGTAAGTGTTTCTGAAGCTTGCGGTGCAGAGGCTGCGGGAGTTGCCGGAGTCAGAGTCATGGTGGGGGGGGCGAGATCCACCTCAACCATTGTGGGCTTGGCTAACTCCTCTTCTTTCTGAGGGGCCTGTGCCGCGGCGAGAGCCTCCTCCTGGCCAATCTGCTTCAGCTGCAGCTCAGCAATACGCTCGCTGCTGGGCTCCAAACTCTCGAAAGTGGAGCGAAGGGAAGCGGGGACATCACCAGCGGAGAGCAGGCCATCGCGGAAATCCGTAGAAGGGGGCACTGGGCCGATCCAAGCGCGCAACAGGGTATTGAAGAAATCCGGGTTGGCTATCTCACCGAGAGTGATGCCATTGAGGGAAACCGTGGTGATACCGCTGTCGGCAGCGAAGTCTACGGCTAACTGGTCCCCGCGGTGCAGGCGGCCTCTAAATAGGTTGGCGAAGGTCACCATATCTTCAGCTTGGCTGCTCAGTGTGTCACCGCGGTTATTGATGGCGATACTCTCCATCCACTGATTGCGGAAGCGGCGCGCGGGCAGGCTCTTGGCCAACACCCGTACTTCCAGGCGCCGGGGTATCTCTGTGTTGTAGAGGTTGGCGGAGTCAGTGGAGAGACTCTCTGAGTAGATGGCGGCGATATAGAGCTCTTTGTTGAATTGTTGTTCGAGCGCAAGGCCATTTAAGAGCGGTGCAGCTGAGGCAGTTACAGCAAAAGTTAACACCCAAAGTGAGAAGACAATTTTTATCGATTTCATTGTTCTATGGTGTCTGCAAGTCCGGAAGCGTGGCTCCGGTTATTAAAATTGAGGTATCCCTCCCCGGTGCACACAAATCCTATGAATGAGTGCGCATTGAAAGTGTGAGAGAGCACACTGTGCTCAACACTTCGCCTAACTCTACTGCAACTGCAATGGAGTTCAAGCCTAGTGAGGTTAGAATGCCCTCCCGCGCGGCATCGCGGGTCTAAGCCGGGAAACGATTGTCATAGCCATCGACGGGTGTGGCAGACCGATATCGTTTAGAATCCGGCCTCGCCAAGTGGCATCCGCCACACTTCGGGAAAAAATGGAAAAGTTTTCACTAATTTTGCGGTATCTATGGAAATTAAGCCTCTTATTGACTATCCGCGGGAAGCTGTCGATAAGCTCCTAAACGTTATTCATTTGTTTCGTGATATTCGTGCGGCCAGTGAGTGGCAGTACGACGTACTGTTAAAGCGCTCCAGGCTTTTGAGTTTGCAGCCGGGGGAGCAGTTACTGCGCGCTGGCGATGTCGATCAGTGGGTTTTTTTCCTGCTGCGTGGTGAATTGCAGGTCCAGGTGGAAGCTAGCGGTCATGGAGGGGAGCGGACTCTCGCGGTTATCCGCCCAGGAGAACTATTCGGCGATCTCTCCATGCTGTTGGCGGAGCCCCGCAGCGCTAATGTTTTTGCCGCACACAATAGCCGTGAGACCCAGGTACTCGGGCTCGATTGCACCCTGTTTGGTGATTTGGAAGATTTTTCCCTGTTGCAGCTGCCGACAAAGTTGACCTTTTACCGCAACATGGTGCACTCGCTGCGCTGGAAGCTGGAGGTGTACCGCTCCAAGTATCCGAGCCACCAGTTGGCCGATAGCCACCGCAAATTAAAACTCTATACCGGGCCGAAGAATTGCCGCGAGGAGTTGGTTGCTTTGGCAGATCAGGCCAGGGCTCTGGCGAGAATACTTCTCGACTGGAATGCAGAATTTGGTTCTGGTGAATTGATTGATGATGAGTCCGATATGCTCGGTTTTCTGGAATCGATGCTGTCTTAATTTCTTTTAAAATGATGCGGCCAGTGTCTCCTGTGGATTTGTCTGGCCGGTCTCTCTCTGCTGCTTAGTACATATTTTTCCGGCGCTGCCCGCGAAGTGTTCCCCCCTTCTTATACTCATTGTGCTCAGACATCTGCTGATGTCGCCGGCCCCGCAGCTATGTCACCTGATCTATTTCTCTGAGATTTCAATTTAGGAATATGGCTGGGCTGTGTAAAATTTGGTCTACTCAAATCACTGCGCCAGCGGCGGCAGTTTTATTTGTGCCTGACAGGTTTCTATTTATGAGTGCACTGGTATCCATCTGGTCTAACCGAAATTATCGAATCGCCCTGCTCGTTACCCTGCTGGCCCTTGCCTGGCTGTTCAGTGGAGTTTTATTGCCTGAGAAGGAGGGCGACGACGTTAGCCCTGCTGAAGAGGTTGGAGTTGTGCCCGAGATGGCCATACGGGTTCAGGCTCAGCGAATTGAGGCTCAGTCCTACGCTACACGGGTGTTGGTCAATGGTCATACCGAAGCGAATCGCAGCGTGCGCCTGCGGGCAGAGCTAGATGGCGTTATTTCCCGACTGCCTGTAGCTGAGGGAAGCCAAGTGCGGCAAGGCGAGGTGATTTGTGAAATTGAAGCGGAAGATCGCCTGGAAAAACTGGCCCTGGCCGAAGCCGCGTTAAATAAAGCGCGGCTGGATTATGCCGGCGCCGAGCGCTTGAAAAATAAGGGCCTGCAGTCTGATACGGCTATGGCTCAACAGAGCGTTGCCCTGGCACAGGCGCAGGCGGATTTCACTTCGGCCAAGGTGATGGTGGATAACCTGAAAGTTCGCGCGCCTTTTGCTGGTGTGGTCAATAAGCGCGCGGTAGAGCTGGGGGATTTTATTCGCCGGGGAGAGGAGTGTGCGACTCTGCTGGATTTGGATCCGATTCTGGTGGTTGGCGAGGTCTCCGAGAATCAAGTGGGCAATCTGGTTCCCGCGGGCCCGGCTAGCGCAGAATTACAGCGCGGTATCCCGGTTAAGGGCAAGTTGCGTTATATCAGCCAGCAGGCCCAAGAGGTGACCCGCGCTTACCGGGTTGAGGTGGCGGTGAATAATCCCGGTAACCTGCTGCGCGGAGGTTTGAGTGGTCGCCTGGCTCTGCCCACCGGTGAAATTCTGGCACACCATATTAATTCCTCGCTACTGACACTGGATGACAGCGGCACATTGGGCGTGCGTGTTCTCGATGAAAACAATCGGGTAGATTTTATCAACGTTACCTTGGTGGGCGATGGGGATGGGGGTGTTTGGGTCAGCGGTTTGCCGGACCCGGTTACTCTGATTACCGTCGGTCAGGAGTATGTGAGCCAGGGCGATATTGTTCGGGTCGATATGCACCCGGCAGAACCCGCACTGAATGCGCAATCCCCATCTGTGGATATTGATCCTGAAGTGATGCCCGCCTCAAAGGGGCTGCCCGCACAGGAAGATCAGGAAGGTAACTAGCGATGAAATTATTAGAGAGCGCGATTGAGCGTAATCGCAGCGCTATTTGCCTGATGCTGTTGATTGTCCTTGTGGGGCTGGTGGCCCGCGGCGCTATGACAATTGAGTCTAGCCCTGAAGTAAACCCTCCATTTGTGGTAGTGCAGGTGACCCATGAGGGGATTTCTCCCGAAGATGGTGTGCGTCTGCTAGTCCGCCCCCTGGAGCAGGAAATTCGTGCTGTCGAAGGCGTTGTCGAGGTGATTGCGGTCGCCCGCGAGTCTCTGGCCTATATCGTGGTGGAATTCGACTCCGCAATTGATGTGGATGATGCAGTGGATGATATCCGCAATGCGGTGGAGCGTGCTCGTGCAAAACTGCCCAGGGATGCGGAGGAACCCACCGTCGAGGAGGCATCGGCACAACCCTTCCCCACAATTGTGGTTACCCTCTCCGGGGAAAAAGTCAGTGAGCGGGTACTGCTCAGCAGTGCCCAGCTGCTCAAGCGCAAAATAGAAAATATCAGCGATGTCTTGAGTGCAGATCTACACGGCAATCGCGAAGAGGTGGTCGAGGCAACAATCGACCCGGTGCGTCTGGAACACTACCAAGTGACCAGCGCGGAACTGATTAATGCGGTACTGGGTAATAACCTGCTGATTCCCGCAGGGGAACTGGATACGGATCGCGGACGTTTTTCTGTCAAGGTTCCTGGCCTTATTGAGAGCGCACAGGATGTCTATGAAATCCCACTAAAGAACTCTGCGGATGGTGTGGTTACCCTCGGTGATGTCACCGATATTCGTCGCACCTTTAAGGACGCTGTGAGTTATACCAGTATCAATGGTCGGCCAGGACTCGCTATTAATGTAGAGAAACGCAACGACGCCAGCTCCGTTAATGTGGCCGACCGGGTCAGATCGGTGGTGCAAGAGGAGTTGGGAGCATTGCCCCAGGGCGTAAAAGTCGAGTTTGTTTTTGACCAGTCCAACTTTGCGCGGGATATGGTCAGCGAGATGCAGGGCAATATTCTTACCGCGATGCTGCTGGTGATGATTATTGTGGTGGCCGCCTTGGGGTTCCGCTCAGGCATTTTGGTGGGCCTGGGGGTGCCGTTCTCTTTACTGTTTGGCTCTATCGTCACATGGTATCTGGGTTATTCCTTTAATTTTATGGTGATGTTCGGCATGTTGCTGGCTCTCGGCATGCTGATCGATGGCTCCATTGTTATTACCGAGTTTGCCGATCGCAAAATGGCTGAAGGTATGAGCGCACGAAACGCTTATATCGCTTCGGTCAGCCGTATGTTTTGGCCGGTAGTGGCCTCCACCGCAACCACGCTCGCCGCTTTCCTACCGATTATGCTTTGGCCGGGGGTAGTCGGAGAGTTCATGCGCTACCTGCCGGTCACCGTCTTTGCGGTATTAGCAGGGTCGCTGCTCTACGCACTGTTTTTTGCTCCGGTGCTGGGTGCTTTGTTTGGCAAAAGTAATTTGGCCAGTTCCACGCGCAATTATTTAAAGCAGCTAGAAGAGGGACAGCCCGCGCATTTGCCGGGAATTACTGGTTTCTATGCCCGCTTCTTGGCTTTTGTTCTGCGCCGCCCGGCAATGGCCTTCGCCACTACGATTGTTCTCTTGGTTTCTATTTTTATCGCTTTTGGCCGTTTCGGCGCCGGGGTCGAATTTTTCACCGAGACCGAGGAGCAGTACGGCAACGTTGAGATCCGGGCTCAGGGCAACCTCTCCATGGCGGAGAAGAAAGTATTGGTTGCCCAGGTGGAAAAAGCAGTGCTTAGCATTCCCGAAGTACGGATTGCACATACGACGATCGGCTCCGGTGGGATTTCAGGCAACTCCGATCGCGCACCGGACCAGATTGCCAATATGTTGGTGGAACTATTGCCTGCCGAAGAACGCGAGCGGCGCAGCCGGGATATTTTCGAAGATATCCGTGTGCGTACAGCGGATTTTGCCGGGATCAAAGTTACGGCCAATGTAATGGAAGGGGGCCCGCCAGTCGGCAAGGATATTGTGCTGGAGTTACGTGGGCAGGATTACGAAAAATTGTTAGCGGAAACCTGGCGTTTGCACCGGGCGATGGAGGATGACTTCGGTGGTTTACGGGATATTGTGAATACCGCACCACTGCCGGGTATCCAGTGGGAGGTGCGGGTAGACCGTGCCAAGGCTTCCCTGTATGGAGCTGATTTAACTGAGGTGGGGCGAGCGGTTCAGTTGGTGACCAACGGTGTACGCGTGGCGGAGTACCGCCCCGATGACACCGATGAAGAAGTAGATATCCGCATTCGTTATCCACAGAGTGCTCGCGGTATTGCCGCCCTGGATCAACTAAAAGTAAATACTCCGCGCGGTACAGTGCCAATCAGCAGTTTTGTACAGACGGTGGCCATGCCGAAGGTGGACAAGATTGAAAGGATTGATGGTATTACCCGCATGCAGGTAAAAGCCGATGCCCAGGAGGGCGTATTACCGGATGACAAGGTGAAAGAAATCCGGGCCTGGCTTGAGCAGAATCCTGTAGATCCCAGTGTGGAGTTACTCTTTCGCGGTGCGGATGAAGAGCAGAATGAGTCATTCCAGTTTTTAGGTGTGGCTTTTCTGCTTTCACTGTTTTTGATGTTTATCCTGCTAGTAACCCAGTTCAACAGCTTTTATCAGTCGTTGTTGATTTTGTCTTCAGTGATTATGTCGACGTTAGGGGTGATGTTGGGATTGTTACTTAGCCAGAGCACCTTCAGTGTCATCATGACTGGGGTAGGGATCGTTGCTCTCGCAGGGATTGTGGTTAACAACAATATTGTATTGATCGATACCTATAACTTTGTGCGTAAGAGTGAGCCTGGACTTAGCCCCGCAGAAGCGGCTCTCAAGGCTTCCACACAAAGGTTGCGTCCGGTATTTCTCACTACTGCGACTACGATTCTCGGTTTGTTGCCGTTAGCGCTTGGGGTGAGCGTCGATATGGTGGGAAGAAACGTTGTGGTGGATGGTGTTATTGCTTCCTTTTGGGTCAAGTTGGCTAGTGCCATCGTCTATGGACTGTCTTTCTCCACACTGCTGACGTTACTGGTGACTCCGGTGTTGCTGGTTTTGCCAGGGCATTTACGTGATAAATTTTCCAGGAAAAAGGTCGCTAGTCCTCAGTTGAGCTAGGCTAGCTCTTGGTTAGACTATTTTTGTGATCACGACTTACGGGGGCTAATGCCCCCGTTTCTTTATTGTGATTAAAGGTTTTGACTGATAGTTGGGGCAAAAGCCGGAGAAAATATTGGGAAACAGTTAGAGCAGAAGTTAGGAACAGAAATGCTTACACACTGGCCGGAAGAGCTTACCAAGCTTAGCCGCAAGTTAGCCGGGGAAAGCTTGAGAGAAGAAATTGACAGTTTTATTCAGCAGCATCGGCTTCCCTCGGATTTCTTCCGGGAGATTGAGGCCTATTACCTACCATTGGCATTGTGGCTGGTTCAGCGACACCGTGAAGGGCAAACCTTGGTTGTGGGGATCAGTGGTGGCCAGGGCACTGGTAAGTCAACGTTGTCGGATTTTATTTGCCAGGTTCTAACGAGGCTGGGACTCAACAGCTGTACTTTCTCGATGGATGATATTTACCTGACCCGCTCACAGCGTTATCAGCTCTCACAAGAGGTTCACCCGCTCCTGTGCACCCGCGGTGTACCGGGTACTCACGATGTTCAATTGGGAATAGAAACTCTGGATGCCCTTCGTAGCGCTCAGGAGCAATCCAAAATACCCCTGCCGCGTTTTGATAAATCCAAAGATGATAGGGTTCCTCGCTCTGGGTGGCCGGTACATAAGGGTAGGGTGGATATTGTCTTATTTGAGGGTTGGTGCCTTGGCGCTAGGGCATCGGAAACCCCACCGCAGCCTATTAACGCACTGGAAAGGACCGATGATGCTTCCGGCCTCTGGAGAAACTTTATCAATCAGCAGCTGCAAGGGTCTTATATGGAGCTGTTTAAGCGCGTAGACACTATGGTGATGCTGTGTGCGCCGGGAATGGAGTCAATAGCTGTGTGGCGTAAACTGCAGGAACAAAGATTGCGTGAGCGCACTGGCGTGGGTATGCAAGATTCTGAGTTGGATCGCTTTATTGAGCACTACGAGCGGATAACAAGAAATCTTATTAGTGACATGCCCAACTGGGCTGATTGTGTTTTGTTTTTGGGAGAGGACCACTGTATACGAGAGGTCAGGCTTGCTACTGAGAACGAAAAGAGCTGAAGTGCAGACCCCGGAATTGCCGGGGTCTATTCAGTTGGAGCCGTAGCCCCAACTGAATCGGCTAAGTGACTTACTTAGCCTTGGGTGGGCGACCGCGACCACGCTTTACAGGAGCAGCTTCAGTTGCAGCTGGGGTTGCGGCGTCAACTTTTTTGGGGCGCCCTGGCTTTTTCTTGGCTGCTTCGCTTTTGGCCGGGCGACCGGGCTTCTTTTTCGCAGTTTCTGCCTTTGGCGGGCGGCCGCGACCGCGTTTTACAGGAGCAGCTTCAGTTGTTGCTGCTTCGGTTTCAGTTTTCTTTGGACGGCCAGGCTTTTTCTTGGCGGCTTCGCTTTTGGCTGGACGACCGGGCTTTTTAGCTTCTTCGGTTTTCTTGGGGCGACCTGGCTTTTTCTTCGGCTCTTCAGTGCTAGCGGCCTTGGGCGGACGGCCAGGCTTTTTCTTAGCGGCATCAGCTTTGGCTGGGCGGCCGGGCTTTTTCTTTGCAGCAGTTGTTTTCTTGGCAGCAGCTGCAGCTTTTTTGGCTTCTGCAGCGGCCTTCTTCTTCTCTTCAGCAGCCAGCTTCTTGGCAATCGCGGCTTCTTCTTTAGCGACAACTTTGGCTACTTTAGCGGCAAGCTTGTTTGCCGCTTTGATGCTGGCCAGTTCTTCTTTCGCATTTGCAGCAGCAGTTTTGGCCTCTGCAGCGGCTGTTTTAGCTGCTGCGGCAGCATCGCGAGCTTTCTTCAGCTGGTTTTGTTGTGCTGGAGTTTTCTTCTTGGCGCGAACAGCGGCAACTTTTTCTTGAGTAGCTTTCGCTTTCTCTGCGGCTTTCTTGGCACTGTTTGCCAACTTTTCCACTTGAGCAGTCAGGTCCTTCTCTTGTTTGAGACGGGCGCTTTCCAGTTTGGTGGTAAGAGAGCGCAGTTCTGCTTCCAATTGTGCAATATCGCCAGTGGCGACTGCGGGTGCTTTTTTAGTAGCCATTTAAATTTCCCTGCAAAAGTATTGTTTTGTTAAATGGGGGCATTCCTATCAATTATTCTCAGCCATCTTCACAGTGATTTGCACTGCCGAAGACGTCTGTTTTCGGCAGAAAACAATTGATAGTGAGTCCCCCCAAGAGAGCGGCGCTAATTGCAGCTTATTTGTATACCTAAATGCAAGTGTTTTATAAGGAATTTTGCTATTTCCTATAAAAAAATTGGATTTTTTTTATATATTTTCAACTTCAGGGCCTAAAAGGAGAGTTTTCAGAGGTGAATGAGTAAAATTTACATAGCCGGGGATGGTTTTGTTTTTCTTTCAAAGCATTAAGCAAAATGAGTAACCGCAAGTGAATAGTTGAGTAATTTCCTATGGATTGTCGGCGGCTTCCGTTTTTTGCTAAGGAGATAAAACCTATATGTATTTGGAGGTCTGACGCGACTCAAACTCTGGCTAGAGAAGTTGTGTATAGGTGGAGTATCTGGTTAACAAAACTTAACGGACTGTAATCGGTGAATTCTTAGTATCTGCTGTCTGTAACAGAGGATCTTTACCGGCTTGTTCAGGGTGGAGAGTTCCCATCCTAGAGTTGTTGAATAAAAACGCTCGATACTCGGTTTGCTAATTGGCCCTGCAGTTAAAGAAACACTGAGTCATCTCATGAAACTTGTGCTTCCCTGATTAGGTCACAGGCCATGTGTGGCTTAGTAGAGGTATCCAGTTCCTGTAAGAAACCCTATGAAGGGGCATGGCTCCCTGTGGAAACTTGCATAGATGGGCCTTGAGAGTAGCTGTGATTACAGTACTGCTTTCGCCGGCGGCTAATATATACAGTGATCCACACTTTACCTTTAAAGCCTAAAAGCTCACTAGAAGAGGGGAATCGCTATTTAGGTATCAGGAAAGAATGCACTGCACTCGAGGCGCGCTGTGAATATATCCTTGTGAGCTCGTAATCGGTATCCATGCCTCATAGGGTGCCGAGCGCAATGTGTTCCTTCCCCTTTTTAGTTTTAGGCGCTTTCCTGAATGTACACACCCACCTTTGATTATTGATATAGCCTTTGTGTTGATAGGGATATTGCCTGGATTGAGTTCGATATCTACGAAGAATTTTCCCATTGGTGTCAGCAGTCGATTTGCTTTTGCCAGAGATTCGAGGAGGGATTTTTGTGAAATAAGCGCGACCAGTATCACCTTTTCATGGCTGGAGTTAACTGGGCCACGAATGCAATAGCAAAAAGTTAGTGGGTATTCGCTGAGCTATAAGATTTCAAAGATTTTGAAATTTGTAACTTGCTGAATAGGCATATTGAAAGGGAATTCTTTGTTATCTAGTGACAGTTTATCTCCTTCTTAACCCTGTCTTGCCCGTTAAAGACCCTTGACTTAATAATGGTAAAGGCGGGCTCCCCAATTGGGCTTCGCAATGTTCTTTCCTGAAAACAACTTTAACCTTGCCCAGGCAATACTTAGTTAGCCTGTTATTGTCTTGAAATGGACTTTGTCAGTGACAGGGATCACGGGATAAAGGCTGGAATGTTTAAAGGTTTCTGAACTGTATTAGAGAGGCCGGGTGATTCTTTTTTAAGGCGTCGATCACTATGTAGAGAGGACTAGGTGATAGAGGATAGCTTAGTGGCTCTATCACCGTGTCAGAAAGAATGGCTATTGTCTTAAATCGGTTATAGCGGTCCGTAGGGTAGGTAGCGGTTATTGGAGTGTTGGCGAATCCAGAGCAGTTGCTCTTTTTGCAGTGGAGCTTTGCGTTTGCGTAACTCTTTTGCCAGAGGAATCACAGCGGACTCTGCTCCCGCATCCCATCCAGTCAATTCCATTTCTGCGAGAGTAAAGAAGCGTATGAGCTGCCACAGCTGCTCGTTATTCCAATGTTGGCTTTCCTCTAACCATTGTTGAGCAGGCAGGCGAATAAGCTGTGATGCTCTTAGGTCTTCCTCATTTAGTTTATCGCTCAGGCTGTTATCAGAGATGGCAACACTGATAAGCCTCTGCAATTGATCCCGGTCGAATTCCCAATGGTTTTCTTCTTGCTGGCCACTCACCTGTGGCTCCCAGGCTCCTACGCTCATATTCTCTCCTTATTTAGGTACGAGGTTTTGAATATTATACCGGGGTGAACCTATTTCTGTTGAAAGCAATTCCCTAATACACCGTTGGATCGGGCAGGAAGAGAACAACTTCCGTGTGGTTGGGATAATATAGAAGCGTTATATTTTGTTGAGGTCCTCATGGAATTTATCTCTAAGGCGCTACCTGCCAGTAAACGCATTGCTCTGGTTGCCCATGACAATCGCAAGGGGGCTATGATTCAGTGGTGCCTTCGACACCGCTCTCTACTGGAAAGGCACAGCCTTCTGGCTACTGGCACAACGGGCGGAAAGATAGAGGAAGCTACTGGCCTTGAAGTGGAGAAGCTCCTGAGCGGCCCCTTGGGTGGCGATCAGCAATTGGGAGCCCGCATCAGTGAGGGGGTAGTAGACCTGCTGGTCTTCTTCTGGGACCCCTTTGAGCCCATGCCCCATGATCCAGACGTAAAGGCACTGCTGCGGATTGCGGCGGCCTGGAATATTCCTGTGGCCTGTAACTCGAGTAGTGCCGATATGATCATCCAATCGGCCCTGATGGACTGTGAATTTGACCGCGAAGTACCCGATTACCAGCGTTATCTGGAGCAGCGCTAGTCGGATTTTTCGATCAAAAATTGACCTTATCGCTTGGGTGTTCTCTGTAACTCATTGATTTGTAATAGTTATTTCCTTGGGTTATAGGTTGTACTTGCAATGCCAGGCGATTCGCGGCAATCTTGCCCACCAGATGAGACCGGTTAAACCGGCACCCTTGGTATTTGATAACAGCACGGTGTTTTATGAGTAGACGACGCGGAAAGGCCGTAGAAGAAGAAAAGGCGGATATCGACCTGACGCCCATGCTGGACGTAGTGTTCATCATGCTGATCTTCTTTATCGTAACGGCGTCCTTTGTAAAAGAGAAAGCGTTGGACGTAAATGTGCCTGATCCGAATCAGACCCAGGACAATCCGCCTGATCCAGACAAGCAAAATATCCTGCTGGTTGTGAACGCCAACGATGAAATCACTTTAGGTGGTAGCCGCATCGATAGCCGCGCTGTTCGCGCTCGTATCGCGCAGCTGTATGCCGAGAATCCTCAAGCCATTGTGATTGTACGTGCGCACAACAAATCCAGTGCTGACACCTATGTACAGATCGCAGATGCTGCCAAGGAAGTGAGCCCGGGAATCCAGGTATCTCTGGTGCCCTTCGAGAAGTAATTCAGCGAGAAGTCAGTCTGCTTCTGCAGAAGAGTAAAAAGCCAGCAAGTTGCTGGCTTTTTTTATGCCCGTCTCTATTTGTTGAAAGTCAAAAAACGAGTCTTTCAACAGGGAATGTGTAGCCTTTGACCGTTAGAGTTCAGCGCGAATGGCCCAGAGATCGGGAAATACCACTTTGAACAGAGTGTTCTTCAGGTACCCAACACCGCTGGATCCCCCCGTGCCCATCTTACTGCCAATGGTCCGTTCTACCATCTTTACATGTCGGTAGCGCCATTGTTGTAAAGATGAGTCGATATCGACCAGGGCCTCGCAGATTTCACTCAGTAGGGGGTCACTGCGATAGATATCGATGAGAACTTTTTGTATTGCGGGAGACGGTTCGGCAACTTGGCGAAAGTCCCGGTTTAATTCTTGTGCAGGTACCGGGAGACCCTCGTGAACCAGGAATCTCAGGAATGCATCCCATAAGGTCGGAGCTTCCAACCGCTTCATCAGGCGCTGGTAGTGGTCCGAGCCGGGCTCATAATTCTCCAGTTTTTTTGGATCTTTGGACCCGTAGAGGAATTCCAGCTCGCGGAACTGAAACGACTGAAAACCACTGGCGGTTGATAGGCGGTCGCGGAATGATAAGAACTCCAATGGTGTCAGGGTCTCGAGGATATCCACCTGTTGGATCAGCGTGCGATAGATCTTATCTACACGTTTTAGGGTGTGTAGCGCGCGGTTGCGTTCGCCGTTATTGAAGAGCCGTACCAGAAAGTCCAGTTCATGTAACATCTGCTTAAACCACAGCTCGTAGCTCTGGTGTATCACAATAAATAGAAGTTCATCGTGTTCAGGGCCATCGGAAAGAGGCTTCTGGCACTCAAGCAGCTCGTCAATTTTCAGGTATGAGCTATAGGTGAGAGTCATTTGGGCGTATTCCTGGTCGAGTTTTGATCAGCGGCGAAATAATGCTCTCTTTAATCTGCCCGTATCAAAACATAAGTTTTGGCAAAGCGATTAGTATGATCCTCAATATTAGGCCCGGAGTTCATTGAATGGAAAACCCCGCACAACAAATGCGTATCGACGGCGCGCGTCTATGGCAAAGCCTTATGCAAATGGCTGAAATCGGTGCAACCCCAGCTGGTGGTTGTAACCGGCAGGCACTGACCGATGAGGATCGCAAAGGACGCGACCTGTTCGTACGCTGGTGCCGGGAAATCGGCTGTGAAATTCGTGTGGATCGCATGGGTAATATCTTTGCCCGGCGCCTTGGCACCGACAACAACCTGCCCGCGGTCATTACAGGGTCACACCTGGATACCCAGCCCACCGGTGGAAAGTTTGATGGTGTGTACGGTGTATTGGCCGGTCTCGAAGTGTTGCGCACCCTTGAGGAGCGCGGGGTTCGAACCAAGGCTCCCCTCGAGGTGGTGGTCTGGACTAATGAAGAAGGGGCTCGTTTCTCCCCCGCTATGGTGGGATCTGGAGTTTGGGCTGGAGAATTCAGCCTCGATTATGGCCACAGCCGCATGGATAAGTCCGGGGTTACAATTGGCCAGGAACTGGAGCGCATCGGATACCTGGGACCTGAACCTGCCCAACCGACACCGATTAAGGCCGCCTTTGAGGCACATATTGAGCAAGGGCCAATTTTAGAAAAGCAGGATCAGGTGATTGGTGTCGTCACCGGGGTGCAGGGGATTCGTTGGTACGATGTCACCTTCTTTGGAACTCCCTGTCACGCGGGACCCACCCCAATGGAAGATCGCCGCGATCCTGTGCAGGCCATGGCATGGCTGTGTGAGAAGCTTTATGGAGAAGTGAGGGCTTACTCTATAGATGCCAGAATTACCTGTGGCGATTTGCGTGCAGCGCCAGGCAGCCGCAACACAGTGCCGGAAAAAGTCGTCCTTGCACTGGATTTACGTCATCCGACACCGGAAGGGTTAGAGCACTTGCACCGTACCCTCTATCGGGTAGCTGAGCAGGCTCAGGAAGCCAGTGGTGTCGCCATTGATGTACGCGACGAGTGGTACTCACCGCCTGTGGCATTCGACAAAGGCTGCGTCGAGGCGGTAGATAGTGCAGTGCAGAACTTGGGTTACAGTCATCGCAAGATGGTTTCTGGAGCTGGGCACGACTCGGTCTACGTTTCCCGGGTTGCACCCGTGTCAATGATTTTCGTGCCCTGTGCCGGGGGGCTTTCACACAATGAGGCGGAGTCGGCTGAACCGGGACACCTAGAAGCCGGCTGTAACGTCCTGTTACATGCCATGTTAAACAGCGCCGAAGTGGGCTGATAATCCCTGCTAATCAATATGAAATAAGTATGCCTGGCGAGTCTGCAGGACTGGCTGTGGTCCTATAAACCGATTTGGATTGATCATGAGTGAATTTACCTTGAAGTACCGCAAGGACAACGGCGGTACAGCTCCACTGACTAACTGGGGAATGGACTCCGAGTACGGTGTATTGCGTGATGTATTAATCGGTCCCGTGGATAATTTCAGTTGGCGCACAGGAAATGCCAGTGCCCGTCGCGCCGAGCGCTTGGGAATGCAGTTCGACCACAAAGTGGCTGAGGCGCAACACAGAGAAATGCTGGATGCCTACCGCCATGCGGGAGTGACTACCCACCTGATTCCGGCAGACAGCAGCCTGCCTTACCAGATCTATGGGCGTGATTCTTCAGTAATGACCCCCTGGGGGCCAATTGTTACGCAAATGTTTAGCCCTTGGCGCCGGGGGGAGTGGGCTCCCATCGTCAAGAAGTATGCTGAACTGGAAATTCCCATTTACGATGTCATCACCGCCGGCTCTTTGGAAGGTGGTGATTTTATGGTGCTGGAGCCGGGAGTTATTCTGTGTGGTTATTCCGGTGAGCGCACCAGTCCCCAGGGCTTTGCACAGATGAAGAGCTGGGTAGAGAAGGAGGGCTGGGAAGTGAAAGGCTACCAGTTTGATCCTTTCTTCCTACATATCGATGTTTTGGTGGCGATGTTGGCGGAAAAGCTTGCGGCTATCTGTGTCGATGCCGTAGAACCTGAGTTGGTGCAGTGGTTCAAGAGCCGCAATATCGAGATTATCGATATTCCCTTCCCGCAAGTGCTGGAGCTGGGAGTCAATGTGGTGGCCCTGGGGAATGATCGAGTGATGCTGCCCAAAGCCAATACCGGCCTTGCCGAGAAGTGCAGGGCCCACGGTCTGGAGGTCATTGATCCAGATATTTCCATGATTACTCCCGGAGGAGGCGGCGTTCACTGTATGTGCCAGCCTCTACGCAGAGATTCCGCACTAAAGCCTTAATCGGCAATCTGAACGAATAGCCCGGTGTCAATGTTCTACCGGGCTATTCCCGTCAACGAATGTGGTTGTTTATGAACTCGCCTCTGAGGGTGCAACGGTTAATATGAATCGCCTGCCAAAGGCGGCTCGCGGCTATTTACCTGGATATCAAGCCTTTTGTGCTAACTAATAAGATGAAAGTTGCTACCCTTTGTGGGCCGCAACACAATTTTACGCCTATTAACTGTAATTAGCTGTTTTCGCGGTTGCACGCTTAGGTATCAATCCTATTAGTATCCCGGAAAAACGAGTAAGAGCTCTGTGTTTACTCGCGGCTCTGTTTTTTTAGCCACTAACGGCTGTCTATCAGTCTCAAATGATTCGAACCCGGAGAACATTATGCAAAGCGCATGCGCGGAAATTCAGGCCCAGGTCAACGAGCGTATCCTGGAAATAACTATCAATCGCCCTGAGCGCAAAAATGCACTGACCATGGTGATGTACACCGCCATGGCGGAGCTCCTCAATAGTGCTGTCAATAATAGTGATATCCGCGTAGTTATCCTTACTGGTGCTGAAGGTATTTTTACCAGTGGTAACGATTTGGCAGATTTTCTCGGTGGCTCTGCAGAGGGAGAGGAGTCTCCTGTCTTCCAGTTTATGAGTGCGCTCTACAACTTCCCGAAGCCAGTGGTTGCGGCCGTGAATGGTCCGGCAGTGGGGATCGGCACCACCATGCTGCTGCACTGTGACCTGTCATTTGCCGGTCATGATGCCATGTTCCAGATGCCATTTGTGAACTTGGGGCTTTGTCCTGAGTATGGTTCCAGTTATCTGCTGCCCCGTATTGCCGGTCACGCAAAGGCATCGGAGTTGCTGCTGTTGGGCAAAAAGTTCAGCGCTCAAGAAGCGGTCAATATTGGTATTTGTAATGAGGCAGTTGATCCAGAACAGGCAATTGTACGTGCTCGCGAAGTGGCTGTTGAGCTAGCAGCTAAGGCACCGGCTGCCGTGCGCCTGTCTAAGCAGTTACTGCGCCGCGCAACTCAAGAAAAGGGGTTGGAGTTTATTCAGGAGGAGGGCCGCCATTTCCAGGATCGTCTCACTTCTGAGGAATTTAAAGAAGCGGCAACCGCCTTTATGGAGAAGCGTCCTGCAGACTTCTCTAAGTTTGATTAGGAAAATGGCCGCTTATGCGGCCATTTTTTTAGTTGCTCAGTATCCGCGTCTTCTATGGTGTGGACGGGAAAGGTAATTGACAGCTTGATCGGGCTGGTCCGTGAAAATACCATCCACTCGCAGTTGATAGGCGGCAAAGTGGAGAAATTGGTTAAAGCTTTCGAATTCCTCTGGCAGCTTTTCCGGGTCGGCGCGGAAAGTGTAGGGGTGAACCTGAAGGTCCCTGCGATGGGCCCGGCGAACCACATTATTTGCCCTTGGCTGGCCATTCTCAACTTCCATCAACATGGGGTACCAGGGGCCGATGCCATCGGCATAACTGGCAATTTTACGTAAGCCGCCACGCTCCAGCATCCAGTCGTAATCGTAGTTTTGGATGGTGCCGTTAATTTCAATCAGTTTTTCTCCCCAACTCGTTGCCGCAATAAGCTGGACTAGGGGGAGATCCATATCCATTACGGGCATTAATTCAAACTTAATGCGTTGTAATTCCTCGGCATCGAAGCTCTGTAAGAAAACCTTTTGTTGCTTGTCGCTGTAACCGTATTCCTTGAGTTTTTGTAGGGCAATTGCAGCGATATCTTTGCCTTCCCAGTGGTGAAAATAGGGTTTTTTAATTTCAGGATAAATACCGATATCGTAGCCAAGGGATTTATTTAAGCCCTGTATTAGTTCCAACTCTTCTTCGAAAGTGGATAGTTGGAAGCTGGACTTCCAAAGAGGAAAACGATGTGGATATTTTGCCTGAGGGCCGTCTTCGCCTATAGAGAAGACTTCGCTAACCTGGAGTTTTTTTAGCTCTTCTAAAGTGAAATCGATCGTGTAGTAGTGCCCATCGTCACGGGCGCGCCCAGGAAATACATCCGCCACATTGGTTGTACTATCGAGATAAATATCATGCATCACAATCAAGTGATCATCTTTGCTAAGCACCAAATCCTGCTCGATATAGTCCGGTCGCATGGCATAGGCCATGGCTTTCGCTTCGAGAGTATGCTCTGGTAAATAAGCCGATGCACCTCGATGTGCGATGACCATAGTGGTCTTCGCAGCACCGACGTTGTTGTCGGCACAAGTGATGTTCGCAGTGGCTGAACCGATGATCAATAAAGTAGACAAAATTCTTTTGAACATTTGCAAGAGATCCCAGATAAGTGTGGGAAGCTTTCTAGCAAAAGAATATGACAGAGATATATCAGCGCGAAGGAAGCTCAATAGAGTGTGAACCACAGGGCATTTAGCTATTGCCATAGGCTTTAAGAAGTTAACCGGGCTGACTGCCCGGTTAGTCGGGGGGGGCGAAAATACTGAGCTTTATGCCGAGGCTTTATACTGATACCTCCTGGGACCATAGGTGTTGGGAAAATTGTTTTCGCAAGTCTTTTTTGCTGATTTTTCCCGTAGCGGTATGAGGAAGTTCTGCGGTGATGATGCAATCATCGGGAATCCACCACTTCGCAAAACGTCCATGATAGGCGCTGAGAATTTTCTCGGTTTCGGGTTTCTTGCCCGTCTCTGGCACAACGATCAATAGAGGTCGCTCGGCCCATTTTTCATGAGGTACCCCTATAACAGCTGCCTCGGCGACACCATCGAGGGTCATGGCAAAATTTTCCAGCTCTATGGAAGAAATCCATTCCCCACCAGATTTGATCACGTCCTTGGTGCGGTCAGTAATGGTCAGGTATCCAGCAGGGTCTATAGTGGCTACGTCTCCGGTATCAAACCAGCCATCGGCGGTAAGGGCTGACTCCTCTGCTTTATAGTAGCGCTCGCAAACCCAGGGACCCCGCACCTGCAGTGCGCCAAATGCAGTACCGTCGTGAGGTAGGGGGCTACCTAGGGGATCGACAATACGCATTTCCACGCCAAAGCCAGCGCGCCCCTGTTTTAGGCGCAAAGCTTTGGCTTCACCGGCCGACAATTTGTTGTCCACTCGAGCATTGTAGGTGCCTAGAGGGCTCATCTCTGTCATACCCCATGCATGGTGTGTGTAGACACCATGCTTTTCCTCAAATTCTTCCATAATGCTCCAGGGGCAGGCAGAACCGCCGACGACCACGCGGTTAAGGCTGGGGATGGTTGCCTCGGTTTCGCGCAGGTATTTGAGTAGCGCCAACCAAACCGTAGGCACGCCTGCAGCAATAGTGACAGACTCCTGCTGCATAAGCCGACTGAGTGTCTCGCCGCAACCCATTTTGGGGCCGGGTAGTACCAGCTTGGCACCTACGGCTGGTGCCGCATAGGGAATAGACCAGGCATTGACATGAAACATGGGAACAACGGGAAGGATGGCTTCATTTTGCCGAATGGCGAACACGTCCGGCATTAGTACCCCGTAGGTGTGTAGTGTCATCGCGCGGTGGGAGTATAGTACGCCTTTAGGATTGCCCGTTGTGCCTGAGGTATAGCAAAGTGCCGCAGCACTCTGCTCATTCAGTTCCGGCCATTGGAAATTGCCGGAATGATTATCGAGAAGTTCCTCATAGCAAAAGTAATTTTCCAGAGTGCTCTGGGGCATATGGGCTTTATCGGTCAAGATTATAAAGCCCTCTACACTGGTGAGCCTATCGGCAAGTTTCTCAATGAGTGGAACAAAAATAGGATCAATAAACAGCCAGCGGTCCTCGGCGTGTTCGATAATGTAGTGAATTTGTTCAGGGAATAAACGTGGATTGATGGTGTGGCAAACAAGCCCGCTACATGATGTTGCGTAGTAAAGTTCAAAGTGGCGATGATCATTCCAGGCTAGAGTACCAATACGATCGCCGCGTTTGGCGCCCAGTCGGGATAGTGCCTGGGCAAGCTGGGCGGAGCGTTTAAAAGCTTCTTTGTAGGTGTAACGGAATTGTGGATTATCTGCAGTAACAGAGACTATTTCACTATTGGGTGAATTGCTTAAGGCGTGTTGCATGATACCGATGAGGGTAAGTTGAGACTGCATCATCATGCCGTTCATTTAAAGCTCCTATTATTATGGTTATGCCTACTTTCAATACTTAATCTATGGAATATAGAAAAAGGGATAATCTCAGGTTTATCTATTCTTTTGGGCTTCTAACTAAATAACATTCTGCCTTGGATATAAGAGGTCACTTACCTTTTATGCTCAATAATGGTATTTCTTTCTCAAAGAGCTTGGAGCACAGAATGCTCTACACCCACCCTTATTATTAAGTTACCTCAACAAAGGGATAGTAGATCCGTTATAGACCTCTCGCACATTGTTATCTAATTCTTTGTGCAATTTGAACTAGATATACAGAATATCGACATGATTGCCAAGGGCAATTGTAAGAATTGAGCTGTATTTCTTATTGTATTATTTTAATCCACTCACCGGGTTCCGGTTCGCCGCGAGGATAATAGCCATTGAGTAGTCGCAGCTGCTCCTCTGCATACTCTCCAATTTCCATATGCCGGGCCAAAGAGGAAAAAGTGGTTTTTTCTGTGGCTTTAACGTAGCGCAGTCGTCTAATATCCTTCTCCACAATATCCGTTTCTCGCAAGGGCCTAAAGCTGCGAATACTGGTTAAAAACATGGTGTCATATTGTTCCAGATCATCCTTTTTATGGGATGATGAATCGGTAATTTTACCCTCCAGCATGAATTGCCGGCTTCCATAATAGATAATCGCAACCCTATCCGGATCAACATTTTCTTTTTCCACTGAGGGGACTTTTCCTGTATAGCCCTCTAGTCGATATTGATTCAGTTTTTCACTTTGTTCCAGCTTGCGTATATCATACTCTTCCCTTAAGGCCATATCTGCGGGTTGATTTCCTTCGCGTTTAGCGACCTTAATAGTAATAGTTGCTGACTTGTCTGGGGCTGTGCCTACAATGGAGGAGCGCTGATTATCCACTGTCCAGCCATCGGGAAATAGTAACGAGAACCCCAGGCGCTTGTGATTAAAACGGTTTTTATTGGACTGCCTGGCATTATCGCCATAAATTAGGCCATCGGTTTTCTCGCGATAGTAGGCTACTTTTACATCTTTGCTTTCTTCGGGCAGAGTGCCCGCTGCCTTAACCACTTCCTGTAGGCGAATATCGTTCCTGGGGTGAGTGGAGAATACGCCATGATACGTCTGCGGCTTCTTTCCCTCGATACGAGCGCGTCTACGGGCAAAGGTTTCCTGGTCTTTTAATATGCCCAGCACACTGATCATAGCTGTGGGGTCATAGCCGGCCTTGAACATATACTGAGCACCGAAGCGGTCAGCCTCTAATTCCATCTCCCTGCCATAACCTTTTACCGCGGCGGTACTCCAGAGGTTGGCGGCGTCGCCAACAACCCGACTACCGGTAACCAGCACAGATAAAACTGATGCGGCACTGGCACCGGTGGCTGCAGTCTTCTGCCGTACGGCATGACGCGCAGTAATGTGCCCAATCTCATGGGCAAGAACGGCTGCCATTTCCGCTTCCGAGTGGAGGTAGGTGAGTAGACCGCGATTGATATAGACATAGCCTCCAGGCAAGGCAAAGGCATTGATATCCTGGCTGTCGATAATGGTGAAGTGATACTTGAGATCGGGTCTGTCACTGGCTGCTGCCACCTTTTGCCCTACATGATTAACATAGGCCGTGAGTACAGGGTCCTGGTAAATGGGAGTGTTTTCTATCAGCTCTTCATGCATTTCCTTACCAATAGAAATCTCCTTGTCCTCAGACATCAACACCAGGTCAGGGCGATTGGTGGCTGGATTGAATGCACAGGCTGTACATGCAGCAACCAGTATCGATACACACAGTCGAAAAACATTCAGCATTACCTCAGCCTCCCTGCTTATAGTTTGATTATGAACTTGTTCTTACTGCGGGTATTAAGAACTGCTGTAGTTGAACGGCCATTCCTTTGCAGGCATTGTTCTGTACTCGAGCGATCAAGGGGATGGGAATCACGATAGCGGGCATATAGGATGTACCTTTGGCGTCTGCGCTAAGTTTTCCAGAGAGCTCCCGGTCGCGAAAATCCCACACGGCGGCTTCATAATCGGATTCCTTGTCCCAGGTGCCGAAGCCAAAACAGCCAGCCCCGCCGGTACTGATGGTGCAGCTGATAGAACCAGCACTGGCAGTGGTTTCTGTGGAACCGTCTATCCAGACTATGTATTTAACCCCATAGGACTCCATGCGCTCCCGAACCTCTTTATTCTCCATCAGACGATCGAGTGAACGGACATGCATTGGTGCGGTTCTGGGCTCGAACCAAGGGTACATAATATCGACAAACTCTTTTTCGGGGATAATGTTAACCCCCATTTCCGGGTTGTGAAGCTCCCTGCCGACACAGGCGATAAGGTTAGGTTCTGTTTCATAATCACTGGAATGACGACGTCCTAGTATCACTACGGAATCCCCAGCTGCGAGCTCACCATCGCTACGTCTGTACTCATCAATAACTACGGTGGTACAGCCGCTGAGGATTACCAGGGTTAAAACAATAAATGGCTTGAACACAATAAAATCCTCTATTCAGCCTGTGGGGACTTCACTTTAAATTCCTGTAAAGAGGCAGATCTGACCTTGCCAGAAAGAAATGCCTGTAGCTCTGGTACCTTCTCAAAACCTGTATACAAAGTTGCCCCAGCATCCCGCAGGGCGATATTGATAGCCTGAGTTAAAGCTTGCTCCTGAGACTGCAGAAAGGCTGTCGGTGTCTTGCCGTAAGCGGTAATCACCCAGCTGGCCACCTGGTTGCCCTGGGAGTCATAGGCGTTCATGTCATACTTGATCCAGACCTCAAAAATATTGACCCTGGTCTCTCTAGGCATGGTGAACTGGAGTTCACGGACCTCCGGAACTATGACTAGTTCTACATTGGCGGGCACATCCTTAGGGTATTCAGATAGAGAAATAGTGTTAATAAACATGGAGCCGAGAACCGTTTCAAATAAATTTTCCTGGGCTCTGCCAGTGTTTATCTTCCACTCTTCACGGTCTTCACTATCTTCTTGGTAGGTGTAATTTTTGAAATCCTCGCTGAGGTAGATTCCTACAGAGAGAGGAAATTGATGGCCTACAGGGGCTGGATAATTTCCTTCAACCTGAACTGTATGTGAGCAGGCTGTGACAATGAGAGAGAGAAGAACCACAATCGCCAGATGAAATGTGGAATCCTCCTTTATCCTGTACTTCATGAATGACTCCTGGTATCAATCAGCTAGCGAAAATCATTAAGTCCAACAAAAGTACCACCATTGCGATAAGTCAATTCCCGCATCAAAGCGGCAAAGCGAAGCCCGGTAGTTTGTAAATGTGGTGGTCTGGAAAATTGTATGGGAAATCCCACGGCGTGAATGCGAATATTGCGCTTGCCTTCTCCATGCTGGGCATTGACCCGGTCCACTGCCAACATGACATTGCGTATGGATTTCCCGGTAAACTCATCCCCGAGCACATAAATACTGATTTTTTTGCTGGGATCGTAAAAACTGCGAACGGCTTTTTGTATGCCTTCGACGGGGCTGGAGTTACTAAAAGGGTTCCAGGTTTTTAATCGTTGAAGAATTGCCTGGCGGCGCCCAGGGGTATCGGGGATCCATTTATTTCGGTAATTAAAGAACATGTAGTCACCCATGTCATTCATTACCTGGATGCCTTTGACATTAGGGTAGAGATCAAGAGTATTAACCATTTCCGCCATCATGCGGTCCCAGCCGTAATTAAACATACTGCCGGAGGTATCGATAATAAAAAGAATGTACTCACTATCGACCGGTATACCGCCGATGACATTGTTTTTGCGCTGGTAGTTTTCACCGAGTAAACGGCGCATTTCTTCCGTCATTGATTGCAAAGCGATGGTCAACTCACCCTTTAACTTACCCTCTTCACTTTGGCCTTCGGTTTTACTGGCGTAGACTGCTTGCAGGGCTTCCAGCTCTCCACGAAGGTTGGCTATGCGTTTGCGTTCAATATCAATTTGTTCGCGCTTGGCATTGAGATCCCGATTGAGAACGGTCGTTTCTCCGCGAATCTCTGCGATTTGTTGTTGAAGCTCCATAACTTGGGCTTCCAGATCTATCTCTGCCTCTTCAAGAACAATGGGCTCGGCGGTTTTGGCAATCATCAATAACAGCACAATGGCGCCAAACCCACAACAAATTACATCGAGAAAGGAAATGCTAAATTCTTCCTGACGTCTTTTCTTGGATGAACTAATCATGGCCAGTCTCTCGAGGGTGCGAGAAAAGATCCCTGTGTTAGCATGGCCAGCTTCCAGAATTCACTGGCAGCAAAAGGGTCGCCCTCCATGGGAGTGAGAATAATGTTGACTGGGACATTTGCGGGAAGCACTTTCACCGCTTTTTTAAACAAGTTACGCCGCTCCCTGCCAGAGATGGTGGCACTTCTGGGCGGTTTCATACCTTGGGTAGGCAGACCATCGGTGATCAGAATAATATTATCGGGTAAAGGCGTCATGGCGTGAATGGCATTGAATACCCTTTCCAAGCTTGTGCCCTTTTCTGGCACGATTTCATCCAATTGTTTGATCGCTTTATCCAACTGGTCGCGATCATCCACATTTAGCCAGCGGTCCTCTGTTCCCGCAATTGCGGCGCGAAATGATGTATTGAAAGTATAGATCTGGTACTGGCTGTCTGGTGGTAGCTGGGCGGTAAGCCAGGAAACAGTATTAATAGCCCGTCGCCATTTTTCTGTTTGGCGTTTAACCCTTGAGGACATATTTCGGGCGCGAATGACTTTGATTAACTCATCACCAAGCATTGATGCTGAGGCATCAAGTAGGATCAAGATGCGGTTGCCGCCAAGGCGAAGCCCGGTGAGATACTGTCGGTCGCCATCGCCGGTATATTTGCGAACATTATTGCCGAGTTTCTTGTTCTCATCTTCCAGGTCTTTTTTTGCCTGTTCCAATTTCTTGAGCTTGTCTTGTAATCTTTTTATGTCTTCCTTTTCATCAATACTATCCACTTCGGCAATATTGCCTTTTACTTCTTCAATTTGTTCGAGAATACGGCGTGCCAGCCCCTGGGCCTCAACCAGCTCATCGCTGACGATATCCAGGGTGTTGCGTGCCAATACAAGGTGTTCTTCGCCGAGCTCAACTTCTTCCTGTAGCAGGTTTACCTCAGCACTCAGATCCTCAGTTTCCACCTCGATTTCGTGATCGGAACCATGCTTGATGATGAGGAAAATTAAAGCAACTGCACCGAATCCACAGGACATGATGTCCAGAAAAGACAGACTGAATGTGGAAAAACGCCGCTGTTTACGTCTCATAGCGTTCTACGCTGATTGCGGTTATAACGTCATGCCGGTCTGCAATGCCGATTTTATCGCCGGCGTTGAGATTAACCGGTGCAGCAATTTCTTCTCCATTGAGCATAAGGCGAATTCCCGCATCCACTCTTAATGCCAAGCGTCCCGCATGGTTGGTAACGGTTGCCGCAGGATGTTCTGGGGGGGTAGGTGTTACTTGGAACTTATCCTCATGCCAAAAAACAAACAGCGGTTGTTGTGCCGCAAGAGCGCGATGACCATATAGCAGGTGCGTCGCCGCAGCTTCCGAAGGTGCTTCCAGGTGCAAGCTGATTTCACTTTCTGGAGCCGCGCTGACACTATTAACCAGCCGCAATGCAGAATCTTGACTGCGAATCTCTTTCCATCGATTTTTAATGGATTGGGCTGTACTGTCTCTGGCGAGAAGATGCATACGTTGAGCTAATTGCATACCTCCGGGAATTTCTGACCAGCGGTGGGAAATAAAGCTCACACTGTTGCTGTCGGCAAGATTTTCGATCATTGCCCGCACACGGGAAAGAATGGGGGCTGTGGCATCTTGAAGTTGGCGCAAGGATATTTTTGCCGTTCGATCATCCAACTCAGCAAGAACCTCTCCCTGGCTCATAGCACGGCCGACCCATTGGGGCATCAAGTCGTATAGTTGTTGTTCAGATTCAGCGGAGTGCAGTGGGTCAAAACGGCACTGCATTATGAAGGCATCGGTAAACACCCTTGCCCAAGCTTCATGAAAATGGCATAGGCCTGCATCGGCAACGCTCTCTGCCGATTTTACGGTGGCGAGTTGATCTACCGAAATGCGGGAAATCAGAGTTTGATGTAGTTGTAATTCCACATGGATATGCAGTCCGGCTGGGGCTAGGTCGCCAACAGCTGCACTAGCCGAATCAACGAGTCCGACCACATTCATGTTACTTTCTTTGATGATTCCGAGCAGTAGAGCCAGTTGCTCACGGGTAAAGTTTCCGGGCACCGCTAGTACTAATTCTTCAGGGAGGTCGCAGTGTTCGGAGATCTCCTGTAAGTGGCAGTAAGCCAGGTCGGCGTGGTGGCGGCAGCGCTGGTTGGCGGATTTTAGTGATTCCAAGCTGAGTCTCCGCCAAAACTGGTTATTAACCTGAGTGGGGTGACTGCGTGCACGCATTTGTGCCGCGGTGCCGATATGGATTCGACCCGGCTCAATTACCGCGATGCCAGGGCTTTCCAGAACTTCCGTAGTGCCGATAAAAACTCTTAAACCACAGTCATTGATTTCAAGGACGCCTTGTCCCATGAGGAATTCCTCGCGGCCAATATCCGAAATGATGGTTTTGATGGTAGTTAGCTGATTTTAAGGAACCTCAGCAGGCGGTTGTCACAATAATTCTGCGTGTCCAGCACCAGTCTCTCTTGCATAAGCTGTAACTGATGGGTGAAAAACATAATGACGATACTGATTACTAGGGCAATAAAAGTGGAGTTAAAGGCGACACCAAGGCTCACGGTAACACCGGCAATATCACCTTCCACTGCCTTGTGGGCCTGAGATAGTGCTTCGCCAATACCGCGTACAGTTCCAATAAATCCAATAGAGGGGATTGCCCAGGTGATATAGCGAACCATAGCCAGTTCCGAATCGAGTCGATCCCCCTCTGTTTCGCACACCTCTTTTACCGAATTGGAAACGGCAGCCACATTTCGGGTCGATCCGAATCGTTGCAGGGCGGTGAGCAATGCTCTGGGCACGAGATAACTTCGCTCCTCTTCGGGTAGGGCCTGTATGGGGCGGGATAGGTCTCGGGTGTCTTCCGGTAATATGGGTGTGCCCTCACTGATATTGAGCAGGGCTTTATCGAGTAATTTACGCTCGCGCATACTACGGCGCGCCTTTAGGCCCATAATCGCCATGGCCCAAAGCATCAATACAAAACAGGCTTCCTGTTCATAATCCCTCATTACGATGTACATAGAGCGCTGCTGTATATAGGTTTCCCCTGCGGCCTCCCGAGCGAGTTGCTCTTCTATAAGCGCGTCTGCATTGGGACGGATGATGGCAACATAAATGGCATGCACCAGGATAATGGATCCCAGAAGTGCAAATATCTGGAAAATAAAGTCTGAGGATTTGAATTTCATGACGGTGCCCTTGGCGGCTTCTCTTCTAAATATCCACAGGATAGGAAACGGATAAATCTTCAGAAATTTCCTCTGAGGATTTGTAGTCATCAGAGCGGTTGCTCTTGCGTTTTCCTTTGTTTTTCTCTGGCTTTTCCTTGTTGGCTTGAGCAATGGTTATCTCATCCGTATCTTCTTTCTCTTGGGCAAGTAAATAAGAGGGTAAAAGAATGATGAGTACTAAGATGATTCTGAACATCTTCTCTCCTTCCTTAATTAATCCAGCGAGCCACTCTGAATCCAATATCGTTTCGGGGGGCTTCACCATAATCGCGGTAAGATAAGCGCAGCTCGGTTAACCCTGAGTGACGCCAGCTGGAGCCTCGAATTACATGGTAGTCACCATCTTGTGGCCCAATCGGGTTTTCTTCCACGCGAGATGTGAGTCCGGTACCAATGGTATATAGGTCGTGAATCCATTCAGATACATTGCCTCCCAGATCGTAAATACCGAGAGGATTTGGGCTGTAGCTGGCGACGGGTGCGGTAGCCGCATAGCGATCACTATAGGTGCGCAAGACCGCCGGTATGAGTTTTGCGGCGTGGCTGTCGGCGTAGTTGCCGGAGTTGGCACCGATGGGCAGTTCATTGCCCCAAGGGAATTTTCGCATAGTGCCTTTGTCATAGCGGGCCAACCAGGCCCACTCGGCTTCTGTGGGCAGACGGTAGCCGTCTGCCGCTGAGTCAAACCCAACTATTTTTCCACGTTCAGTCAGATAGACGGGGTTTAGACCGTCGCGCTCACTGAGCCAGTTACAGAACAGGGCGGCATCAGCCCAGCTGACATTGACGACGGGAAGGTTGTCATTATCCAAACTAACCCCGTTGACATGCCTTGAGGTGTGCATGCGTTTAAAGCGGCGGAATTCTCCATTGGTTACTTCCGTGGCTCCAATATAAAAAGGACGGTTGAGAGAAACCTGTCGCATTACCTCATTGGCACGGCGTCCCTGTTCTCGACGTGAAGAACCCATGGTGAATACGGCATTGGGGCGCATTAACTTCATCGTGCCGCCGGCAGCATGACGGTAGGACGATGGAACTTGCTGCCAGCGAGCCTGTTCTTTGGTTAACAATACAGCGCGTACTGTTTGCTCTAACTTGTCACTGGGGATTACGCGGGTATCAAATGCTTGATAACCATTTTTCCTGACTTCAATACTGTGACTCTTGGTGGGAAGATTAAATGCCTGGCCGCTTCTCCCCGCGTACTGCCCATCGATATACACTTCTGCATCGGAGGGAACGCTTGTTACAAACACTCTTCCGTAGACGGCATTTAAATTAATATTGAGGTCACGTTCCATTCCGGCGGAAAGGTCTATTGTGTGCTCAACAGAAGCATAACCATCTTTAAAAAATCTCAGTCGATGGGTTTGCCCCGATGCTAGCTCGAGTTCCAAGGGCGCGTGACCGCGAAATTCGCCATCTACGGTAACGCCGGCACCCTCGGGAGTTGTAACTACTCGCAGTAGTCCATCGGCTGGGCCGAGATTGACTGTGGGAAGTGTTTGATCCACACCGGCAGTGACGGCTATTGGGACATCGACCGTTTTATGATCCGGTAGGGAAATGGAAATAACTCTATCGCCCTGTACCAATTCTGTATTGAGTGGTGTGGTACCGAGAACTTTTCCATCGGCTGTAACAGTGGCGCCAGGTGGGTTACTACCAATACGTATATTGGCCCAACCCGGTCGCAGTTTGGCCTCCAGCCTGTGAATATTATCTAGCCCTTCAATTTTAATCTCCCGAGTAAAAGGCAGATAGCGGTCGGAGAGAACGGTCACCCGCAATGATCCTGGGCGGATATTCTCTACCAGCCCATTTTTATTGGGGACCTCATTGCCATTGATCAAAACTTTGACTGGAACTGGAGGATCGGTTTCTACTTGCAGATGGCCGGGAAGTTTATCCAACGTTACCGAGTGGCGACTGTGCCCCTCGCTAGCTACTTCCACTTCGCCAGTCTCGGGTAAATATCCTTCTGCGCTGATGGTGTAATTGTAACTGCCTGGAAGCACCAGGTGCCCATCTCCTAATGGCAAGGCAAAGCCTTCAATACTGACATTGGCGTTTTTGGGCACGGTTTCAAATATCAAAGAGCGGGCGGCGACTAAATATATCAGTGCCAAGAGGCTCAGTAGCAAACAGGCCACCACAATCATTGCGCGCTTGGAGAAAAACAGGCGAACACGGGTAGAGCTGATCTGAACAGGTGTAAAACCTATGGGTTCGATGAGTGGGGAATCATCGACAGTAGGTTTCTCATCACGGACAGGGATTGCCTCTTTCACTGCCATTTATGCTTCCCTATTGCTGTGTCGTTATGGATTTATCGCAATATCCTGGCACCGATGAGATAGACTCCATCGTACTAACGCCACCAAGGCTGGGGTGGATGTTTTTTGTGTGAAACAAAGCTTAGCTCGCTGCTACCAAAGGGATGGAAGTCAGCGAGACGTTTGTCACAGAACACCTCTTGTCCTGTGAATGAATCCAGTGATTCAATTCAGCTGTCGCCCCTTGCGAATATCCGATTTATTAGATTTTCTTAACTCTCAGGGGTTCTTGTATTCAGCTATTATTAGCGCCATTTACTTTTTCAGCGCACTGAATGACTACTTCGGTGACAGGCTTTCCGGGCTTAACAATAAACTCACGCCTGACATCCCGATATCCGTCGCGTGTGCCAACAGCGGTATATCGACCCGGTTTTAAAGCAATTTCACGCTGATCGAAATTGCCCAGCCGTCCCACATGGTAAATAGTGACACTAGTGCTACGGTCTGATTTGAAGCGAACAGGGAGAGGGATTAATGCCTGGGTAAGCGCATTTTCCAGATCTTCTATTTGCTGGACTAGACGCGGCGTTTGCGTGTTTACTTTGCGGGCATCAGCGAGCACTTTACGGGCAAAGTGGTTGCGCTTGCCCTCACTGAGAGTGAGAGGGTCTTTGAGCAGCTCTTGTAATTGGTCATCTAGCTTCGCCCTGGCAGAAGATCGCGCTTTACCTGTGACCGCAGTGACCAGGCTGCTGTCTTTCTTCAGTAAAGCGGTATAACTGCTTAGCGCTTCGTGCCAATCTTCTTTTTGTTCCTGTGAACGAGCTACGTTTAATAGCTTGTTGATCTTCTCCCGCTCTACGCCATTTTTAGCTTGTTTTAGACCGATGGCGGGTGCTTTGGCACTGGGTTTTAATGCTTGGGCTTGATTAAAAAACTGCTTTGCAGATGAATAATTCTTATCGGCGATGGCTGCATAGCCTGCGGACATAGCCTTTTGATAATCCCTATCGGTAATTTCTATTTCTACCTTCGCTAATAAGGCCTGAGCTTGAGCAGTTTCGGGGTCTATCGCGAGTGATTTTTTCAGGGAAGACTTGGCTTGGTCCAGGTCGGAGGCTGAGTAGGCCTCTTTAGCCTGAATGAGCCTCCACCAGGCAATGGGTAGTTTATCGGTCCGTTCTCGACCCCTTAGACCTCTCGGGTGATCTTTAGAGATTGTGAGCACGAGTTCAAACGCCGTCATTGCGGAATCCCTTTCCCCAGCGTTCAGTGCGCGATTGCCTTCGGCAAGGTGCGCCTCAATACGCTCGGGAATACTGTCACGCAATGTTTCCAGTGCCTGTAGAGACTCCTGATATTTTTCCAGGGCCTGCTTAAATTGCCTTTTCCGATAAATACTATCGGCTTTTAATGCCAAGTCTTCAGCTGCATAAAATTCTTCGAAGGCCCATAGTTCTACTTGGCGTTCTTTTAATTCCTCTTTGACTGCGAGAATATCTTGCAGGATCTTTTGCACATCCCTGCGTTGCTGCATGATCTCGGCATCGGAATAGGGTGATGCTTGAGCCGGGCTCTCATCAGGGGCGGTTGTTGTTTTGGCAACCGCGGTTTTATCGGGCTGTAATTTCGGAGTCTGCACAACCTGGGGAAGTCCCCAGAAAACACCCACCAGGCCACTGAGCATGACGGCCCCTAACACAAAGGGCCAGTAAGAGCTTTCCTTGCCCGGGATATCCTTTTGATGGCTGGAATTCTTTGTTACTCGAGCTTCCTCGCCGCCAAAGCTAAACTCTGCGGGCTCGATTGGGGTTGAATCTTCCTTGGCGTTATTGCGGTGCTGCATAGTGGTTCCGCCGTTTTATTCAGTTACCCTGCGAAGATCTTGGGTGCTTACTAAAGTTTAAAATCTGACCGGTTTACCTCGGTAGCATTTCTATTTCATATGCTGGTTTCGGAAGAAGCAGTTTCCGCTTCATAAATCTCTTTTAAGATTTCCCGCCACTGCCGATACTGGTTTTCTACCGTGCCGCTCAGGGTCACGGTGCGGTCTTCCAGCTCGACAATTTGTGGTTCCACCTCAGCTTCCATCGAATCTCCCAGTTCCTGTAAAGCTTCGACGTGCATCTTGGCATCGGCGCGACGATCAAAACCGCTCTTGATCAAGTAGCCGCCGGCACCAATGCCAACCTGACCCGCCGCCTGGGCGCTGCCGCCACCCGCACCAGCTGCGGCGATACCGCCAATAATCGCTGCGGCCCCCATAATTGTGTGATTGCGGGCTTTGCGTTTGAGCTCGCGCATTTGTCGGACCTCTTCATAGCTGCGCGCGCGCCACTCCTGATAGGGAACCTCCATTGTTTTGGCGAAGGTTCCGTAGTATTCCTGAAGCGTGTCCACAAACAGGTAATCGCGTTCGCGGATTTTTCGCACCCGCTGGAGCATAGGATCATTTTCTGCGGGCAGGGCACTCAGATAATAAATACCCTCCTGGCTTTGCTGCAGATAGCGGGTAAAGGCCTCGGGAGAAAAGCTTCTGGCGAAACGCATTTCAGAAATAGTGCGGATTTCGGCAATCTGTTGGTTGGACAGCCCCTGCCGATAATTCAACATGTCATTGGAAACCTGGTTGTAGATTCCCTGAAAGGCATCCCCTTCGGTTGGGTGCTTCCGATCATAGGCGTAGTGGGAGGCGTATTCGGAATACTCCTTGGTAAACCAGCGTTGGCCGCGCGAATCGGTAACCGTTACTTCCATGGTGAGAGTTTCACCGTCGGATTGAATAATCCTTCCTGAAACCGTCACGTCAATATTGGTGCGGGCAGAGGGAATCACTCTTACTGCACCCCACCCCAAACTGGATTGCAAAGAGTTTGCCAGGGTAACTGCCATAAAACGGGATTCAGCTTGGCGTAACTCGGGAAATATCAAAGTGTCTTCGTCAACTTCAACCGTATCAATGCCTGGATCAAATTGGATAACGCCGACGTCCAGCAGGCGCTCTTCCGCAATATTTTTGTCCTCAATAGTGAGGGGGGTAAAAGCGGTGGTTCGCACTTCGGTTGTGGTACATCCGCTAAGCAGTGTGAGTAGCAGCCCAGTTGTCATGACGGCGAGCCGTACAGTCTGCAAACAGCGGTAGTTGTTTCGAGCTAAAAGTGCCATCTATGCGTCCTCTGTAACTACTTCGTCGCATTTTTATATTTTCGATATTCTTCCCAGAGCTTTTCCCGTAATTCTGGATCGGTTTCCCTGGTAGCCGCTTCACGGATTTGCCGCGCTACTACGTCGTCATCGGTACCGTTTGGAATGTCTGCGGGAACCACTGGCTGAGAGCCCGTATGGTTGTACTCTCCCTGGCGACCTTTTGTGGGTAGGCCGGGGCCTGTTACTTGGCCGCTGGAATTGTTTTGCTGGGGGCCGCCGCCACTGGGCGCTCCGCTTCCTGGGGGGGCGGGGATTTCGGCTTCGGCAGATTCAATTAGGTCTTCCAGCGATTCTCCCGGTGGTGCCTCGTCCATAGCCTCCTCTTCAGACTCTTTGCCTGCAGAACCGGGTCTGTTGCGAACGTAATCACGTTCGCGAAGGATCATGCCATCGTAGCTCACCATGGTGGATTCAAAGCGACCTTCCAGTTCCGCGACTCTCTCTGCGGCGGTGCTGGGCGCTTCGTTAGGAGCGCTGCCAGTGCGGGCGGAACTGTTACTGGGCTGTCCACCTGTGGAAGCACTGCTGCTTGCGGACGAGCTATTGGACGCGGAGCTGCTGCTACTGCTACTCGTTGAGGCGCTGGAAGCCGATGCGGTTTGCTCCTCCTCGGAGAAGTCGATCTCGTCTGGCGGGGTGCCATCCTGTCCAGAGGAGGGGTCAGGAGGCATACGGCGTTCATCCGGGGATTCCTGTGAGTCGCTATAGACTGGGGAAGAGGGAGAGCCGCTGCGGGAATCTGCTGTTGGCATACTTTCTCCCGGTGAGCGCTCGCGGGATGAGCGCTCATTGTCACTGGAAGCCGCTCCCGAATTTTGCTGAGACTCCCTCTGTGCCGTTGGCATATTTGCGCTGGGTTGACTCTTAGAGTGGCTACCGGGTTGCCCACTACTGCTACTGGCAGATTGTGATTGGCTGGAGCTCTGAGAGCTGCTGCTGGATGATGAGGAGCTGCTCTGAGACTGGGATTGTGACTGTGACTGGGAGCTGGAAGAGGGCATCGACGGCATTGCCGGCGGTTGCGACTGGGTTTGCTGGCTTTTACATCCAGCAATCGCTGTGGCCAGCAAAGCAGCAGAGAACAGAGTGTGCCAGCTAATGCCCTGGCGGTGACTTTTTCGTACCGCTTTCCGAGTTGTCATCTCTTTTCTCCTAAAGGGCTTGGCGTTATGCCGGAGGCTGCGGAAAAATTTTTACGGCTCCCTGGCTGCCCAGAAAATGGCTGGTGTGGAAATTTAAAAGTAGTTGTTATTTGATTATTTGCGCGCTCTCCACAACCATCGGCCAGTAGCGGTAAAGAAAAATACTCAATCAAAGACAAAGCGTTGAACGATGCCGCGAGTTTCTACCGCTTCGCCATCTTCGAAGCGTGGCCTGAATTTCGCACGCTTAAGAATTTTTCGTACCTTGGATCGAATTTGCACTTTATCGGATGGGTAGGCTCTGAGAATTTTAATATTGCGTGCTTTGCCAAAGGCTGTGACATCGTAGGAAACGGTGATATGAGAGTTGGCTAAGGCCTTGCTCTCCGATTCCAATATCGGGAGGGCCGGAAGCGCGATGGGACGACCAAAAATGTCATCGATTTCATCGCTGGAGGCACCGTTATCCCAGAGTGATTTATAAGCCTCTCCATAAGTGCGACGTGCGGAATGCCATTTGTTGAACATCATATACCAGTCGCCCAATTCAACTTTTGCTTTTGCCGATGCGGCCGGAGGTGATTGGGGGTTTCGCTGGTAGACATCGACGATTCGGGTAATCGCCTTTTTACCGGTGTTGAAACTCTTCATCCGGTAATGATCAACCATACTGCGCTGGTTGATATCCGGGCCACCACCAAAGCTAGTATTGACGACGAGCGGTGCCTGGGGCTCTCCTTTGTAATTGGCCAGATAGTAATTCGTGGCTTTTAATCCGCGCAGTGCGTCTACCAGGCGCAGATCATTGGAGCCAAAATTTTTGGTGATGATATCCACCGCCAGGGTATAGAGCTTGGTGGCACTGATTAGGTGCTCGACGAGGGTCTCGCCTTTTTTCTCAACATAGGATTGTAGGTGCCAGCGACTCAGGTTATTGATGACAGGCAGCATTCTTGGATCTTTCTTGCCGTAATTTTTTTCGTACAGCCAGTAGAGATACTGTTGGTTGTCGTTGGCCTCTTCCCATTGATTTAAGGCTATCTGGCTTTCAATCAGGCGCTCAATCATCGGAATTTGACTGAGGGAATAGAGCCCCTCATTCACTCTGTTGACCAGCATTGCGCGGCGGAACTCAGTCGCGGCTTCCTCGTGCGCTCCGGCTTTTTGCAGCGCGGTGGCCAGGCCTAACAGCTGTTCATCAATGCCAACACCATAGGCGCCGTACTCGGCTTCCAAGTCTTCAATACGTTCGCGGTAATAGTCGACAGCCTCTGAGGGACGCAGCTGCCTTCGGGTTTTTTTCAGGGGTTTGGAGGCGGCTTCAATAAAGGCCTGGGGAGGAGCTTTGGAGTCCTGACTCACAGTGGCGTCATCTGCCGCAATGGCGCCGTTACACAGCAGTGCTGTGGCTGTAAACATCAAGCCGATAGCAAGGCGATTGCAGGTATCTATCTGTGTCACGATTGAACCACTTCCATTCCGGTTTACTTTGCCCACAGCTGTGCAATAGGCCTTAGCCATCACGCAGGGGGTGTGGATCTCGTCTCCGCCCGACCGCCGAAATACCGACAGATACGGTGGAAGCTCTCTCCTGAAATGTGGTTCTGTTACAACTCTGGGAGCCGTGTCATTTTTTACTCATAGGCCCATCAGAGAAGGCGCATCCGGAGGCTTATATTGCGCTCCTGGCTGCGTATTAAACAGTATAGCCAGCACCATCTGTCATCAGAGGGTTTGTGACGGAGACTTCGACCAACCGGTGAATTGGTTACCGGGATGCCTGCGAGCACCCTTTTGGTTTAGCAGCTGGGGAGAAATAGCAGTGCCGAAGGTCGGCAAGTAAGTGCCAAAAATTTTTAGAGTAAATTTATGTGACCACCTGTTGAGTTATGCGATGGAGGACGGAGGCGGCAATATCTGGATTATCATCCTATTAGGTGGGGTTTGATTAGGTGAAAAAGGCTAAATCGGTGGGGGCTGTGGTCAACACATTTGGATTGCTGAGCGACAGGCGCCATAATCAGCCGATTCGAATGAGAGGAGAGTGCCGGTGAGCATCTATATCGACCCCGAAGTGGCCGTGAGCCTGCGTGGATATGAAATGCCAGAGAGGTTGGGTTTCGGGACGGCAATGGCCCCTGTGATGTTTCGCGCCGTCTGCCAGGATGGCTGCTGGAGCCAGGGTGAACTGATTCCCTATGCTCCCCTGTCTTTAGATCCTGCAGCAAAGGTGTTGCACTACGCTCAATCGTGTTTTGAGGGCATGAAAGCCTATCGCACACAGGCAGGTGGTATCGCCCTGTTCCGTCCTGAAAAAAATGCTGAGCGTATGGCCTATTCCGCCAAGCGCTTGTGTATGCCCCCGGTGCCAGAGTCCCTGTTTCTTGATGCTGTGCGTACTGTCGCTGCCTACTGTGCCAACCTGATACCCGGTAATAGCGGTGAGTCGCTTTACTTGCGGCCTTTTCTGATCGGTACACAGGCGGACCTGACCGTGTCTGCCAGCACCTCTTATGAGTTCTATGTGATCGCGAGCCCTTCAGAGGCCTATCACTCTGGAAGTATGCGCCTCTGGGTAGAGCGTGAAGATGCACGCGCCGCTGTGGGGGGCACGGGGGATGCCAAGGTTGGAGGTAACTATGCCGCCTCCTTATTGAGCGTTGGGCGGCTCAAGGAGCGTGGTTACGATCAATCCCTGTGGCTCAACCCGGCTGATCGCAATCATATCGACGAGCTCTCCGGCATGAACTTCTTTGCGGTGATCGAGGGAAAACTGCATACGCCCGCATTGACCGGCTCAATCCTAGAGGGCATTACGCGCTATTCATTATTAGAGCTCGCCAAAAGTTTGGACTACCAAGTCGTAGAGGAATCCATCCCTATTGATAGGTTACTCAGCCAAATTGCCTCTGGTAGTTGCACCGAGGCTTTTGCCTGTGGCACCGCTGCTATTATCAGCCCAATTAGTGTTATTGGTGATGAAGAGCATTGTTACGAGCTGTACCAGGCTCCGGGGCCTGTAGCTGAAACCTTGCGTCAGGCGCTTTTGGATATTCAGGAAGGGCGGGCGGAAGACCAATTTAACTGGATGCAGTCTGTTGAACCCGCGTGCTTCTGAGCCAAGTTAAATAATAAAAAATAGCCAGCTGCGAATCGGCGGCTGGTTATTTCTCGGTAGGCAAATACTAGGTAAAAAACAAACGATATTGCCCCGCCTTTTTTCTTTCACTTTACGTAACCTGTTAGTGTCTGGGGTTGTTTGGTATCACCCTATGCATAAAAAATGTTTCTGCGAGAAACGTGCATGTAAGCATTCCCGCCAATTCCTTTTCTGCGGTTGACTTGAACGACTGTTGCTCCTACAAATAAATCGATACAAGAAGAAACACACTGGAGCTTTGTAGGTGGCCTTTTGGTGGTACCTTCATATTGACCAGCAGTTCCAAGATCAATTTGACTAGATAGGCCGCACTCAGAGTTTCAAAGAACCTGAGGAAAACAGAATGTTGACCCATATGTTCGGCCTTATGCTGCAACCTCGCAAGCAGTGGGAGCTGATCGGAAGCCTTCCTGAGAATAAACTACGCCGACAAATTCCCTACGTTGTTATTTTGGCGCTATTTCCTGCAGTCGCCTGGTATTTTGGTACTACCCAGGTTGGCTGGAGTATTGGTACTGGAAATCCGGTAAAAATAACCGGGCAGAGCGCCTTGGAGTTGGTGGCGGTTTTCTACTTTACGATGGTATTGGCGGTAGTCTCCATAGGGTATTTTATCCACTGGATGGCCAGGACCTATGGTGCAGAGACGCATCCAATGAAAGGTATTGTTGTGGCAGGGTTTACCGCTACCCCAATATTTTTAGCGGGTATAGCCGGTATCTATCCGGTGTTATGGTTGGATATTTTGCTGGCTACAGTGGCGGTTGCTTATGCGGTATATCTACTGTACCTAGGCATTCCTATTGTTATGGGGGTTTCTGAGGAGCGCGGATTTTTATTTGCCAGCGCGATCATCACAGTCTCCCTGGTTATCGCCGTAATGATTATGGTAGGTACGGTGTTGTTTTGGAGTTATGTGTCCGCTCCTGTTTTCCATTGAATTTACCTTCAACAGATTAATTTCTATGTTCTGCTACTGTTGCATGCCAGCCGGTCTTGCCTAGATCGTCTGGCATTCCTCTCTTAGTTTTTTCCTTTACTCAATATTGCCATAAGAAAGCTGTGCTATTTCTGAGGTGTGCACAATTAAAGAGAGACTGTTGCTCTTTGGAGGTTCTAATTGGGAAAGATAAATCCGAAACTCTCTGAATTTCTCAGAGAATACAATGAGTTGCTATTAGAGCAGAAAGCCAGAGATTGCCCTTTTAGTGTTATTGCTTCTCGAGATAGTTCGGAGAGGATGATTCGGGAGTACGTTACGGATATACCAGAGATTGAATGGGTCGTAGATGATGAGGTTTTTTCGTCGGGTTACACTGTGCCTGTGAGGATATTCCATCCTAATCCAGGTCTGGCATTGCCGGTGCTTTTATATCTTCACGGTGGTGGCCATATGGTTGATAGTGTAAAAGCCTACGATCCTATTTGTCGAAAAATGGCTATTGCATCGCAGCACATAGTGGTGGCCCCAGAGTACCGTCTCGCACCAGAAAACCCTTACCCGGCCAATGTTGAAGATACTTGTGCTGTAGCTCGTGGAATTTGGTCGACCCTGGCTCGGAGAAAAATTCACTGCCGTAAGGTTTTGTCTGTAGCGGGAGATTCTGCCGGCGGTTCCCTCTCAGCCACTTTATCTCACCTGGCACAGTTTGATAAAGGCATTGTGATCGAGAAGCAGGTGCTTATTTATCCATGTGTTGATTACACCGCGGAATGCCCATCCTATCAGAAATATGGTACTGGCTATTTCCTGGAGGCGGATAAATGTATCTGGTTTTTTGACAAGTACTTTAGGGAGGGGCAGTGTAGAAAAGTAGCCTCTCCATTGTATATGGATTTCACTGAGAGATTACCTAGGACCTTGGTGATTACCGCGGAGTTTTGTCCTTTATCTGATGAGGGAAAAATTTACTGTGAAAAAGTAATATCTGCAGGTGGATTTGCAAAAAATCTAAATTTTGAGGGTGTAATACACGGTTTTTTAAATGTTGAGGACTTGCTTAAAGAAGTGTGTGCAGAAGCATACCGCAGTGCAGGTGAGTTTCTTAATGGTTAATAAAATATAAATAATTTAGCTAGGTTTATAGTGATATTCAAGGGTGTAGCCATTGTTGAGCTCTACCTTCTCAATGGTTTCTTTATCGATAGTTAATTCAATTTCTGTAATTGCGTTAATGATTTGAGTGGGTTGGGTATCAATGCACTGTATGCCCATTGATTCAATAGACCTGTCTTTGCTGTCAACAGAATATTCTAGCACTTGCAGATAAAGCGCATTCTCTCCATATAGAATTTTTATTCCCGGTCCACTGGACAATGAGATGGTATATTTTACCGCTCCCCAGGGGCCGTCACAGCGGATTGCCTGGTATTCAGCGGGGGGCGTTTGCGCCGAAATAGACTTGGACTGACTTTTTAAGGATGCTTCTTCTAGTATTTGCTGGGTATGGAATTGCGATCCCTCGGGAGTTTCTATTTTAATCTGAAGGGTGGCTTGAGCAAGAACCTGACTGCTCATGAAGAGAGAAGACGTCAATAGCAGCTTGCGAAATTCCATCATTAATAATGATTCCTCGAAAGGGCAAGGGATGTAGATAACACCTTTAAAAAGATTACGTATTTGGTTGTATTAAGTGTCAAATCATAAAACCTATCGTGTAATCCGGTCTTGTAATTAATAATAGTGTCTTGATGGGTGTCTAGGGGTCGGATAGTATGCAGAAGCTTGCTTAGCAAGTTTTTTTGCGCGACTTAATTGGTACATTCGTACCTATCGCTATCGAAAGTAGCTACTAACAACAATTCAAATAAAGGGTGAACCATGAAGATCTTGTCCTACATGGGGGTAGCCATCACATTATTGCTAGCCTCCGCTTGTGGCCAGGAAAGCGCCTCGCAATCAAATCCATCTACTGCGGATATCAGCTTCCAGAAACAATTGTTGAGGCAGCTGATTGCCGCCAAACCTGGCGATACCATTGTTATTCCCGAGGGGGAATTTCAAATTGATCGCAGCCTTTCACTCAATATTGATGATGTCACTATTCGTGGTATGGGGATGGATAAATCTATCCTCTCATTTAAGAGTCAAATCCAGGGGGCTGAAGGATTGTTGGTTAATGCTAACAACTTCACGATTGAAGGCTTGGCAATAGAGGACACGGTTGGTGATGCTTTAAAAGTCAACGAGGGGGAAAATATTGTCATTCGTAATATTCGCGTTGAGTGGACGAATGGCCCGGCTACGGAAAATGGTGCCTACGGAATTTATCCAGTACAGACACAAAATACTTTGGTTGAGGGTTCTGTAGCCATTGGTGCCTCTGATGCTGGAATTTATGTAGGGCAATCCCGCAATGTAATCGTGCGTAATAATCGGGCCGAGTTTAATGTGGCTGGTATAGAAATAGAAAATACTATTGGTGCCGATGTTTATGGCAATGTGGCAACTAATAATACTGGTGGCATTTTGGTCTTTAATATGCCGAATTTACCTCAGCCAGGGCATAGCACCCGAATCTATAACAACGAAATATTTAAAAATAATGTGGAAAATTTTGGGCATGAGGGAACTCCTGTAGCTGCAGTTCCTGCGGGTTCCGGTATTGTGATTAATTCCAATGATCAGGTTGAGATATTCGATAATACAATCGCCGATAATGATACCGCGAACATCGTGGTGAGCAGCTATTTCACTGCGGGTTATTACAGTGATAAATCAACTCAGGCGGACTTTGACCCCTACCCGGAAGGTATTTATATCTACAATAATCACTTTGTTGGTGGGGGTTCATCACCGGATCATCTCGAGCTGAAAGCGCTAAAAATTGCACGCTTTGGATTGGGGGGCAGTCTGCCCGATATTCTCTGGGATGGCGTAGTAGATGCTAAAAAAATGTCAGAGGGTGTTTTGCCAACACACCTGAAACTTTGTATCGATAATGCCGATACAGGCATCTTAAACATAGACTTCCTGAATAATTTTAAGAATATTTCCACCGATATTTCTGCACATCAGTGTCACCTGGAGAAGTTGCCGGAGATTGTTCTAGATTTTGAGCAGCCAGATGAAGAGACGAGCGCGGGTGACCATTTGGCAATCTTGGAGGAGAAGGATGAATAAGTGGAAATATTGGGCCGGTGCTTTTCTTCTCCATGTAACCACGGTGATAGTTGCTCTAAGTGGCTGTGAAAAGCCTCGTTCCCCCGTTAATTTATTTGCCGAGGATGCTATCCCAGAGAGGCTTAGTGACTGGAATCTGATCAATATTATCGATGGAGGACTGATACCCAATGCGGGAGTACTCCCTTACGATTTAAATACTGGGCTTTTTACCGACTATGCCCATAAACTGCGAACCGTGTGGATGCCCACCGGCACTTCGGCAGAGTATGGTGAGGAGCATTTTAACTACCCGGTAGGCACGGTACTCACCAAGACTTTTTACTACCCCAGGGGGGAGGGAGATACCGTCCTGCGCACGGAAAGTTTTGCTCGTGACTACTTGGAGGGGCGCAGGGGGGAAGCCCTGGATATGCAGGCTGTGCGCTTGGTTGAGACTCGACTGCTGGTAAAGCGTCGGGGCGGTTGGCAGGCTATCCCCTATATTTGGAATGCGGCACAAACTGAAGCGGTCTATGAAATTGCTGGCGACACGACTCCTTTTCAATTGGTGAATAGCTCTGGCGATGTTTCTGAATTTACCTATGTGGTGCCCGATGCCAATCAGTGTGCTGGCTGCCATGCCGATAACTTTACCGGAAAGAAGATTTCGCCACTCGGCCCGAGAGCACGCCATCTGAACAGAAATATTTCCTACCGTGGTGGCGCAGAAAACCAATTATTGTATTGGCAGAAAGTGGGATATCTTCGCGGCCTCCCGGCGATGGCATCACTGCCCAGCCAACCCAGTTATGCAGATACTTCAAAACCGCTGGAGGACAGGGCGCGCGCCTACCTCGATATCAACTGTGGTCACTGCCACAACCCGGCCGGTGCAGCGGATACATCGGGGCTGATGCTTCATTACGGTGAAACAGATTGGCGTAGGATGGGGCTGTGTAAACCCCCCGTTGCAGCGGGTACTGGCAGTGGTGGACGGGTTTTTGCCATAGTGCCGGGAGAGCCGGATCATTCCATCTTGAATTTTCGCGTGGAGTCCGTTGATCCCGGTGCGATGATGCCGGAGCTGGGACGAAGCTTGGTACATGAAGAGGGAGTGAATCTACTGCGCCAGTGGGTGACGGCTATGTCAGGGAGTTGCTCATAGCATCATGAGCTATATCAGGTAAGTTTTGAAAGGAAAAGGCGGCAAAGTGTTTTGGCACCGTGCCGCTAACCTGTGAGATAGTCTTTATATTTCAGCCGTAGGCTGCGGTCTCGGCAACTTGAGTGGCTGTTGCGGGAATCAGGCCGCGAACCATCATGGTCACTGTGCGCTCAAGCAATGGGGAATCCAGTGCAATGGAGCCGTTTAAAATTTCATATTCCAGTTTGAGAATAGTGCCGTGAGCGATTTGCGCGGCGGCTTCTGGATCAACTACTCCCAGCAAATGGAAGAATTCCTGAATCAGGGACTCTCTCGCATGGTTTGACATGCGTACCGCCCTCGTCAGCTGTTCGTTGCGCAGTGCCTCATTGCGGAAGGCCAATTCGACCAAACGGCGGTCGCGATCTTCTGCTTGGTTGCGAACATGGGTGAGAATAAAGCGGGTTAGCTGTTGGACTAACAGTTTGTGACTACTACTCGAAGCGCGCTCTTGTGAGGAGAGGTTGCGGGCCGCGCTGAAACTCTCTTCTTGAAGTTGGCGTGTGCTCTCCAGCCCCTGCTCAACGAAGTAAGTGAATGAATCACTGATCAGGTCGTTGAGGTCTTTAAAGTAGTAGGTAGTCGCTGCCAGCGGCACATTGGCTTCGCGGGCTACGGCGCGGTGACGAATACCGCGAATCCCTTCTTTAACGATCAGTCGCAGGGTGGCCTCCAGGATGGCCTTGCGGCGCAGGCGGCTGTCGGCGCGCTGTGCGCGGCGGCCGTGATAGACCAGATCAGACTTTCCGTTGTCTACAGTCATAGCAGTATCCCTGTTCTTTTTGTGTTGGCTCCGATGGCTCTAGCAAGCTGTTCGGTCGTGCCATTCTAGCCAAACGAATTCAAAAAGAGGCAATAAAGCTATTACATTTGATTACACGAAGATTGCACCAGTCAGAGGCTTTATGCGTAGTTCCTCTGCGTGAATATCCTCATATTGGTGCAATAATTTACCGAGGCTATTTTGTGCATAAGATAATAAAGATTTATATGCCAATTACAGGCCTTTAGATCACCGGAAAATGGGAATTGCCTGGTATATGGACCGGCGACAATCGAATAGCTTTCGCTACACTTATTGATTGTCGCGGAGAATGAAGCCTGAGCCGGGTGGCTTTAAGAGATTTTTCCAGTAACACGCACTCGTTTGGAGCCAGGCACAATTTTGATTTGCTGGCTACGACGGCGCTCAATCCCTGCATCGATGGCATTTTTGGCTGCGATCAGCAGACCGGCCACCAAAAATGCACCGGGCGGCAACACAGCCACCAGTACGCCGGGATAATCATTTCCCAGCAGCTGTAGACTCCAGTCTTTGGCCATGGGGCCCAGCAGTAGGTCCATATCCGAAAATAAGGTACCCTGGCCGAGTATTTCCCGCACGGCGCCGATGGCAATCAAAACCGCCGTAAAACCAACACCCATCATAAAACCATCCACCAGTGACGGCAGCACCGGGTTTTTACTGGCGAAGGCATCGGCGCGTCCGAGAATGGCGCAGTTGGTAACAATCAATGGAATAAATATCCCCAGCACCAGGTAGAGCTCATAGGTGAAAGCTTTCATCAAGAGTTCGACACAGGTGACGAAGGTGGCAATGATCATTACCGAGGCTGGCAGCCGCACTGTGTCGGGCATCTGTCGCCGCACCATGGAGACCGCCAGGTTGGAACAGGTGAGCACGCCGGTGGTGGCGAGCCCCAGGCCAATAGCGTTGACTACGGAGCCGGTAACCGCCAACAAGGGGCAGAGTCCCAACAGTTGCACCAGGGCGGCGTTATTTTTCCAGAGCCCATTGTGGGTAATTTCTGCGTAACCGGGAGTCGCCATCAATTCTGCTCCGTTTTGGGCTGAGCCTCGTCAGTATTTTCCGCTTCGGGGTTCTCCACCTCCACGGCTCGCTTGGACACCGGCGCGTTAAAAATCTGTTGGTGGTTTTTGGCGACAAATTCCAGTACCTGGTGCACTTCTGCAACCACGGCGCGTGGAGTAATGGTGGCGCCGGTAAACTGGTCGAAGACGCCGCCATCTTTTTGCACCTTCCATTCATTAGAGGGTGGGTTTTTCAGTGAGAGGCCATCGAACTGAAGTATCCAATTGCTTTTCTTCAGCTCTACTTTATCGCCGAGGCCCGGAGTTTCACTGTGACTGGTCACCCGTACACCGGCGATGGTGCCGTCGCGGTTGACACCCACTAGCATCTTGATGGGGCCTGAGTAACCATCCGGGGCAACAGCCGGCACAATGACCGCTGAAATTTTACCGTCTTGCCCACGCGCCAAGTTGATGTCGCCACCCTGGGTAAGTCCCATCTGTTTCCAGTAGGTCTTGGGAATCGGATAAGTATCCACAAGCAGGTCATTGCTGTGACGGTCCAGGGGGATAATTTCTAACAGGGCCTTGGCCGAGGCCGCGCGTATCGCCCGCTCAATGGGCTCCCGGGTAGTGATCTGGGTGACTGCCAGAGTACCAGCGGTGACCAGGGCGAACAGGGTCAGCACGACGGCATTGGAGGCCATAGACTGCTTAAGCATCAGTGCTCCTCCAGGTCAGTGGCGCGACGTGCCCGCTTGTGACCATAGGTGCGCGGCAGAGTGTAATTATCGATGGTGGGCGCGGCAAAGTTCATCAACAGTACCGCGAAGGCCACCGCATCCGGGTAGCTGCCCCAAGCGCGGATAATATAAGTGAAGAGCCCAACACCGGCGCCAAAGATCAGGCGCCCTTTATTGCTGGTACAGCCACTGACTGGGTCGGTGATAATGAAAAAGGCCCCGAACATAGTGGCGCCGGAGAACAGGTGCAGCAGTGGTGAGCCTTCGGAAAGGGAGCTGCCGCTGTCGTAGAAAAACAGGGATAGCAGTGTGAGGGTAGCGAGCATGGCTACCGGCGCGTGCCAGGTGATAATGCCGCGAAACAATAGAAACAGCCCGCCCAGCAGGAATCCGACACTGATGGTTTCCCAGCCGGCCCCGGCAAAAGTGCCCTGACTAAAAACCGGTTCCATCTCGTAGAGTTGTGACAGCAGCACCGACTCGTTGAGGCGCACGATTTCCAACGGCGTGGCGCGGGTGAAACCATCCACATTGTAACTGCCGAAGACCAGGGAGATCGCCTCGCCGATATCCGGTGCGCCACCGATCACATCCGCTGCGCCAACCCAGCGAGTCATATCCACCGGGAAACTGATCAGCAAAACCACATAGCCCACCATGGCCGGGTTGAAAGGGTTGTACCCCATGCCGCCATACAGCTGTTTGGCCAGTACTATGGCCACGGCACTGCCGACGACTGGCAGCCACCAGGCGCAGTATGGGGGTAGGGCGATACCCAGTAACAGTGCCGTGACCAGGGCGCTGTAGTCTCGCAGGTAAAAGGCGACGGGCCTGTCCCGCAGCTTCATGATTGCGGCTTCGCACAGCAGTGCGGTAATTACGGATAGGGTGATATTGATCAGCACGCCGATGCCGAAATAAATCACCATGGCCAGAACACCGGGTGCGGTGGCGGCCGCTACCTGTAACATGACTTTGGCGGTGTTATCGCCTGAGCGGGCGTGGGGGGAGGTGGCTCGCATCAGGGACATTACTGGTGACCATCCTGTGCGGCTTGTTGCTCTCGCATCTTGTCTTCCAACTTTTTCTGCAGCTTTTCCAAGGCGGTTTCAAAGGCCGCCAGGTTGGCATCATTTTCACTTTTGGCTTTTTGCAGCCTTGCCTCGGCTTTGCCGAGACGCTTCTGCAGTGCCTCGATATCTGCGGCGAGTCTCTCGGCATCGCTCATTTGAGAGCGGGCTTCTGCGGAGGCGCGGGCTTTGGTGATGGCGCGCACCGCAGCGCTGGTCTCTTCCTGACTGGGTTCCCTGGCGGGATCGCGATCGGCACGGCGCTTGGCCAGGGTGAGTTTGTGCTCGGCTTCTTGAAGCTTTAACTCTGCGGCCTTGAGTTGGGCCGCCAGCTGATCGCGCTGGCCATCTTCTGCGGCCTCCAGTTTACTGCGCAGGCGTTCGACACGGCTTTCGGCGCTGGAGAAGGTGCGCTGGGCACGGGCGAGCAGCTGCTGGGGGTCCTCCTGGCGGGATTTAACTCGAGCCAGGGCCGCGGCGACGATATCTGCCTGTTGTTTACTCTCTTTGGCTTCCTCGGACTCGGGGCTCTGCTCGCGCTGTTGCCGCGCCAGTTCGGCGGCTTTGCGGCGTGCCTCGCGCTTGGCCTCTTTTTCTTTCTCGGCCTTTTCCAGACGAAGCTTGCGGAACTCAAAGCGATCACGGGCGCGATCGGATTTTTCTTTCTCCTCTTCCGCCAGGCGTATTGCCCCTTTGGCGGCGCGGTAATACTGTACCAGCGGAATGGTACTGGGACAGACATAGGAGCAGGCGCCGCATTCGATACAGTCGAACAGGTTATAAGCTTGCAACTTTTCGCGCTCATCGGCGCGTGCATACCAGTACAGCTGCTGCGGTAGCAGTGAAGCGGGGCAGGCCTCGGCGCAGTAACCACAGCGAATACAGGCCTTGGCTACCGGTGCTGGTGGCAGTTCCTTGTTGGTGGGCACCAAAAGGCAGTTGGTGGTTTTGACAACAGGGGCGCGCTCATCGTCGATGGTGTAACCCATCATGGGGCCGCCAATAATCACCTTTTGCATCTTGCCGCGGTGGATACCGTGGTGCTTGAGAATATGGTCAATAGGAGTGCCGATGGGCACTTCGATATTGCGCTGGTGCTCCAGGGCTTGCCCAACAACCGTGGTTACCCGGCTGATTAGAGGTTCACCAAAGTGAACGGCGCGATAAATGGCTCTGGCGGTACCCACATTCTGGCAGACGATGCCGACATTGGCCGGCAGGCCCTGGTTGGGCACCTCGCGGCCGGTGAGAATCTGGATGAGTTGCTTTTCACCACCAGAGGGGTACTTGGTGGGAAATACCACGATATCAAAACGGCTACCCTTGGCGGCCTCGCGCATGGCGGCAATAGCCTGCGGCTTATTGTCTTCAATCCCGATCAATACGCGCTCGGGCTCATCGAGGATATAAGAGATGATGCCAACCCCGGCGATAATCTCTTCGGCGCGCTCGCGCATCAGCATATCGTCGGCGGTAATGTAGGGTTCGCACTCGGTGCCGTTAATGATCAGTGTGTCTATTTCCGCCCCGCCGTGGGGGTCGAGCTTCACCGCGGTGGGGAAACCCGCACCGCCCATACCGGCGATGCCACAGTCGCGAATTTTCTCCAGCAGTTCAACCGGAGAAAGCTGGGTGTAATCCTCACAGGGTTGCAGTTCACACCAGCGATCCTCGCCATCGGTGCGGATCACGATACTGTCCTCGGCGAGCCCCGAGGGGTGGGGGACGGCACAGGGCTCAATGGCGACGACCTTGCCGGAACTGGGGGCGTGCACAGGGCAGCTGATCAGGCCATCTGCCTCGGCAATTTTTTGGCCCTTCAATACGTCATCACCGAGCTTGACCAGGGGCAGTGCAGTGGCGCCACCGTGTTGCAACAGAGGCACGATGAGGTCCTCGGCCAGGGGAACACTGCCAATGGGTTCGCCGGTACTCTGCTTCTTGTTTTCTGGTGGATGCACGCCGCCGTGGAAATCGTTGGGTCGCAACTCCCGCGCCTTTTCACTGGCAATCAGTTGCGCCTCGCGAGCGGCTCGACGCTCTTCTACCGCTTCGCGCCGTTGGTCTTTTTCCTGCAGCGCTACCTGGTTTTCATTTTCGGGGTTCAAACTGCACCTCCCCGTTGATCTGTTGGCTGGGTGCGACGGTCGGTGGCAATCAGCTGGATACCGTCCTCGGGCTTTTGTGGGTGCCAGTCTTGCAGCGGCGTTTCCAGAGGTACCATATCGATACAGTCCACCGGGCAGGGCTCCACGCAAAGATCACAGCCGGTGCACTCGTCGGAAATTACGGTGTGCATATATTTGGCTGCGCCGGCGATGGCATCCACCGGGCAGGCCTGGATGCACTTGGTGCAGCCAATGCATTCGGCCTCGCGAATAAAGGCCACTCTTTTTACGTCTTCGACTCCATGCTCCGCATCCAGGGGCATGGGCTCCATATCCAGCAGGTTGGCCAGCTCGTTGATGGTGGCCTGGCCACCTGGAGGGCACTTGTTGATGGCGTCGCCGTGCACAATCGCTTCGGCATAGGGGCGGCAGCCGGGATAGCCACACTGTCCGCACTGGGTTTGCGGCAACAGGGCATCCACCTGTTCCACCAGGGGGTCCCCCTCCACCTTAAAACGAATGGCGGCAAAACCCAGCAGGGCGCCAAACACCAGTGCCATACCGCCGAGTACCAGCAGGGGGTAGGAAATTTCAGAAATCCAGTCCAGCATCATGCAACCCTATACCAGACCGCTAAAGCCCATAAATGCCAGGGACATCAGCCCCGCGGTAACCATGCCAATAGCGGCGCCGCGAAATGGCAGCGGCACATCTGCAGCAAACAGCCGCTCGCGCATGGAGGAAAAAAGAATTAATACCAGGGAGAAGCCCACGGCGGCGCCAAAGCCATACAGGGTGGACTGCATAAATGTATGGGCCTTCATGGTGTTTTGCAGCGCAACGCCCAGTACCGCACAGTTAGTGGTAATCAGCGGCAGAAAAACACCCAGAACCTTGTACATCAGCGGGCTAGTTTTTTCGATAAACATCCGGGCGAACTGCACCACTACCGCGATCACCAGAATAAAGGAGATGGTGCGGAGGTACTCGATGCCAAAGGGTTCGAGCAAATAGGTATTCACCAGGTAGGAGCAGATCGAGGCCAGCGTGAGCACAAAAGTCGTGGCGCCGGCCATGCCCACGGCGGTCTCCAGTTTATTGGAGACGCCCATAAAGGGGCACAGCCCGAGAAACTGCACCAACACGTAGTTGTTGACCAGGATGGTGCTGAGCAGGATGACTGCAAATTCGGTCATAACAGGTCCGGTTGAAGCCCAGGGACAAAGTAGTGCGAGTGCCTTAGCGGAGTCGAGGCGCCCCGGTGAGTGGCTCCAGCCTTGGGCTCCGTCGAATGTCGCGCAGGGCCGGTATTATGGGTGAGACGCGGGGGGCCTTCAACTCGATGGCGGATCTTCTGGCAGCGGAGACGCCCGTCGCCCGATCGCTCAGGCTATGGCTTTGAGAATAGTTGGCGCTTGCGGGTTGGGATTAGATGCTTTCGTGAAGCCGTTGGAGGTTTCTGTTGATTTATTGGCGGCCCCCTTTACTCCGAAGGAATATGGCCTTATCTCTGTTGGATAAACCCATAACACCAGATGGAGCTTTGTAATGCCGGATCAACCCTATACGCCGCCCAAGGTTTGGAAGTGGGATGCGGAAAGTGGCGGGCAGTTTGCCAAGATCAACCGCCCCATAGCGGGGGCTACCCACGATAAAGAACTGCCCCAGGGTAAACACCCGATGCAGTTGTATTCCCTGGCAACACCCAATGGCGCCAAGGCCACGATCATGCTGGAAGAGTTGCTGGCACTGGGGTTTGAAGGGGCGGAATACGATGCCCATCTGATTCGTATCACCGAGGGCGAGCAGTTTGGCAGCGGTTTTGTGGATATCAATCCGAACTCAAAAATCCCGGCGTTGGTAGATCACAGCACGACCCCACCAATACGGGTTTTTGAGAGCGGCTCCATTCTTCTGTATTTGGGAGAGAAGTTTGGTGCTTTCCTGCCACACACCCCGGAACAGCGTACCGAGACCCTCAACTGGCTATTTTGGCAGATGGGCGCTGCGCCCTATCTCGGCGGAGGTTTTGGTCACTTCTATGCCTATGCGCCAGAGAAGCTCGAATACCCCATCAATCGCTTCGCCATGGAAGTAAAACGGCAGATGGATGTACTGGACCGGCAACTGGCTAAGCACCAGTTTATCGCTGGGCGCGAATACACCATTGCAGATATAGCCATCTGGCCCTGGTACGGTGCACTGATCCGTAATGAGGCCTACGATGCCAGCGAATTTCTGCAGGCCGAGAGTTACAAACACCTTGTGCGCTGGTCTGATGAAATTGCACAGCGACCGGCGGTACAGCGTGGCCGTATGGTGAACCGCACCTGGGGCGACCCGAGTGAGCAATTGCATGAGCGCCACGATGCCAGTGATTTTAACGAGAAGACCCAGGACAAAATCACGCAAGAGGATAATTAATAAGAAGGTAGCAGTGTTCTCTTTGCTGCCTAGTTCAGTTGGCTAGCTAGGTGGCTGGCCAAATCGCCCATAAATCAATTAGTGCATTCATTTAGTGCATTCGTTTAGTGTATTCGTTTAAAAGGCGCGCAAAGAAAGTGCCAGGTGAATCATTTGCGATGTGCGCGGCAGTTGCCAGAGTTTCTCGGCTATAAACCCGGCGGCAAAAGCGAGGCCCATAATTGCCGGTAAAGGGATTTTTCCCAGCTGCTGATTAACCTCCCGTTGCTGTTGATCGAATAGCCGCAACGCACTGCGACGCTGTTTTTCAGCGTCCACGCAGCAGAGTGAAATTTGTCTATTTAATTGTCTCAGCGACATCGTGAAGGGCCTCCCTTACCTGCCGTTTGGTTTCTTCAAACCCCAGCAGTGGGCGCAGCTTTTTCTGGTAAAGCAGTACACCGAGGAAAAGGCTGATTTGTATCAGCACAAACACAGTAAATCCAATATATATCGACTGGCTAAAATAGTAGGCAATTAAACCTAAGCCACCACAGAGGCTGACGAGTAGTGCCGTTCCCAAGGGTACCAGCATCAGCTGCAGGAAAATGAGCCGCTTTCCCACGGTCAGGGTTCTTTCCAGCTCTAGCTGAAACAATCGCTGAATGTTACCCAGCCAAGCGGTCAATAAGGTCAAGGTGGCTTCGGCACGGGCTAGAGCCTCCTCTAGACCTCCGCCTGAGTCACTGTCCTCATCGGTTTCAGCGCAACCGTCCCGTCCGCGCTGTTGCGCGGCCGGGTCGGGATTCTGATCGGCTCCCTGGCGCTTCTTTCCATTGCCCATCGGCGGTTTCCTTACCAGTTAAAACGGGAAACGCTTTATTTGAAAAGCTTGGCGATCGCCCAGCCGACCACAAAAGCACAGCCGACCGCAAGGATCGGTCTTTCCCGCAGGGAAGACTCTGCTTTTTCCATAACTTCAGTAGCGCGTTTTCTCTGTTCCTGAACAGAAGATCTCGCTCTCTGTCTCAAGTTTTCAGCAGCATCGGAGGCGGCCTCTCCTGCGAGATTATAGGCCTTTTGCAGCTTGTCCCTGCTGGAGTTATGTGGAGATCTTGCAGTTGCCATCGGGTTGCTCCTTTTCAGGGGATGATTGCCGCAGAATTCTATAGTCGCAGCGATCAATTCACAGGAACATCGCCCCCTTTTTTAGGGCAATTAAAAATAACCTTTGGGCGCTCTTACTGGCTTTAGTTATATCACTGTTGATAGGGGCTTCATGGTAATGAATCTTTGCATTTATAGGCTGAGTTCCCGCTTCCAGGTCTCGATATTTTTTACAACGCCATCTAACAGGCGCTGGCGGCTCTCGCGACTGATCCAGGCATTGTGTGGGGTGATAATCAGGTTGGGAATATCATTGGCCAGTAATGGATGACTCGCCGGTGGGGGCTCCTCGCTCAGTACATCCAGTGCGACACCGCCGAGTTTTTCGCTGCGCAGGGCATCGGCCACGGCTTCCTCATCCACGAGGCCACCCCGCGCGGTGTTTACCAAAAGAGCGCCGGCCTTCATAGTGGCGATAAAAGCGCGATCGATTAACTTTTCGGTTTGTGCCGTGAGAGGGCAGTGCAGGCTGATAACATCGGATTCCTTTTTCAATTGTGTCAATGGCACCCGGCCTGGATGTTTTTCCCCGCTGAAAGACTCCGCGATTAAAACGCGCATATCCAGGGCTTCCCCCAGTTTGGCAACTCTTTGCCCCAACTCACCGTAACCAATAATTCCCAGGGTTTTACCGGCCAATTCCACCACTGGATGATCCAGTAGACAGAAAATTTCCGACTGACTCCAACGGCCAGCCATTACGTCCTGGTGATAGTGATGCCAACGGGAGGCGAGAGCGAGAATTAATGCCAGGGTGTGCTGTGGTACAGAGGCGCCGGCGTATCCCTGCACATTGCGCACAGAAATATTTAAATCCCGTGCAGCTTCCAGGTCAATGTTATTGGTGCCGGTGGCGCAGACACAGATCAGTTTGAGTGAGTTGGCCTGCTCCAAGAGCGCGCGGTCCAAAATCACTTTATTGGTAATGACGACTTCCGCATCGGCGATGCGTTCGGCGGTCTGTTTTGCACAGGTGGTTTCGTAGAAATCCCAGTGGTCTAGACTGTTTATTAAGGTCTGTGTGTCCAATTCTCCAAGTTTCATGGTCATTGCGTCCAGAAATACGCCGCGCATGGAGTTTCCTCGCTTTCCTGTGTGAGATAGCGGCATGCTACGATAGCGGTCGCCGAATGCAATGGCTTTCAGGCGTTGGCGGCAGACCTCGCATAGTTGGCTACGGTTAGTTTTCGGGCCTTTCTGTCGCAAACGAAGAGGGCCTATATGGGAATATCGTTAACTGCAGCATCTCTGGTTTTAATCTCGGCATTTCTTCACGCGGGCTGGAATTTACTGGGAAAATCCCGCACACCTTCCCCGGCTTTTTTTTGTATCGCCACACTCAGCGTGGGCCTACTGCTCCTCCCCCTCTGCTTTTGGGTGCTCTCACAGGCGGATGCGTTGCCGCGCGCTTTTTGGCTGCTCTTACTGGTCAGCGGTTTTTTTCAGATGATTTATATGGGCGGTCTGGCGTTAGCTTATCAGCGCGCCGATATCGGCCTGGTTTATCCTATCGCGCGCGCCCTGCCGGTACTCCTTGTGGCGCTGGCAACAGCGCTGTTGGGACAGGCACTGCCCTGGCTCGCTTGGCTGGGCATGTTATTGGTGACGATCGGCTGCCTATTAGTGCCACTGGTTTATTTCCGTCAGTGGCATTGGAGTGTGTACTGGAGAGCGGACTGTGCCTGGGCTTTGGTGGCGGCACTTGGCACGGTGGGATATTCGCTGGCGGATAAGGGCGCGCTGCTTTTTTTAGAGGAAGCCTTAGATGGGGCGGTAACACCTCCGATGATGGCTTATGGCTACTTGGGCCTGCAGTTTTTTGTCTCTGGGTTGTGGCTACTGTGTGGATGTTTAAGTCGAGCGGGGCGCGGGCAATTGTTAACGTCTCTTGGAGATTTGAAGTTGGGGGTTTTGACCGGTCTGATGATGGGCGCGACTTATGGACTGGTGCTGTTGGCGATGGCGATGACGGAAAACGTGAGTTACGTGGTGGCTCTGCGCCAGCTCAGTATTCCACTGGGAGTAGGGTTTGCTATCTGGCTGCTGGGAGAGCCGGCACACAGGCCCCAGCTGTTAGGGGTGGGATTGGTGTGCGCCGGCTTGATTGCGGTGTCGTTTCGCTAGGGTGGGCTGCGCCCACCATTATTCTCACATCACACGCATACCGGGTTTGGCGCCCTGGTGGGGCTCCAGAATCCACAGGTCTTTACCGCCGGGGCCGGCGGCCAGCACCATGCCTTCACTCACGCCAAAACGCATTTTGCGCGGTGCCAGGTTAGCGACCATCACGGTGTGCTTACCCACCAGGTCTTCCGGGGCATAAGCGCTCTTGATACCGGCAAATACCTGGCGGGTCTCGCCACCCAGGTCCAAAGTCAAACGCAGCAGTTTGCCGGCGCCTTCGACGTGTTCCGCCTCGGCGATTAGCGCGATGCGCAGATCTACTTTGGCGAAATCGTCGAACTGGATCTGCTCGGCGATAGGGTCTTCTGCCAGTGGGCCACTGGCCGCTTTGGTCTCGGCCTGCAGCTGTGCCAGAGACTCCTGTGCGGCTTCCATCACGGCATCTACCTGGGTTTTTTCCACCCGTTGCAGCAGTGGCTTGAACTTGTTGATCTCGTGGCCAGCCAAGGGAGTGATGGCCTGGGTCCAATCCAATTCGACGTTGAGGAATTCCGCTGCTTTTTGCGCGGTGTTGGGCAGTACCGGCGCCAGCCAAGTGATCAGCGCGCGGAACATATTCACACCTTGGGAGCAGATCGCCAGAACCTCGGCTTCTGTGCCCTCCTGCTTGGCCAGAGACCAGGGCGCCTTATCGGCGATCCAGGCGTTGGCGGCATCGGCCAGGGCCATAATGTCGCGCATCGCACGCGCGTATTCGCGTTGCTCGTAGTAATCGGCAATACGCGGTGCGGCCTCGATAAACTGGTTCCACAGCTGTTCATCGGCCAGTTCGGTGGCGAGCTTGCCGCCGGCCTTACTGACAAACTTGGCGGTGCGCGAAGCGATATTGACGACCTTGCCCACCAGGTCGGAATTTACCTTGGCGATAAAGTCATCGAGATTGAGATCGAGGTCATCCACGCCGGCGGTCAGTTTGGCGGCGAAGTAATAGCGCAGATACTCCGGGCTCAGGTGATCCAGGTAGTTGCGGGCATTGATAAAGGTGCCACGGGATTTGGACATTTTCTTACCGTTAACGGTGAGGAAGCCGTGTACGCACACCTTGTTGGGGGTGCGGAAATCGGCGGAGTCCAGCATGGCAGGCCAGAACAGGGCGTGGAAATTGACAATGTCCTTGCCGATAAAGTGGTACACCTCAGCGTCGCTGTCTTTTTTCCAGTAATCCAGCCAGTCGCTGCCATTTTTGTCACAGTAGTTTTTCAGACTGGCCATATAGCCGATGGGTGCATCTAGCCATACGTAGAAGTATTTGCCCGGCGCGTCTGGGATTTCAAAACCGAAATAGGGGGCATCGCGGGAAATATCCCACTCCTGCAGACCCTCTTCGAGCCATTCGGCCAGCTTGTTGGCCACCTCATCCTGCAGGGTGCCGGAGCGGGTCCAGTTGCGCAGGAACTCGGTAAAGGCCGGCAGAGTGAAGAAGAAGTGCTCGGACTCTTTTTCCACCGGGGTGGCACCGGAGATGGCGGATACCGGATCGATCAGCTCCGTGGGGCTGTAAGTTGCGCCACAGGCTTCGCAGTTGTCACCGTACTGATCGGGAGTGCTGCAGCGCGGGCAGGTGCCTTTGATATAGCGGTCCGCCAGGAACAGTTGCTTCTCCGGGTCGAAGGCCTGGGTGATGGTGCGCGAAGCGATATGGCCGTTGTCGCTGAGACGGCGGTAGATCATCGAGGACAACTCGCGGTTCTCCTCCGAATGGGTGGAGTGGTAGTTGTCCACGCCAATCAGGAAATCGGCGAAATCCCGCTCGTGCTCCGCCTGCATATTGGCGATATGTTGCTCCGGTGTCAGGCCCAGCTGTTCGGCCTTGAGCATGATTGCGGTGCCGTGCGCATCATCGGCGCAGATGTACAGGCAGTCGTTACCGCGGGAGCGCTGAAAACGCGCCCAGATATCGGTCTGGATATATTCGAGTATGTGGCCCAGGTGCAGGGAACCATTGGCGTAGGGGAGTGCGCTGGTGACTAGGATTTTGCGCGTATCGGGCATCGGTTTTTCCATCGCTGTGGGTTGCGGCCGGAGGCTCCGCTGGAGTGGCCGGAGATCGTCAAAAGACGGCGAAATATAGCAGATTTGTGCTATGCCGGGGAGGCATGGGATACGCCGAGCGCGAAAGTGGCTGGATTGATCCAGTCGCTGGCGCTGGGCCGCTTCATCCGACACAATGCGTTTCTGACAAGAAGCACCAAAAGGGAGATACCGTGAGCGATCATCACCACGATCATGAAGAGTTATCAGAGGAAGTGCAGGCCGAGCTTGAACGCCTGGCGGAGTGCCTTGGTCAGTTGCAGGACCCGGCCAGCGGACTGCCTCTGGATGAGCTGGATGCGGATATTGAAGTGGGCTACGAGAGCGATACCGTGTTGATCGGTATTACCCTCGGTTACCCCTGTGCGAGTCAGGAAGCGCTGTGGCGCAAGTGGGTCACAGACGCTTGCGAACCTCTGATGAAGAGCGGTCCCCTGGCAGGTAGTACGCTGCAATTTGAGCTGTTTAGCGATATCCCCGCGACCTCTTCGGCCAATGCCCCGGAGTCGTTGCGTGGCGTGAAAAATATTGTTGCCGTGGCCTCCGGTAAGGGCGGCGTAGGCAAGTCCACTACCGCGGTGAACCTGGCTCTGGCACTGGCGGCAGAGGGCGCGCGAGTCGGGCTGCTCGATGCAGATATCTACGGTCCCAGCCTGCCTACCATGCTTGGCACCGAAGGAGTTCGCCCCCATGTAAAGGAACAGAAATTCTTCGTGCCCGTGGATGCGCTGGGTATCGAGACGATGTCGCTGGGATATCTGATGACAGAAGATACCCCGGCTGTTTGGCGCGGCCCTATGGCCAGTGGTGCACTCAATCAGATCCTTACACAAACGCTCTGGTGTGATGCCAAGGAAGAACTGGATTATCTGATTGTGGATATGCCCCCCGGCACCGGAGATATCCAGCTGACCCTGGCACAAAAAACCACTCTGGCCGGGGCGGTGATTGTCACTACGCCTCAGGATCTGGCCTTGAAGGATGCGATCAAGGGAGTGGAAATGTTCCGCAAGGTATCGGTACCTGTACTGGGTATCGTTGAGAACATGGCGCTTCACACCTGCTCCAAGTGCGGCCACAGCGAACCAATTTTTGGTTCTGGCGGCGGCGAGCGTATCGCAGAGGAATATGATACCCACCTGCTGGGAGAGTTACCCCTGGCACAAAAAATCCGCGCGGATATCGATAGTGGCCACCCCAGTGTGACCGCAGACCCAGGTGGCGAAATTGCCGGTTTCTACCGTGAAATTGCTCGTAAAGCTGCGGCTCAGGTTTGGTTGAATGCCAGCAGTGACGAGGAATTGCCGGAAATCGAAATTAGTTGAGCCCAACCGCGATATCCATCACAAAGCACTAAATTTTTATTTCTTTGTGGTTTTTTGTTGGGTTAGAAATCCTTATATTGAACCCCTGCGAGCGCCCCTGTGAAATTTCTTATTTTATTGGGCGCTCAATATTGATAAGCCGGAGCCAAACACTGGCTTATCTCTTCTTTATCAAGACTCATAACAAGACTTATTAATAATGTTTTTTAATAAAGGCTAGAAATACTGTCTTGCAGTAAAGAGTCTCGACTTACTTTATTTATTGCAATTTTGTGCTTGCAGGGGCTTTGTTCTGGGCTGCTAGCCCGTACAGGAATTTTGGATGAGTTAATCGTTAGGGTATTAGTATTTATTTAACCGACCCTGTATATGCTGAAGATATCAGTGACGGTTTTTCTTGTAACTGCTTAAACTCAGCCATTGCCACAAAAAAAAGAAAGTATTTATGCTGTATTTTCCTAGGTGATCGTCAAGGTAATTATGTGGTTTTCATTTTTGGGCAGAGGAACCCCATCGGCCTGAATGCCAATGGTAATTTATGGGGTTTAGTGTGGCGGGCCACCCGTGGTCAACGCTCGGCAACTTGGTACAAACCGCCAGTGTCGAGAATAAATCTTTTCGGGAGTGTGCAACCTGTGATGGCAGCCTTGTATCTGGCCGCAGGCAGGGCATCTATCGGGCATTGCAGTAGCTGTAGTCGATAAAAATAACAAAGACAAAAGCGCGAGTGCTTTCATCCATGAATTTTAATATTAGCTATCGACCGATAGGGGGCATAGCACGGGTATTATTTTATGGCCCCGTAGGATTTGCAGAAAAAATGGAGGCCGCTGCCCGGCTGGTAGAAAAATACCGCCACCGCGTACCACTGCGGGTGCTGTTGGATATGCGCTATGCCCGCGCCAGTGTCACGCTGGAGGAGCAGCGGCAGTTCACCAGTTTTATTGCAGAGCATCCGGTATTGCGGCGTGCATATATTGCGGTTTTACACCCTCGCAATCGCTGTACTTCACCTCTGGCGTCTGATGGAACCTGCTTGTGTCGGCACAGTTCGCGGGAATTTGTTGCCGAGGCCGAAGCAGAGGCCTGGCTCACCCAAACCAAGGGTTCCCCCAGACCTCTGCTGCGCTGAGTATTAAACCTACTGGGCTTTAGCCTGTTCGGCCTCTGCCTGGCGGCGGCGCTCTTCTTTCTTCTGAAGACGCTTGGCGACAGTCGTCTCGCGGGCATCCTGGCCCATATGTTTTTCTCCGCGCTTTTTGGCTAGCTGGATCTGCTTTTCCCGTTCGCGGAAACGGTGGCGGTCCGCGTCGCTTACTTTGTCGTAACAGTGAGGACAGCTGACCCCCTGTTCGAACTGCTCGGACTGCTGGTCTACCACGGTGATTGGCATGCGACAGGCGTTGCATTGGTCGTACTGGCCGCGCTCCAGGTCGTGGTTGACGGTGACACGCTCGTCGAAAACGAAGCACTCGCCCTCCCACAGAGATTCCTCTTTGGGGACTTCTTCCAGGTACTTGAGAATACCGCCGTGCAGGTGGTAAACCTCTTCGAAGCCCTGCTCCTTCATATAAGCGGTGGACTTCTCGCAACGGATTCCACCAGTGCAGAACATGGCAACTTTTTTATGTTTAGCCGGATCCAGGTTCTCTTTAACGTACTGGGGGAACTCGCGGAAGGTTTCGGTATTTGGGTTGATGGAGTCTTTAAAGGTACCGACCTGGAATTCGTAGTCGTTGCGGGTGTCCACAACAGTGACTTCAGGGTCGCTGATCAGGGCGTTCCAGTCCTTGGGCTTGACGTAGGTGCCAACCACACGGCGGGGGTCAATACCTTCCACACCCATGGTGACAATTTCCCGCTTCAGCTTGACCTTGCTGCGCAAGAAAGGCATCTCACCGGTGTAGGATTCTTTGTAATCCAGTTCGGCGAGTCGTTCATCTGATTTCAGGTAGGCGAGCAGGGTATCGATGCCTTCCCGGGAGCCCGCAACGGTACCGTTAATGCCTTCTTTGGCCAGGAGCAGGGTGCCGCGTACCTGGTTTTTCAGCATGACTTCAAGCAGGGGGGCGCGCAGAGACTCGAAGTCCTCCAAAGTGACGAACTTGTAGAGTGCGCAGACAACATATTGATTCATGGAACTTCCTTAAATGCAGTCCGGAGCGTAAATCCGGGGCAGAAAAAATCGCCGCGCATTTTATCGCAAAAAAAACAGCTTGTCGTACATTTAGCAAGCACTCCAGCCGTTGCCCCGGCACAACGATATTTGTTGACCGGGAAGCCGCAACTTGTCAAAGTTCTGGCCGAAATTTAAGGGTCATAGCGAGGTGAACCCCATGGGCGAAGAATTTGCACCGAAAGAGTCGGAGTTGAGCCAGATCTACCGCGAGGGCGATGTATCTGTGCAGATCGATATATACGAAGATGGCGAGGGTGGCTGGCTACTCGAAATTGTCGACGAGAACAATAATTCCACCGTGTGGGAGGATGCCTTCGAGACGGAGCAGGAAGCCTTAGAGGAAGCCCTGGACGCCCTGCGGGAAGAGGGGATTTCCACCTTTGTAGGCCCTGTGCAGGAAGTGGATGGCAGCTGGTAAGATAGCGGGCCCCAGAAGAGCGCCTACTATGTGCGGGCGATTGGGGCTCTACCTTCTCTACCTTTCTGTGCCCAATCTCTCCATGTCCTAAGGCGCTAGTGGCTATTGCTGGTTATTGATTGCTGCTTCCAATCTGCCAGTAACTGCTATGGTTATGGTGAAGGGAATCGCGACTGTGTGACAGCACACCCCAATCACAGCGCCGTCGCGAGGCAACTGTGGAGCTTTTGTCTCCGGCGGTGCTACCCAAGCAGCGGTTGCCTCACCCATGATAGTACGCGGCTTTTTAACCGTGATCTGCCTGCAGATCCTGCCTTTTTCCCTCTGCGCCGATCCCCTGGTGATATCCAGCCAGCAGCAAATTCAAACGGATCTCAAGGAAGTCCGCTTAATCGCAAAACTACACGGTTACGCCATTATGGCGGGGCGTCACTGTATTGATTGCGATGAAAATCTCGCAATTTATATACGGCGTATAGCCAGGCACGGTGAAGTAGAGGGTACTGACCAGACAGGTGCTGAGGACGACCGTTATACCTATCCGGGTAAGTACCTGGACTATATGACGAAAAAATTGGTGGAAAAAACCCGCATGTTCTATGGCCACTGCTATGAAGGGCAGCCCTCCCTTTTATGGCTCACCGAGTATCGCTCGGGAGATACTTGGGTCCAATCTGAATATCTGATTCTGCTCGGCGATGAGGGACTGGAGCATCGTTACGTAGAGGGGCAGCAGCCCAGTGTTTTCCAACTGGAGAGTGCGGACTGCAAGGAATTGCCAGGGACTTTAATGGAAATGGAGCCTTAGCGGTAAATAATTTCCAGTAATGGTTGGAGGTACTAACCTGCCTAAGACTGAATATTTGGATTCAGAGCCCTAAAAGAAAGAAATACGAGAAGGTAAAAATAAGAAGGCAGAAATACCGGTTGCGAGTCTATAAAAGGTTGTATGCGCAAAGTGATGTGGATTTTATTGTATTCTTGATTTCTCTCCGAGAGTAGCTGTTGACTCAAAGCAAAAGGGTGGTCAACTGTCTTGAGATTTTTAAAATGATTCAAAGAATAAAATAAAAAAACCCCGCTGGAGGGCGGGGCCAAAAGGGTCGTTGAAATCAAAGGGTTGTTAAAAACAGTTCTGCTTTACTTTACCGGTTCGAAAACGATTTTCAGCTTTTTCTTACCCCAGGCGCGGGCCTTACGGATATCTTTTTCCATCCACACATCAATACGGTTAGTGAAACGTTTGTTCATGCGGTCACGCACAGTGTAAGTACCGGGCAGACCTTCAATCTTTACTTTGGCACCGTTGGTTAGACCGTGCTTTTCCAAGTCACGTGAAACGGCGATGATTTTGTCTCCGGGACGCAGACGGTTGTTCCAGGCTGCTACCCAGGGGTCGCTATCTGTCTGGCCGGGTACCGAGTTATAAGCGGTCGCGTCTACGACCATGGTTTTCTTAAGAGCTGCCGATGCATTGACACTCACACCAATAGCAAGCAGGGCGGCGATGAAAAAAGCAGTGTTACGCAGAGTCTGTTTCATGATGTCCCATTACCTCCAGGAATCAAATGGTCACAAGCCAAAAGGTGCTTGCGAAATTTCCAAGTGTTTTTGGAAATAGCTGATCAATATTTAATCAACGCTGGCTATATTACTGGCGATTTAGGCGGAGGCAACTTTTTCTTATTTCGCGACAAATGGCCCTGAAAAACAGCAGGTTATTGCTTGAGGAGAAAACTGATAAACCCAGAATGATTCAAAAGTAAGGTTTTTATTTTTTATTAATTCTTATTTAAAGGTTAAAAATTTATTTTAATTTCTATAGCTGGAAAGTCATTTTTAGAGGGGAAATTGTACTGACAGCGATGTCATCCTACGGCTACCAGATATACACTCGGACCGGTTTTCTAATCAGTACTCAAAAAGTAAAAAATTTCCCTGAAACTTTTTGTGACCATTCCGCCAAAATGGTCTGATTCGCTGAAAATGAGGGTGTTCAGGCGATAAAACTGCATCGTCATTTATCTTTAGGTGAAAAAAATAGAGAAAAACTGAGCCCTTAAAGGGTGGTTTCCCGGTTTTGCTGCACCGGTTCTACCTGATGGCGGAGTGCGGCCAAATAGTCACTATCCTCCTCCAAATCGGGTAACTTGTACTGCAAATCCAGTTGCACCGCTTTCTCCAGCCAGTGAATGGCCTCTTCAAGGTTGCCCTGCCACTCGCAAACCTGCCCGAGGTTGAAATAAGTAATAGAGAGGTTGTGCCACTCCTCCTGATTGAGGAGGCCTTCCAGGGCACTTTTATACAGAAGGTATGCGGTACTAAGCAGGTATTCGCGCTGTGTGGTCAACTCTTCGCTGGCTGCCTGACGGTGATAGGTGTGTGCCAGTGCCGAGCGCACCCTGGCGCTGGAGTGGGGCAATTGCGCTCCGGAATCCAGGTAGCGCAAAACTGATTGAAACTGTGCTCGCGCCAGTGGATAGAGGTCTGGCCTCGATTTAGCCCCCAGTGCATTTAGCACTATGCCGTAGCGATAGCGCAGAGTGTGCTGTTGGGAAGGGTAGTCACCAAGGGCGGAAATCGCTTTTTCATAGAGAGGCAGTGCGTCGCCAAAATTACCTTGGCGAGCTAGCGATTCGGCCTCATTGACCCAGCCAATCGCGCCCAGAGTGTCTCCACCGTGAGATTTGGTGCTGTGGGGTTGGGCGTTGTTGGGGAGTACGTCTGAAATGATAGATATAGCCGCGAGAAGTGCGGTCAGGCAGAAGAGTGCGTAAAACAGGATGTATAAATGGGGCAGTGGTTTATGCATAGGGATTTTCGCGCTTGGCCCGGTGACGGTTGGGGGCCACAGTTGTGGTCCCCATACGTCAGTAAATCCCTAGATGTCGAGTTGTGCCAGCAACCCTTGAAGAGGATGGCGCAAAGTAACACCTGCAAAGCGGCTGGCCTGGCAACGACAGGAGTAACCGGTGGCGAGCTGGTTGTGTTTTCCGCCATTGAGCTTGGGTGCCCAGGATTGCTGGAAAATCACCCGTGAGGTCTCCTTGTGCGCAGCCTCGTGGCCATAGGTCCCGGCCATACCACAGCAGCCAAGGTTCTCACCCTCTAGTTCCAGGCCCAGAGCCGAGAACACGGTTTGCCAGTCTTTCAGCGAAGCGGTGGCATTGGTTTGCTCGGTGCAGTGCGGCAACAGCTGGAAGCTTCCGGGCTTTATCCGCGCACGTTGCTGTTGTAGGTGCTCCTTCTGCTGGGCCAGCCATTCCTGTAACAACTGCACTTTTGGGGCGCGCTCCCCTAGGAGTTTTTTGTACTCGGAACGGTAAGTGAGGGTCATAGAGGGATCGATTCCCACGAGGGGGATACCACTCTCCGCCAGGTTGTTGAGCATCTCGCTATTGCCTTCGGCAACCCGCTCGAACTGACGCAGGAATCCATGGACATGCAGGGGTTTGCCGTTGGCTCGATAGGGAGCGAGAATCGGCACAAAGTCCAATTGCTTGAGCAGGCGCAGGATGTCCGCCACCACCTCGGCATCAAAATAGCTGGTGAAGGCATCCTGCACGATGATGACCGCACGGCTGCGCTGAGAAGGCCCCAGAGTCTCCAGGCAGGCTTTCGTGGCGGTGGGGACTCCCAGTTCTTTCATACTGGCCTGCAGGCTTCTCTGCGAGAGCTGTGGGCTGTCCACCATGCCGAAAACACGCTTCATCAAAAAAGACACAGGTTTTAGCCTTAGCGGCCAGTTGTACAGCTGCGGCATTTTTGCCAGGTGCGGCATCATGAATTCCAGCCCGCCCACGGCGTAATCCTTAAGCGGACGCAAATAGCGGCTGTAATAAAGCTCCAGAAACTTGCTGCGAAATTCCGGCACATCCACGCGAATGGGGCACTGCCCTACACAGGATTTACAGGCGAGGCAGCCCTGCATGGCTTCGTTAACTTCGTGATTGAAATCGTACTCCCCGCGGGTTTTTGCCAGGGTGTTTATAAAGCGCTTGGGCAGGCCGACAAAAAAGGAGCGCTCGCGGTATTTACGAGCGCTGGTCACCGCGTCTACATCGTGTTTGCTCAAAAGGCGCAGCCACTCCCGCATCAGCGAAGCGCGCCCCTTGGGGGAATGAATCCGGTTACGCGTGGCTTTATAGGAGGGGCACATGGCATCGTCTGGATTCCAGTTAAAACAGGCACCGTTGCCGTTGCAGTGCACGCCCTCGTCGTATCCCTCCCATACTTGCGCGGGAATCTGCCGGTCGTGCTCACCGCGTGTGCGCACGGCATCAATTTTCAGCAGGCTGGCACTGTCGTTGGGTGTGGCAATTTTGCCGGGGTTTAGTTGGTTGCGCGGATCGAAAGCGGATTTAATGTTTTGCAGTTCGGGGTACAGCTCGCCAAAAAATTCCGGGGCATATTCTGAGCGAACGCCTTTGCCGTGTTCTCCCCACAGCAGTCCTTTATATTTTTGCGTCAGTGCCACTACGCGATCGGTGATGGGGCGAATTTGTGCGGCCTGCTGGGGATCTTTCATATCGATTGCTGGGCGCACATGTAATACACCGGCATCCACATGTCCGAACATACCGTAGTCGAGGCCGGCTTCATCCAGCACTGCGCGGAATTCGGCAATAAAGTCCGCCAGGTTTTCTGGAGGCACAGCGGTATCTTCGACAAAGGGTATCGGGCGCTTTTCCCCCTGGGCGTTACCCAATAAACCCACCGCGCGTTTACGCATGGCCCAGATGCGATTCACCTCGGCATGGCCGCGAGCGATGGAATAGCCGAAGCTCTTGCCTGGCTGGCCGATGGCAGCCTCGACATGTGCAATAAATTGCTTCAGAGCTTTTTCCAGTTCCTCCTCGGTATCTGCAGCGTACTCCACCAGGTTGATACCCTTGACCGGGCGATCCTCAGCGGGGAAAAACTCGCTGACGCTGTGCCAGACGATATCTTCCATAGCCAGCTGCAGCACCTTGCTGTCCACCGTTTCGATCGACATGGGGCCTGCGCCCATCAGATCCTTGGCATCGCGCAGCGCTTCCTGGAAGTGGTCGTATTTTAAATTGACCAATGCCACGCACTTGGGGATGGGAAGCAGGTTGAGCTTGGCTTCAGCAATAAATCCGAGAGTGCCTTCGGAACCGCACAGTACACTGTTGAGATTAAAGCGATCACCTTCACGGATATGGGCCAGGTCGTAGCCAGTGAGACAGCGATTGAGCTTGGGAAATTTCTGTTCGATGAGTTCGGCTTTTTCCCGGGCAATCTTGTCACAGGTTTTATGCACTTTTGCGGCGCGGCTATCTTTTCCACAGATTTCCTGTAGCTGGATTTCCCCTATGGCGGAGGAGTGCCAAAGCTCCCCACCCATCAGCACCGTGTGCAGTTCCAAGACATGATCGCGGGTCTTGCCGTATACGCAGGAGCCCTGACCGGAGGCATCCGTATTGATCATGCCACCGATGGTGGCGCGGTTGCTGGTAGAGAGTTCCGGCGCAAAAAATAGGCCGTGGGGTTTCAGTGCGGCATTAAGCTGGTCTTTGACAACGCCGGCCTGTACGCGCACCCAGCGCTCTTCCACATTGATCTCGAGGATCTGGTTCATATGGCGGGAGATGTCCACCACCAGGCCATCGGTAAGTGATTGCCCGTTGGTGCCGGTACCGCCACCTCTCGGTGAGAGCACCACAGAGTGAAACTCCTCCCGTTCAGCCAGTTCCGCCAATAGTTGTAGATCGCGGGTATTGCGCGGATACACCACTGCCTGGGGCAAAACCTGGTAAATAGAGTTGTCGGTCGCCAAAACGGTGCGGCTGGCGTAACTGGGTGTGGTGTCGCCGCGGAAACCCGCGTCAGTCAGCTCTTGCAAAAACTGCAAATAGAGCGCCTGAACCTCGTCGACTTCGCGCAATGCTGGAATCATGAGCTAATCCGTACTTTCGGGGAGGAAAAGGCCGCAAATTGCCGGGGTAGCTGGTGAGATAAAGAATCGCAGCCCTGCCGCGCGGTAAAAATGCGGCCCTGCATTGTAGCCGTGGTGTGTATGTGCGCAAGCAGCCAATGGGACTTGATTGTAATCCAAAAGTTGTACAAGCAGCCCTCTTGTATAACTAATCGGGAGAGGCTATAAAAAAGGAATACAAACTGACACTGTGCAGCGCAACTATGCATATCCAGCTTTTACCTCAGAAAATCCCAGTTGGTATCAGCCGCTGTGCTGTGGGCGATCCCGTGCGTTACAACGGCAGCCACAAGCACAGTAAAGTCTGCACACAACTGCTGGGCAATTGTTTCGAGTTACAGGCTTACTGCCCGGAGGTTGCCATTGGCATGGGAGTGCCGAGACCGCCTATTCACCTGATTGTGAGTGATCGCCTGCGTGCGGTTGGCCGGGAAGACCCCAGCCTGGATGTTACTCAGGCCCTGGAAGACTATGCGGACCAGCTTGTGCCCGAGGTGGAAAATCTGCGTGGCTTTATTCTGATGCAGAAATCCCCCAGCTGCGGTGTTCGCACGACACCGCATTACAAGGAGGATGGCACTGGGGTGTTGGCTCATGAGTCCGGCTTATTCGCTGCGCGCCTGCGTCGGCATTTTCCACATTTGCCTATGGAAGAGGTGGGGCGACTGAATGCCAGTGATTTACGCGAGAATTTTCTTACCCGTGTTTTTGCCTACGATGCCTGGTATCGCTATGTAGCCACCGACCTGCGGCCAGCCAGGGTGATTGAGTTTTACACCGCGTATAAGTATTTGCTGTTGGCCCACAGCCAGCCACTGACTCGAGCCTTGGGTCAGTTTGTCTCTAATTCGCGGGCGATGCCGGTGGAAGCATTTGCTTATGAAGTGCGGGGCAAGATTATGGAAATTCTCGGCCATCTGGCCAGCCGTAAAGACCGCACCAATGCCCTGATGCACAGCCAGGGTCACTTGAAAGGTTACTTGAACAAGGAAGAGCGTAATGAGTTGGCTCTTCTGATCGACGATTATCGCCGGGGCAACAAGCCGTTATCGGCGGTACTCACGATGTTGCGCCATTATTTGCCGCGCAGTCCCCACCAGTTTATCCACAGTCAGGTACTGCTCGCTGCCGAGCCTGCGGAGTTGGGGTTGTGTGATTTTCGCTGAGCCTAGCCATGGTTGAAATTGAATCCCCCACTAAAGCCCACCTGCCGATTCGCGAGGTGGCGCGTCGCACCGGCGTTCATCCCGTCACCCTGCGGGCTTGGGAGCGTCGTTACGGCCTGTTAACGCCAGCCAGAACCGGTAAGGGACACCGACTCTACAGTGAAGAGGAAATAAGGCGTATCGAAGAGGTGCTCGCCTGCCTAGCCCGCGGTGTGGCTATCGGACGGGTACGGGAGCTGTTGGAGCGTGGACCGGCTTCTCTTGTGGCCACAGAGCAAGCAGAAAATACGGCTGGCAGCTGGCGCGAAATAATTGATGAGGCTTATGATTTGTCGCAGGACTTTGCCGACTTAAAGCTGCGCCAGCGCCTGGATCAGTGGATTGCTGCCTTCCCACCAGCGCTGCTACTCGATCACTGGCTAAAGCCCCTGCATGCCAAACTGGCCAGGCAGCGACAATCAGAGCCTGCTCAACATTTTTTCTGGCAGCTTTTCTATGAGCAGCTGTTATTAGCTAATGGTATAGCGCGTAAAAATCTTGGCAAAGACCGGGTAACTTGTGAGAAGCGAGTATTGTTGCTGGATTTTCCCGGCAATGATCAGCGGGCCTTTATACAATTATTTTGCGCGACACTTTTGGCTGCTGGTTGTGATGTGGTAGTTCTGGATTATCGCGCTGCCCTGCTGGAGTTGGAGAGTACTGTGAAAAAGCTCAATGTGGATGCAGTGCTCTGCTATAGCCATCGGGCACTTTCGAAAGCTTTTCTTCACAAAGAATTACCTAGTTCAATACAAATTCTTCAAACACCTCTTTGGTTGCTGGGGGATTTTGTCGAAATGCAGTCTGCTGAGTTGGGTAGGCTAAAGAAGCTTCCGATTATCTCGATGTTATCTGGTGATACAGACGGTGTGATGCGGCAATTGCGGGAGCAGCTGAAACGATGAGTGGAAAAAAGTCTCTGCAGCGAGGCCTGGTTTGGTTGCGCAACGATTTGCGCATTCATGATAATTCGGCGTTGTACCACGCTAGTACCCGATGTGACCAATTGGCCGCGGTTTTTATTGCCTGTCCGGATACCTGGAAAAGCCATGATGAAGGGGATGCACTGGTCTCATTTCGGATGGCTTGCCTACAAGAATTACAAGAACAGTTGCGACTTCGCAATATCCCTTTGTACTACCTCGAAGTCTCTAAATTTTCCCAGGTACCTCATGCGCTACAGCAAATTACCGAGCGCCTGAAAGCGGAGGCTCTGTTTGCCAATGCTGAGTATCCATTGAATGAACAACGCCGGGACAAAGCAGTACGGGGAAAACTGCAGGAAAGCGGCGTTCAAGTGGAATACTACAGTGATCGAACGCTGTTGCCACCGGGGGCGGTTAGAACAGCCAGTGGTGACCCCTACAAAGTGTTTACGCCCTTTAAGCGTGCGCTGATCCAGCTGTGTGCCGAGAGCGAAGTTAAACCCCTACCTATGCCCAAGAAAATGCCTTCTACGGATAAGGGAGAACACTGGCCTAAATGGTTGGGGTTGGAAGTGGAGGGAAACGGCAAGCTTACGCAGAAAATCCCCTCCCAATTACCGCAGTATTCGTTGGATATTGATGGATCGGGTAGAGTGAAGGGTTGGGAGAGTGGGGAGAAGGCAGCGCAGAAACATTTGAAAGCTTTTGCTGAAATTATCGATAAATACCAGGCAGAGAGAGACTTCCCTGCGAAGGATAGTACTTCTCACCTTTCTCCCTATTTAAACTGCGGGGCTATTTCCATTCGCCAATGTGTTCATATGGCCCTCAACCTAAATAAAGGGCTTTGGCAGGGAGGGAATGAAGGAATTGCCTGCTGGATTAGTGAACTCGTCTGGCGGGAGTTTTATACGCATTTGCTTGCGGATTTTCCTCGCCTAAGTATGGGCAAACCATTCAAAGAGGAAACAGAACAGGTTCCATGGTGCTACGACAAGGATTTGTTTTCCCGCTGGACTCGTGGTGAAACCGGGGTACCTATCGTCGATGCTGCTATGCGCCAGCTAAATGAAACCGCATGGATGCATAACCGGTTACGTATGATTGTCGCCTCGTTTTTGAGCAAAAATATGCTGATTGATTGGCGTTGGGGTGAGCGCTATTTTATGCAAAATTTAATTGATGGTGACTTTGCCTCTAACAATGGCGGTTGGCAGTGGACTGCCTCCACCGGCACTGATGCGGCGCCCTATTTCCGTGTATTCAACCCCTATAGTCAATCGCAAAAATTCGATCCTAATGGAGATTTCATTCGTCGATATGTGCCGGAGCTTGCCTCATTGAGTAATAAGGAAATTCATGAGCCACCCAAGGTTGAGGGATATCCCCAGGTGATTTGTGATGTGGGGGCCGGGCGTAAGCGGGCGATAGAGGTTTTCGCCAATCTCAAGTAGATCCGCGTTTATCCGAGTCTATAAAATTAGGGGTGTCTGCTTTCGGAATAAAGTGAGTCCTATTTAAGGAGTGCTTAGTAGTAGAGATACTCACTTATCGACCCTTAAAAGAAGAATGCGGCTGAAGTCCGGCGGCTTCAAAAAGTCTCATCCTCTCTGTAAACATTGACAGAGATGTTGGCGTTTAAGTCAGAATTAACCTGAAAAATGATGGGCCTACAGCACACCTGACAATCTTCGGTGTACTCCTGGGGAAGCATAGTGGTATCGACCAGTGTACTGAAATATTCACCGCAATAGGGACACTGTATGGTTTCTTCAATGATTGGGTTCACTCTGACCTTAACTGCTCTATTTATTTAATATTGTAAGCTCTGGGAAAAATTTCGCTTTAAAGGCTATTCGAGCTTTAGAGGTTCCTTAAATGTAAGCGTTCGATAGGGAAAGGGAATTTCAATCCCGGCTTTATCGAGGGCCATTTTCACCGCCGTAACTACCTCTGCACGGGACTGACGAATTTGTAGAGGGGTTGAACCTGTCCACCAGCAGACTTCAATATCAATACTGCTTTCTCCAAAGGCTTTTGGAAATATCTCAATTGGGTCTTCACTGCGCACTGTTTGGCAGGAGGCCACCGCTGACTCAATAACGGCAACAGCATTTGGTATTTTTTCCTGGTAGGCCACGCCCACCATAATCGTTGCTCTGCGTTTCACCCGGTTAGTGATGACTTCACAGGGATTTTTAAACAAAAAGAGGTTGGGCACTACTACCAACTCACCGGTAACTTTGCGGATATTGGTATTGCGTACCTCAACCACCTCTACTCGCCCGCATATATCTTGACATTCAATAAAATCTCCTTCTTCAATGGGGAAGCGCCAGAGTATTAATATCCCTGCGAAGAAGTTTTCGAAAATATCTTTAAATGCCAATCCAATGGCGACAGAGAGTAGACCCACCGCCCCCAGTGCTTTTGTAGGGGTAAGACCAGGGAAAAGCACCATAGCGGCAAGAAGCAGACCCACCAGCCAGGTAGCGCTGGTAAGCAGGCGGACAAATAGGTTTTTTAAGGATATTCTAGAGGTAGTATGGCGAAATAGCCGCCCGCCGAAGTGTCGAACAATACGTGCTACGCCCCAAGTGAGCAGCAGCATGATTATGCTGGCGATAATGTAGGGAGTATGCCCTATAAAATTTCCGCCGATACGATCAATAGAGGAAATCACAGTCTCTGTGGCCACAGAGAAAGACTCTGGAATAACCCTATCAATAAATGATTCCTGTGTCTCTTGTTGCTGCGTACTGAGTGACTTAAGGAGCAAAGCTAGATGGCTGAAAAGAGCGTTCATTCTTATCCGGTGTTAATTTCCCTCAACCACACACTTGCGGGCTGTAGATAGATTGGAAAATACTTTTGTTCCATTGTAGAAGGATAATTTGTCTTTATCCTAGGTACTAAGTTCTAAGTAAATTCCATTGCCTGAACAGTATGGATAAGCACTCTTAGCGGAGAGGTCTATAAGTCACTTTTAATCTATTTATGAACAAGATTATTTTTAATTACATGACACCTCCTTTTTAGACTGTTTGTCTTCTGTTTTTTCCTCATGGTTATCCTCATGTACCTCAATGCGTGCTGCTGGCGCCTTACCCTTTTTATCTTCACCAAAGTACAGTGTCTGATGTGGGAAAGGTATTTCAACGCCTTTTTTATCAAATAATAATTTGATACGTCGGTTGAACTCCCTACCTACATACCATTTTTCATGGGCCTTGGTTTTTGTTCTTGCCTTAATTACAACGGAACTGTCCGCAAAAGCATCAACCCCTAAAACCTCCAGTGGTTCCAGAATTAGAGGCCCATATTCATCGCTTTCGCGCATTTCTTTGTCTACCTCATGAAGGTATTGAATGACATCGTCGGTATTCTCCCGGTAGGCAACCCCAATTTCCAGCATGTAATAGCTGAAGTGCTTGGTTAGGTTATCTACTACTGATATATCACTGAATGGTACTGTATATACGGTGCCATTTAATGCGCGGAGTTCTACCTTGCGTAAGGTGATATTGGTTACCTCACCGGTTCGCCCGCCAACTTTTACAATATCGCCAATTTGTAGCAGGTCTTCCAACAACACGGTGAAGCCAGTTAGGAAATCTTTCACCAGGGCTTGGGCGCCAAACCCTACGGCAATACCAAAAACGCCAGCCCCGGCTAAGAGAGGGACTACATTGATATCTAACTCAGAGAGCAGTACGAGTACCCCCATGATTGAAAGTAGAAACAGTAAGATATTTTTTGCAAGGGGTATCAGTGTGCGCATACGGGCATTGCCGGAAGTGCGATGAGTATTAAAGTAGTGTTCCGTCGCAGCGTTGATCATTTCCCAGATGCATACAAAAATGGCCAATACCGAAAATAAAGCTAAAGCAATTTCGGCAAATTCGATGAGTGTATCTTTTGAAACGAATATGCCCACAGTAGCAGGGAATAATTCTGAAGCCGTATAAATCACCAGAAGGGCAGCAAGAAAATATCCAAGCCATCGCTGTAGTCTAAACAGTGGGGCAAAACGATTACTATTCAAACTTAGTTTTCTCCTGATAGGAGATAGTTTCTTGTGCATGAAATTAGCGAGTAGATTGTTAGATAAAACAACGGCTAGCAGTAGTACAATTGAAATCCCCAGAAGTAAAAAAGTGCCCGCTTGATTTGCTGTTAATCCAAACACACTCAGAAATTTTGTGTAGTCTTTGACAACCTCGGTAGCTATCTCATCTACTACCAGAACATCACTTATCTTCAGGAGATCAGGGTTTTCTTTGTCCGTTGTCGTATCCCGTAATTCTTTCAGGTTGTCGATAAGCGCTGCTCTACGTTCGGGATGCTGCAAAAGTTGGATGAGCTGATCTATCTCCTGAACCTGGGCATCTTCTCCATTTTGTGCGCTATTGCTCCGAGTAGGTGCGGTTTGAGACTCACCTGATGGTTGAACAGTCGTATTTTTCTCTTTATGTGACTCTGTTATCTTTAAATTGATAGCTTCCTGAGGCGCTTGGGCATTGGATAGTGCTGATGACAAGCCAATCAGGATAGAAAAAAGGGTAGCTGAGATAAGCCTGAGGAGATCATTTATGCTCCAGTGATTGTATTGATATTTGCCTTTGCCCATCATTTTAAGTACCCAATTTTCGATATCCTAAAGATTGCTCGCAATAAATATGCCAATAACAATAGGGGTTAATAGGCGCACAGTTTTCCAAAAGCTTCATATTTGTGACAAAACTGACATAACGTTTTAAGATAGAATGTAATTTTTTCTAAAGCTAAGTAAAAATTTCATTCAATTCGGTGAATTCTGCAGTTATGCAATGCTTTTTATTCTGATAGGACTTTGATATTGAATCTTCTTACGGGAATGTAAGGTGCTTGGCTCAATCGTCTATATAGTGTTCACCTTATGGAAGTGGGTGCCAACTTTGTGGTGGCACTTCCGCATTAACTGCCTGAGACCTGAGGGTCAGAGCTGGCTGTTCTGAGAAGGTGAAGAGCCAGCGATCTCCATAATCTAATAGTAAAAATTTGTATCAATTTCGAAAGAGAAAATATATAAGCCTTATTTGAGATAGATTTGGTGTTAAATGGGAAAGTTGATTGAACTAGGGGTTGTCGGTCTTTTTATTTCTGCATTTCTGGCCGCAACAATACTTCCGGTAAGCTCAGAGATTATATTAACGACGTTGCTGCTCAATGGCCTATCACCCGTTACGTTAGTACTTGTGGCAACTGTTGGTAATGTCGCGGGATCATTGGTTAATTACGCTCTAGGCTATTGGGCAAGCTTGGGTGTGATAAAGAAATGGCTGAGGATGTCTGAAAGCGAGTTTGTAAGGGCTGAACAGCGGTTTACTAAATATGGAATGATCTCCTTATGCTTTGCATGGGTGCCAATTATTGGAGATCCATTAACCGTTATGGCGGGAGTATTGAGAATCTCCTTGTTGTGGTTTTTGATCTTGGTGACAGCCGGGAAATTATTGCGCTACATCGTTGTAAGCTATATGGTGTTGAATATTTCTTAAATAAGGAGAGTTTTAGTCTGTTTCCCTACGAGAACCCTTACCCTTGGCTATGGCGAAATCACACCTAAAAATATACCAATAAAAGTGGTGATTATCGACAAAATTGCGAACACCTGCCGGCGATTTTAATTAGTTTATTGTTTTCTCTGCAAAACTAGATTCTAGTATGCAGGCCTCATAGGATGTCGATCCTAAAAGGTGATATGTTTATCAATTTTCCCTCTTAACCAGTTTCTCCAATCGATTTCTAGTCCTTTTATCCCACCAATGTAGTCTTTATCGACCAGGTAATAGGAGTGTGTACGATTTCCGCGCTCAAGCTTATGCATGAGTCTGATTACAAAGCTCTTACCCGTTGGTTTTGATAATAGAAAGTAAATAAATTGCCCCGCCTGTGCCTGTAATGGGGCTGACCCATTTCTTTGTTCATGACGCCACTTTGTATTGGGTAGCCTAATAAATGTACCTATCTCCATTAGTTTCTCATGGCGCAAAGGTGGGTTTACCCATTTATAGTTTTCCCAGTGGCTGGTAATTCGTAGCTGCCCCTCGACTTTTGACAGGGTTTCCATTTGCTCGGCCAAACCTTCATTCAGCCAGGATTGGGCGTAGGGTGTGACGGTATCTGTTATTGCGTGGCTGACTTCGTGTTTAATGGTACGAAAAGTTCTGGCCCTATCTTTCTGAATATAAACGACTATCTGGTTTCCTTTGTATAAGTATTTCCCATACGAACGACTAGGTTCTCTACCAGTTTGTTTTCTTAGATAATCGTAATAGGCTTTTTCATCCTTAAGTATCAATATCTTTACGGGGACTGTTTTATAAAAATCGAAAAATAGAACCCTATCGTAAAACTCATAAACAAGATTTACGTCTGCAACAATCTTATTTAATTCCTGTTTGCTCAGATTGGTATCAATGGTTTTAACAGAAATATCATATCGGGACCAACTTGAGGTGTGGTTTCTAGGCTTGATAACCTCTTGTTCAACACTCTCTATTTTCTTATCACTAAAGTGAACTTGGCCATTTTCGTCTGTCCATTTATAGATTTTAGCTGTTACGCTTATGGGAGCTAGAGACAAAAGAGTGGTTAATAAGGCTGGAAGGTAAGAGGTCACTGCTTCAAACTTATATCTAATTAAATCTGGTACTATAGTTCTTGTGGCTGCTGGCAGAATTAAGAGGCGGCTATGGCTTTATGGATAGCCGCTTGAGCCAGCAATCGGTTGGAGTTTAGCGTTGGGAGTACTGAATTGCCATCGTTGATAATTAGCGGTATTTCAGTACAGCCCAGAATCACTGCGTCACATCCAGCCTGTTTGAGATAACTGATACTATCTTGAAAGTATTTGACCGTTTCATCTCGAACTATTCCATTGACCAGCTCGCTCATTATCAGATATCCAATTCGTTCGATGACCTCCTGGGGTGGCCGCAACCAATCTATGCCTGTGCCCTCTAGCCTGGATGGATAAACATCACTCTCAACCAACCACTGGGTACCGAGTATGCCCAGCTTCCTATAGCCCCCGATTTGTGCCGCGGCAATAACACTGTCGGCAATATGCAACCAGGGTAGAGGAGAACCTTCCTCTACATAGTCAAAGGCTTGGTGAATGGTGTTATCTGGGCAAATAAGAAAGTCGGCTCCCTGGGATTTGAGCTTATCTGCGGATGAGAGCATTAAGTCGCTAATGCCTTGAAGATCATTGGAATCCAAATATTCCACATAGCGTGCGAGTGAATGAGTGTGCATAGATACCTCGGGATGGGCATGTTCACCGAGATACTTGCCGCTTTCTATACAAATTGTTTTGTAGCAAAGGGCTGCTCCCTCAGCGGAGCAGCCAATGATACCGATATGTTTTATATTTTTGCAGTCCTTCACTTATTCACTCCATTATTTATGTGAAAAAATAATATTCTATTTTTTATTAAATTAACTTTTATCGTTATGAAACTTAGTGAGTTTCTACCAGTTTTAATTGCTCTTTAACTTCCTTGAGCTGTTCGGGATGGATTGTAGACGATTGTATGTGTTGAAGTGATAGACGGTAACCAATATTAAACGCGTCCTCCTTGAGACTTTTTATATCGGGTTCTACTCCTGTGCCTTCCCAGTTACTTTTGGTTATTGGATTTACTGCCTTGGCAATTGGAATTACCACTCCGAATCCGTCGTCTAGTTGGAAAAATTGCCAGGGATTCGCGCCTCCTTTGGTTGTTTCGCCAATAATGGTGGCTCGCTTGAGGTGCTTTAGGTAATAGGCAAAAGATTCTGCGGCGGAGAAGGTATCTTTACTGGTCAAAATAAATACTGGAGTATCGATCATTCTTTTGCCCTTGATGATTTCGAAAGTCCAGAATTCAGTAGTGCTATCCGTAGCTTTCCAGTAAATACTGTTTAAATGGGTCGGCTCGTCAAAGAGGTAGCTACTAATCAGACGACCCATATTGCCATCACCGCCTCCATTATTTCTCAGATCGAATATGATGGCATCAGTGTTTTCAACTAAAGTCATAGCGGCTTCAACACGCTTTCGTGATGCGTCATTGACTTGATCGAAACCCCAAAAATCAATATAGCCAACATTACCTTCAAGGACCTCTATGCGGTTAAATCCGGAATTTTTTCGGGCCAGTTTGGTGAACCAGTTTTCGTGTTTTGGTTGGCTTTGGGAGGTATTTTGATCATACCACCGCACACCAAAATGCTTATCATGTTTCTCCAGTACTTTTGAAAGTACTTCGGCAACCCGTTTGGGGGTTCCCGCCTGTTTCATTGCCTCGGATTCTGAGGCTTTTTGTAGGCTTTCACGTATTGCGGGAATATTTTCCTGGAGTACATACTGTCTTGAAATCTCATGCGCAACCTTATTAATTAGAGTATTTTTTTCCTCTGTTGAAAAAGTTGTAGAGAAGCCGAGGCTTGGTAAAAGTAGTGGCAAAATGGCTGAGTATTTTTTCATTTTTATTAACTCGTTTTTATTAGTCCTTTTATGCCCGGGCTCAAGCCGTAGGTGGTTGTGTAGGTGGTTGTTATGAGTTGTCTGGGCTGTAACACTGGCGCTGTTCCGACAGTTTTATATGAACTGTTACCTTATAGAAAATTTTATCGGGAAATTTTTTTGTACTTTGGTATCAGTTATTCTGGGAAAACAGCTTGCCAGCATTGTTAAGCTTTGGCTGGTAATGCTAGCTAAGTGGCAGCTTAAACTTAGGCTAGGTTATCCAGAGGAGGCGCTACCCTAGCGAAAATCTTAATGGCCCCTTGGATGATAGGGGGGGCTCAGAAATGACTGACCAATTAGTCATATTTGTTGGCCAGAGGAACTGTAAGCCATTCATTTCCCCCGAAATCCCCTCGAAACCTCTATGAGGTTCTTCCAAGCATCTTATTTGGCCTTCTATAGGCAGGTTCACTGAAGGCAAATAGGGAGGTTCACTGAAGGCAAATGTCCACAGAATTTTCTGCGGTTATGGCTATGGAAACTCCTGAGTAATGCGAAATACATACCGATATATCGCCATAGATTACTTTGATGGTTGCTACCTTAGCGGGCATAAATGGCAGATAAATAGTGAAACACGTGACAGATTTTACCCCCCAATTCAGCTTGCAAAGTGAAGCTCTGAACTGTGAGGATTCCAACGTCTGGGCCGTTAGCGACCGGGCCCATGAGCTTGCCGATAAGGGGGAGGACGTTATTTTCCTCTGTGTGGGGGACCCCAATTTCGATACACCGGAGCCAATTCTGGATTTTGCTCGTGCTCGCTTAGGTGTAGGGCGCACGCATTACTCCCCCGCGGCCGGTGAGCCGGTGTTGCGCCGAGCCATTGCGGATATCGAGAGTAAGGTATCACCCCACCCCTGTAATCCCGATGATGTTGTGGTATTTCCCGGCGGTACCAATGCTATCTACGCGGTACTTTCCTGCCTGTTGAATCCAGGTGAGGAGATTGTGATCCCGGAACCGATGTATATCGGATATGTCCCCATCTGCGACAGTCTCAGGTTGTCAGTGAAGCGTGTGACCTGCCCGGCAGAGCAGAATTTTGCTTTTGATGTAGAAGCTATTAAGGCGGCGGTCAGTGAAGAGACCCGCGTGGTGATGATCAACACTCCGGTCAATCCTACCGGTGCTATGGCAACCCCAGAGCAGCTGCGCGAACTTGCTGCTTTTTGCCGCGAGCGCGATATCTGGTTAGTGTGTGATGAAATGTACTCCATGATCACTTTCGCGCGCCGTCACACCTCCCTGCGTACCGCTGCCGAGTCTCTGGACAATATTGTGGTGATTGATGGCCTGTCCAAGTCTCATGCTATGAGTGGCTGGCGCCTGGGATGGGCGGTAGCCCGTGGACCTCTAGTAGATCGCCTGGCGGCATTCGCTGGGGCCACTATCTTCGGCTGCCCTCAGTTTATCCAGGAGGCAGCGGCATTCGCTTTGGAGTTCGATTCCTATTTCGTGAAACAGATGCGTGATGCCTATGAACGTCGCCGTAATCTAATTGTTGAACGAATTGGCAAGATTCCGGGGCTTGGCTGTTACAGCCCGGATGCGGGTATGTTTGTGATGGTCAATGTTTCTGAGGTAGCCAGCTCCGGTCAGGAATTCGCTGAGGCTCTTCTGGAGGCTGAGCGGGTATCGGTTTTGCCAGGGGCGCCTTTTGGCGAGAGTGCGGTAAATCATGTGCGCTTGACGCTCGCAGCCGATGAGGCTGAGTTGTCACGCGCTCTGGATAGAATCGAACGATTCGTCACCTGCGCTAACCGCCAGGCTAGTTAACCCCGGTAGCGGTAGTCAGTTCCCGGGCAGTGTAAAAGGGGAGCTGGCTTTTTCATCTTCGGGGCTATAGTGTTTCAGCCTCCGGCGAATACCGCTATCCTTGCCTCCTTTCAGATTCAAAAGAAATCAGTTCCGTGAAAATTGACCGGCATAATTTGCGTATTTTGCAGGCTCTGCAAACCAACGCCCGTATTAGCAACCTGAATTTGAGTGAACAAATTGGCTTGTCGGAGAGCGCTTGCCTGGCTCGGGTGAAGCGCCTGACCAGTGAGCGCTATATCCGTGAGTTCCTCGCCGAGATCAACCTGGACAAGGTGCGCCACGCTGAGTTTTATGTGAATGTGGCCCTGAAGCGCCAGGATGCGCGCACCAGTGAAAATTTCCGGCGGATTATCAGTGATATCCCCCAGATCATTTCCTGTGTGAAGATGTCCGGCGAGTTCGACTATATGCTGCGTTTTATTTGCCCTGATGCGGCGGACTTCAACCGGGTCTCTGAACAGCTGTTGGCAAATGAGGAGGCGGCCATCTCGCGCATGACTTCGCATTTGGTGATCGAGAAAACCAAGCCTTTTACCGGCTATCCCCTGGAGCTGCTCTTTCAGGACTAGCACCTGAATTGGCAGTGGAGAATGAAGTAAACCACTGCCGATTCCCCTGCCATGCAAAGGTGACTTCCACAGTAGCAATTACTGATGTGGAGCTCTAAAGAAGTAGTATTAGCTCTTTGTGGAGGCCTACTTCCACCAAGTCTTTTTCACCCTATAACCCCTTTCTCACAGTCTCTGCTTTTCCCTATGGCCTGGCTGCAATCATTGTTGGTTAATCGAGTGTGAGTGACCCCCATGCTGAGTAAAGATTGCGGAGAGTTACTCAATTAGCACCTTGAATATGACAATTTTATTGCGGTCAGTCTCGCGTTCTTGTACAAGCGTGTTAGTTGTGGCGTTTTCTGTTAGCAAGGAAGACTCAGTACAGGCTATCTGATGGATTTCCCTAGTGTTTTAGTCATTCACTGTGGAGCGCTCTTTCAAATAGACCCGGCTGCCAATGGGCTGAAAGCATGCAATGGAGAGGAATATAGTGGACTTACCTCCCTTTTCTGCCCATTTTGTGAAGTTGGTGGCTCAATTGGAAGAGTGGCGGCTGCAACCTCATATATACTTTAGACAGGCTTCTATGCAGCGACTGTGGTTGGAAAGGCTGCTATTCAGGGGCTGGTAATCATCGCCGGTGCAGGGGAGTGGCAGTTGAAATATTTAGGGCGGGTCTACCTGACTCTCAATCTGTTAATTTTTGCGTCTATAGGTCTCGGGGCCCTGTTTAACCCGGAGCCTTTTGCTGCGGCCGTCGGTTTTACCTTTTCCTCCCCTGCAGCGGTACCTGAATTTCTCGCAACTTATGCCGGCTTTATGTTGGCCATAGCCGTACTCCTGCTCGTAGCCCTGGCCATGCGCCCCCATCGTCGGGCGGCTTATGCTTCTCTTGCGATCTCCTATATTGGATTTGCGGCTGGCCGCCTCTTTGGCATGTTTGCTAGCAGTAGCTTTGATGAGCGCAATTTGCTGTTCTTTGCCCTGGAAGTGGTTATGGTGCTTTGGGGGCTCTACTGCTATCGGGAATCCCGTTGGCTCCCCCTGCAACACGGACATTAATCCAAACCTGCCAAATACTGAGTTGCCCCTTATTTCTGTTAACTGGTGACTTTCGTCGGTGAGCGGTTCTTACTTTTCGCGTTAATACTGAGAGAAGTCCGGTCTGTGCTCTAAGGCACTGGCCTGGTGTTTGCCGCATCATGTCACTGATGGATATGGGTAATGTCTCAATTCCAAAGTTTGGTGGAAGCTCTGGTTATCCTGGTTTCGCTCTGTGCCTGCGCGATCTGGCTGCGCAGCCGCGGGGTGATTCTTGTGGCGGAGCAGGGGGTTTTTGGACGCCTGGCAACGGACTTTGCACTGCCTGCGGTGATTTTACACAGCCTGATTAAAGTCCCTTTTTCCTCTCAGGCTCTTCTTCCAGCTCTCGCCCTATTTATTGTCAGTATCGCAATCATGGTACCTGCCTGGATTGTGGGCAAATTGATGGGGCTGGGGCGCAAGACCCTTGGCTCCATTGTTCTGGTTGCAGGTTTTGGCGGCTCTTCGACCTTAGGGCTCTCGCTCATTCGCCGGGTTTTTCATGATGACCCTCTGGTAATGCGGGATAGTGTCCTCATTGGTGAATATGGTGCACTCCTGTCGGTATTCACTATCGGTGTTGCAGTGGCTATTTATTTCGGGCGGGATGAAGGTGAGCAGGCCAATGTCTGGCAGGCTTGTAAACCTTTTTTCGTGTCGCCTATTTTTATCACGATGGTTTTAGGCACGGTTATTTCCCTATTTGGCCTGCCTCAGGGGAATGTTACCGTGCAGCTACTGGAGGATATATTACGGATTTCCGGACAATCCTTGATAGTGCTAGTGGCATTTAGTATCGGTCTGGCCCTGCGCCCTATCGCCGTGCGTCAACTGGCGGGCCTGATCCTGGTGGTCGTCCTGTTAAAGTTAGTGGCAGAGCCTATGGTGGCATGGGCTCTGGCAATGCCAATTAAGCTGCCACATATCGAGAGAGAGCTATTGGTTTTGCAGGCGGCAATGCCCTCTGGGGCCATTGCCGCCGTACTGGCGAAGCGCTATGGATGTGATGGAGGAGTTGCTTCGGCTATGGTGGTAGCCACCTCCTTTATTAGCCTGATAACACTACCGTTGACACTCTACTTTGAAAGCCAGTGATTTAAGTAAACCAACTGATCAAGCGGTAATTTTCCCGGAGCTGCTATCGCTGGGGCGCAGCTCCACTTTATCAGTTTCCATTGGTTGCTTGCCGTGTAGTTTGCCGTCTACAGCTTGACGAAATACTTCTTTGTAATCCTTAAATTCCGTGCCCATTAATCGGTCCCACCAGGTGAAGTAAAAGCCGTAATTGCCCTGGAAGCGCTGGTGGTGCAGATCGTGATGGGTGGTGGTGGTCATGTTATCCAGAACACCGTCTACCCAGCCACGCGGGTGGAACTCCCGTCCTGTATGCAGCATGGCATTGCGGAAAATCATAATGAAAAGGAAGCTAAGCCAGATACTTGGGTGCAATGGGATTGTTAGAGCAATTAGCGGTGAGAAGAGCCCGTTGATAAAAATTTCACCCACGGAAAAGCTATAGGCTGTCCAGGGGGTAGGGGTTCGCGACATATGGTGTAGCTTGTGGAAGTGCTTAAACAACTTCGGGTGATGCATTGCCCGGTGGGTCCAGTAGAAGTAAGCGTCATGCAGCAAAATAACTACGGGCAGGCTCAGGATACCCCACCACAGTGGGTAATCACTCCAATTCCAGTACAGCTTGGCGATTCCCATATCCTGGAGCAAATTTATGCTGATACCGAAGAGGGTAAAAATGCAGACGGTCAGCATGGAGTAGCTCACTTCCCGGCGAATGTCCCCCCAGCTCGCTCGGCGCTTCTGGATGCGGCGCCGGTTCATCCAGGCGCGAAACAGCCAGCTCGCGCAGATACTCATTACAGATGCGGCCAATACATAGCGAAATAAGGTCAATTTAAAGTGGGTGGTTCCGTAATGAGCCACATCCGCGAGGAATTCCATATTTTTCACCATCCATTTCGTTGGCGCAGTCAGGAGGAGGCACTGGGTATCCAGAGTCTATTGGGATTCTAGGTGCTACTCGCATGGCTAGCTGGTGCACTAGTGTTCCCAGTCTGGAGAGATTTACTGATGGTGGCTTGCGGAAAGCGAAATAATGCTGACGAATTCCGAACCGCTGCCCATTCAGGCGGGTAGTTTTTCGCGGCGGTATTCAGTCGGGGTCTGGTTATGGCGGCGCTTAAAGGCGGCATTGAAAGGGCTGAGTGATCGGTAGCCGATATCCAGGGCGATGGTCAGCACTGGCAGATGCGCCTGTTCCGGGTCGGCCAGGCGGGCGCTGGCCTCATCGATGCGAAATTGATTGAGATATTCGTTGAAGTTGCGATAGCCCAAATGGCGGTTGATCAGGGTACGCAACAGGTGCTCACGGGTATGTAGCTGTTCCGCTAGTTCGCGAATAGTTAGTCCCGTGTGCCGATAGCCGCCACCTTGCATATGCGCTTGCAATTTAACCAGTTGCATCTGCTGCTGCTCATCCAGGGTTGGCACAGGTGTCGGAGGGGGGATTTCCTCTGCAGGGATATCCGTTGGTGGTCTTGGTAGAGAGTCGCCTAGGGCGCTGGGTGACAGTGCCAGTAGCCATAAACAGGCTGCCAGAGATAGTAAGCTGGCGAGTAGAGCATGCAGGGTTGGCACGCCATTGGGGACGGGGCGATAGGCAAACAGGGATTCGGCGCTAATGACGATCAGCATATAGGTACCTACAGCGATCAACAGTATGGCCCGTAGGCGGCGGCGTTCTTCCACCAAATCCGATTGAAACTGCCCCAGTAGGGTGAGCATGCCGAGGCCGATCAGGCCCAGGCGGGTGAATTGGGACAAGTTAAAAAAGACTTCCTCGGCACTGGCGCTTAGTGGGATTGGCGCGTGATTGGCGGCAATACTAAAGGTGATGGAGAGGCCGATAGGAACCCAACCCCAATGCGGAAAGGGCTCTTCCTCGCGACAGAGCAGGTGGGTAAACAACCAGAAGGCGGCGGGCACCAGGATCACCGGTAGGTGAATCAGCAGCGCCATTAACCCGGTAAGAGGGGGGAGCGTTGGCAGTAGCAAATAGCAGATTACACCGATCAAAACCAATATCAGCCAACGCCCTGCAGCGAGTCGCCGGTGATTGACGGAAACCTTGGTTGCAGCCAGTAACAGTAGTGCGCAGGCACCACCAGAAAAAAATAAATAGCCGGAGGTCACGGTCTATCTCCAGCGGCTGGCCCAGGCATCCAGGACCTTGCTGCTATAGGTGTGGCGGCCATAGCTGCCGTTGTAATAGGCGAGGGCGTTGGCCAGATTGCCTTTGGCCTTTTTGATGTAGTGTTTGAGAATGGTGCAGCCGTAGCGCAGATTGGTATCCATATCGATTAGGTTGTCATCGGGTCGGCCGATTTCTTTTTTCCAAAATGGCATTACCTGCATCATGCCCTGAGCCCCTACTCGAGAGACCGCGTAGGGGTTAAAGGCACTTTCGATCTGGATTACCGCCAGAACAATTTCCGGGCGCAAACCCGCTCGGGTCGCCTCGCGATGCACTGCCTTTAGGACATGCATACGTCTTTTCGGGTCTTTGATATAGCGTGCCAGGGGCTGGGATTTTGACATCAGCCACACCTCCGCATCAAAGCGATCGGCAAAGCTGTCCGCCTGAGTGATGGCCTCGCGCAGGGCGAGCCGCAGCTCTGGATCAACATGCTTGGTGTTGGCCTGGGATATCGCACTGCAACAGATCAGGCTGAGCCCCAGTGCAGTTATAGCTTTTCTTATCATGCAGGGAATTTTACGAGATCCAAGGAGATTGGGTAGCGCCTTTTATGGACCTTTTGCTCAAATCTGTGCAGGGAGGTGTGTCTGGATCGAATGGGGCTGTGAAATACCAACGAACTTAGCCTGCTGCGTTGGTATTTCACCGAGAGGGTTTTGAGATAGAGTAAAAATTACCTATCTCATTGCCAGATCAGCGCTTGCCAAACTTTTCCAGCAGCACTTCTTCCAATTGCGATACCGCAAACTCCTGGCTCTCCGCATCGGTGCGGCCCTTGTATTCCACAATGCCTTTCTCCAGGCCGCGGTCGCCGATGACGATGCGGTGGGGGATACCGATCAGCTCGACATCTGCGAGCATGCCGCCCAGGCGAGCCTTGGGTTCATCCATTAGCAGAACATCAACGCCTTTGCTGCGCAGGGATTCGTACAGGTGTTCACATTTTTCCCGCACCACATCGCTCTTGTGCATATTGATGGGCACAATTGCCAGCTGGAAGGGCGCTATGGCATCAGGCCAAATAATGCCGGAGTCGTCGTGGTTTTGCTCGATAGCAGCGGCGACAATACGGGATACACCGATGCCGTAACAGCCCATGGGCATAACCTGCTCCTTGCCGTTCTCATCGAGTACGGTGGCGTTCATGGCGCGGCTGTACTTGTCACCCAGTTGGAAAATATGGCCGACCTCGATACCGCGCTTGATTTCCAGGGTGCCCTGGCCATCTGGACTGGCGTCGCCGGCAACGACATTGCGCAGGTCTTCCACACGGCCGAGTTCCACGTCGCGGTCCCAGTTCACACCGGTGAAGTGGTAATCGTCGCGGTTGGCGCCACAGATAAAGTCCGCCAGGTGCGCCGCGGCTCTGTCCACAATGGTTTCGACCTTCATGCCGACGGGGCCTAAAGAACCGATATTGCAGCCCAGTTCTTCGGCGATGCGCTGCTCTGGGGCGAATTGCAGTGGGCTGGCGATGCCGGCCAGTTTTTCTGCTTTCAGCTCGTTCAGGTCGTGGTCGCCGCGCAATACCAGCGCAACCAGCGGTGCGGTTTCACCCTCTTCGCATTCACCCAGCACGATCAGGGTTTTTACCGAGTGGGCCGGATCACTGTTTAGGAATTCGCTGACATCGGCAATGGTTTTTTGTCCGGGCGTGTGTACTTCCTGCATCTCCTGGCTGGGCGCTGCGCGCTCACCGGCGGGGGCCACGGCTTCGGCCAGCTCGACATTGGCGGCGTAACGGGACCCGGTGGAAAAGGCGATATCGTCTTCACCGCTTTGTGCCAGGACGTGGAATTCATGGGAGCTGGAACCACCGATAGAGCCGGTATCCGCCAGCACGGGGCGGTAATCCAGACCAATACGGTCGAAGATGCGACAGTAGGCGCCGTGCATGATGTCGTAGGTTTCCTGCAGGGAATCCGCATCCACGTGGAAGGAGTAGGCATCCTTCATGGTGAACTCACGCGCGCGCATCACACCGAAGCGCGGACGAATTTCGTCGCGGAATTTAGTCTGTACCTGGTAGAAATTGGCCGGCAGCTGTTTATAGCTCTTGATCTCGTTGCGGATCAAATCGGTGATCACTTCCTCGTGGGTTGGGCCCAGGCAGAAATCGTTGTTGTGGCGGTCCTGGATGCGAAGCAGTTCAGGGCCGTATTGCTGCCAGCGGCCGGATTCCTCCCAGAGTTCCGCCGGCTGTACCACCGGCATCAGCACTTCCAGGGAGCCGGCATTGTTCATTTCCTCGCGCACAATACGCTCTACTTTGCGCAGTACGCGCAGGCCGGTGGGCAGCCAGGTGTAGAGGCCGGAGGAAAGGCGTCGGATCATGCCCGCACGCAGCATCAGCTGATGGCTGATTACTACCGCGTCGTTGGGCGTTTCTTTTTGGGTTGCGATGAGGTAACGGGATGCGCGCATAGGAATAAACTGGGTTCAATTATCGGTAAGCTGGTTATTTTACGCTATTCACCCGCTAATAAATATTGCCGGATAGCTTCCCGCCTGGGCTCTGTTATTTGTGTGGAAGTGACACCCTGCTGAAACAGAGAATAAGGAGATGAAAAGACTTTGTAGCGGGTACATAAAGGCGGGCCTAAGGCCACCAGAAAATAGTGTTTTCGGCCTATAAAAAAACCCCGCAGTTGCGGGGTTTTGTGCCTGGGGCAGGGGAGTCTTAGGACTCAGCCATTTCCTTCAGCTTCTTCAGCGGGCGAATTTTTACCTGGATGCTGGCGGGCTTCGCCTTGAACACAGTTTCTTCACCGGTGAAGGGGTTGATGCCTTTGCGGGCTTTTTTAGCCGGCTTCTTCACAGTGGTGATTTTCATCAGGCCCGGCAGGGAGAACTCGCCTACAGCGCGCTTCTTGATATGGCCTTCGATGATATCGCTCAGCTCGTCCAGAACAGACTGAACTTGCTTGCGGGACAGCTCAGTATTTTCCGCGATCTGGTTCAGCATCTGGGTTTTGGTGAACTTATCTTTGATCGCTTTTACTTTCTTGGCTGGAGCGGCAGCGGCTTTTTTTGCTGGAGCCTTCTTGGCGGCAGCGGTTTTGCTGGCAGCTTTCTTGGCGATTGCCATGGCTTACTTCCTTCTTTGTTGTTCGGTGTATATCCGGTAAAAATGTGTTCGGTCTCCCGCTGCGCTGCATCCACAAAACGGCGTCTCAGCGGGTGATGGGGGGAAGTATATATAGTTTTTGTTTGGCCGCACGGGAAAATACTAGAAAAATAGTGCTTTTTCCTTACTTCTTACCCAATTTGAGACCCCAAACCCCTTCTACAAAGGCTAAAAGGGTGTGTCTGCTTCTTCCCTTTGGGGGGCTCATGTATACTCTGTCCCCCTTTTTCCAGCATCGGGTACTAAGTCATGCCGATCTATGAATACCAGTGCAATGCCTGTGGCCACGAGATGGAGGCCCTGCAACGCATGAGCGATGATCCGCTCAGAGACTGTCCAGCCTGCGATAAGGCCGAGCTGCAAAAGAAGATTTCAGCAGCGGGATTCCGCCTCAAGGGCGGCGGCTGGTACGAGACGGACTTTAAGACCGGCAGCAAGAAAAATCTTGCCGGTGATGCCGCCAATGGCTCCAAGGCCAAAAATAGCCAGCCTGCAAAGGCGGCGAAGACGGCTTAAACCCGCTGTGCGGAGCCGCCAGTGCGGTGTACTCTCTATTTAACCTTTTTACCTATCGATAACGGGAATTTTCATCCATGCGCAGCGACTACTGTGGCGTCCTTCGTTCCGCGGACATAGACCGTGTAGTAACCCTCTGTGGCTGGGTCGACCGCCGCCGCGATCACGGCGGTGTAATCTTTATCGACCTACGCGACCGCGAGGGTATTGTTCAGGTGGTATTCGATCCGGATGCGGCCGAGCACTTCGAAATGGCCGATCGCGTGCGCAGCGAATATGTCCTCAAGGTGACCGGCCGTGTGCGCGCCCGCGCCCCCGAAGCCCTCAACCCGAATATGGTGACCGGTGAAGTCGAGGTTTACGGCACCGAGCTGGAAATTCTCAATACTGCCGAGACGGTGCCTTTCCAGCTGGATGAACACACCGCAGTGGGTGAGGACGTACGCCTCAAATACCGCTACCTGGATTTGCGCCGCAATGAAATGCAGAACAACCTGTATTTCCGTTCCAAGCTCACTACGGCGATTCGTAATTATCTGGACGAGCACGGTTTTCTCGATATCGAGACCCCGATCCTGACCCGCGCCACTCCAGAAGGTGCGCGCGATTATTTGGTACCGAGCCGCACCCACGAGGGCAAATTCTTCGCCCTGCCACAGTCTCCGCAGCTGTTTAAGCAGTTGTTGATGGTGTCCGGTTTCGATCGCTACTACCAGATCGCCAAATGTTTCCGCGATGAAGACCTGCGCGCCGACCGCCAGCCGGAATTCACCCAGGTCGATATCGAGACCTCTTTCCTCGACGAGGAGGAGATCATGGCGATCACCGAGGGCATGGTGCGCAAGCTGTTTAAGGAATTGAAGGGGATTGAGCTGGGCGAGTTCCCGCGCATGACCCACTACCAGGCCATGCTGCGTTACGGTTCCGACAAGCCGGATCTGCGTATTCCGCTGGAAATGGTAGAGATCAAGGACCTGATGACCGAAGTGGACTTCAAGGTATTCTCCGGTCCCGCCAACGACCCCAAGGGGCGGGTGGCAGCAATCAAGGTGCCGGGCGGCTGTAAGAAATTGACACGCAAGCAGCTGGATGATTACGGCAAGTTTGTTGGCATCTATGGCGCTAAAGGCCTGGCCTATATCAAGGTCAACGATCGCTCCGATCTGCAGAATGGCCTCCAATCTCCCATCGTAAAATTCCTGCCGCTGGAAACTCGCGCAGCGATTCTCGATCGCCTGCAGGCGGAAAATGACGACGTCATCTTCTTTGGCTCCGATACCGCCAAGATTGTTTCCGAAGCGCTGGGTGCACTGCGCTGCAAGCTGGGTGAGGACCTCAATCTCTACACCAGCGAGTGGGCGCCCCTATGGGTAGTGGCCTTCCCAATGTTTGAGGAAAACGACGACGGCAGCCTCACCGCACTGCACCACCCATTCACCGCGCCTTCCTGCAGTCCCGAAGAGCTGGAGCAGAACCCGCTGGGCGCATTGTCGCGAGCTTACGATATGGTGCTAAATGGCACCGAGCTGGGCGGCGGTTCTGTGCGTATCCACGACCAGGTGATGCAGCAGGCGGTATTCCGTATTCTCGGTATCGATGAAGAAGAGCAGCGCGAGAAGTTTGGCTTCCTGCTGGATGCCTTGAAGTACGGTGCTCCGCCCCATGGTGGCCTGGCCTTTGGCCTGGATCGCTTGGTGATGCTGATGACCGGCAGCGATTCCATTCGCAATGTGATCGCCTTCCCCAAAACCCAGAGTGCCGCCTGTGTCATGACCGATGCTCCGGGCGCTGTGGATGCCAAGCAGCTGCGCGAATTGAGTATTCGCCTGCGCCAGAAAGAAGAAAAAATTAGCTAATTTTCCCCGGTGGGCCGAGCGAAGCGAGCCCATCAAATCGTGGTGATGGGCATATCGCTTCGCTTATTGGCCCATTCCACGCACTGACTGAAGAGAGACGGAACATGGCCGGACATAGTAAATGGGCCAATATCAAGCACCGCAAAGCGGCTCAGGATGCCAAGCGGGGCAAGATTTTTACCAAGATTATTCGCGAACTGACCGTGGCTGCAAAGGCGGGCCCAAACCCGGACGATAATCCGACGTTGCGCGCAACTATCGATAAGGCTCTGGGCGCGAACATGAAGCGCGACACCATCGATAAAGCCATCGCCCGCGGTGCCGGTAATGCCGATGGTGATAACTATGAGGCCGTGGTTTACGAAGGTTACGGTGTCGGCGGTGTAGCGGTACTGGTGGAGTGCCTGACTGACAACCGCAATCGCACCGTGGCTGAAGTGCGCCACGCCTTCTCCAAGCGTGGGGGCAACCTGGGCACCGACGGTTCCGTAAGCTACCTATTTACCCGTAAAGGCCAGATGTTCTACGACGTTGGCGTGGATGAAGAGTCCCTGATGGAGGCGGCCCTGGAAGCGGGTGCTGAGGATATCGAGACCAACGATGATGGCAGTGTGGAAGTGACCACCGAATTCCAGGATTACCTTACGGTGAAAGACGCTCTTGTAGCAGCGGGCTTCACCCCGGACAGCGCCGAAATCGCCATGATCCCGTCCACCACAATCCCGCTCGATAAAGAGGGCGCGGAGAAAGTGTTGGCTCTGATCGAGATGCTGGAAGATCTCGATGATGTACAAAATGTCTACACCAACGCGGATATTCCCGAAGAGGTGATGGAAGAGTTGGGCTAAGACCCAGCCGCGGCCGGGGTGGGCGCTGCTTGCCCCAGGCTTACCTTAACCCCCTTTCCAAAAAACCTTTCCAAATACCCGCTTTTTCGACTCAGCCTGCGATCTCCCTTGACGCTTTGCCTCCACCTTGGGACACTCCCACCACTATATAAACATACAGATATTTGGGGAACGCCTCTTGACCCGAATCCTGGGTATTGACCCCGGCTCGCGCAAAACGGGCTATGGAATTATTGATGTAGAGCGGAGTGTTGCCCGCTATGTGGCCAGTGGGGTGATTCGTATTCCCGAGGGCCCTTTACCCGAACGCTTAAAACTTATTTTCGATGCGGTTACTCAGATCGCCCAGCAATACCAGCCGGCGCAGATGGCCATTGAAAACGTGTTTATGTCGAAGAGCGCGGGCTCAGCCCTGAAATTGGGGCAGGCACGCGGTGCCGCCATAGTGGCGGGGGCTAATAGCGGCCTCGCCGTGGCCGAGTATGAGGCGCGCAAGGTCAAGCAGGCGGTGGTGGGCAGTGGTGCGGCCGACAAGCTGCAGGTACAGCACATGGTCAAAACCCTGCTGTCTTTGCCGGGGACTCCCCAGGAGGATGCTGCCGATGCGCTCGCCGTGGCCCTGTGCCATATGCACACGGAGCAGACCCTGCTATTTACCGCCGGTGGAGCGCGCAGTCGTTTTCGCCGCGGCCGCCTCAGCGTTTAGCGAACTCTACAAAATCCCGCTCCTCACGTCCTCACTGTGGGCAGCGATAGATAAACCTGGAATAACACCATGATTGGAAGATTGAGTGGCACCCTGGCCGCGGTTCAGCCCCCTCTGTTGCTGATAGATGTGCAGGGTGTGGGCTACGAAGTACTCGCGCCCATGACCACAATTTTTGAATTGCCTCCGCTTGGGCAGCCGGTCCAGGTGCATACGCACCTGGCAGTTTCAGAAACGGCCCAGCAGCTCTATGGCTTTATTCGCGATGCCGATCGCAAGCTGTTCCGCACTCTGATCAAAGTCAGTGGTGTGGGGCCCAAGATGGCCCTGGCGATTTTATCCGGCCTCGATGGTGCGGCCCTGGCGCGCTGTGTGGCGGAGGATAATGTCGCGGCCCTGGTTAAGGTGCCAGGTGTTGGCAAGAAGACGGCCGAGCGTTTGATTGTTGAGTTGCGCGATAAGTTGACCCCGGATTTCGGCGATGCCAACGATATCCCGTTGATGGCTGCGGCTGCCGCACCGAAAGTAGACCACGCAGGCGAAGCGGAGAGCGCCCTGGTGGCTTTGGGTTACAAACCCACCGAAGCCAGCAAAATGGTAGCTCGCGCGGGTAAGGAACAGCCCGAAGCCGATAGTGCCGCCTTGATACGTCTGGCCTTAAAAGGCATGGCGCCCGCCTAAACCGAGTGGCTTGGAGTTGTTGCGATGATTGAAGCCGATCGTTTGGTCGCCCCCGAACCTGCGGGGCCCACGGGGCAGGAAGAGCAGTATGACCGCGCCGTGCGCCCCAAAGCCTTGGCCGATTATGTGGGCCAGCCGGTGGTGCGCGAGCAGATGGAGATTTTTATTCAGGCGGCCAAACTGCGCAAAGAGGCCCTGGATCACACTTTGGTATTTGGCCCCCCGGGCTTGGGCAAAACCACCCTGGCCAACATTATTGCCGCAGAGATGGGAGTGGCGATCAAGACCACTTCGGGGCCGGTACTGGAGAAGGCCGGTGATCTGGCTGCGTTGATGACCAACCTGGAGCCGGGGGATGTGCTGTTTATCGATGAAATCCATCGCCTTAGCCCCCATGTGGAAGAGGTCCTGTATCCGGCCATGGAGGATTACCAGCTGGATATTATGATCGGCGAGGGACCGGCGGCGCGCTCCATCAAGCTGGATCTGCCACCTTTTACTCTGGTGGGGGCCACCACCAGAGCGGGCCTGCTCACCTCGCCCCTGCGCGATCGCTTCGGCATAGTGCAGCGGCTGGAATTCTACAACGTGCAAGATCTCACCAGTATCGTGCGCCGCTCCGCCAGGCTGATGGGGGTGGAAATGGATGAAGGCGGCGCCTTACAAGTGGCGCGCCGCGCCCGCGGCACGCCGAGGATTGCCAACCGGTTGTTGCGCCGTGTGCGCGACTATGCCGAAGTAAAGGGCGATGGGGCAGTGGACTCAAATATTGCCGATGCCGCTTTGAATATGCTCAATGTGGATGCAAAAGGCTTTGATTCCCTCGACCGGCGCATGCTGCTGGCGATGATCGAGAAGTTTGATGGCGGTCCAGTGGGGGTGGATAGCCTCGCCGCTGCCGTGAGCGAAGAGCGGGATACCCTGGAGGATGTGTTGGAGCCCTACCTGATTCAGCAGGGCTATATTGCCCGGACGCCCCGTGGGCGAGTGGTTACCGGGCTAGCTTACGAACACTTTGGTCTGCCCAAGCCGGATAAAATCAGCTGATGACCCAGCTCTCTATGCTGCTGAGCTGGGTGACCGTGGAAGTGAGGGAAATTCAATGAAGGAAGAGTTCGGTATTCCGGTAAGGGTTTATATCGAAGATACCGATGCGGCCGGCATCGTGTATTACGTGAATTATTTAAAGTATATGGAGCGCGCGCGCACAGAACTGCTGCGCTCCCTCGGGTATGATAAGCCGGCGATGCCGCAGGAAGGGCTGTTGCTGGTGGTACATTCCGCCGAGGTCCAATACCGTCGCTCGGCTTGTCTCGACGATGCATTGCGCGCTACTGCGGCGATTGGCAAACTGGGCCGTGCCGCCGTGACCTTTGAACAAAAAATTTGGCGCGGCGATGAGCTAATTTGCGAAGGTGTGGTCAAAGTGGCCTGTGTCGCTGACGACAACCGCAGGCCCTGTGCCCTGCCGGAACCCATTTATTCAGCATTAAAGGCAGTTATTTAAGAAGATGAACGCCGGTGAACAACTTTCTCTTTGGGGGCTAATCCAGAACGCCAGCTTATTAGTACAGCTCGTTATGCTGCTGCTGTTACTGGCTTCTGTGGTGTCCTGGGTCATGATTATCCAGCGCGGGCTCTACTTGTCCCAGGCCAAGCGCGCACTCAATAACTTTGAGCGCCGCTTCTGGTCCGGCGCGGACCTAAACAAACTGTTCCGCGAAGGCAATGAGCGCGCCGAGAAAGGCAAGACCGACGGGGTTGAGTCCCTGTTTCGCGCAGGTTTTACTGAGTTTACCCGCCTGCGCCAGCAGGGCAGCAGTGGCCCGGAAGCGGTTATGGAAGGCACCGAGCGCGCCATGCGCGTAGCGATGTCCCGGGAGCAGGAAAAGGTGGAGATGAACCTGCCGTTCCTGGCGACAGTTGGCTCTGTTAGCCCCTATATCGGTCTGTTCGGTACCGTCTGGGGGATTATGAATTCCTTCCGCGGCCTCGCCACTATGCATCAGGCCACCATTGCCACGGTTGCCCCCGGTATCAGTGAGGCACTGGTGGCTACGGCGATGGGTTTGTTCGCGGCGATTCCCGCGGTGATGGCCTACAACCGCTACTCGGCCAAGGCGGAGTGGCTGTTGTCCAGCTACGAAACTTTCGCCGAGGAGTTTTCCTCTATTCTGCACCGCAAAGTGCACTCCGGCTGAGTAGTGAGTAGGCGAACCCTATGAGTGTGTTTCGCAAGGGAACCAAGAAAAAGCTGGTCTCCGAGATCAATGTGGTGCCATACATCGATGTGATGCTGGTGCTGCTAATTGTCTTCATGGTCACGGCACCATTGTTGATGCAGGGAGTCAAAGTGGACCTGCCAAACGCGCCCTCGGCGCCGATGGAGGACACCGACGAGGAGCCTCTGATTATTTCGGTACGTGCCGATGGCACCTATTACCTAAATCTGGGTAGCGATGAGCAGGAGGCCAAGCCTCTCACTGAGATCAAGGAGACGGTGGCTAAGGTATTGCGGCAGAAGCCGAAAACTCCTGTGCTGGTATGGGGCGATACTGAGGCCCGCTACGGTCTGATCGTCAATGCCATGACCGAGCTACAGCAGGCCGGTGCGCCCAGTGTCGGTCTGGTGACAGAGCCACCGCAGGGGTAGGGTGCCGGTGAATAAAGGCTTTTACGTACTGGCGATAGTGATCAGCCTCCTGTTACACGGAGCGCTGATCACAGCTATGACCTTTGGTTGGGAAGCCAGCAGTATGCCTGAGCGCAAGCCGATGCCGAAGTTTGTGCAGGCCAAGCTGGTAACTATCGAGGCGGCGACACCAAAGAAGAAACTGCCCAAGAAAGTAGACAAAATTCAGCAGCGCGCCCAGCGCGAGGCTGAGCAGAAACGCAAGGCCGAGGTGGAGCGCAAACGCCGCGCGGCCCTGGAGCAAAAGAAAAAGCAGGAAGCGGAGAAAAAACGCAAGGCCAAAGCCGAGGCCGATCGCAAGGCTAAGGAAGCAAAGGCTCGTCGCGAGAAGGAGCGCAAAGAGAAAGAGCGCAAGGAAAAAGAACTCGAGGAACAGCTGGCCAAAGAGCGGGAGAGTTCTTTTAATGAAGCGCTAGAGGATGAGCAAGAGCTGCTTGATGCCAATGAGGGACAGCAGGCGGTGATGTCTGTGGCCCAGGCCATCCAGCAGCAAATTGAAGCGGTGTGGAGCCGCCCGCCGAGCGCCCGCAACGGTATGTTGACCAAGGTAAAAATAAATTTTGTCCCCACTGGCCGGGTGGTGGCAACTAATATCGTCGAGGGCAGCGGTAATGCGGCCCTGGATCGATCGGTACTCACTGCTATCCGCCGGGTGGAAGTTTTCCCGGAAGTGGCCAAGTTGGCCCGGGAAGAGCCGGTGATATTCGAGCGGGAAGTCCGCACCACAATTTTGAACTTTAAAGTCGAAGATCTGCGCCAATGATCAAGAGTTTACTGAAGACAGTCGCCATTATTGCAATCGCCTCGGTCAGCCTGGGGGCTCGCGCCCAGCTGGTGGTGGATATCACCAGCGGAATCGATGACCCCACGCCGATCGCGATATCTCCATTTAGCTGGTCGGGCGGTGGTGTCCTTAGAGAAGATGTCTCCGGGATTATTTCCGCCGACCTGCGCCGCAGTGGTCTTTTTTCTCCGGTACCCAAGGAGGACATGCTGTCCTTTCCGAAAACCCCGGAAGATGTGGTGTTCCGCGATTGGCGTATTCTCGGCACCGAATACATTGTTACTGGCCGTATAGAGCCCCAGGCCTCCGGCTATCTGCTGACTTTTGACCTGGTTAACGTATTCGGCCAGCACAAGATGTTCACCAAGCAGGTGCGCGGTGGCCAGACCCAGCTGCGCGATATCGCCCACCGCGCCGCAGATGAAATCTTCGAGGCCATTACCGGAATACGTGGCGCCTTCTCCACCGAAATGGTGTACGTGCAGGAGGAGAGTCGCGGGGGTAAGCCCAGCTATGTGCTGATGCGTTCCGATATTGATGGAGCGCGTGCCAAGCAGATCCGCCGCTTCAGCGCGCCGGTGATGTCGCCAATGTGGTCGCCTAACGGCCAGGAGCTGGCTTACGTTTCCTTCGAGACCGGCCGCCCGGCGATTTTCCGCGAAAATCTGCGCAGCGGCGAGCGCAAACAGCTGACCAACTTCAAGGGCATCAATAGTTCACCGACCTGGTCTCCCGATGGAACCAAGTTGGCTATGGTGCTCTCCAAGGACGGCAACCCGGAGATCTATGTTCTGGATTTGGCGAGCGGCAAGTTCACTCGCATGACCAGACACTTCTCCATTGATACCGAGCCAAACTGGATGCCGGATGGTAAATCGCTGGTTTTCACCTCAGATAGGGGAGGGAAGCCACAAATTTATCAATTGACTCTTGCCACTGGCCAAGTCGACCGCTTAACCTTCGATGGCGACTACAATGCGCGGCCGCGAGTTTCTCCTGATGGGAAGACGTTGGTCATGGTACATCGCAACCGGGGAACCTTTACCATCGCCACGATGGATATTAACTCGGGCAGGATGCGTGTCCTTACGGAGACCACCCTGGACGAATCCCCCAGCATCGCCCCGAATGGAGCCATGCTGATGTACGCAACCAAGCGCGGAGACAAGGGCATTCTGGCTGCGGTATCGCTGGATGCCGGGGTGAAGTACAACTTACCCTCACAGAGAGGCGATGTCCGGGAACCGGCATGGTCGCCATACTTTGATTGAGGAGGGGGCCCAGCGCTCTGGGGCGTAGGGTATTTATAAGACCAACTTAAAAAAAATCTTTCAGGATTTTCGATAACACTAAAAGCGGAGTAGCTTATGTTGAAATCAGTAAAAACGGGACTGGGATTGGCCTGTGTTTTGGCTGTAATGGCCGGTTGTAGCAATACTAACAGCGATAAAAGCAGCGGCGAGGAGTACACCCAGCCCGAGGTTGATACCCAGGTTGAAACCACTGTTGTCGATGAGAGTGAAACCATGGCTCCTCTGGAGAATGTAGTTTACTTCGACTTCGACCAATCCCTGCTGAAGCCGGAAACCCGTGAACTGCTGATCCGTCACGCCGACCGTATGCGCGGCAATACCTCTGCTGTTCGCCTCGAAGGCCATGCTGATGAGCTGGGCACCCGCGAGTACAACCTGGCTCTGGGTGAGCGTCGCGCCAATGCCGTACGCGACTTTTTGGTACTGCAGGGCGTAGATGCAGCTAACCTGGAAGTGATCAGCTACGGTGAAGAGCGTCCGGCTCAAATGGGCTCTAACGAAGCTGCCCGTGCGATGAACCGTCGCGTTGTTATTAACTAATCGTCAAAATGGATGCCAATGGCTTTTACGATTAGAAAACTGGCGATCGCCGCAGCCGTAATGGCTGCGGCATCGCCCGTCTTCTCCCAGGCCCCGATTGTCGACCTGTCTACAAGTAGCCAGGAACAATCCCCCCTTTCTAGTGGCACAGGTGCCGAGGACATGTACCTCGCCCGCGCTACCACCTCCAGCCAGAAAGCAAAGACCAACCCCCAGGCCGAGGCCTACTACCAGATGCAGGTACTGCAGCAGGAAGTGCGTGAATTGCGCGGAACGGTTGAGGAGTTGCGCCACGAGATCAAGCGTCTCAAGCAGCAGCGCACCGAGGATTACATGGATCTGGATCGGCGCATTGCGCGCCTGAGCGGCACCGAGCCCTCGGCACAGCCATCTGTCCAACCATCGGTACAGCCCTCGGCACAGCCGCCCGTCAAAGGTGGTGGTGGCGCTTCTGTACGGGGAGGCTCTGCCATGCCGCCGAAGCCCCAGGGGCCAAAGGACGGCAAGAGTGAGCGCGACCGCTACCAGGCCAGTTTTGGTCTGGCCCGCAATGGCGATTACGGCGGTGCCAGCGCTGAATTCAAGAGCTTGCTGCAAGACTTTCCCAATGGTCAGTACGCCCCCAATGCCAATTATTGGCTGGGTGAGATAGCGCTGGTACAGGGGAACCTGGAGGAGGCCCGCGAATGGTTCGTGGCGCTGCTGGACGGCTACCCCAACTCCAATAAAGTATGGGACGGCCGCTATAAGCTGGGTACGGTTTACCACCAGCTGGGAGATCAGCAGAAAGCCCGTAACCTGCTGGAGCAGGTGGCGGGGAGTGATGCCCGCGCCTCGAACCTGGCTAAGAAGTATCTCCAGGAGAACTTCTAGCACAGAGCTAGGGCTGTAGCCCTGCTCTTCTGTTCTATAGTGAGCGTCGCTGGTTTTTTGATCAGAAAAAGCCTATGATCCCGCGCCCGGATGGCATGTGCCATCCGGGCGTTTTTGTGTCGGGTGTGTATGACCAATCTGTCTAAAGAATCACTCAGAATTAGTGAAATTTTCTACTCCCTCCAGGGGGAGGCGCGAGAAAGTGGCCTGCCAACGGTGTTTGTTCGCCTGACCGGTTGCCCGCTGCGCTGTACCTATTGCGACTCGGAATACGCTTTTTATGGCGGTGAGCGCATGACCCTGGAGCAGATATTACTGCAGGTGCAGAGCCACCCCGCGCGTCATGTTTGCGTGACAGGAGGCGAGCCCCTGGCGCAACCCAATTGTCTACCTCTACTGGAAGCCCTCTGTGACGCCGGTTATTCGGTATCACTTGAGACCAGTGGCGCCATGCCGGTGGATCAGGTGGACCCTAGAGTTTCACGGGTTGTGGATCTGAAAACCCCGGCCTCTGGGGAGCAACACCGCAATCGCATGGAAAATATGCAGCTGCTCACCCGCGACGATCAGATCAAGTTTGTGATCTGTGATCGGGGGGATTATGAGTGGGCCAGATTTACCCTGGATCAGTATCGCTTACCGGAGCGAGTAGGAGAGGTGCTCTTCTCCCCCAGCTATGAGCAGTTGCCCGCGCGACAACTGGCGGAGTGGATTTTGGCCGATGGCCTGCCGGTGCGCATGCAGATGCAGCTGCACAAATTGCTGTGGGGAGATATCCCGGGTGTTTGATTGGCCCGGAGATTGTGAATAGAAACATTGAGGAAGAGATGACTGCAAAGAAAGCGGTAATTTTGCTGTCCGGTGGCCTCGACTCGGCCACGGTACTCGCCATGGCGCGTGCAGAGGGTTACGAATGTTATGCGCTGGGTTTCGATTATGGTCAGCGCCATGAAGCTGAATTGTTGGCTGCGAAGCGCGTCGCGGCCGATCTCGGTGCGGTAGAACACAAGGTCGTGAAACTCGATCTGCGTTCGATCGGCGGCTCAGCCCTGACCGATGACAGTATTGAGGTTCCAGAAGAGGAAACCAGCGGAATTCCGGTCACCTATGTGCCGGCTCGCAATACAGTATTTCTCTCTATTGCCCTGGGATGGGCCGAGGTTCTTGGAGCCCAGGATATTTTTGTTGGCGTCAACGCGGTGGACTATTCCGGCTATCCAGACTGCCGTCCGGAATATATCGAGGCCTATGAGAAAATGGCCAACCTCGCCACCCGCGCTGGGGTAGAGGGGCACAAGCTCTCTGTAAGAGCGCCGCTGATGCAGATGAGCAAGGCGGATATCGTGCTTGAGGGAACCCGTCTTGGGGTTGATTACAGTTTGACGGTATCCTGTTACCAAGCGCGCCCCGATGGTGCGGCCTGTGGCCGCTGCGATAGCTGTCGGCTGCGTGCGGTGGGATTTGCCGATGCGGGCCTGGCGGACCCCACGGTGTATGCCAGCTGATTGTCAGTTGGTGTCATTTTCAAGGGGAATACCTAACTCCTTAAATTTGTTAGATTTTTTTTCGGGTTAGGTATTGTCTTTTCAGAATAGATCCGTAAGATACGCAGCTCCTCACATCGAGGCACGGAAAAGGGTCGTTAGCTCAGTTGGTAGAGCAGTTGGCTTTTAACCAATTGGTCGCTGGTTCGAATCCAGCACGACCCACCATTTCCGCCGGGAATACTCACAGTAACCCCACAGCTTTTACAGATCTGCGAGAGAAGTAAAAGCATCCTGAGTTGGGACATACCAAGTTCGCCCAACTTCCTAAGGGTCGTTAGCTCAGTTGGTAGAGCAGTTGGCTTTTAACCAATTGGTCGCTGGTTCGAATCCAGCACGACCCACCATTTTCGCCAGAGATATTCACGGAACCCGACAGCTTTTACCGATCTGCGAGAAAAGTATAAGCATCCTCAGTTGGGATATACCAAGTTCGCCCAACTTCCTAGGGGTCGTTAGCTCAGTTGGTAGAGCAGTTGGCTTTTAACCAATTGGTCGCTGGTTCGAATCCAGCACGACCCACCACTCTCCTTTTTACCCGCTATCAATTAACCAGTTTCTCTGTATGACCTTTGTTCTTGCGGGCCAGTTTCAGGCTTTCTATGACGGTGCTTATTTACTGCAATAAACGGCCCCTTTCGCTTTCGATTCTAAATGGTGGATATTACTTATATGGTGATCTATCAGAATCTTCCATATTTTTAGGGTTCTCCGACTGCGCTAATGTGCTCGCCAGGGTGTGCTTTAAGTTGTGTGCTAAACCCTATAGGCACTCAATAGCCGTATTTACTTTAAAGGGCTTCATGTGGGTCTTGGAGGCGGCTTTTCGCCGAGTTAGAGAGCCTCGACTGATCGGCAATGAACACGATTTAGTGCTCATTGGTGCCAAGGTTGAATGTGGAAGATAAGCTGTTGTAGAAACCATTAACTAAGATGAAAGGTCAGCTCGAGACAGTAAAAGCACCTTTATCGGTAATTGTGGTTAACACTTGAGCTTAAAGGGGGGCGTATATAGCCTTTGAGTTATTCTGCCCAATAAGTCTCTCAGTCAAGGGTAGATCCTGGGCGCAGGGGCTGCTCTTGACCGGGAGTTTTGCCTGAGAAAAAGTCTAGTTCTAATTCGAGGCTTTAATGTAGCTAGACGCTTCCTGTGGGGGTAGACTGGAACCAACCCTCCTAGGTCTTGGCTTTCTGCGTGCTAAATAAATAGCCAATCCAAAGCAGGACATTGCAATTAAGGCGAGTAATGTAATTACAATCAATATGTCACGCTTTTCAGCTCCTATTAATGGGCGTAAAAAATTCCACTTGTGAAGCAGTGAGAATGAAAGTGATTCCAGCCGGTCAATCTTTCGATTTTGGTCAACTAAAATACCTGTTACTGGGTCAACAAAATACCTGCTACCGGTTGGGTCATTCAAGTCGACTTGCCAAACCGGTAACCGTTTATTGCGGAAGTCATAGTTTGGCCCAAAGTGTGTGACCAGCTTGATTTCATCAATTTTAATATTGTCGATTGTATTGCCATTGGATTGGATGAACTGTAGAGCTAGTTCTTTGGCCAAGTCCTGGTCTTTAATCGACTCTTTCTCCCCTGTTTGAGCGTTGATTAAAGCTGATGATCTTTCCAGAGGCAGTCCGCCAAAGCGTGCTTTTCGCTGTTGGTAATTGGACGTTGACTCTTCAATCGGAACGCTAATCCCAAGTCGATAAATTGGCTTTTTATCGATGGACTGATTGAGCGAAATAGCATTTAAATGCGCTTTCTTAGGAATGCTACTCTCTATGCTATGCCGCCACTGAGCCATCTCTCTTTCCGTAACTGCAAAGCTTTCCAGTTGCACAGGTTCAAGCAGTCGCAAGCCTGAAATGGGCTGTATGTATTCTGCCTGTAATAAATGGTAAAACCCGCTTGCTGACCAGCCAAGTAATGGCAGCCAAAGTAAGTAGCCGAGGCGGCGATGCCAGCGTCGATTAGACTTGGGAATTTTGCGGCTGGGGAGTGCAAAAATCAGATAGAGTCCCGTTGAAGCTATCACTAGAAGCGTTAACATAAATAGTGCAACAGTGAGCACACGCCCATGGCCGGTAGTATCTAGCCAGCTCCAGGTATGTAGCGCCCTGAAAAACAGTTGCGTTTTGGCTTTAAAGCTATTGTTTAAAGCAGCTAAGGCACCTGTTTCGGTGTAGATAAAAGCTTTGAGTAAATTATCATCGGCGGCAATGGTCACTTCATAAACTGGCAGCAGGCGATTAACTCGCGGGTAATCAGCGCTAAAACTCTCCTTGAATTTAACATCAATAATATTTTCTTGTGGTAAGTCCAAGTAATGAGATGTGAGCCACTTTGCTTGTGCTATATCATGATCAAACAACTCACTTCCAGTTTCAAGGTTGAAATAACGCCTTGGGCTGTTATCAGCTTCTGTAATCTGCAGTAGATTACCCTCACTCGAAGGAACAACTTTAGCGATAGCCACCTTTTCGATAGGCAGCTTATCAACAATTTTTTCAAGTTTATATAAGGTTTCTGCACTGGCTTGAAACGTGGGTGGCATTGTATTTTTGGCTTGCGGACCAAACCAAGCCATTATTGGATGGGATATTCCAGACAAAGACCAAGTTACAACACCAAAAAAAGCTATCCAGGTTAGGAATCTGTGCCATCTAATGAATTGCAGTTTCATCAAGCTACCTCGCTTATATATTTCCTACTGTGAGGGGCTATTAAAAGTTAGTGCTGACACCAACATAGAAGGCGCGACCTTGACCTGGAGTAAAAACTGAATTGCTGGAAGCCATACTAAGATCTGATACTGTTGACACATTTGAGATATATTTTTCGTCGGTTAGGTTTTCCGCAGATGCAAATAAGTCGATCGCTTCGTTTATCGAGATACCGGCAATAATGCCAATTAATTCATATCCCGCAGCTCTTTCAGTGTTAGCGAAGTCAACGTAGGCTCCGTTGGCAATATGTCGCAAGTTAATGCCTGCATACCACCTGCCATTGCTCGAGTATTTTAATTCGCTGGCATAGATTGATTGAGGTATTCCAGGTAACTTGTTATCCCCTCTATCCGGATCATTATCGAAGCTGAAGTCGTTATAGTTATAGATGTTCCGCCAGAGAATATTCTTATTTATTCGTATATCGAAACCAAGCTCGACACCTTTGTGTAGTGTGTTACCTGTTGCGTTTTCTGTACTTGTTGTTTCGCCACTAAACCCGGACTGCCCAACGTCTACAAATTCGTTGCTAATTTCACTGTGATAAATAGATGCGTCCCAGCTTACAATACCTTTCTGCCCGCGAGAGCCCACCTCAAAAGTCAATGACTCTTGTGCATCAAGAATTGTAAATGGATCCGCTCCGCCCGAAGTTAGATCAGTTATTCCTGGTGGCTCATAACCTTCACTTACATTAGCGTATAGCTGATTTTCATCTTGTAGGGTATAAATAACACCAAGACGCCCATTGAATTTTTCGAAGCTCAACTTACCGGTGTCATCTTTCGGTCCACCCTTATCCTGAGCGCGGTCAGAGTTAAAGATATTTTTGTTTTCTCTGACGCTACTAATATATTGAGTTCCTGCGATTACGTTAAGTGACTCGCTTAAGGAAAAGTCTAGCTGTCCATAGATGACAGTATTCGTCGCATTCCGATCATCTTTACTTGATAAATCCCCCTTCTCGGCAGTTGGTGTTGGGCTAAAAGGGCCCTCAGAGTACGCAAACAGTTCTGACTCATTGTTACTTTCAGCATGGGTTATACCTATAACCCAGGAAATATCAGTGATATCCAGTTTGAAATCACCAGTAATATCAGTAGATATACCAAACTCCATTCCGCTTTGCTCAATGATGCCGGCATATGGTGTTATAGCGTGATCCAAATATCTTGTTGCTAGCCAAGCTCCGGCTTCAATAGTGAGCGAATTTAATGCAAAAACTGTTCGGTTTGATAAGCGAAATACATCAAGGTTTCGATCCATATCGCGTTCAATATTTGATTCTGGCGACATGTCAGGATTGCTTAGTGCTTGGTCGTGTGTCAAAGAGCCAGCCAGCTCAAAATTGTCCTGCAGTGCGGTTAGAAAAAAGCGAGTTTCTAAGTTATCACTAAATTTGTAGCCAACATTACCAAAGCTATAAATACTGTCGACTTCGGAATGTTCTCTAAATCCACTACTATTTAGTTTGGTTACCGCACCATAATAATCAAAAGCGTCATTTCTTCCTTTAGTGTTAATACTGGTTCGGTGTGTATCGAATGATCCGCCTTCCAACCTTATATTACTACCAGCTTTTGACGTAGCTCCCGTCGGTGTTACCACATTGATTGCACCTCCCAGTGAAGCTGCACCATAGCGAAGGCCATTTGATCCTTTATAGATCTCGATATAGCCAATAGATAGTGGATCTATTTCTTGATACTCGGTGCTGCCACTGGCACGTGAAATCGGTACTCCATCACGCAATACAGTAATTCCTCGGCGTTCATAAGTAGCATTCGCAGCGGATCCCCGAATAGAAATTCGGTTATCACGCTGGGCTGAAGTGTCTGCGAAGACACCGGGTGTGAACTTCAGCGCGTCACCAATACTCTGCGTAAACTCAACTAAATAGTCTTCGGCACGAACCAGGTCAACTCCCCCTGGAACACGCTGAAGGTTATGAATCGCTTCACTTGCAGAGTTGGCCGATAGTGAATTGTCAATATCAACTGTAACTACAACCTCCTCAATTGACTGGGAATGATGATCTTGGCCTTCAGCGTGAGGCGCGCTACTGATAGCAATAAGTGTTAAGGCGATGAACAGCTTTCGAGTAATTTTCATGTATAGGTATCCTGTCGGAGCGCTATATAGCGTGCCGAAAAAATAATTTAGATGCTGTAACGCAGACGATATAGCGGCAGGCACAGGTGCTCTGATACTAGATTGGTAGTATCTACGAGCATGCTGATTTGCTTATATCAAATGCCTTACTGGCTTCATCATTGGGGCAGGCGTAAACGAGCCCAAAAAATGAAGAGCAAAGACTTAAATTGTGGACAAAGAGGCTGAGAAGGGAGGAGCGCGCTGCTGCTGTTTGCGATGTAGGCTGGCGATTACTTCCTCAGCCAAGTTTCGCTGCTGGATATAGCGTGTTTTTGACAGGCTAGATAGATAAGGAGTAGGTAAAAATGTTACTTCGGAATTTGGTTTTGCAATACCAAACTTGCAGTCCGACTGCCAATTACCTTCGGTATGGTGATCATGATCTGTACTTTCAGCAACTTTATCGGCTGACATGCTCGCCATCTCATGGTGTATATGTTGATGATGGGAGTGGTGATTTTGCTCGCTCTTTGTACCGCTACTTAATGGCTTTAGATTATGCCCCTGATGAATAATCGCCATTACTTCTGGTGAGACGCCACTAGGACAGAGTTTGATAACTGTACCATCAGTAGCGATCGAGGCTGGCATGTATCCAGTGGGAATCAATGCTTGTACCAAAAATAAAAACAACGCTATACGAGGCAGCAGGTTTCGTGCGCCTCGTGATTGTTTGGTTTTGGTAAAGTAGCAGATTGACAAAGCGGGTACTTGCGAAGTGACAATTTGAGGCGCATTCTGCTCTACTTATTGAGAGTTATCAAGGGCTGGGAGTTGCTTTCTATGATGGAAGTACTATTTCCGCTGGCTGCCTCGGTCTCTAATAGAAAAATTTGCTGATAGGTTTGGCGTGATTATATTGGATGATTTTTGGTGGCTGGTTACCCAATTGCACCCCTGTGTATTGCTTTTTACAGACGAATTATTTTATTAATAATTGATATTGGAGGAGTCGAGTTTTAGGGGCAGTAAATAAAGGCTTGCCGAACCTGTTCTGGATAGAATATTAAATAGTCATGTGAAATTATGGCTAGTGCAGTGAGAATTTCCAATATAAGGCTAGCAATAAGCTTTATATTTCGACCTTTAATTTGTTGGTTGTGGGTGTGAACCCGGTGCGACCAATAATTCCTTCCTTATGGTTCTCAATGTCTGGTTTTCTTTGTTCTTCCTGGGAGGCACTAAACCTGCAACTTATATTCTTTCTAAAACTTTTCACCTGGTTCTTGGGTGCTTTTTTCCCATAATAGGGTTAGATTATATTGGTAGTAATTAATAAGTCATCGACTCGTGTTTTGGCGCATTGGTCAGGCATATGTAGCTAGTTAATTCTATGAGTTTAGTTTCAGAGAGATAAGGATACGGTCTTTTGATTTACTATCTCCTCAAGCATTCCGTGTCACCAATTACGATGAATAGTGCTTGCCTCGATGTTGCGAGTTTGATTACTGAGATGTGCGGTTCGATCTTTGTAGGTAAAGGAGCTGGTTTTAACGCGAGATAATTCTACCAGGTATGGATTGTCGAAATGAAAATAGTACCCCCATAACTGCCGCCATCTGTTTAGTGGCATTTGTCACTCCTCTTTTGGGAATAATAACTCCACCATTGTCAAGCGAAATGGGGCTGGAAATAGTGCTATGTCTGATCAGTCCGATCCGATAGCGCAGTCAGTTTTAGCCAGGTGATACAGTTCCAGACTGATGAACGGCAATCAAGTTGTCGCGGAACAATACACGGATGTAATGGTGACGTTGGTTATTCAGGCCTAGATCAGAGATGGAAATATTACTAATGCGGAAAAGTGCAACAACAATGTTTTCACGAACCTAAGTAATGTCCAGCTTGAGCAGTTCCAGTCAAGTAATGCCAATACTGTGATGAGTATCCAGCTGGGCACTTTGACGAACAGTCGTTTGACCGTCAATCAAGTAGGTAACATAAACCTGTCGATAATAACGTGCAAAGCTTCAGTGTTGATGAGAGTACTATGACGATAAATAAGCTGGGAGATATGAAAATTGTCGGCCCGAGCTTTACTCTACAGCAGTAGACGATCGATTCTACTTTGCTGGCCACATAAATTGGCCAGATGAGTCAAATGGATGTTAATCAAAACTTAAACGTCAGCTCAAGTTTGATAGTTTGTTCTCAAGATGGCATAGGAAATACCGCAGCCTTGGATCAGCTAGGTTCGGTTAGCTTTCTTATGATGGAGATATTTCAAATGGGAAATGACAATATGGCACTCCTTGAAAATTCCAATTGGCGCTTCAAATAACCATACTATGAGCTGGCTATATAGTTCCCAAACTGCATTCGCAATACAAAAAGGTATGTCTAATGTAGGAGCTATCTTTCAGTAAAATTTATAGCTGAATTTTTTTGTTTTGAATGTGTTGCGATTAAAAAGAGTATTTGCGAAAAGTAATGGGTTAACTAGTAATCTTTGAAATCATCTCTCCCAGATAAAGTGAGGAGGTCAGGCCGGGAGATTCGATACCAAAGAATGCTATTAGCTGCGTATTGTTGCTTAGCCTTTTATGCAAAACCTGAAAATCACCGGCGGGGACGCCTTGGGGAACAATCTTTGGGCGAATACCGGCATAGCCAGGCTGTAACGTATTACTTTCTAATCCGGGCCAGTAGCTCTGGATGCTGCTATAGAATTTATCCCGCTTGCCCGGATCTACTTGGTAGTTAATGGTTTTAATCCACTCCACATCCGGGCCAAACCGCGCCCCTCCAGTCAAATCCAGAGTGAGGTGAATGCCCAGACCGGCACCCTCAGGTAGAGGGTAAATTAAGTGTGAAAAAGGCACCTTACTTGACTGGGTAAAATAACTGCCCTTAACAAAATACGTGGTGGGAATTTCTCGTTTTATTACTTCGCTATTTACTGTGCTCATCAGTGAGCTGGTGTGAAGACCTGCGGCCAGGATGAGGTTGCGGACCGTCAGTCTGTAGCCATCCTTCATCACCAGTTGGCAGGTGCCACTGGATATTTCAATGCGCACAACCTTACTCGCAAGTATGACTTCACCTCCCTTGGATTCCGTGGCGCCTTCAAGAGCCAGCACCAGGCTGTGGCTGTCGATAATCCCTGTCGTCGGTGAGTAGATGGCCCCGGCACACTGTAATTCTGGCTCCATAGAGAGAGCCTCTTTAGTGTTCAGTAAACGAAGCCCCCCGGCGCTGTTCGCATCCCCCTGGGCTTTGAGGGCTCGGAGTTGTGGCAGCTGTGCTTTATCGGTGGCAACTACCAGTTTGCCGATTTGCTTATGGGGCACCGCGTATTTTTGGCAAAATTGATACAGCATGGATTTACCCTTAACACAGGCACGGGCTTTCAAGCTGCCTGTTGGATAGTAAATCCCCGCGTGAATAACCTCGCTATTGCGCGCGCTGGTTTCAGTTCCAATGGCACTGTGTTGTTCCAGTACCATCACTTTGTGGCCAGCGCGGCTCAACTGGTAGGCGCAGGCAAGTCCTAGCACCCCGGCCCCGACTATCACGGTATCCAACATCTCCATAGCGGTCCTGTTGTCGAAGTGTGTACTTTACTGAGGTGACCAGGCCGAATCCCTTCGGCCTGTTTTGCCTGTAACGCCAGATGAAAATTGCTGTCGAAAGGGTACGTGGTGGTGTCGTTTCATTGCGCTATAATGCGCGCTTTCCCGCGACTGGAAGTTAGTCATGACTCATAAGTCCATTGCCGCAGATAAGGTAGATTCTCGCTCTTTGGTGCAAGCGCACCTGGCGGAACCGGTAATGTCTCAATATAGCGAAGAAGAGCTGCAAGAATGGCGCGAGCGCATCAAGCGCTTGTTGAAAGAACAGAATGCAGTATTGGTCGCACACTATTATACCGATCCTTTGATTCAGGCCCTGGCGGAGGAAACCGGTGGCTGTGTTTCTGATTCATTGGAAATGGCCCGTTTTGGCGCTCAGCATTCGGCGGACACTTTGGTTGTGGCCGGTGTTAAATTTATGGGTGAGACCGCCAAAATTCTGACCCCGAATAAGCGAGTGTTGATGCCCACCCTGGAGGCGACCTGTTCCCTGGACCTGGGCTGCCCTCCCGAAGAGTTTTCCGAATTTTGTGACCAGCATCCGGATCGCACGGTAGTGGTTTATGCCAACACCTCCGCGGCGGTGAAGGCGCGGGCGGATTGGGTGGTCACTTCCAGTATTGCCCTGGATGTTGTGGACCATTTGGATGCCAATGGCGAAAAAATCCTGTGGGCGCCGGACAAGCACCTCGGCGGTTATGTGCAGCGCGAAACTGGTGCAGATGTTTTGCTTTGGGACGGCTCCTGTATCGTGCACGAGGAGTTCAAGGCAAAAGGGGTGGAGGATCTGAAGGCGCTCTATCCGGACGCGGTAGTGTTGGTACACCCGGAATCCCCGGCCTCAGTAGTGGAGCTGGCGGATGTAGTGGGTTCTACCTCGCAGATTATTAATGCGGCCAAGACCCGCCCTGAGAAGCGCTTTATCGTGGCAACCGACCAGGGCATCTTCTACAAGATGCAGCAGGAATGCCCGGATAAAGAGCTGATGGTTGCTCCCACCGCTGGGGCCGGCGCCACCTGCCGCAGCTGCGCCAATTGTCCCTGGATGGCGATGAACTCCCTGGAGAACCTCTGTGGAGTGCTGGAACGCGGCGATAACGAGATTTTTGTGGATGCGGAGTTGGGCCGCAAGGCGATGATCCCGCTGCAGAGAATGCTGGACTTCCGTAAAGGTTAAGAAGAGTGCCCAGTGGGATGATTTGATTCCAACAAAAAGAGCGGCCAATGGCCGCTCTTTTTGTTGGTGTTGGTCTCAGGAGGTTAAAGCTCCTTGGCTTTCTCCTGCATCTTGATTACATCCTTGAGGCGCTGTTTCAAAATGGCATTGGTTTGATAATCGTCCTGGGTCATACGGATGCCGTGGCGCAGGTGTTGTAGTGCTTTGTCGAAAACACCGTTGAGAATGTAGTACTCGGCGCGGGCCTCGTGTACGCCGACGATATCCCCGGCCAGGCCGTGAGTCTCTGCCAGCAGGTACCACACGGCCGGATCTTTCTTGCGCACCCGGCTGTATTTGGCCAGCATGCGCTCGGCAGCCAGGTAGTTGCCGGCCTTAAAGTGCGCGTTGGCGAGCCCCATCACCAGGGCATGATCGCCGGGGTTGCGATCCAGTGCGCGCTGTAAGCGCTGAGTGGCGCCTGTGTAGTCATGCCGCACCAGATCGATATCCGCGCGCGCCAGCACAAAGGCTGCTTTGGATGGCTCCTTGTCGAGGAGGGGTTGCAAGGTGTCCAGGGCCGAATCCGGCCTGCCCGCGGCGATCTGCGCCAGTGTCAGGCCGTAGCGAGCGGCATCTTCATTGTCATTGATGCCGTTGAGTTCTGCCTGGAAGCGCTTGACTGCCTGCTGCGGTGTCGCTTCAGTGGCCAGGCGAATCCTGGCGCGCATCATATGGTAATCGCGACTGTCGCTCGGCTCGACATTTTCCATGCGCTGGGAGCGCAGCTTGGCGTCTGCAATCCGCTTTTCAGTTACCGGGTGGGTCAGCAGGAACTCTGGCGGGCGACGATAGTAGCGTGTGGCTTTGAGCATCTGCTCGAACATCTCGCCGGCAGCGTCCGGGTCGCGGCCAGATTTGGCCAGGGTCTCGATACCAACTCGATCGGCCTCCTGCTCATTCTTACGGCTAAAGCGCAGCTGGCTGTCCAGCGCTGCGGCCTGGGTCGCGGTCATGGCGGCGATGCCAGCATCACCGCCGGCGGTGGCAGCGAGCACTAAGGCGCCGAGCATGCCGGCTAGAGTGGGTAGGGTATTGTTGCGCTGGGCCTCCAGTGATCGGGCGTAGTGACGCTGGCTGAGGTGGCCCAGTTCGTGCGCAATTACCGAGGCAAACTGATCCTCGTTTTCCGCAAACAGGAAGAGGCCGGTGTGAATACCCATAATGCCGCCGGGGACGGCGAATGCGTTCATGGTTTCATTGCTCACCACGACCACATCAATGTTTTTGTCCTCTAAAGGGCTGTACTCGGCGAGCCCTTTGACGGTTTTCTCGACGTATTGTTGCAGGAGTGCATCTGAGGAGGTCTTTACCTGGCTGCGAAACATGCGCAGCCACATCTGCCCCAGTTCTTTCTCTCGCTGGGGGGAGACTAGGCCGCTGGTGCTGTCGCCGAGTTCTGGCAAACGGATTCCCTCGGAATCTGCGCTAGCCGCTAAGGGAGTGCTGCCGAGCAATAGGCCGATGCCCAGTGCCTTTAAACTGCCGCGCAGCCGTTGTGAGAGGGTCGAGTTGTACGATCGACGAGGCAGGCTTTTTTGGGGATCAGTCATTTTGATTACTGCTCGGTCTGTCCGTGTAGGATCTATAGTCCAACTCTATACGCAACCCCGTTGAACTGTCGAGAGTTTGACCGAGTGGGTCTGTAAAGGTTCAGGTTTGCGCCAGCTGGCGAGTTAAAAAGGGTAAAGCTTTGGCGGTTTCTGGCGCAGATTACGCGTTATAATCCGCAGCCCTGCAAAGCTTGCGACCGAGTAGCCAATGGCCGAGTTTCTCTCCGATACCGCTAGTGAACAGATCGCGCCAGACTGGCATGCGGCGGTAACGGTGGATGCCCGCCAGTTGCCGTGCCCACAGCCTCTATTGGCTATGCGTAGAGCCCTGCATCAATACGAGGCGGGAACCCTGCTGTGTATTATGGCAACGGATGAGGGCTCTTGGCGCGATTTTCACAGTTTTGCTTCACTGAGCGGCAGGCCCCTGCTGCGCGCCGAAAGGCGTGATAACACCTTTCTATATTGGCTGTACGCTGGCAAATGAAGAATCAATCCCGAGAGTCTATGTTGTCGATTGTTAAAGGCTGGGTGAACCGCTACTTCAGTCAGGAAGAAGTGGTGTTGCTCGTGCTGCTGCTCACCGTGGCGCTAGTGGTGCTGGCCACGCTCGGAGGCGTGTTGGCGCCCGTGCTTACGGCCTTGGTGATCGCCTTCCTGATGCAGGGCATGGTGCAGAAGCTGAAGTCCTGGCGGGTGCCCCATTGGCTCGCGGTAACGCTTTCCTGCCTGGTGCTAGTGGGCACTATCGTGGGCCTGCTATTTGTGGTGTTACCGATTATCTGGCGCCAGCTGGTGCGCCTCGGCGCGGAGCTGCCGAATATGGTGCAGCGCGGCCAGGAGCTGTTGCTGCTTCTGCCGGAGCGTTACCCACGCCTGATTTCTGCGGCGCAGATCGATGAGGTTTTCAATACCCTCGGCAAAGAGCTCGGTGGTATGGGGCAGACCCTGCTGGCTTTCTCTCTCACCAACCTGCCCATTTTTGCCGGCCTGCTGATTTATGTGGTGGTGGTGCCGATCCTGGTGTTTTTCTTTTTGAAGGACTCCGACCAACTGATCCGCTGGTGTACCTCTTTCCTGCCAAAGCAGCGTCCCATGCTGCACCAGATCTGGCACGAGATGAACGACCAGGTGGCCAACTATGTGCGCGGCAAAGTGGTGGAGATCGGCATAGTGGCTGCGGTGAGCTATGCCGCCTTCCTGTTACTGGGGGTCAATTACGCCCTGCTGCTGGCGGTAGCGGTGGGCTTGAGTGTATTGATTCCCTATATCGGCGCGGCGGTGGTGACTATCCCTGTGGCGGCCATTGGTCTGTTCCAGTGGGGTTGGAGCAACGAGTTTTTCTATCTGATCATAACTTACGGCATTATCCAGCTGCTCGATGGCAATGTACTGGTGCCGTTGCTGTTTTCTGAGGCGGTTAACCTGCACCCGGTGGCAATTATCCTGGCGGTATTATTTTTCGGGGGAATTTGGGGGTTTTGGGGCGTCTTCTTCGCGATCCCTCTGGCCACTCTACTCAAAGCCATTATGACTGCCTGGCCCACCAGCGAGCACCAGGCCGAGTGGGAAGCTAAGCGTATATCGGAGTGATGCCCGATCGCGTTTTCGCTAGTCGATTTCTTTTCTTTGTATCGGCGCGGGGCCATTGCTAGAATGCCGCGCTTTCTTTTATTTGGCCCTTCAAATAGGTGAGAGCCCATGAGCCTGGCTGACAAAGTTCTAGCGGTCAATAATGACCTGCCGATCCGTACCGACAAGCCTGTCCACAGCGGCAAGGTCCGCTCAGTTTACTGGCTGAGCGAAGAAGATAGCCGCCGCCTGATTGAGGAAAAAGGCTACCCGGTTTCCCCGGACACCCCTCTCGCGGTAATGGTGATTTCCGATCGCATCTCCGCATTCGACTGCATCTGGACCGGTGAAGGCGCTATGCGCGGCGTACCCGGCAAGGGTGCGGCACTGAACGCCATTTCCAACCATTGGTTCAAGTTGTTTAAAGAGCAGGGCCTGGCCGACAGCCATATTCTGGATATCCCGCATCCGCTGGTGTGGATCGTACAGAAGGCGCGCCCGGTGATGATCGAAGCCATCGCCCGCCAGTACATCACAGGCTCCATGTGGCGCTCTTACCAAAAGGGCGAGCGCGAGTTCTGCGGTATTGAAATTCCCGACGGCCTGCAGAAAGACCAAAAACTGCCAGAGCTACTGATTACCCCCTCCAGCAAAGGTATTCTCAAGGGCATCCCCGGCGTGCCGGAAGCGGATGATGTCAATGTCACCCGCAAGAATATCGAAGACAGTTTTCCGGCCTTCGGCTTCCGCAGCGCGGGCGATATCGACCTGTACGAGAAGTTGCTGAAAGAGGGTTTTGATTTAATCTCCGCCGAGCTGGAAAAACTCGACCAAGTCTTTGTCGATACCAAGTTTGAATTCGGCTATGTCACCGATGCCAATGGTGAAGAGAAGCTGATTTATATGGATGAGGTGGGTACCCCGGACTCCTCCCGTATCTGGGACGGCGAACAGTATCGTGCAGGTAAGGTTGTGGAGAAATCCAAAGAGGGCTTCCGCCAGGCGCTGCTCAACTACTTCCCCGATGCAGATATCCTGTTGAACAAAGATCGCATGGATGAGCGCTTGGCCCTGGCTCGCGACAATGAGCTGCCAGAATCTATGCTGATGGATCTCTCTAATACTTATGTTGGTATTGCTGAGAAGATTATTGGTACGAAACTGGAGATATCCGATAATCCTAAAGCGGAACTGCTTGAAGTGTTGCGTAAGGATTATGGCCTGGTCGACTGATCTGGGCCTAAATAAAAAAGCCGGCGCTTGCGCCGGCTTTTTTGTGTCTGTTTACCTGCTAGCTTCTACAGCTTGGGGTCAGTGCCTGTAATTTCTTCCCTAGAGTATTTCCCCGGTAAAATAATTTTATTAGCTTTAACCGGGCTTGGTTTCAAGTGGTAACTGCAATTACCTAGGCCTTCTATAGAGTTGGGCTTGGAGTCTGAACCTTGGGGGTGTATCTATGCTGTCTCAGAGTTGGTCTTAGATTAAATATATTTTATCTTTCACTTTTCTTATTGCCCGCTGTGTAAACTTGGTAAATATAAAGTTAAAACGCAATTTATATTTGCCAAGTGAAGAGATTTAAAATTAATGAAAGTGATGGCGGCAACCCTTTTATATAAGTGTCTTTTCCCTTTTTATATCCTTCTCATGGTGGCTGCATGTTCCACTGGATCCGACTCCTCAAAAGGTGATAAACCTACTAGTCACACTGGCGATGAATTTTATGCTTATTACTCGAGAATGGATTCCGGTGAGCCTTGGGAAGCCCATCAGATGGTTAGTGAGTTTGCCGATATCGTCATTCATTTCTCTAACAAAGAACGGTTCTACTTCTGGCGGGCCTCTAGTTATCTGCCACGGTGGCACACCGACGAAGGTGTCAATTATGTAGAGCAGCTTTTTGACACCCAAGGGGATGGAGCAGGGCTGCGCTGGGATAAACTCAATCGTCACTCCCATGTAAGGATTATTCGTCAGTCCCAACGTGAAGTGGTAATACACTGGCGTTATGCCCCAAAGTTTGATGTTCATACTGATCCAATGCTGCCGGGGTGGACAGGTTGGGTCGATGAATACTATACGGTGAGGCCTGATCGAACGGTTTTACGGGAAACATATGATCATGATAACGAACGTAAGTTAACTCACCATTTGACTTTAAATTCGAATGGTTCAATCACGCAGTCTTCTACTGAGCAGTCCCCCTATATCCCGCCTGTAGCCGAGTTCTATAGTGCTAACGCTTTACCTGATGGACCAGATTCAGGCTTTGGAGCGCTATACACCAAGTTGGGGTATGTGGGAGCGTGGGATGTCGGCCCGGATGATGAATACCAGCCAAGGTCGAGTGTGTGGAGTGACAATTGGCAAGTGCATGCCCATCCCGATGTAGTTGTTAATTTTGATGGCAATGATACCAAATGGGTATTCTGGAGAGGTCTGGGCTTTGTCCCAAGTCTGGTCTCAGAAAACGGTGCATGGTTCAGCAATGAATTTAATGAAAGTTGGGGCTGGCCGGAAATGTGCGAAAGCGGTGGTGCTGAGCCTATGAATGACAAGCAGGCTCGCTACAGCCATGTACGTGTTATTGAAAATACCCCTGCAAGGGTTGTCGTGCAGTGGCGGTATCATCCCACCGGTATTTGTTACAACTTAATTGATACAGATGATTCACCGGATGGGTGGGGTGCAACATCCGAGTTTGTTTTTTACTTTTATCCTGATGGTTCGGTACTCTCTCGAAATACGCTATTCAGTCAACAGGCCAATACCTATGGCGATGCTCCCAATGGGTTCGAATATCATGAGGCGATGATTATTAATAGTGCAGGCAGAGACCCTTGGGATAACATTGAAATTAATAAAACGCTTGCCCTCGCTAATATGGAGGGGCAGGTGGAGAGTTATGATGGTGCCGATGGAGGTATTAATGACCGAGGTAATGAGCCTTTTGAGTTGCCTTTGCAGGCTAATATTGCGCGTATTAATTTAAAAGATACGGATTTTGATACCTATACCATTATGGAGCACGGCAGCACGCTGGAAATTATTCCATATTCTGAAGTGGATTTTGAAGAAGAATATCCTGGACATCATTTTGTTCGCTGGGACCACTGGCCGGTGAATCAGATTCGAGCATTTGGTCGTGGAGCCATGGATTCTCGTTACCCAAGCCATACATCGCTATTCCATATGGCTTTTAATCCACCGTTCAAACAGGATGATTTTTCACAAACCCGGCTGCTGCTCACGGGATTGTCCGATATGTCAACTGAGCAGGTTGTCAAACTAGCTAAGTCCTGGCTTCAGGCTCCTGCACTCACTAATGTTAAGGGTTCTTCAGACTTTGGCTATGATGAATCTCAGCGAGCATACTATTTTGATGCAACAGACTCGTTAACTTTCAGGCTAAATGGCTCAGGGTCTAACCCGATATTCAATCCTGCGTTTGTGTTGGAAGGCTGGCAGGGTGAAAAAAATATTGCAGTGAAAGTTAATGGGCAAACCACCGACGATTTCAAATGGGGTAATTTTAGAAATACAGCCGGTAGAAAAACGACCATTGTTTATTTGCCATTGCATTCTCAGGATATCGTGGATGTTGAAATCTGTCAGCTTGGAAAGTGCTGAGTGGTTGAGTTATTGTGACATTAACCCGTCCTGTTTGCGTGAAAAGCGATTTATATTCCGATGGGTCGATATGGTGAGTTTGAAGGAGGCGTCTTGGCAAACTGACTGACATAAAAGCGAGCTTATTATTTAGCTTGCCCCTAAGTTGGCTGTTTGTGGTTCAGTCGGTGCTGTTGATTGGGGCAACTTTCCGGTGGGTAACACTTAACCTGGGGCACCTATTGTGAAAGTACGCCCTGTATGTACAGTGGAACTGCTTACAGTGTGTGTAAATTGAACTCTAAAACCAAGAGCTTCGGCAATATCATCTTGGCTTGCACGGTAGCAGACTCGAAGTTTTTCTCTGTTCTGGATACTAGCACTGACTTTTACTATTTATTCTCGGCATAGATAGAGGTTTTGAATGGAGAGGACATATTTACGAATAGTTGTTAATTCTGATTAAGCTCTGTAGGCGGATACAGAGCTATTCACCGTTGTTCTTGAAAGCACGCATTGTAAAGATTTAGGTAGACAGGAAAACCTCGCAGGAGTAGTGATTTTCAGTGCGGTCTTGATAGATAAACCGGCGCTTCTGCCGGTTTTTTTTGTCTTTGCCACAATTCGCCATAATTCCTCCCTTTTCCCGTCCGATTCCCTGCCGCCTTTCGCCCACTTCCCTCTGTTTAATGACTTCAGCATCCAATTTAAAAGTGGAGAGAAGTGAGTGAACAGGGTGATGTTGTTTGGGCAGCGGTTTCATAAAGACGATCTGATGTTGCCGACGGAGGAATATTACCGCCGCCGCCAGAAGTCCGGTGGTGCCGGGCGCTGGTTGTTATTTGTTGTAGTGGTATTGGCGGTGGTCATTGCGGCAATCGGAGCCGAGGTCAGTGCCCAGGAGCTTACGTCTAGTGATGGTGATATTACCTCTGAACCGATTACCCTGGACGATGTGCAATCGGGGGATTTACTGTTTAACGGCGCAGAGTCGGGCCGCTATGTGCCCGCCGTGCACCTGCACAGTAGTGTCAAAATGGTGGTGCGCGGTCTGGTTGCGGAAGTGCAATTGCAGCAGGCTTTTCAAAATACCAGTGATAGCTGGCAGGAGGCGGTTTACGCATTGCCATTGCCCGAGCAGGCAGCGGTGGCTGGTCTCGAGATTCAATTAGGTGAGCGCCGTATTGTCGGCAAGGTGCGCGAGCGCAAACAGGCGGTAAAGATTTATAAGGCCGCGCGCGCGGCGGGTAAGCGCGCGGCGCTCTTAGAGCAGCAGCGCCCCAACCTGTTTACCAACAAGGTAGCGAATATCGCACCGGGAGAAACGGTGCAGGTGAATATTCGCTACCTGCAGCCGGTAACCTATGACAGTGGTGTCTTTTCATTGCGACTGCCAACCACCCTGACGCCCCGTTATATCCCCGGTGAACCCATTCCCTCGCAAGCCCTTGGTGGTACCGAACTGGAACTGGTCACCCAGGGCAGTGGTTGGGCGCTGCCTACCAATCAGGTAAAGGATGCACCGGCGATTACTCCGTTTATGCAGCCGGCGGCAGAGTTGGAAGTGGTGGGTAGTCACAATATTGCCATTGAAGTGGAGCTGGAAGGCGGCTTGCCGCTGGTGAAAATCGGCAGCCCCTATCACGATATTGCCATCGATGAAAAAGCCGGAGAGCGCTACTCCATTCGTTTGCGCAAGGGCACGGCAAAAATGAATCGGGATTTTCTTTTAAATTGGCAGCCGGAGCCCTCGGCCATGCCGCGTGCGGCGCTCTTTAGTGAGCGTGTCGCCGGGGTGCAGGCGGATGGCAAAGAAAGTGCAGATAAAAAATCCGGTACCTATTTACAGGTGATGCTGCTGCCACCGGATGAGGGCACTCGGGCTCAGCGATTGCCACGGGAAGTGGTCTATGTCATCGATACCTCTGGTTCTATGGGTGGTAACTCCATTCGCCAGGCCAAGGAGAGCCTGGTACTTGCGCTCTCGCGCCTGCAGGGTAATGACCGTTTTAATGTCATTGAATTTAATAACAGTGCGCGCGCTTTTTTCCCGCGTCCAGTGGCCGCAAGTGCGGAGAATATTCAGCGCGCGCGCCGGGAAGTGGAACGTTTAAATGCCGATGGGGGCACCGAGATGGCTGCGGCGCTGCGTCTGGCGTTAGGCCAGCAGTTGCCGGATAACAACAATCTGGTACACCAGGTGGTATTTATCACCGATGGCGCGGTAGGCAACGAACAGGCGCTGTTCGAGCTAATCCATCAGCATCTGGGTAATACGCGTTTATTTACGGTGGGCATTGGCTCGGCGCCCAACAGCCATTTTATGCGTAAAGCCGCCCAGTTTGGCCGCGGTATCTCGGTCACTATCGGCGATCTTTCCGAGGTGCGCGGACGTATGCAGGCCTTATTCGCCAAGCTGGAAAATCCGATGGCCACCAACCTACAGCTGAGTTGGCCCGAGGGTGTGGTGGCGGACGCCTATCCCAAGCGAATCCCCGATCTCTATCGCGGTGAACCGTTACAGTTGGTGGCCAGGGTAGAAGGGGAGTCGCTGCAGGGGGATATTCAGTTGCGCGGGCGCATGGCCGGTAAGCAGTTTGTGCGCAACCTGGCCCTGACGCTGGAGCAGGCTCCCAGTAGCAAGGGCATCGGCAGTTTGTGGGCGCGCAGCAAAATGGAATCCCTGCGCGACCGCCAGACCCAGCTGGGCGAGGAGAGCGATGCGGGCCAAGCCCTGCGTGAGCAGATTTTGCAGCTCGCCTTGGATCATCAACTCGCCAGCCCCTACACCAGCTTTGTCGCGGTTGAAGAAGAGCTGGTGCGCAAGTCCGAAGAAAAGCTCCTCCAGGGTGCGGTGACCAACATGGTACCTAGAGGGCAGGTGTTGCAGCGCCAGGCCTACCCCAGTACGGCCACCGGTGTTTACGCACAGTTGTTCTCTGCCTTGAGCCTGCTCAGCCTGGCCGTATTGCTGCGCCGTGGCCGCCGGGTGCGCGGCCATCTAATGGCCGGGCTGCGTCGCCAACTGCGCAAAGTTATACCTGACTTGCGCCGTGGCGTAAGTGGCCTGGAAGCGCAACTGGGGAATACGCCGCAGTGATGCGCCTGCTGCTTTTTTCAGTGTGCCTGCTGGTGGGGTTGTGGCAGTTGGGCTCCGCCTCCTGGCTGCTGGCCAAGGCGCAGCTGGCCCAGTTGCTGATTGCCAGCGCCTGGGAGGAGCAATTGCAGGGCGGGGCGCCACAAAAGCCCTGGCCCTGGGCGGATACCCGGCCGGTGGCCAAGCTCAAGCTGCAGGGCCAGCGTCCTTTTATAGTGCTGGCGGGAGGCAATGGAGAATCCCTCGCCTTTGGTCCCGGCCTGCTTGATGGTTCCGGCAAGCCCGGTGATTTTCGCACCACGGTGATCGCTGCGCACCGGGATACACACTTTGCCGGTCTGCAACATTTACAGCGCGGCAACGCCATTTACCTACAGGGTGAGGACGGACGCTGGCACACTTATCGGGTAACGGCGCTGCGTATCGTAAATAGTGAACGCGAACGTATGCCGGTATTCGCGGAGCGCGGACTGCTGTTGGTGACCTGCTATCCCTTCGATGCTTTGTCGGCGGGTGGTCCCCTGCGCTACTTGGTCTACGCTGAATACCAATCCGGCGGGGAGCTGGTGCGGCTGTGACTGAAGTCGTTATTTGAGACTCGATTTTGTAGTTCATTTTCTCAAACTTTCCATAAAATATTCCGACAAAGCGGCAAAATGAAAAATAATCGTTTTGCCGTTTTGTTGTGCTCGTCACTAACCGTCCTATCTGGAAAATTTTTTGTAGTAATACTACAATCGCCTCCGCTAATCACCGGGAATAGTGTTTTGTCCGCCATGCTGAGTGGCCCCCGGAAAAGATAATTACAGTCAAACTAAGCACTCGCGGCACAGACCGGCGCCGCTTTCCCTCTCCGCTGCGATCGGGTGAAATTTCACGCATTGCATTTCCGCCACCAAAGGTGGTGAATTGGCGGAAGCCTGAAAAAAAGGAAGCATTTTTTTGCCTGCGCTGTAGTTTGCCCGCGAACCGATTTTTGAGAAATAGACCGACTCGACGTCGCCTAATTCGCCGAGGAGCACTTGATGCACGAAGATACCGATAACCTCGAAACGCAGGAGTGGTTGGATGCGCTGCAGGCGGTTATCCGCTATAGCGGCAAAGAGCGCGCCGCCTTTCTGCTAAAGCAGCTGTCTGATCGCGCTACCGATGTAGGCGTGCAGCTGCCAGCGGCAATCACTACCCCTTACCGCAATACCATTCCGCCCAATGCGGAAAAACGTATGCCCGGCGACTTATTTATGGAGCGCCGTATCCGCTCCCTGATTCGTTGGAATGCCCTGGCGATGGTGGTGCGCGCCAATCAGAACAACGACCACCTCGGCGGCCATATCTCCAGCTTCTCCTCTGCGGCCACACTCTACGATGTGGGCTTCAACTACTTCTTCCGCGGCAATGAAGGCGAAGAGCGCGGCGACCTGATTTTCTTCCAGGGCCACAGTGCGCCGGGTATTTATGCCCGTTCTTATTTGGAGGGACGCTTCGATGAGGAGCAGCTGGATAACTTCCGCCGCGAAGTGAACGGCAACGGTCTCTCCTCTTATCCACACCCCTGGCTGATGCCGGATTACTGGCAGTTCCCCACGGTTTCCATGGGGCTGGGGCCGATACAGGCGATTTATCAGGCGCATATTATGCGCTATATGTCCGCCCGTGGTTTGTCGCCGCGCGGTGACCGCAAGGTGTGGGCTTTCCTCGGCGATGGCGAATGTGATGAGCCGGAAACTCTGGGCGCCATTTCCCTGGCCGGCCGCGAGCAACTGGAAAACCTGGTGTTCGTGGTTAACTGTAACTTGCAGCGCCTGGATGGCCCGGTGCGTGGTAATGGCAAAATCGTGCAGGAGTTGGAAGGCGTATTCCGTGGTGCCGGTTGGAACGTCGTCAAAGTGCTCTGGGGCCGCCTGTGGGACCCGCTGCTGGAGAAAGACGACAAGGGGCTACTGCAAAAAGTCATGGACGAAGTCGTCGATGGCGAGATGCAGAACTTTAAGGCCAACGGCGGCGCCTATACCCGCGAACACTTCTTCGGTAAATACCCGGAGTTGTTGGAGTTGGTTAAGGATATGTCCGACGACGAGATTATGAAGCTCAATCGCGGCGGCCACGATCCCTATAAAGTCTACGCAGCTTACGCGGCAGCCATGGCCCACAAAGGCCAGCCCACCGTAATCCTGGCGCAAACGGTTAAAGGCTACGGCCTGGGCTCCGCCGGTGAAGCGGCGATGGATACCCACTCGGTGAAGAAGCTGGATCTGGATTCCCTCAAGCGCTTCCGCGATCGCTTTGCCATTCCGCTCACGGACAAAGAATTGGAAGAAGTGCCTTACTACCGTCCATCTCCAGACAGCCCGGAAATGAAATATATGGCGGAGCGCCGCAAGGCCCTGGGTGGCCCGGTTCCCCGTCGCCCCACCGAGTGCCCCAAATTGGAAGTGCCCGGCCTCGACGCCTTTAGCGCACTGATCAAGGGCTCCGGCGAGCGCGAAATTTCCACCACCATGGCATTTGTGCGCGCTATCGCCGCGCTGGTAAAAGACAAAAATATCGGCAAATACATCGCGCCGATTGTGCCGGACGAAGCCCGTACCTTTGGTATGGAAGGCCTGTTCCGCCAGTTGGGCATCTACTCCTCCCAGGGGCAGCGTTACACCCCGGTGGATCACGGCCAGATCATGTATTACAAGGAAGACAAGAAGGGCCAGGTACTGGAAGAGGGCATCAACGAAGCGGGTGCCATGTCCACTTGGATGGCGTTAGCCACCGCCTACAGCAACCACGGCGTGGCGATGGTGCCTTTCTATATCTACTACTCCATGTTTGGCTTCCAGCGTATCGGCGATCTGGCCTGGGCCGCGGGTGATATGCAGGCGCGTGGCTTCCTGGTTGGCGCCACTGCCGGTCGTACCACCCTGAACGGTGAGGGCTTACAGCACCAGGATGGTCACAGCCATGTGCTCTCCTCCACGATCCCCAATTGCCGCAGCTATGACCCGGCCTACGGTTATGAACTGGCCGTGGTGATGCAACGCGGCCTTGAGGAGATGTACGGAGAACAGAAGAATGTCTTCTATTACATCACCATCGAGAACGAAAACTACCTGCAGCCGGAAATGCCCCAGGGCGTCGAAGAGGGCATTATTCGCGGTATCTACAAACTGCAGTCCAACGTCAAGAAGGGCGCCAAGGGCAAAGCGGCCAAGAAACATGTACAGCTGATCGGCGGCGGCACTATTTTGCGCGAGGTATTAGCAGCGGCGGATATTCTCGCCGACCAGTTTGGCGTGACTTCCGACGTTTGGAGCCTCACCTCCGCTGTGGAAGCGGCCCGTGAAGGCCAGGATGTGGCGCGCTGGAATATGCTGCATCCGGAAGCCGAACCGCGCAAAGCCTGGATCACCGAACAGTTTGAAGGTAATAGCTCTCCGGTGATTGCCTCCACTGACTACATCCGCTCCTATGTGGAGCCACTGCGCGAGTTTATCGACGGTGATCTAACCACCTTGGGTACCGATGGCTTTGGCCGCAGTGACAGCCGCGAGCAGCTGCGCCGCTTCTTCGAGGTGGACCGCAACTATGTGGTCATCGCCGCTCTGAACGGGCTGGCCAAGCAGGGTGTGATTGATGCGAAAGAAGTTTCCGAAGCGATCGTGAAGCTCAATATCGACGCCGAAAAAGTTAACCCGCGCATCAGCTAAGAGAAGGCAGAACCCCTATGGCAAAACAAGTCATTAAAGTGCCTGATCTCGGCGGTGCCGATCAGGTGGATGTGATTGAAATTACCGTTGCCGTCGGTGACACCGTCGCGCAAGAAGACTCTCTGATTGTGGTGGAAGGCGACAAGGCCTCCATGGATGTCCCGGCCCCGGTGGCCGGTAAAATCCTCAGCATCAGCGTGAAAGAGGGCGATAAGGTCTCTGAAGGCGATGTGATTGGGGAGATCGAAACCGATGCGGCGGAAGCGCCGGCAGAAGAGCCCGCCGAGGCTCCCGCCCAGGAAGAGGCTGCACCGGCTTCAGAGCCGAAAGCCGAAGCTCCTGCGGCTGCAGCGAGCGCTGAGCCTAAAGAGGAAACGATCCAGATTCCCGATCTGGGCGGTGCCGATGCGGTGGACGTGATCGAGATCAGTGTACAGCCCGGCGATACAGTCGAAGAGGGCGATTCACTGATCGTAGTGGAAGGCGATAAGGCCTCCATGGATGTCCCCTCTCCAAGCGCCGGTACTGTGGTTTCCATCGCCGTCAAAGAGGGCGATAAGGTCTCTACTGGCGATACCCTCGGTGTGTTGAAAGTGGTTGCCGAAGGCGGCGAAAAAGTTGCGACTTCTGAAGAGGCTTCTGCAGAAGCACCGGCAGCGCCTGCTGAGCAGAGCGCGCCGCAGCAAGAATCTACTCCGGCGGAGCCACCTGCGGTTCCGCAGAGAGACTACCAGCTGGAGCGCAATCTCACCGCTGCCGCTCAGGTTTACGCCGGCCCCGCCGTGCGCAAACTGGCGCGGGAGTTGGGTGTGACTTTGAACAAGGTAAAGCCCACCGGTCCGCGCAACCGGGTTTCCAAGGATGATCTGCACAACTACATCCGTGAGCAGGTGAAAAAGGCCGAGAGCGGTGCGGTTGGCGTCGGTGGTGCAATCGGTATCGCCAAGATGCCGGATATCGATTTCAGCCAGTTTGGTCCGGTGAATGTGGAGCCGATGAGCAAGATCCACAAGATCACTGCGGCCAATATGTCCCGTAACTGGCTCAATGTTCCCCACGTCACCCAGTTTGACGATGCGGATATCACCGAGCTAGAGGACTTCCGCAAGTCCATGAAAGCCGAGGCGGAAAAGCGCGGTGTGAAGCTCACTCCAGTGCCTTTCCTGCTGAAAGCGGTAGCCGCAGCCCTGCGCGCAGAGCCCAGCTTCAATGTCTCTCTGCACAATGATGGCGAGCACATTGTGCGCAAGGACTACGTGCATGTGGGCATGGCAGTGGATACACCCAAAGGTCTGATGGTGCCGGTGATCCGCGATGTGGATAAAAAAGGTTTGTATGAGCTGGCGGCCGAGGCCACTGAGATGGCCCTGAAAGCCCGTGACGGCAAGCTGAAACCCAATGAGATGCAGGGTGCTTGCTTTACCATCTCCAGCCTGGGAGCTATCGGGGGTACCGGGTTTACCCCGATCGTCAATTCGCCGGAAGTGGGTATCCTCGGTGTCTCCAAGCTGGCGGTGAAGCCGGTGTGGAACGGCAAGGACTTTGAACCTCGCCAGATGTTGCCACTGGCGCTCTCTTACGATCACCGCGCGGTCAATGGCGGTGATGCCGGACGCTTTATGACTTACCTGGTGAGCGTGCTGGCGGATGTACGCCGACTTTTGCTGTAATAACCAGCCACAGTCAAAACTCGATTAAAAAAGCGGCCATGGGCCGCTTTTTTATTGGTGCCTCTCATCTGCCTCAGGACGGCAGCGAAGAATCCGCTAAAACACTCCTTTCTTTGAGCGAATTAGAATTTACGCATCAGTGCTCGAAAGAGAAGGACACTATAAAAATGACCGCTCCTAAATGATCGCTCTTAAGTGTACTGCAGTAGATTGTGCTTAATTTGGCGTATAAAACTTCTTAAAGATGAAATGCGCGCATAAATGACACGGCGCCAACTGGCTGGGGATTCCTCGCCGGCTAGACTTTTTTAAAGACAGCTATCAGCGCAACACTGAAAGTGGAGTGTCGGATCATGGGGCCTTTAAGGAAATTTGCTCTGCCGCTAGTGGCGGCACTGGCGTTGCAGGGTTGCTTATTCTTACCCGCTGAAGAAGTGGAGGGTGAAGACCCGTTCTTCTTCGAGGTTCAGGCTAGCGGGCAGGAAAGCGGTTTTGTCGAAGCCGGTACGATTGTTTCGTCCACTGCTCAGGCTTTGCCGGCTCATGACGAGTGCGAGGAGCATTGTATAAACCCGATGTACGACTCCAACACTTGGTTCTTCCCGGTCTTGCGAGTGTATTAAATACCGAGCTGTGGCTGCTCCGTCCGATCATTTACCGAAGTACGCGAAGCAGGCTTCGCGTGGTGCCGATACGGAGGCATGTCTATGCAAAAACGCCCCCTCGTTATTTCTGTTTTATCCGCTGGCCTGCTGCTCTCAGCCTGCGGTACACCAGATACACGCAATCAGGTGGTCTATCCAAACAGTGCGCCGATACCCCGCCATATGGAGTACCGCGCCTATCCCTCTCAACCCGCACCTGCAACCCGTAAATCCAGTTATTCCAGCTGCCCAGGGGACTCAGAGGAGTTAGCGCCCGGCTCGATTTGTCCAGCGAGTGCCCGTTGTTTCGATATTTCCGGTGGAAGGCGTTGTATCTCTTATGAAGAGTAAAGTTTTACTGTCTTTGATTGTGGTGCAGCTGCTCAGCGGCTGTGCCGATGGTTTTTGGCAAGACTTGAATGGCACTGCAGTTTATTACACCTATAAGCGCAGCCCGGTTCCGCCCGATGAAATAACGGCTTTTCCGCGCTTTTGTCTAGCCTGTGATCCCTATATGGGCGAGCTGGCCAATTGTATTGCTGAGGGTGTCCACTGTTACCAGCTGGATACCGGTGATTGGTGTGCCGGGCCTTATTCACCCTTTGAGTTGAGTTACAGCTATTACTGATTGAGAGAATCTGCAGAAATAGTTGATAGAAGTTTGGAGCGGGTAATAACCTGATTGGTTTACTTCAATAATGTTTTGAGGCTTTCTTTAATCGAAGTGCCGATATAGTACTTTAAGCCGTTGAAAGTGCCCTTGAGATTTATTTCTGGGCAGTAGTCATACCCCAGTTTCTTTAACAGGATATGCAGGTTTTTCTTGATGCCAATAGCGAACCAGCTGCAGGGGAAAGATATAACGCTGGGGCTTTGGCCATTGAGCAGATATAGCTCTCCATTGTGAATATGGCTTATCTGATTAAGCAGGTTGAAACTGGGCTCGGCGGCATCAAAATTATAAAAAAGCCTGGACTCTCGATCTATAGCCATCTGAGCACAAGTTTGATGGGCACAATTTTTATGAACATAGTAGCGCCGTAGGATTTTTTGATCATCAGAGTCGTGGGGGTACATCTCTCGAGCTGCCAGAAATAGATCTTGCAGCGCTTTGTTTTTCCCAATAAAGATTCCCGTGGAAAAAACATGTTCGTCGGGAAAGAATTTCTTTTCAAAAAAACCTTGTATCCCCTTGTGCCGATAGTCATTGGAAAAAATAATGCCCTTACCAAAGGAGAGGAAGTTTTTTTCAAGGTGACGGATTGGCGGCAGTATTAATGAATCGAAACCATCCAAGTAACAGATGATGTCCTCTTCTGGTTGGGAGCGAAAGAAAGGTAACAGGATATCCATTTTTGAGGCGAAATCTTTCCAGGGATGATTGCGCCCGAGAATGGTCAGCGGCACGCCATTGCGTTTGGCGGATTCCTGTAAGATAGGGAACATTCTTTCCGAATGGGTGGCAATGGTGACGACATGCAACATTTTTGAGGCGGATCTCTTGGGGCGGACCTCTTTTGGGGCCGATCTTGGCAATCTGCGATTTTCTGTCACAGCAACGATTTGATTGTTGCTGGAGAAAGTCTAGTCGCCCCTAAGCTTGAAATGGTAGACCTGAAGGACCCAGTGTTAATAAATATTTGCTGATACTAAATGTTTGCTGTTCCTAAATATTCGTTGTCCCTGATAAAAGGGCGCCTGCGCATATACCAGTGGGGCTATGGATTATCCTTTCAGTTGCGTTCGTTGCCCCTGGGCGTCAAACCCTCTGGCCGAGGCTCGAGTGGGGGGAGCAAGGGTAGGGTTATCCTTAAATCAATAGGAAAGTAATGAGAGGCGCCAGAAGAAGCTGGATTATTAATGTCTGCATCGCGATCGATCAGCTCGGTAATGCCATTGCCGGGGGAAAACCCGATGCCACTATTTCTGCACGCTGCGGTTACTTTTCTCGAGTGCAGGAAACACCTTTTCGGCGCTACTGGCGGGTACTCGAGTGGGTGATTAACTTCACTTTTTTGCCTATTGATGGGCCGGATCACTGTTATCGTGGTTATCTTTGGGACCGTGCAGAAAAACATGAGGAAGGCAGTGATTTTATGCGCGCGGTGCTGGGGGTGCTCGTAATGCTGTTTTGTGTGCCCCTCAGTCTGGTTACCTGGCTTTTTGTGCTGGTGTTTCCCAGTGCCCGCTGGCGCAAAGAAAAAACCTAGCATAAAAAAGCCCCCGCGCAGTGACTGCCGCGGGGGAATGAGCTTGGGGGGTATGGCTAGCTGTGCGCTGGCTCTTTCAGAGAGTCTGCGATTAGCGCAGGTGTATCGACTTTCTTAGTGACTGAGAGATCGCCGCCGGAGAGCTTGCGCAGGGCTACATAGAACACTGGCGTCAGGAACAGTCCGAACAGGGTAACGCCGATCATGCCGGTAAATACCGTAATTCCCATGGCGTTGCGCACTTCGGCGCCGGCGCCGCTGGCCAGTACCAGAGGCACCACACCGGCAATAAAGGCCACGGAGGTCATAATGATTGGGCGCAGACGCAGGCGGCAGGCTTCCAGTGCTGCCTCCACGGTACCCTTGCCATCCATTTCCAGCTCGCGGGCAAACTCCACAATCAGAATGGCGTTTTTACAGGCGAGCCCCATCAAAACTACCAGGCCTACCTGAACAAACACATTGTTGTCCCCGCCGGTTGCCCAGACACCAAAGAGTGCGGCCAACAGGCACATGGGTACGATCAGGATCACTGCCAGAGGCATCACCCAGCTCTCATAGAGTGCGGCCAGTACCAGGAACACCAGCAGCACCGCCAGCGGGAAGACCACCATGGCGGCGTTACCCTGGTTAACCTGTTGGAAACTTAGATCGGTCCATTGGATCTGCATGCCCGGTGGTAGGGCCTGGCTGGCAACCTGTTCAACCGCGGCCAATGCTTCGGAAGAAGACAACATGCTGGGATCGGATTGGCCCATCAGGTCCGCTGCCGGATAGCCGTTGTAGCGGATTACCGGGTCGGGTCCGTAACTCTGGCGCAGGGTCACCATGGTGCTGATGGGCACCATCTCCCCATTCATATTGCGGGTGTAGAGGTTGTCGAGGTCCTGCACTTCATCGCGGAAAGGCGCATCTGCCTGAGCAACCACCTGATAGGTGCGACCGAACAGGTTGAAGTCGTTGATATACATGGAGCCGAAATACAGCTGCAGGGTGCCGAACAGGTCATCCATGCGCACGCCTTGAGCCTTGGCCTGCAGGCGGTCTACCTCGGCATCCATTTGCGGCACATTGGCTTGGTAGGAGCTGAAGGGATAGCTGAGGCCGCTGGCCTGGCTCAGGGCGCCCGCGAGCATATTGGTGGCATTTTGCAGCTCACCGTAGCCGGCACCGCGACGGTCCTGAACATAGAGGGTATAGCCGGAGCCGGCGCCCAATCCGAAGATGGGCGGCGGCATAAAGGTCATGGCGAAGCCCTCTTTGATTTGTGCGATCTTGCCATTTAGTTCCGCGGCGATTTCCTGGGCGCTGCGTTCACGCTGATCGAAATCGTCGAACAGGATAAATACGGTACCCACGTTGGGGGTGTTGGTACTTTGCAGGGCATTGAAGCCGACAAAGGCCGCAGCGTTGGCAACGCCCTCTGTTTCCAGGGCCAATTCACTCACGCGGCGAGCAACTGCCTCGGTACGATCCAGGGAGGCACCTTCCGGCAGGCGAATACTGCCCACCAGGTAAGTCTTATCCTGAACCGGAATAAAGCCGCCGGGCACCTGTTGGAACAGCGCGAAAGTACCGCCAAGCAATATCAGGTAAACCCCAAAGACGATACCGCGACGCTTAAGGCTGCTACCCACCACCCGCTGGTAGCGCTCGGAGTTGCGCTGGAAGAAGCGGTTAAACGGGCGGAATATCCAGCCAAACAAACGCTCAATAATGCGCGCGGGCATATCCGGTTTGGCACCGTGGGGTTTCAGCAATGTCGCCGCCAGAGCCGGAGACAGGGTCAGCGAGTTGATTGCGGAGATAATGGTGGCGATAGCAATGGTAGTGGCGAACTGGCGGTAGAACTGGCCGGTGATGCCGTCCAGGAAGGCCATGGGCACAAATACCGCGCAGAGCACCAAGCTGATGGCGACAATCGGACCGCTTACCTCGCGCATGGCCTGGTGGGCGGCGGCTAAAGGCGTCAGTCCCTCCTCAATATTTCGTTCGACGTTTTCCACCACCACGATGGCGTCATCCACCACGATACCGATAGCCAGTACCATGGCGAACAGGGTCAATGTGTTGATCGAGAAGCCCAGCATTAACAGCACCGCAAAGGTACCGACAATGGATACCGGCACAGCCAAAAGCGGGATCAAGGAGGCGCGCCAGGTCTGCAGGAACAGGATTACCACCAGCACTACCAGCAACACCGCTTCAAGCAGGGTCTTGATCACAGAGCTGATGGAAGTGCTGACGAATACGGTTGGGTCGTAGGCAACTTTCCACTCCAGGCCTTCGGGGAACTGTTGCCCCAGTTCCGCCATCTTCTCGCGCACTGCAGCGGAGACTTCCAAGGAGTTGGAGCCCGGGGATTGAAAGATCGGAATGGCGACCGCCTGACGGCCATTCAAAAGGGCGCGCAGGGAGTCCTGGGAAGAGGCCAGCTCTACACGGGCGACATCTCTCAGGCGGGTGATCTCACCATTGTTGCCGGTCTTGAGTACAACATCGCCAAACTCCTCTTCACTTTCCAGGCGGCCTTTGGCGTTGATGGAAATCAGGAAGTCGGAGCCGTTCGGCATTGGGGAAGCGCCGATTTGGCCGGCGGAAACTTGTACGTTCTGCTCGCGCACGGCGCTGACAATATCGGCAGCAGTAATGCCTACGGCGGCGGCTTTCTGCGGGTCCACCCACAAGCGCATGGCGTAGTCACCGGAACCGAATACGGCGGCGAGGCCAACACCGGGGATACGTGAGAGCTCATCGCGAATATGCAATACCGCATAGTTGCGAATATAGGTGGCGTCGAGGCTGTCATCTGGGGAAATCAGATGCACCGCCATCATCAGGTTGGGAGACTGCTTCTGCGTGGTTACCCCCTGGCGACGCACATCCTCGGGCAGGCGCGGTAACGCCTGGGAGACGCGGTTTTGCACTTGCACCTGGGCCTGATCGGGATCGGTACCCAGTTCGAAAGTGACATTCAGGGTGAGGGTGCCATCACTGCCGGCCACCGACTTCATGTAGATCATGTTTTCCACACCGTTGATGGCTTCCTCTAGCGGTGTGGCAACAGTTTCGGAAATGGTCTTGGGGTTGGCTCCAGGGTAGCGGGCACTTACTTGCACGCTGGGCGGTACAACCTCTGGATATTCGCTGACTGGTAATGATGGGATACTGATCAATCCCACCACAAAAATAATGATCGACAACACCGAAGCAAAGATGGGCCTGTCGACAAAGAAACGGGAAAAATTCATACGCTGCTACCTGGGGAGCGGCTTTCAGGCCGCTCGGATTCCATTGATAGGGTTCGTTGGGCGTTCGGTGCGCAAAACGCGGTGCCCGAAAGTAGTGGACACCCTGGGCTCAGTGTCCGGCTGCTTGAGCGCTGCCGCCCTGGCTCTGTTGAGCGACCATTTCCGGGGCTACCGGCATGCCGGGGAAGAAAATCTTCTGCAGGCCGTTGACCACAATTTGATCGCCAGTCTGGAGACCGCTGCGGATTAACGTGCGCTCTCCCTGGCGGGGTCCCACTTCGACCGGGCGCCTTTCCGTAAGATTGTCCTGAGTGACCACATAGACATAGCGGCGATCCTGGTCGGTGAGCACGGCCTTGCTGTCGATCAGTACTGCCTGAGCCATCTCTTCGATGGGCATTTCTACGCGGGCGAACTGGCCCGGCTTAAAGGTGCCGTTGGGGTTGGCGACCACCGCGCGGAACTGGATGGTGCCTGTATGGCTGTTGAGGCGGTTGTCGATAAAGTCCAGCTGGCCCTTGTGCGGATAGCCGTTCTCACCGGCCAGGCCAATATGGACCGGAGGCCTGGCACCGTCGTTGAGGAGGTTGCGACTGACGGCGAAAGTCTGCTCATCACTTTCGAAATACACGTACATGGGGTCTACAGAAACCAGGGTGGTCAGCAGGGTTGTATCTGCGTTGGCCAGATTGCCTCGGGTCACCAGGGCGCGACTGACGCGGCCACTTATTGGCGCTGTCACCTCGGTGTATTGCAGGTCGAGACGCGCGTTTTCCACAGCGGCTTCGGCCGCATTCAGGGCAGCACGCTCGGCATCCCGCGAAGCAATACGGCGATCGTACTCCTCTCGCGAGATAGCCTTACTGTCGAGTAGCTGCTGGGCGCGGCCGGCCTGCTTCTCACTGAAAGCGAGCTCACTGCGCACTCGCTGCAATTCCGCTTCGGCGGCGCGCAACTTAGCTTTGTAGGGACGTTGGTCGATAGTGAAGAGCACATCGCCGCGCTCAACCAAGGCGCCCTCGGCAAAGGACACCCGGTCGATATATCCACTCACGCGGGGGCGGAGCTCTACGGTTTCCGGAGCGACGACACGCCCGGTAAAGCTGCGCCACAACGTAGTGGCTTCGGTACTCACCTGGGCGACTTCCACCGCCGGGGGCGGAGGCTGTTGTCCAGTGGGTTCACCGGAGCCGCAACCGGCCAGGACCAGTGCCGATAGGCCGAATAGTGTGGCGGTAAGTTTCTTCACCATAACGCGTGTACTCCCTTTGCTTCGGAAGAGAGGGTGTCGGGGCACTCCTCTCAGTTGGGAGGCAACTTTATAGGGGGGCAATAGGGGGGCGGTATCTGGTAACTATGGCTTGATTGCCTATTTCTATTTTTCTTTAGGGGTCTGGGCAATGATTTTGAGTTTTCTGACAATTAGTTAGTACTGTATGTATAACTAGGTTTTTTAAATTCTAGTTATGTCATTACAATGATTTGACAGGTGCAGATCGCTTGAGGTTACCTATTACTGCACAGTGATTGCCCAATCCTGCAATCTCCCGTGATAGTTGCCTAAAACTCCGTATACTGTGATCCACCTTGTTTGATGCTGTCCACGCCACACGGGCGCGAGGAAAAACTATGAGCAGTGAAGATAAAGCGAGAGCAGGAAAAGCCCCGGCTGAGCTGGAGCCGGCAAGGCAAAAACTCATCCAGACCCTGATGCGTCAGGCGCCAGAACAGGGCCTGACGGAGACCGAGCTGGATGGCCTGGCTTTAATTCGCTGCAACGAGCCGCTCGCCTGTGCCTCTTCAGTCTATGCGCCCTCATTAAGCTTTATCATTCAGGGCATTAAAACCCTGGAACTGGGGGATAGGGAAATTTCCTATATGCCCCTCAGTTATGTCGCAACCTCGGTGCATCTCCCTATCCTGGGACGAGTAGAACGGGCTTCTGAGGATGTCCCCTTTCTTGGAGTAAAGCTGACCATTGATCCCAATGAGGTGGCGGATCTGGTCTTGGAGCTGGGTGATAAAGCCCCCGGCATCGAGGCTGGCTACGATTGCCCGGAGGTCAGTTGTGGCCTTTGTGTGACCCAGATGGACCAGGGGATTCTCGATGCGGTGAGCCGCCTGGTGCACCTGGCAGAGAATCCTGTAGACGCGCAAATACTCGCGCCGATGGCGAGGCGGGAGATTATCTACCGGGCCCTTATGGGGGAGATAGGTGCGCGTATGCGTAAATTCGCCATGGCAGATAGCCAGGCCAACCGTGTGTCGCGGGTCATTGAGGTGCTCAAAGACCGCTTCTCTGAACCTCTGCGAATCAGTGACCTGGCCGAGCAGGCCAATATGAGCGAGTCCTCCCTGTATCACAGCTTTAAGCAGATCACCCGTATGTCGCCATTGCAGTTCCAGAAGAAGCTGCGCCTGCACGAGGCCCGCCGTTTGATGCTATCGGAAGGACTGGAAGCGGCCTCGGCCAGTTATCGGGTAGGCTATGAAAGTCCCTCCCACTTTAGCCGTGAGTACAGCCGCATGTTCGGCCTGCCGCCCCGTGCAGATGTGAGCAAGCTGCGCGGGGAGCTGCGGGTACCGGCTTAATCCGAAGTGGTATTGCCCTGCTTGAGGACAAACAGGCTACACCAGCCCTCAGGGCTAATATCTCCTTCCACCACAATACAGGCATTGGGCGGCGTAAATAGTTGGCAGTCCACGCACTTTTTGCCGTCTTTTGGTGTGTCCTGGTAGTTGACCGCTTCTTTGGTCGCCTTGATCTGGGCATTGGCCCTATCTGTGGCGATCAGTGTTGCCGGTAGAATTGCCAGGGCACCTCCGGACAATTTAAGAAACTTTCTGCGGGAAATATTTTGATGGTTTTCCATTGGCAAAATTTCCAAAATGCTTTGCGATAGTCTTCAGCATTTCAGATTAGCCCGGTTTGGAATTTCTGCAGGGGGGGGCTGCTGTGTTGCAGAAAATAAGGCAAGTGAGAATCAATCTTATTACTTAATAAAAAGGCGGCACACAGTGCCGCCTTTTAGGGTTACATCAAATCAAAATCACTTTTTAGTGATAAAGATTTTACCCACCGACTTGTCACGGCTTTGGGCAATTACGCGAACCTTCAGACCGTAAGGCGTAATCGCGCGGCCAGCATCGGGGATCTCATCGCTGCTGAAGCTTCTACGATCGCTGAAGACACGGTGCGGACGGTTGTGAATATCGGTCATGGTAATGCCGTACTCTTCCAAAAGATCCAGGTTCAGCTGCTGAGCCCAGTCGACACCAAAAGTGGCATCGTGGATCTGGTAGCGGGTGGAGGCTACGGAATCATCGCTCCACTTCAGCACCTGTTGGTCTGCATCCACTACGCCGAGGAAACCGTCACCGGGGTGAATACCAACCCAGTTGTTGTCTTGGCTGGTGTCGGCATACCAAACCAGCAGGCCTTCGTTGTAGGTCAGCATTTGGCCGGCCACATTGATGTGTGCCAGACCTTGGTCTACACCGCGATGGGTGCGCCATTCCAGCAGGTAGTAGTGGTCGTGCAGATCGTAGCCGGGGTGGCGGCTGAAGCCGGTCAGGCTGAAGTCGCCATCGCTCTCCGCATCGTCGAAGAGGGTGGCTTGGCCGTCGACATTGATCGTGATGTCATCGGCGAACAGGCCAGGGTTGGCTTCATAGGCATCGGTGATATAAGCGATGGACAGGTTGAACTGTTGGCCGGCGTAGGCGCTCAGGTCAAACTCGGCATCGACCCAACCACCGGAGCTGCCGGTAATACCGAAGCCTGGGTTTTGGCCGTTGGGGCTGGTATCGGTAGTGATATTACCGGGGATAGAAACGAAGCCTTCTCCCAGGTCAACCATGACCGCACCGTAGTCCCAATCTTGCTCAATGTCGTACCACACTTTGAAAGTCAGGCTGGCACTCTGAGCATCGGTCAGATCGACTGGGATTACCATGGAGTTCTGCAGGTTGTTGTCACTGCCACTGAAGTAAGCGTACTCACCGCTGCTGGGCACGGTGACGACCACTTCCTTTTGGGGGAGGTCGATACGGACCGCATCGTTATTGGTGCCCTTGTGTACAGCCTCATCCAACAGGAGCCGGATGCCGCGGCGAGGGATATCTTCCAGGGCGATGGTCTCGCCGTGCAGCCAGTTACCATCGTGGTTGGTCTGCAGATATTCCTTCGCCCAAGCAGAGAAGCCAGTGGGCTCGGAGCCGGGAATAATACCGGCCCAGCTGCCGCTGGACATCACCGACCAGGAGGAGATGGGTTCACCGCGGCCGGAGCCATCGGTATCGTATTCATCGGGCAGGCCCAGGTCATGGCCGTATTCGTGGCTGACAACACCGGCTGCCGCATCGGCAGGCTGTACGGTGTAGTCGTAAGCCGCCATGGTGCCGCCCCAATAATCTACCTCTGCGGCGGTGCCCTCAATGGAGAAAACATCGCCGAGGTTCCAGCGGTGTGCCCAGATGGCATCTTCACCCAGCTGGCCGCCACCGGCCTCTTCACCCACGGAGGAGTGGAAGATCATGATGTGGTCAACCAGGCCATCGGCCTCCCAGAAGTTGCCATCGCCATCCAGGTCATAGCGGTCTTCGATATCGAAGTCGGCCAGGTTAATGCTGGGGTCTGCCGCGGCGGCTTGCAAGGCTTCGCGCACCAGAGCGCGGGCATCACCATCTTCGTTATTGCCGTAGAAAGCCGCCGGCTGGCTGGCGGTGTACCAGCCTGCAACAGAACCTTCTACCGAGTAGCTGTAGCCGGACTGCTGCCAGTAGAACTGCTGCATGGAAAGCAGGTTTTCACCCTGCGGACCAGTGAAGCCCTGCTGGGAAAACAGCAGGTCAGCATAGTGCTGCGCGGCGTAGTCTTCGTAGTACATATCCGTTTCCCCAGGCTCGATGCTGTTATGGGGGAAATCGGGGAAGTCCATCAGGATGGCGAGAACTTTTGCAGTGCGTACTTCGCCTTCGTAGTTTTCAAGTTGAAGCGGGGCTGGTGCGCGGCCATGGCCATGAAAACGCCCCTTGCCTTTGCCCCTTCCTAATCTGGGATGCTTGCCGCCACGGGCGTGCTTCATCATTTGTACCGTTTCACTGGACAAATCCTGAGCAAGACTTTGGTCTTGTTTGGCACGCTCTTTCAGGAACTGGTGCAGAGTGCGCTCGGCTTCGCCGATAGATGCATTTTTACTAATGCGGCCTGAACGCTTGAGCATGTCGATTAGCTTGGCTTCGTTAGCGATCACCAAGTCGATCTGATTACCACCTTGCATTTGAGGTGAGGGGGCAGCAGAGCTGTTCGCAGCCATCAGGCTGAGAGCAAGCGCGCTGACTGGCAGCAGACTATTAACTTTTAGCATTGATCCCTTCTTTCATTTTTATTTTAAAAAAGCGAACGGCTCGGGGATAGTTTTAAATCGTGGGGCACTTGTGCCAGTGCGCTACTCGAGCCGTTTAGGCCGGCTGTAAATTACAGACGGCACATATAGTTCAACGAAGCAGAAGAAATGGGCCGCAATAAATTTTTTGTGATGCTTTTGGCAATTTATTTGTTGGCCTATTGAGGCAGCTTTTGTGGCGGTCAGGCAGGGAGTAATTACGCTTTCCTATAAGACAAATTTATTTAATTATATTTAATCTCTATTTTCTTCGTTTTTTGAAATAGAAACCTAAGGCTGTTCCTTCCAGGGCAACCAAAGAGAGATTTGTAGCCCCCCTCCGCTGCGGTTCATTAATTGAATTCGGCCTCCATGAGCGTCGACAATTTCTCTACAAAGAGCGAGCCCCAGGCCCACCCCTTGTTCTTTGGTGGAGAAAAATGGTAGCAATGCCTGCTGCAAAATTTTTTCACTCATGCCACAACCACGGTCGGCAATAATCAGCTGTTGACCCAGGCCATCGGTTCGAATTGATAGTTCGATATCTTCGCTATTGGAACCCGCTTCGCGAGAATTTTTGATTAAATTGAGTAACGCTTGCTCAATCTGCACCGGATCAAAGTATCCAGGACGCTCAGGCAGTTCACCTTTTAAAATAAATTCCTGTAAGGGGGCGATACGCTCAATAAGCTCTTGCCAACTCACTTGCGCACAGCTGGGAGGCGGTAACTTGGCAAAGCTGGCGTAACCCTGGGTGAACTCAGTGAGATGCTTGCAGCGTTCCGCAATAATATCGAAAACCTTTTCAAGCGCAGTGGCTTTATCTGGTTTGGCAATCAGCATCTTGCCTGAGTGGGCCAGTGAGGAGATGGGGGCCAGGGAATTATTTAATTCATGGCTAATCAGGCGAATTACTTTTTTCCATACTTCCACCTCAGCCCGGGTGAGCTCTTTCGTCATCTCGCGTAAAACAATCAGGCGATGCTTGTGCGCATTGAGGACAAAAGTGCTGTTGCCGATGTGCATGGAATGGGTGCCATGACTGTCGGTAAAGTTAAACAGGCCGTTCTCCCATTTCTCAATAGCGTTGGCTATCTCTCTAGGGCTGTTTGGCAAAAGCTGTTGCAGCAGTAAACCCTGTATAGGCCTACCCCTATTGAGTAGTTTTTTAGCACTGCTATTGGAATAAATAATATGATCACTCTGATCCACCAGGATCAAAGCCTGGGGCGAGCTTTGTATCACAGTGTCTAGTAGCAGTTCCCGTTGGTAAATATGGGCACGCTCGCGTCTTAGGTGCTCTCCAATTTCGTTATACAGGTTTGTAATTTGACTCAGCGCTGTATCCCTTGGGGGCACCAGTGAAATAGAAAAGTCACCGTCGCGGAAGTTGAGCAATCCACCCTGCAAGGACTTTAGAGTGGTGGTTAGGGGCCTCAAGACCCAGCGTATTAAAGTAATATTGACGAAAATACCCAGGATAAGGCCCAGAGCCCAGGATGGCATGGCATTGAGGCCCAAATTGACTAGCAGCCACGACAACGTAGTGCCAATCAACAGTGCTACAGTAGTGCTGGCGAGAATACGCCCCTCGAGAGAGAAATTTTTGGACATCAATAGGGGATACCGTGTTTTTCCAAGCGGCGATATAGGGCCTGCCGGCTCATACCGAGTTCTCGCGCAGCTTGAGCGATAATGCCATTACAGCTGGTTAGAGTCTGTTGCAACAGCTCACGGCTGGGCTCGAAATTGATCTCAGTCTTTTCTACCTGATGCTGTTGTGGCAAAGCCAATAGAGACTCATCGATGGTATCTCCCCTGCAAAGTACGGATGCGCGTTGCATGATATTTTGTAGCTCGCGCACATTGCCGGGCCAGCGATAACGAGTGAGCGCAGTCACCGCCTGGGGAGAGAGCTTTTTAGAGGGATCGTTTTCCTGTAAAAAATTGATGGCCAGAGGCGCTATATCTTCAGGGCGCTCACAGAGGGGCGGTAGGCGCAACTCAATCACATTTAGGCGGTAGAACAAATCCTGGCGAAAACGGCCTTCTGCAATGGCCTGGGGAAGATCGCTATTGGTCGCGCTGATCACCCGGACCTTGACCTTGCGGGTCTGGCTGCTGCCGAGGCGCTGGAACTCGCCGGTTTGTAGTACGCGTAATAGTTTTACCTGTCCACTGGCAGAGAGCTCGCCGATCTCGTCGAGAAAGAGGGTACCGCCATCGGCAGCCTCGAAGCGTCCTTCGCGGGCTTTATTGCCCGAGCCGGTATAGGCGCCTGGCTCGGCGCCAAACAGCTCTGCTTCCATTAGGTCTTCTGGTAGGGCACCCACATTGACCTTGATAAAAGGGCCTTCGCCCAGTAAGGAGTTTGCTTGCACAACTTCCGCTATTTTTTCCTTGCCGGCCCCATTTGGCCCGGTGATCAGCACGGGTACATCAGATTTGGCCACCTGGGTAGCCATCTCCAGAAGTTGTTGCATCTTATCACTGCGGTAGATGATCTCGCGCAAGTCGAACTTACCCTGTAATTCGCTGCGGGCATTGATGGCCTTTTGCTGGGAAGTTCGCTGTTGCTTTTGCAGTTCACCGAGCTCCAGCAGATTATTGATGGTGGAGATCAGTTTATTATCATCCCAGGGTTTGCCCAGGTAATCGGCGGCACCAGCGCGGACCAGTTCTACGGCCATCTCCAATTGCGTCCAGGCGGTCAAGAGGATGATAGGTAGATCCGGGTTGATTTCACGAATGGCAAAAAATAGTTCGCGCCCCTCCTCACCAGAGGTGGTGTCCGCGGTGAAATTCATATCCTGGATCACCAGGCTAATATCCCGATTCTCACGCAACAGCTGCAAGCCTGCCTGGGGGGTAATGGCGCAGAGCGGCTGCAAGTCATGTAATGACAACAGTATTTCCAGGGCCGAGACGATACCGCTGTTATCGTCAATAATAAGTATTTTATCCATAGGACCTAGGGCCAGCTTATAAGCTGGCCATTATGCAATGAGTGAGTGGTTAGGGGGAACTGCTGCCGCTGGTGTTTAAATCCAGATCGTAGGTTAGAAGGTTAGTGTCAGAGGCTAGTGACCACTGCTGGCAGGTTGGTGATCAAAACTCAAGACTCTGGCGAGCTTCCACTGCCCATCTACTTTTTTCCAGAGGTGGGTGAACTGTCCACTCTCGCGTAATACTTCACTGTTATCAGCATTTATGCCATAAAATTTATGTGTACCGCTTTGAATGGCCCCGTAGTTGTTCATTGGGAAAATTTTAACACTATCGCTAATGAGTTCTCGGCGCGCTTTAATATCACTGCCAGATTTTTGTCGTTCACATAATTTGCTAATGTCATCGAGAAATTCACGTGCTGAGCTTGCGGTCTTACCCCACTTATCATGGTACATTTCAAAATCATCAGTGACGAGTTGACTCAGTTTATTAATGTCGCAGCTATTGAAGACAGCATCAAACAGTTGTGAGTCCATAATGGTGATTTCTTTTTCTAATTCCACTGTAGCTTGAGGGCCGGCAACGACGTGATGTTGCTCAGCGATTGCTGTGGGTAAGAAAATTGATATGGCTGTAAACCCGAGAGCCATTAAGTAATTTCGCACAATAAATTCTCCCTTTTTATTTGCTATCTTGCTTTTCACCAAACTGGTGGTCAGCTAAAAAAGCCCGGCCACCAGTTTGAATTTAATTTTATACGCTGCGGGTGGCGATAGCCGGGGAGATATTGGCTGCACGTAGTGCTGGCGCCAGTGCAGCGGCGAGGCTGACAACCAATACCAATAGAGCACAGATAGCGAGCGGCAGTAGGGTTAATACCGGCTGGGAGTAATCGCGCACCATATACTGATTAACGATTAGGGCTGCGGCACTGCCCAGGGCAATACCGGTAGCGGCAATCAGACTGTTTTCAATCAGGAAATAACGGCTGATATTGCTGCGGCTAGCTCCCAGTGCACGTCTAACACCTATTTGTTTGGCGCGTTGGTTAATCCAGAAGATTGTCAGGCCGACAATCCCCAGTGCTACGATAAAACTGAGCGTGGCCGCAACAATAGATAATACTTTTATCATTAAGTTATCCCCTGCATAACTGCGAGCGACATACTCTGAGAGCACTCTGGTTTTAATGACTCTTTGAGGGTCCCTTTCAGAGAGTTTTTCTACCAAGGTCTTTAACACTTCATCGCGCTTTCCCGGCTCGGCACGTACTAAATAATTGACGTCCTGAGTATTTCTGACAATAGGGAAAAAGGCCACATTGCCTGCTTTTGACCAGTCCACCCAAGCGCCCAGATGCCGTTCGACAACACCAATAATTTCTATTGGATGGGACGTGTTGCCATCATAGAGGGGTTTCCCAACAGGATCTTGGTCTGGGTAAATTTTATCCGCGAATTGCTGGGTGATAACTGCGACATTGATATCTCGAATTTCACTCGGGTCAAAATATTGCATTTCAGCACTGGTAAAGTTTCGCCCCGCCACTAATTTTAAACCCAGGGTATTGATAAAGTTTGGGTCCGTATTGTAACGGTTAGAGACCTCTCCACCGACTTCCTGATTAGGCTGAGTGTAAAAAGTGCCCGCGGAACCAGACCGGGATAACGGTATCTGGTTGGTAATGGTTGCATCTTTGACAAAAGGCAGTTTTCTCAGTAACTCCAAATCAGAAGATACGGCTCCAATCATGTCGTAGTTATTGGGGATCGCCATTACGTTGATGGCAATGATCTCCTCTACGGCAATACCGGTGGGCCTTTCTAATTTTGCAATGCGGTCTTTTACGATAACAGCCGTGTTGCTGATAATTGCCAGTGTCAATGCAAGCTGCAGAGCGATCAGCAGGGCAGGCACTTTGTTACGCCAGAGGGCGGATAACATGGGTTTTAATTCAAGCATGACTCGTCCTTACTGGGTTTTCAGATAAATGGAGGGGTTAGTGCGACTGATACGCCAAGCCGGGTAAAGCCCTGCCAATAGGCTTGCGATTAGCGCGAGTCCGATGGCTGCGATCACCATCATCCAATCCATCCTGGCGACCGTATCCAGTTGTCCCATCGCTAAATAACGAATTCCACTGATCCCCATGAAAGCGAGCAAAATACCGACTATTCCACCGAGAATACCGATGGTTGAACTTTCAATGAGGTGCTGGGTGAAGATGGCATTGCGGCTGGCACCAAGTGCTCGACGCACACCCGCTTCGGGCGCTTTGCGTAGAAACTTGGCGAGCAAGAGAGCTACCGCGTTGATGACGCAAACTAATAGGAAGGCCAGGGATACCCAGCCCAATACGCGATTGTCATCGCTGAGAACCTCGTTCAGAACCAGCCACTCGGAAGGTTTACTCAGAGCAAACTTCGATGGTCGCTCGAAGCGCCCCTGCTCCTTTTGTCCTTGAATATACGCGGTTAGGAAGCTTTCGTACTCGGCTTTTTGTTCGCTATCACTGAGTTCAACCCAAAATTGAATCCAGACGCTCTCACTTTGTAGGAAACCCTCGTAGCCTTCGCCCTCTCCACCACTATCCCAGCCATTGGTATTTCCCCAGCTGTAAATTTCCAGCTTGCGGTGGAGGCCAAAAGGCACGAACAGGGATTCAACTTCTGCAAAGGAGCTATTATTGACATCGTAAACTTTGGGTGAGGGCTCCCAGGTATCAATAACGCCTATAACGGTAAAAGGCTGGCTATTTAATACGACGGTTTTACCAACGCTGTTTTCTCCAGAGAATATTTTTTCATTGGTGGCTTTGGATAGCACCACCACCTGCATAGGTGAATTGTCCGCACTCTTTTCCCAGGTGCCGCCGTAAATAAAAGGAACATCGAATAACCTGAAGAAATCGCGGGTGGTTACACGGATGTCAGCGGTATAAGGTCGGATTGCGGAATCTTCCAGTTCTACGGTGAAACCATAGCGGTGCATGGCTACCTGGCGGGTGGGGATATCGGAGCGCAGCAGGGCCTGGGCATCTTTATAGGTCAGCTGCCAGGGGACTTCGTTAGCGTTATCGTAGGCTTTATTCACATCCCAGCTATCGAGCTGTACTGCGAAAAGCACGTCATCCTTATGTTCAAGCGCGTTCTGCGACATCATGTAGTTGAGAGTGAGTACTGTCATAGACGCGCCCACACCCACCGCGATAGCCGCGACCATCAGTGCGCTTAATATCGGTGTACTGCGCAGGCTGCGCAACGCCAGGGAAATATAGTATCCAATCATTATGCCGGCCCTTATGCTGTGATGGCTTCAGTTTGGTCGGTGACTGGGCGTAGATCGCACACCTGTCCATCCACAATCTGAATATTGCGATGTGCGCGGCGGGCCAATTCGGGATCGTGGGTGACCATTACGATAGTGGTGCCCCACTCATTGATAAACTCCAGAAGCTCCATAACCTGGCGCGCCATCAGGGAGTCGAGATTTCCGGTGGGTTCGTCTGCGAGCAGAAAGCGTGGCTCACCGGCCAGTGCTCGGGCGATGGCGATACGCTGCTGCTGGCCGCCGGAAAGTTGCGCAGGCAGATGTTTGGCCCGGGCAGACAGGCCCACCTGCTCCAGGACCTTTTCGATGCGTTTACAGCGCTCTTTAGCGTTAAAGCCGCGGTAGCGCAGAGGAACATCAATGTTATCGAACAGGTTGAGATCGGGAATCAGGTTGAACCCCTGAAAAATAAAGCCGATTTTTTCATTGCGCAGTCGGGAGCGCTGGCGGTCACTCAGGTTGCTGACATCTTCACCATCCAGTAAATATTGGCCTCCGGTTGGGGTTTCCAGTAGCCCTGCGATATTGAGAAAGGTGGTTTTACCGGAGCCGCTGGGGCCGGTGACAGAGACAAATTCCCCTTCCTTTACTTCCAGGCTGAAGTCGCGCAGGGCGTGGGTTTCAATGGTGTCTGTGCGGAAACTCTTGCGGACGTTATGCATTTTAAGCATGGCGATGTTCCTTGTTTTTCACTGAATTTTTAAATCGTTGTTCATTGCGGAAGCAGAAAAGTCGTAGCTTGCGCGTGTTTACTGTCTGGTTTGGTTTACTCTTTCAGGGCGACCAGCTGGGCCCTCTCCAATTCTTCGGAAGCGGAGATAATGATTTGATCCCCCTCTTGCAGGCCGGAAACGATTTCCACTTGTTTCAACCCCAATGCGCCAATTTGAATACCAACGCGTTCCGCCTGCTGTTGATCGTTAAGGCGAAACGCATAGCGACCGCCGCTCTGATCCAGGAAACCGCCGCGTTTCACCAGCAGCACATCATTGCGGTTCTCCAACAGCACACGGGCGGTGAGACGCAGGTTCTGACGCAGGTTCTGGGGCTGTCCCTCGCTAAAGCGCACACGGGCGATGACTTGGTTATCGATAACCTCGGGGGAAATCGCGGTAATTTCGCCGGGCAGTTCACGCCCTCCCAGATTGATGGCCACGGCCATATTCAGGCCCAGGTCGTCGGCGTAGTTTTCCGGCACGGCGGCTTCTAATTCGAAACTGGTGAGGTCCACGACGGTGATCAGTGGCGCATTGGCGGGCACTGCACTGCGCTGGGTGACGGCGAGGCTGCCGACAGTGCCGTTCACTGGAGAGAGAATCTGCAGTTCGCGCACACGGCGCTCCAGCTCCTCCACTTGTAGTTGTTGTTGTGACAACTGCAGCTCCAGAGTCTGGGTTTCAAAGGTGAGGGATTCTTTCTCCAGCTCTGCGTTTTGTACGGCCTGTTGGTATTCCAGCTGGGCGCGGGCCATTTCGTCCTTACTGCGCTCAAAGTCGAGCAGGGAGATAATCTGTTTCTCCATTGAGAGTTCGGAGCGCTTCAACTCCCGTTTAGCCGCGGTGAGATCGACCTTGGCCAGGTCGGCTTTCTGCTGGTTCTCCATCTGTTGGCGCTTGGCCTGAATCTTCTGCCGTTGCAGCTGCACACCGAGCTGGTTTAGTTGCGCCTTTTCCTGGGCCAGCTGGTTGGAAAGCTCGGGGCTGTCGACGGCGGCGAGGATTTGGCCGGCCTTTACGCTATCCCCGGCTTTCACTGAAAACTTCACGATACCCTGGGCGGGGCTGAACAGGGTGGGACTGTTGGCGGCGACGACCTTGCCCTGGACCACCAGGTCGCGTACCAAATCACCGCGTTCCACTTGGGCGATATTGATGCGTGACAGAGATAGGGTGTTATCCACAGAGCTGGTGCTGTGCCAGGCGCTGATACCCCAGATGAGGAAAGCGGTGGCCAGGCCGAGGCCGAGGGTGCTCTTAATTACTTTTGGATTCTTCCACAGCGGCACGGCTTCGACTTTTGTATCTTGCCTGGAAGTGTCTCTGATCATCTCGCTTTCCATTTCTCTTTATCGGGGCTTTTGCTTTTCCAAATTGGATGCAAAACATTTTCTATTCGGATGCAAACCCAAAAATATTGGTTTTGCCGAGTATTTAGCAAGGGCTGTGCCAACTTTAAAAATGCTTGTAACTCACTGATAAATAAGGATTATTTTATTTTCTGGGAGTGCGGGGCTTTTCCGCGGGTGTCCGCAAAAAGTGTCCGCTGTCCGCTTTGTCCGCTAGCTCTATTGATGTCGGGGAAGAGGGATAAAGCTAGGGTTGGGGAGATTGAAGGCGAAGGTCGATCCGCTGAACCTTGGGTCTACAGTGGGGATTCATGCGGGGGGACTGTGCATGTGGTAGAGTGCGCGGCCTTTTTTTGATCAATTCAAATTTATTGCGTTTATGTTCCTTCCATCGCTGCTCTCATCGACCAAAGCCGACTGGTTCGGCAATATACGTCGCGACGTTCTCGCAGGCCTGGTAGTGGCCCTGGCCCTGATTCCAGAGGCGATCGCCTTTTCTATTATTGCGGGGGTGGACCCCAGGGTTGGACTCTACGCCTCCTTCTGTATTGCCGTGGTGATCGCCTTTGTGGGCGGTCGGCCGGGCATGATTTCCGCGGCCACGGGTGCCATGGCACTGCTGATGGTGACGCTGGTGAAGGAGCACGGCTTGCAGTATCTGCTGGCGGCGACGCTGCTCACCGGGGTGCTGCAGATTATTGCCGGTTACCTCAAGCTGGGCAGCCTGATGAGCTTTGTGTCCCGGGCGGTGGTGACCGGGTTTGTGAACGCCCTGGCCATTCTGATATTTATGGCGCAGATGCCCGAGTTGATCGGTGGCACCTGGGAGGTCTACGCCATGACCGCAGCGGGCCTGGGGATTATCTATCTCTTCCCCTATATTCCGGTGATTGGTAAAGCGGTGCCCTCGCCGCTGGTGTGTATCCTACTGCTTACCGCAGTGGCCGTGACCATGGGGTTGGATATTCGTACCGTCGGCGATATGGGCGAACTGCCGGATACTCTGCCGATCTTCCTCTGGCCCGAAGTGCCGCTGAATTTTGAAACCCTGCAAATTATCTTCCCTTATTCCGCTGGCCTGGCCGTGGTCGGTCTGCTGGAATCTCTGATGACGGCAACCATTGTCGACGACCTGACCGATACCAACAGCGATAAGAACCGTGAGTGTAAAGGGCAGGGGATTGCCAATATTGCTGCCGGCTCTCTCGGTGGTATGGCCGGTTGCGCCATGATTGGCCAGTCGGTAATCAACGTGAAGTCCGGCGGTCGCGGTCGACTCTCGACCCTGGTGGCCGGTATTGGCCTGTTGACCCTGGTGGTATTTCTCAGTGACTGGGTGGCGGTAATCCCTATGGCAGCCCTGGTGGCGGTTATGATCATGGTCTCTATCGGCACCTTTGACTGGAGCTCCATACGCAACCTGAAGCACTATCCGCTCTCCACCAATTTGGTCATGCTGGCCACTGTGATTGTGGTAGTGTGGACCCATAACCTGGCTTATGGTGTGTTTGTTGGGGTGTTGCTGGCCGCGCTATTTTTTGCCAACAAAGTCAGCCACTTTATGTATGTAAGCAGTAAACTGGACGAGGCACAGAGTCGTCGTACCTATAAAGTGATTGGGCAGGTTTTCTTTAATTCCGCCGATAAATTCACCGCATCATTCAACTTCAAAGAAGTCGTGGATACGGTAGTGATCGACCTCAGCCGCGCGCACTTCTGGGATATCTCCGCGGTGAACGCCCTAGACAAAGTTGTGCTGAAATTCCGTCGCGAGGGTGCCCAGGTAGAGCTGGTGGGACTTAACCAAGCCAGTGAGACAATCGTCGACCGGTTCGGCGTACATGATAAACCCGAGGAAATTGAACGGGTTCTTGGAGGACATTGATGGCCGTAAGCAACAGCGACAATAACAATAACTCCTTTGGTAATGGTGCTACACCGCCGTTGATACTCTCCTGTATCGACGGCTCCCATTACACCGGCGCAGTCTGTGATTATTCGGCCTGGCTGGCCGATAGCCTGGGTGCGCCGTTAAAGCTGTTGCATAACATCGAACGCAGTGAGGTCCCTGCGGTAACGGACTTCACCGGTAGCATCGGCCTCGGCAGCCAGGAAGAGTTACTGGAAGAGCTGACCGCGCTGGAGCAACAGCGCGCGCAGTTGCTGGTAAAACAGGGCAAACTGATGTTGCAGGCCGCGCGTACTCGCGTTGAGGCTGCTGGAGTGGAGCAGGTAATGAGCTGCCAGCGCCACGACAGCTTGCCCGAGTCCGTGGTGGAGCTTGAGGATTCGATTCGTGTGCTGGTGCTCGGTATTCGCGGTGAAGAGCACGCGGATTCTGACCAGGGCCTGGGTGCGCAATTGGAGACGGTGGTGCGTGCCCTGCACAAGCCGATTCTGGTGGTTAACCGGGAATTCCAGCCACCTAAGCGGATTATGCTCGCTTACGATGGTAGCGAAGCCGCGCGCAAGGCCCTGTCGCTGGTGGCAGAGAGCCCTCTGTTCCGGCAGATGTCCTGCCATCTGGTCAATGTGGGACCTGCGGATGTGGCGGAGAAGCTGCTGGCGCAGGCCAGCGCTGAGCTGGATGCCGCGGGGCTGGCGGTTACTGCCAGCCACCTGGAGGGCAATCCGGTCGAGGCTTTGATTGCCTATCAGGCCGAGCACCAGATTGATCTCACGGTGATGGGGGCCTTTAGCCACAATCGCTTGCGTGACCTGTTAATGGGGAGTATCACCGCCAAGATGCTGTTAAAAACCCGGCAACCCCTGCTGCTGTTGCGTTGATCATTGAAGCTCTGGGGCCGAGGCCTCAGAGCGCCAACGCCGCCTCCCTGGGACTGGCGAACCAGCGCAGTGCTTCGGCATCTGCAGGCAGTGTTAATTCGCAGTAATGCGCCTCCGGCCGAGCACGGCATAACTCCTCCTTCGCAATCGCAAGGTAGTCGCTCAGTGTCCGCAGCGATTGAGGCTTCTCTTCTTTGTTTATTTCCCCTGCGAAAAAATCCATCTCTGCCAGGCTGACAACTGGGCCGAGTTTTTCTTGCTGGAAGCGCCAGACTCCCTGAGCCGTGTCGAAGGTGTAATAGGGCAGCAGCCTCCAGCCGTGCCGTGAGACCAGGGCAACTGCCTCTAGCAAGTATTCAAAGGTGTCATCGTCGATAAAATAATTGAAATTCAGGCGCACCCAGCCGGGCCGTAATAGTTTTTGCCCCTTTAGGATCTGTTCTTCCAGAGCGCGGCTGTGCTCCATATCAATGCCGAGCAGTGCGTGCCCATAAGGGCCGGCACAGGAGCAGCCACCGCGGGCCTGGATACCAAACAGGTCGTTGAGTAACGCCACCACAAAGCCGTAGTGCAAGTCTTTGCCCTGCCAGAGAATGCGCAGTGAGGCGATGGAAAGGCGTGGTACCTGCAGATTACCGAGAATTTCGATATTTTCTTCAAGAGACCAGCGCTGCAGGGCACGGCGAATAAAGTGCTCTTCACGTCTGGCAATTTCCTCGGTGCCCACCATCCCCTGCAGTTTGAAGACCATGCCGGCGCGAATGGACTCGACAATGGCGGGGGTGCCGCCCTCCTCACAGCGCTCCGAGTCTTCCAGGTAACGGTGATCTTGCGGGGTGACATAGAGCACTGTGCCTCCGCCGGGAGTCGCCGGTACAGAATTTTTTAGCAGCCGCTCGTGTACCACCAGAATACCGGGTGTACCCGGCCCGCCGACAAACTTGTGTGGCGAGATAAAGGCCGCGTCTTTATTCGCATCTTCACCATTGTCCCCAACTGCGCACATGTTGATCCCCACATAGGGCGCGGCAGCCGCATAGTCCCAGAAAGATAGGGCGTCGTAGCGGTGCAGCAGTTGGGTGACGGCCGTTACGTCGGTTTTAATGCCGGTCACATTGGAGGCGGCGGAAAAACTGCCGATCTTCACGGGACGCTCGGCGTAGGTCTGCAACAGGGATTCCAGGTTGTTGAGATCCAATCCGCCCTGGCGATTCAGGGGGATAGAAACCAGTTCGGCGATGCTTTCCCGCCAGGGCAATTCATTGGAATGGTGCTCGTAGGGGCCGATAAAAACTACCGGCCGCTGCTGCTGGGGGATTTGCTCCAGTAGCTGGTGGCGCTTATCCAGGTCTGCCGGCAGACGCAAGTTGAGGATATCAATCAGCTTGTTGATCGCAGCGGTGGCGCCTGAGCCGCAAAAAATGATTTTGTGCTCGGGGCCTGCGTTGACCGCGCGGCGAATCTCTGCCCGTGCCTCCTCGCGCAACGCACTGATCTGGGCACCGGTAAAGGAGCTCTCGCTGTGGGTGTTGGCGTAATAGGGCAGCACCTGCCGGCGGATGGCATCTTCGATAAAAGTCAGTGAGCGGCCGGAAGCCGTGTAATCGGCATAAATCAACGGCCTCGGTCCAAAAGGGGTGGGAATGGGCATGCGATCGCCGATAACAGATGCGCGAATGTGCTTGATAAGAGTGGTCATGATTCTATTCCCTGTTGTTTAGGGCCACTCTAGGTCTTTAGCAGTGAAACAATGTGCCTATTTGTATGGTTTTTTATCTCAAGTCCGAAACAGAGTACCGTATTATCAACAATTTCGGATCACTGTATTGATATTTACGTATTTGGTGAGACGATAAGCTATTTGGCAGCCAGTGTGGGGGCAGATATGGCAGCGGTGCTTAACCGGCAGGACAAACAGATTCTCGAGCTGTTGCAGCGGGATGCGACGCTCTCTGTGGGAGATATTGCCGAGCAAGTGGGGCTTTCAAAATCCGCCTGCTGGCGGCGTATTCACAAAATGGAGGAGGAGGGCGTGATCGCCGAGCGGGTGACACTCCTGGATCCTCAGAAACTCAACTTGCCACTGACTGTGTACATCTCCATCCGCACCAATCAGCACAATGATCATTGGGCTGCTCAGTTCGGTGAGTTGGTGCAGGGCATCGCCGAGATACTGGAGGTGCATCGTATGAGTGGGGATCTCGATTACCTGATCAAAGCGGTGGTTACCGATATGCCCGGTTACGACCGCCTTTACAAGGAGCTGATCAAAGCTGACCTATTTGATGTCAGCTCCAGTTTTGTGATGGAGACCATGAAGCAGACTACCCGCCTGCCATTGACTTACGCTGGGGCGGTATGAGGGGTCAGTGACCGTGTCGGCTGCGCCACCACTGCAGAATTTTTGCTTCACCCCTGGCCCGGTCCCCTTCGGGAACTCGCATACTATTGCGTATTTCTTTCCAAGTATTGGAGTTGAGCCATAAGTTCAGGGCCAGTGCAATCAACATAGCCACTATGGCCCCTAGGCCTGCCAACAACATATCCTTCTGCGCATCCCAAATATCCCCCTGTGAACCGAGAAAGGCGATACCCAGTTCCGGAGAGACGGTGCGTGCCGCTTGCCACTCGATGATTTCATAAATGGAGGATAGGGCGAAGGTGACGTCCACCGGGAAAAAGTAAGCCCAAAAACCGCGCAAGCCTGCCAGGCGAATCAATATCTCCCGTACCGGGTAGGCCAGTAATAAGCCAAAACTGAAATGTACCAACCGGTCGTACATATTGCGCTCACTGCCGAGCCACTCGCCCATGGAGAAACCGAACGGTACCTCTGCGTAAGTGTAGTGGGAGCCGATGACATGCAGACACATAAACAGAGTGATGAGCGTGCAGGAAATCCTGGAGAGAGGAAATACCCGGGCGCTGAGCAAAATAACGGGTAGGGTTGCAAAGACCAGGTAGTTTTCCAGCAACCAGTCATCTGGATGCAGCGGCTGCCAAGCAGACCAACCCCAGGCTAGGGCGAAAACGGTCAGTAGAAACAGGTGGTACCAGTGTCGACGAAGACTGGACATAACTGCGGAATCCCCACTGCAGACAAGGTATTTCTGCGCCAGCATACACGATTGCGCGTCTCCTTGGATTCCTTGGGATAACTCCTTCCACACGGAGCTAGTGCAGGGCCGCTCGGTAGGGTAGCGCTTGGGTAATAAGCGCCTCCTCATCGAGCAGCTGGGAAAGCCGTTCCTCCACCGTATGGCGGGGAAAATACTCCAGCGCCAACTCCACAAACAGTTCGTGGTGGCGAGCCTCGCTTTCGGTGATTACCCGGTAAAAATTTTTCAGCGGCCCCTCCGGTAGGGCTTCGGCTACCAGGCCAAAGCGTTCGCAACCGCGCGCCTCGATAATGGCGGCGGTGAGCAGCCGGTCCATCAAGTATTCCTCCGGGCCGCGGCGAATCAGCCGGCGCAGGGCGTGGATATAGGGATCTTTCTCATCCGCTGCCTGATAGATGCCGCGTTCATGCATGATTTTGATGACCTGACGAAAATGGTTCATTTCCTCTAATGCCAGGTTCACCATGGCTTCCACCAGCAAGGGTTTGTCCGGGTAGTGGGAGAACATGGAGACGGCCATGCCGGAGGCCTTCTTTTCTGCAGCGGCGTGATCCTGCAGAAAACGGTTGAAATCCTTGAGCACTACTTCTGCCCAGGCCTTTGGGGTTTTATAACGAAGTTGCAACATGATGGATGACGGTAGCGACAAAGGGGCCAGTATACCGCCATCCATAGGAATAGCTTTCAGAGGGCTGAAGGAGACTTTAGCCGGTTAATCGGCGCTCGCGAAGCTCCCGCTCGTGAAGCGTGACGGTTCGCGCCTGCTCCAGGGTCATTCCGGCCTTGGCGTGAGGTGTGGGCTTGCCGTTGGCATCCAGTGCCACAAAGACAATCTGTTCCACTTGCACAATGAGTTGTTGGGTCTGCTTGCTGCGCACCTCACAGTGCACGGTCAGGGAGGTCTGGCCGATGCCAACTACCTCAAAGCCGAATTCCACGACATCGCCACAGCAGGCCGAACTGACAAAGTCGATTTCTGACATGAGTTTGGTGACCAGCATGGGCGTGCCCATCTGGCAACCGGCAAAAATGGCGGCTTCTTCATCAATCCAGGCGAGCAGCTGACCGCCAAATAGGCGCTGGGCAGGATTCAGGTCGCCGGGTTTGACACAGTGACGGGAGTAATATTTCACGCTGACCTTCCTAACTTACTTTGGGTTTAACGCTTGATGGTAAGTATTTGCGCAGTGACCATTCGGGCTGGATGGCTCCAGTGCTCAAACAGATAACTTCCGCATATAAAGTGTTTTGCACACAGCGTGCCAAGCCAGAGAAAGTCTAGTTGAAGCTTTTGAGTGAAACAGGCGCCTTAATAGGGGATTTGGGACACAGTTCTGGCGCAAAAAAGATTTTAGTGCGCAAAAATAGTGCGTTAAGTCACTTTAAGGGCGTTTGGCCACTTTGGCCGCTGCTAGGGAGGTTCTGGACAGCGGGACCGCCTGGGGGGAAAGGTAACTATGGGACTCCCAAGCCACAACCATTAGAATGCCGAAACGGTGTGACTCTGGCGTCGCTGTGCTTGTTTTACACCACCGTTTTCCCCGATGCGCACCTCGCGTATCTGTGATCAAAAAACCACGATTCCCCAAGTGCATAGGGAGAGACTGTTAGGATGATTATCCAGCCGAAAGTTCGCGGATTCATTTGTACCAATGCCCACCCGCAGGGCTGTGCCGCCAATGTGCGTGAACAGATTGACTTCATCAAGTCCCAGCCAGCGATCGATAATGGCCCAAAGCGGGTTCTGGTCGTGGGGGCTTCCACCGGTTACGGGCTGGCTTCGCGGGTTACCGCCGCCTTTGGCTGTGGCGCTAAGACCCTGGGGGTGTTTTTCGAAAAGCCGCCCACGGAAAAGCGCACCGCTTCCGCCGGTTACTACAATTCCGCGGCTTTTGAGGCAGAAGCGCACAAAGCGGGACTCTATGCCAAGAGTATCAACGGCGATGCCTTTTCCGACGCCGTAAAAGCCCAGGCTGTCGAAATGATCAAAGAGGACCTGGGACAGGTGGACCTGGTGGTTTACAGCCTCGCTTCACCCCGCCGCACAGACCCCAAGACCGGTGAACTTTACAGCTCCGTACTCAAGCCCATCGGTGAATCCTATACGGCTAAAAACCTGAATACCGACAAGCTGGAAATTTCTGATATCACTGTCGAGCCCGCCAATGAGGAAGAGATTGCCAATACCGTGAAGGTGATGGGTGGTGAGGACTGGGAGCTGTGGATGCAGGCCCTGGGTGAAGCAGGCGTTCTGGCCGACAATTGCAAGACGGTGGCTTACACCTATATCGGTGAAAAGCTCACCTGGCCGATTTATGGTCACGCCACCATCGGCAAGGCCAAGGAAGATCTGGACCGTGCCGCCAAGGCGATTACCGACAAGGGCCAGGCCAACGCCAATGTTGCGGTGCTCAAGGCCCTGGTTACCCAATCCAGTTCCGCGATTCCGGTGATGCCGCTGTATATTTCCCTGGTCTACAAGGTGATGAAGGAAGAGGGGACGCATGAAGGCTGTATCGAGCAGCTCTACCGTCTCTACACCGAGGGGCTCTATACCGATTCCCCGCGTCTCGATGGAGACAATCGCCTGCGTATGGATGACAAGGAGCTGCGCCCGGAGACGCAGTCCAAGATTGAACACCTATGGCCGCAGGTAACGGCAGAAAACTTGTTTGAGCTGACAGACTACAAAGGTTATCAGGCCGACTTCCTCAAGCTATTTGGCTTTGGCGTCGAGGGTGTCGACTATGAAGCCGATACCAGTTCAATGGTAGAGGCGGAATTCCGCTGATACCTGCTGGGCTCAGGGAGAGCCCCTGTCTGCGGGGAGTGGCGCCGCTGCTCTCCGTTTTCTACACATCTGTAACTCCGTTTTTTATTGTTTCGTCTCTAATGCCCTTGTGGCTTTTCCTTCTATTTCTTTTCCTTAAGTTACCCGTGAACTCCCCTGTTTTCCTTTAGCGGCAAGGGGGCATAATCCCCATTTAGTTTTTGCGGGGGAAAACTCCATGGAATACCGCCAGCTCGGCACCAGTAACCTCAAAGTCAGTCAGATCTGCCTTGGCACCATGACCTTTGGCGAACAAAACAGCGCCGATGATGCCTCTGAGCAGCTGGATTATGCCCTGGAGCAAGGGGTGAACTTTATCGACTGTGCGGAAATGTACCCGGTGCCCCCCCGGCCTGAAACTCAAGGGCGAACGGAGGAATATATCGGCAGCTGGTTGTCGGCCCGTGGTGGACGCGACAAGGTAATCATCGCCACCAAGGTGGCTGGGCGCGGCGAAGCCAACTCTGGGGTCGGGCATCTGCGTTCAGGTCCGAGGCTGAACCGTGAGCAGATCCTGAAGGCCTGTGATCACTCCCTCAAGCGGTTGGCCACCGATTATATCGACCTCTACCAAGTGCACTGGCCCGAGCGCTTGACCAACTTTTTCGGTCGCCTTGGCTACCAGCATGGAGGGGATGATGGCATCGCTATCGCCGAGACCCTCGATGCCCTGGAGGAGCTGGTTAAGGTGGGAAAGGTACGCCATATTGGTATTTCCAATGAAACCCCTTGGGGTATGCACGAATACCTCAGGGAGTCGGTAGTTTTAGGCAAGCCGCGCATTGTCTCAATCCAAAATCCCTATAACCTGCTAAACCGCACTTTCGAGGTCGGCTGTGCCGAAATGTCTCTGCGCGAGCGATGTGGGTTACTGGCTTATTCGCCCCTGGCCTTTGGGGTGCTTTCCGGGAAGTATCTTGGGGGCAAAAAGCCTGCCGGTGCACGCCTGACACTGTACGACCGTTTCCAGCGTTATGCGGGAGAACGCACGACGGCAGCAACCGAGGCTTATGTGGAGTTGGCGCGCCAGTTTGATCTGGACCCGGCGCAGATGGCTCTGGCCTTCGTCAATCAACAGCCGTTTGTGACCTCCAATATAATCGGCGCCACAACCATGGAGCAGCTGCGCAACAATATTGCCAGTGTCAATGTGAAACTTAATGAGGAATTGCTGGCCGCCATTGAGGCTATTCACAGCGAAAATCCAAACCCGGCTCCTTAGTATCAATAGGCCCTAAATATGGGGTTGGGGATATCTATAATTGGGGAGAAAATTGCGTAACCGGTAAGGGAAAAACGATAGGGGAGCTTTTATGGAGATGACCGGGCACCACACCCTCAACGATTTGTTCGCACAACTGGGGTTAGCCTCAGAGGATGCAGAAATACACGAGTTTCTGATTTCACACTACCTGCAGCGGCACGAGAAATTATCTGCGGCGCCTTTTTGGACCGAGGGGCAGCGCCAGTTTCTAGAGAATGCTATAGAAGAGGATTCTGACTGGTGCGTCGCAGTTGATGAGCTGGATTCCCTGCTGCGTCATTAATGCGCCCTGGCAATGGCCAGTTGCCCGCCCCTGCGCCGTATCCCATAGGTTATACTACGCCGAATTCAACCGATTAAGCCGGGGCTAAGGCCCCGGTTGCGTAGCGATCTCCGATGGAAAAACCCCGTTTTCGAGCGGCCCTGCTGCACCCCCGATACTGGCTGACCTGGTTATTATTTGGGCTCTGGTTCCTGGTGGCTCAATTGCCCTATCGCTGGCAGTTGGCAATGGGCCGCGGTTTTGGTCGTGCAATGCTCGGGCTGGCCAATAGCCGCCGTACCATTGCCGAGCGCAACCTGGCCCTCTGTTTCCCCGAGCTCAGTGATTCTGAGCGGGCGACATTGCTTCTCCGCAACTTTGAATCCAGTGGCATGGCTCTGATGGAAACCGGTATGGCCTGGTTTCGCTCCGCGCGCTGGTTGCGAAGTCACTGTAGTTTTGAGGGTCTTGATCAGTTACGGGATATCCAGTCCCAGGGGCAGGGCGTATTACTGATGGCCATGCACTTTACCACCCTGGAGATGGGGGCGGCGCTGATGGGAATGAGCATTACCCTGGATGGCATGTATCGCCCTCACAAAAATCCCGTCTACGACTATATGCAGCGCAAGGGGCGAGAGCGTCACACCCGCGGTGGAAGCGTCTATCAGCGCAAGGATGTACGTGGAGTATTGCGCGCCCTGCAACGCGGGCGAGCGGTCTGGTATGCTCCAGACCAGGATTATGGGATCAAGCAGGGAGTTTTTGCGCCCCTGTTCGGTGTTCCTGCGGCGACTGTGACAGGTACCTCGCGATTTGCCCGTGTGGGGCGCGCCAGGGTTGTGCCCTACATAGTTACACGGCTGGATGACAACTCCGGTTATCGCCTCAAAGTGTACGATCCCATTGATGAAATTCCTTCCGGGGATGAACTACAGGACGCTATTCTGGTCAACCGCTTCATCGAAGCGCGCATTCGCGAGGCTCCAGAGCAGTATATGTGGGTTCACCGACGCTTTAAGACCCGCCCAGAGGGCGCATCCAACGTCTATGAAGGGGTGCGCAAGAAGAAAAAGAAGCGCAGGAAAGTGGCGAGCTAGTCGCACTGGCATAGATTCTGCGCCCTAAGTAACATACTGGTTCGACTCTGGCGGTGCTATTCCAGGCCGAGCGCGATAATTAAGGAGTGAGGATGTTTACCGGCAGTATGGTGGCCTTGGCCACCCCAATGTATGCAGACGGAAGCCTGGATTGGGACAGTTTGCGCAACCTGGTTGAGTGGCATATTGAACAGGGCACACGCGCGCTGGTCGCTGTGGGGACCACTGGGGAGTCCGCAACCCTCGACGTTAACGAACATATCGAGGTTATCCGCCGGGTGGTGGATCAGGTCGCCGGGCGCATTCCGGTAATTGCGGGAACTGGCGCCAACTCCACCGCAGAGGCGATCGATTTAACTGAGAGCGCCGCCCGCTGTGGTGCCGATGCCTGTCTGCTGGTAACGCCCTACTACAACAAGCCGACCCAGGAAGGTTTGTATCAGCATTACCGCGCGATCGCCAAGGCTGTGCCGATTCCGCAGATTCTCTACAACGTGCCCGGTCGCACCGCAGTAGATATGTTACCGGAGACAGTTCAGCGCCTGTCCTCAATGGGTAATATTATCGGGATCAAGGAAGCCACTGGTGACCTGGAGCGCGCTAAAGTTTTATTGGATACCCTGCCGGAGGGGTTTGCTGTCTACTCTGGTGACGACAATACTGCCATGGAGCTTATGCTGCTGGGAGGCCAGGGCAATATCAGTGTTACTGCAAATGTGGCCCCTGCGGCGGTAGCCCAGATATGTGAGGCCGCGCTGGCTGGAGATGCTGTGACTGCGCGGGCAATTGACCAGCGTATCCAAATATTGCACAAAGTTTTGTTTTTGGAGTCCAACCCGATACCGGTGAAATGGGCTCTGCGGGAGATGGGGCGAATAGATGGCGGTATCCGCCTGCCGCTGACCAGCCTGTCGCCCGAGCATCATGCTACAGTGCGCGAGGCTCTGCGCAGTGCCGGCGTACTATAAACCTGCGAATCGTGAATTAACCAGGAAAGCTTTAATGAACAAATTGACCGTTGGAGTCGCGCTCTGTATTTCCAGTCTCAGCCTGGCGGGTTGTGGTGTGTTCGGCAACGATGGCTATTTCCGCGATCGCAGTAACGATTACCAACAGGCGGACAGTCTGGCGCCATTGCAGATCCCTGAGGGTATCAACGCCAAGCACCAGGAAGAACTCTACGAAATTCCACAGATCGCCAGTAACGGTTTGGAAGAAGGGGACTTTGAAGTACCGCGTCCCCAGGCTCTGTCAGTCAATGCAGGCTTGGAGCGGGTAAAGATTCAGAAGCTGGGCAGCAATCGCTGGGTGCTGGTCACCCAACCCCCGGAAGAGGTTTGGCCCCAGTTGCACTATTTCCTGCGCACTTCCGGGTTGACCGTGGAAATGTCTGATGCCAGCGCCGGTATTATGGAAACCGCTTGGATGACTTTCAATGAAAGCCCAGATACCAAGGACAAATACCGCCTGCAAATCGAGACCGGTGTTCAGCCGGACACCACTGAGATCCACGTGCGTCATTTATCCGTAGCGGTGGATGCTCCAGTCGGTGGTACGGTCAACTGGCCGCAACTCTCTAGCAGCCCGGAGCGCGAGGGTTGGATGATCGACGAGATGTCCACCGCCCTGGCCACAGAAGAATCCGGTGCCTCCGCCTCCCTGGTGGCCCAGGCCATCGGTGGCAGCTCTGTGAAAGTACAGTTGCGTGAGCCAGCTGGCCACGAACCCTATATTTCCATGGGGCTTGAGATGGATCGCGCCTGGGCCACTGTTGCCCACGCCGTAAATGCCGGTGCTTACCGTCTGCATAGAGAGGATTCCGATATCGGTCTCTTCTATGTCACCTACGATGAAGAGCGCGAGTTGGCAGAGAGTGAAGAGGACGATGGCGGCTGGTTCTCCTGGGGCAAGAAGTCCAAACAGGAAGATGAATTGGCCGAAAGTGCCGACCAGGTAACTCTGCAGCAGATCCTAGCCGGTATTGATACCTCCAAGAGTAGTGAGCCTGCGCTATTCAAGGAAATCAAAGGACTCGGTGTTGGTTCAACTCCCGAGGATGGCTATCCCGGCTACCTGATCGTGATCCGGGGTGGCGACGATGATGAGATTGAGGTGCGCGTCCGCGATACCCGCGGCCAGCCGCTCTCACGCAATAAGGCCTCCCAGCTGCTGCTCTCTATTCAGCAGAATCTGATTTAATAATGGGCCTGCGCTTCGCCTCACTGGGAAGCGGCAGTAAAGGAAACGGTACATTGGTCGCCAGTGGCGACCAATGTCTGTTGGTGGACTGCGGCTTTACCATCAAAGAAACCGAGCGACGCATGTCGCGGCTCGGTATGTCTCCCGCTGATCTCGCGGCAATACTGGTAACCCACGAGCACAGCGATCACCTTTCCGGTGTCGCACCGCTTGCGCGCAGGTATGGCCTGCCGGTGTATCTGACCCCCGGAACTCTTCGCGCCCGTGATATCGGCAAGTTGCCGCAAGTGCATCTGATCGAAGGGCATCAGCCATTTGTGCTCGCAGATATTCAGATAACACCGGTAGCTGTGCCTCACGATGCCAGAGAGGCCGCACAGTATGTATTTCGCAGTCGCGGCAGCAGTCTGGGCCTATTGACGGATCTCGGCACCGTAACTCCCCATGTTGAATCCCATTTTGCCGGTTGCGATGCACTGGTCCTGGAAGCCAACCACGATCCGCAGATGCTGGCCCAGGGGCCATATCCCCCCTCTCTGAAGCGACGTGTGGGCGGTGCCTACGGACACCTGAGTAACCAGCAGGCTGCAGGATTTCTTCAGCGTGTGGGCTATGAACAGCTACAACATCTGGTGGTTGCCCACATTAGTGAAAAAAATAATACCCTAGAGCTCGCTCGCTCGGCATTGGCAGAGATGGTGGAGAGTGTCGAGAACTGCATTTTTGCCTGTCAACAGGATGGCTTTGACTGGCTTACCGTTGAAGCTCGAGGCTAATGGGCCCTAGCGTATTAACTTAATTACCTCTCGATAATAGCGATAATTTTTTGCTCAACAGCGCCACCATAAGCGCTGATGACTTTGTAAGGACAGGGGCAGTATGGAAACCTTACTCGTATATTTAGTGGTGGGGGCTGCGGCTGGCACGATCGCCGGCCTGTTTGGAGTCGGTGGTGGTTTAATCATCGTACCGGCCCTGGTATTGGTTTTTACCGCAATGGGGATCTCCCCGGATATCCTCACTCACATGGCGGTGGGAACATCTCTTGCAACGATCATTATCACCTCTATCAGCTCCGTGCGCGCGCACAATAAGAAGGGCGCGGTGGATTGGCGCTTATTTTGGGTGATGACTCCTGGAATCCTTCTCGGCTCCTGGCTTGGAGGGGTGACAGCGGAGTGGCTACCCGGTGCCTGGCTGCAACTGTTAATTGGCGTCTTCGCAATCATTATGGCCATTCGCATGTGGCTGAGTGGCTTACGGCACAACGGGGTGGAAGAGGGGGAAGGCAATCTACCTGCTGCACCCATAATGACTATATCTGGTGCGGGGATTGGTTGGGTTTCGGCAATCTTCGGTATAGGTGGTGGCTCCCTCACAGTGCCATTTCTTTCCCGTTGCAAAGTGCGAATGCAGCGGGCAGTGGCCACATCTGCAGCTTGCGGCTTACCCATTGCTATAGCGGGGGCTCTGAGTTTTGCGGTGCAGGGTTGGAATAATACTCTGCTGCCGCAATGGAGCAGTGGCTTTATCTACTGGCCTGCCTTTTTAGGTATTGTGGTGACCAGCACGATTTTCGCCCGACTCGGTGCCAACCTTGCCCACCGCCTCCCGGCAAAGTGGTTGAAGCATGGATTTGCGGTGTTGCTTTGTGTCATTGGTGGACGTTTTATTTGGCTGAATAGTGGCTTATTGGCCCTGTAAAGTTTGGCCTGTATGTTTTGTCCGCTTTCCGGCTTGGCCTCATAGGGATAGCTAAACTGAAGCAACATGGAAATGTTGTTTGTTTACCTATTACTCGGTGCTATAGCGGGTACGGCAGCGGGTCTCCTGGGGATTGGCGGGGGGCTGATCATCGTCCCGGCGCTGGTGCTGATTTTTTCCGCGATAGGTATATCTCCCGAAGTACTGACCCATATGGCTGTGGGCACCTCTCTGGCAACCATTATCATCACTTCAATAAGTTCGGTTTGGGCTCATAACAAAAAGGGCGCCGTGGATTGGCATCTATTTTGGGTGATGACTCCAGGAATACTTTTGGGGTCTTGGCTGGGGGGCGTGACTGCGGATCTGTTGCCGGGTGCCTGGTTACAGCTGTTGATCGGTGTCTTCGCCATAGTTATGGCTGCACGAATGGGCTTGAGCAGCTTGCGCCCCACCTCTCAACAGGAGACTGATGATCACTTACCTGGTTCGTTGCCCTTGATCAGTTCAGCGGGATTCATCGGATGGCTCGCAGCCATTTTTGGTATTGGCGGAGGGGCACTGGTAGTTCCTTATCTATCGCACTTCGGTGTCAAAATGCAGCGTGCGGTGGGTACCTCCGCGGCTTTTGGTCTGCCTATTGCTCTTTCAGGTTCGCTGAGTTTTGTTGTGCAGGGGTGGGGCAATAAGTTATTGCCGCATTGGAGTAGTGGCTATATCTACTGGCCGGCCTTCCTTGGGATTGTTCTTACCAGTGTACTCTTTGCCAAGTTTGGAGCGAACCTGGCTCACAGAATTTCCGCTAAACGACTGAAGCTGTGCTTTGCCATATTGCTCTGCATTATCGGGATTCGTTTTATTTGGCAAAACTTCAATCTGTTAGTGGGGCTGAGCTAGAGCTACTTCCGAACTTATTAGTGCTCGATGGGTGACGAAGAGGGCTTCTTCATTGATTGGTGTTTGAGGGGGGGGATATCAGAAATAAAAAAGCCACTGTAAAAGCAGTGGCTTTTTGTTGTGATGATGGTTTCCCTTAGCGGATACCGCACATACCTTTTTTCAGCAGCGGTGAGATAACAATCATCAGTACACCGACACCAAGGCCCCACCACATCAGGTACTCATACAGGTTGGTATAAGTTGTCAGGGTAGAAGCGAGATCGGTGCCACCTTCCTGAGGGACAGCGGCCATCTTACCGATACGGGTAGCTACAGTTTCAGACAGTGCTGTCGCCAGGAACCAGGTACCCATGCTCACACTCACCACCTTGCCGATGGACAGCTTGGTAACCGCGGAGAGGCCAACAGGAGAAAGGCAAAGCTCACCAGAGGTGTGCAGTAGGTAGGCGAGTACCAGCCAGATCATCGCTACTTTTCCAGCCTCTGTGGGGTAAGCGGCACCCAGTACCAGAGCGCCGAAGCCCAGGCCAGCTTGGATAATACCCAGCCCGAATTTTACCGGCGTGCTCGGTTCCCAGCCGCGCTTGCCCAACCAAACCCACAGGGAGGCGAAAGGAATGGCCAGCAGCATGATAAAGCCTGCGTTGAGCGAGCCAAACATGGAAGCGCGCACTTCACCGTCACCAATAGAGCGGTCCAGTACACGGTCTGCATACAGGGTCATAGAACCTGCGGACTGCTCGAACAACGCCCAGAAAACGATGGTAGAGGTAATGAGGACCATGAGTACTACGGTGCGGGAGAATTCCTCACTATAGTGGCGAACAAAGCCGTAACCAATGAAGGCTACCAGCGCGAGCAACATGCCACCCAGCCATAGATCTTCCCCACTGAAGGCCCAGATCAGACCGAGGCCGGCAGTCAGAGCGGCCATACCGATAGCGATAAAATCTGTGCCCTTACTATCTTTGTACAGCATGGAGAATAGGATCAGGCCGACGATGGCGACGATCAGGAGGCTGTTCTGAGCGAGGTGAACCATCGGCTCACTTTGTACTAGGAACCATACTAAGCCTAGGGAGAGAATGCCGCCCAGATAGACTGCCCACTCCTTGTTGATGGGGCCGAAGGCTTTTTCTTTAAGCACTTCAGGACGGCTGGGTTCTGCCAGGCCATCCAGATATTTCTGTCCCCAAAGAAAGGTGATCAGGCCGAAGACCATACCGATACCGGCGAGGCCAAAACCGTAACCCCAGCCGTAGGTTTCACCCAGCCAACCGCACAGCAAAGTGGCGAGGAAGGAGCCCACATTGATGCCCATATAGAAGATGGTAAAACCTGCGTCGCGACGGGAATCATTTTTAGGGTAGAGCTGACCGACAATGGTGGAAATATTGGGCTTTAGGAAGCCAACCCCCACAGTAATCAGTGCCAGGGCCATAAAGAAGACTTTGAGGGCTACCACATCCTGAATAATGACGTTTTCAGTGAGGGTAGTGCCTGCCGCAATCACGCTGCCATCATTCAAAGTAATGGCTTCGGAAAGAACTGTGCCTGCTGCATAGGAGATAGCCTGATGGCCTTCCACAGCCATTAACAAGTGGCCGAGACATAGCAGGACACCACCAAATAGTACCGCCTTGCGCATACCCAGGTAGCGGTCGGCCAGTAGGCCACCGATCAGAGGCAGGGCGTATACCAGGCCGGCATAGGCGCCGAGTACGTCGTAACCCGCACTATCGGTAAAAAGGTGATACTTGGTGAGGTAGAGCAGGAGCAAGTACTTCATCCCATAGAAGGAGAATCGCTCCCACAGCTCTGTAGCAAAACAGATATAGAGCCCTTTCGGGTGGCCGAGCAATTCGCCCGAGCTCGGAGAGGCCGCCGTGGTGACGTCCGCGACATTAGAAGACATAGAAGTTCCTCTGTCTGTAATAGTTATTGGGGAACCTCCGCCAGCCGCTCACTCGAAAAGGACGAGATCGAACAGACTGCTCCAAGAGCTTCCAGTACAACGGGCAGAGTTTACCAGCTGTCTAAATTCCAGGCGAACCGTTGTGGAACAATTTAGAGAAATGGTAATCAGGTGCTTCCATTGGGGGCTGATAAGTGGTAAATCCTGTATAAACAAGAATTTCAAGGGGAAAATAACAATGAAAGCCCCATTGTTGCTAAGTCTGTTCCTGTTGTTGAGTGCTTGCGCCAGCTTGCCACCCGATGAACATCGGCCAATTAGCCTTGAAGACGCCCTGAGCGGTGAGGTTTTACTCGGCAGATCCGTTACTCTGGAGGAATTGCCCCAAGAAGACCTCCTGGGATTAGATTCCGATTTGCGGGCCTACCTGCAGGAATTGGCTCCCAAGGCCAGTCCGCAAAGCCGCTTAGCGGCATTGATTCGGGCCTTTGAGCAACGAGACTTTACCGTCGAGTACGATGAGAGTAGCACCCTAACGGCTATGGAAACCTATCGCCAGGCGCGCGGCAACTGCCTGGCTTTCACTCTGATGATGGTAGCGATGGCCAGGGAATTGGGGGCTGAGGCTTCCTTTAATCAGGTGGAAGTACCTCCCGTTTGGAGTCACGATGAGCCCGAGACCTTTATCGTTTACCGCCATGTGAATATGGTATCGGAAAGCTCTCGCGGTCGCCGCGTAGTCGATTTCAATCTTGCAGCCTATGACCCCGCCTACGATCAGCATATCCTGGATGACACAACGGCCTTTGCTCTCTACTACAGTAATCGCGGGGTTGAGTTAATGCGTGAAGGAGAGAGAGAGCAGGCCTTTTTATATTTGCGCAAGGCTCTGGAGCTACGTCCGCAGAGAAGCGATTTATGGGCCAATTTGGGGGCTATGTACAGCCACTTCGGTTTTTTAACCGAGGCGCAGCAGAGTTACCAGCAAGCCCTGCATTTAAAAAGCAGCAACCTCGTTGCAATCAGTAATCTGGAGCGGCTTTACCGACACAACGGCCTGCAAGCACTTGCCGATGAATACGCCAAGCGTGCCCGCTACCACCGGGAACGCAATCCCTATTTTCTCTTCTACCAAGCGCGAGATGCCTATGAGCAGGGAGACTTCAAGCGGGCCGAACGCCGCTTGCGCAAGGCTGTAATGCGCCACGAAGGCGATCATCGCTTCCACTTCTTACTCGGGTTGACCAGATATCAGCTTGGGGAAATGTCGGCATCAAGGGAGAGCTTTGAAGAGGCCTTCTCGCTGGTGAGGAACTCTTCTACTGCTAATGCTTATGAGAGGAAGTTGAAGCTGTTATTTGAGGGAGGGTAACCGTTGCCAGCCTAATCGGTGACCAACAACCTTGCTATACGGAAAGTATGCTTAGTCGCGATAGTCAATATAAGACTTTTATCATGGTAAGCATTTTTTTTTTGTTTTGGGTGATTTTTTATTGAGGGAATGGAGAGCTGGCTCGTTCTGTCTAGTGTTGGGAGCTGAAGTAGCCATGGGGGTGGTTGCTTCATGAGTAAACTCAAACCTATCTAGTAGGCAGATAGCCCTACCTTAGAGAGAGACAAAACAATGAAAAGGAATATCCTTTCGTCTGCAATCAAGACAGCACTTGGAGTATCTGTAGTCCTTGGGGCAACCGGCCAAGCTTTTGCCCAGCAAGCCGCGGATGCAAACGACGCAACCCTAGTTGAAGAAGTGGTGGTAACGGGTTCGCGCATTACCCGATCCAATCTGGAAGCTTCTACGCCGATTACAACCGTAAACTCTGAGAATATCGAATTCTCTGGCATGGTAAACAGCGCCGATGTGTTGCGTAGCCTGCCTGCGGCTGGTGTATCAGGTATTACTGGCAACAGTTCAAATTTTGCAACTGCTAACGGCGGTGTTAACACTGTTAACCTGCGTAACCTCGGCGAAGATCGTACTCTTGTTCTGGTCAATGGTCGTCGCTATGTTTCTGGTGTGGCCGGTACCTCTGCTGTCGACTGGAATACCATTCCCACTGAGTTGATTGAGCGCGTAGAGGTTATCACTGGTGGTGCTTCAGCAATCTATGGTTCCGATGCCTTAGCGGGTGTGATCAACGTTATCCTCAAAGATGATTTTGAGGGCGTTAGCATCACTTCCTCTCATGGCGAAACCGTAGAGTTTGGTGATGATAAAACAGACCGCTTCAATCTTACTGCGGGCAGTAATTTTGCGGACGGCAAAGGTAACGCCGTAGTCTCTCTGACTTACACCGATCAAAAAGGTATCTTGGCTCGAGACCGTAAGAATACTAAGGTGGATGATCTCGCGCTTTGTTATTTCACCGGCGAAACTGCCGATTGTGATAAAGAACAAGAGCCCTACTACTCTTCCTACTCTGAAAATGGGCGTTTCTTCCTGCCCTCAAATGATAAGGTGAACTGGACTGTAGACAACGGCGAAGTGGTCGATTGGGATGGTGATAAGTACGGATTCAACCGTCAGCAGTTCCGCCGCTACTCAGTACCTACTGAGCGCTATCTGATCAGCTCTAATCTGTCCTATGATCTTAGTGACTCTCTGGAGTTGTTTGTTGAGACCTCCTTTGCGCGCACTGAAACCCAGACCGAAATAGAACCGTATCCGTTTGATGCTCAGGACGCTCTAAATATCGACGGCATACATATTGACAATCCTTATATGCCTGCAGAGCTGCGTAATCTTGCGGTTGCAGCAGAGGATGAGTATGTTTCCTTCGTTCGACGTACTACCGAGTTGGATCAGCGTGGATCCTATGCTGAGCGTCAGACTTTCCGTGGCTTAATCGGCCTGCGTGGTGAGATTAATGACTGGAACTGGGATGCCTACTTTGGTCAGGGCCAGATGCAAGATAGCCAGCGCAGCACTGGGCAGATTAACGTTTCCAACTTCCGCAATGCCTTAAATGCGGAGCTGGATGTAGAGAACAACCTGATCGTTTGTGCGGACGAATCTGCAAGAAAAGAAGGTTGTGTGCCGATCAATGTGTTTGGTTATGGCTCTATCTCTCCAGAGGCTGCTGAATATGTAAGCGCTGTATCTATGCGCGACCAGAGCACCAAGCAAACCATCGGTGGTATTAATATTAGTGGTGAGTTGCTGGAGCTCCCTTCTGGTCCTTTGAGCCTGGCTGCAGGTCTTGAGTATAGAGATGAGTATGCAGCAGATTTGCCTGATGCCCTCACTCGTTCAGGGCAGAATGGTGGTAATAGGGCGCCGGCTACAGAAGGCGGCTTTGATGCAACTGAGCTGTACGTGGAAATGGAAGCCCCGATCCTCTCGGGTCTGCCTGGGATCCAAGAGTTGAGTGTAGGCGCGGCGTATCGCTTTTCTGATTACGATACTGTAGGTAGCACCGATGCTTATACCGCTCGTGTTTCCTGGATTATTAATGACGACCTGCGTGTTCGTGGTCAATATGCCCGAGCGATGCGGGCACCTAATGTAAATGAGCTGTTTGGTGCTGGTGGTGAAACTTTCCGCACCATTAAAGACCCCTGTGATGGCGTAACAGCTGATGCTACGGGTACTGTTGCTGAAAACTGCCTTGCCGTTCCCGAGATTGCTGCTCGCGTTGCCGAAGTAGGTGTTTTCGAGCTAAGCCAGCCTGAGATTCAGGGAACCGGTGGTTTCGTTGGTGTTGGCTCTGAAGACCTTGAAGCTGAGACTTCAGACAGTTATACCCTTGGTGTGGTTTTTGATCGTGATCTGGGAATCGGTAGCCTGAGTGTTTCCGTTGACTGGTTTGATATTGAGATCGAAAATCTGATTGACACTGTTGCAAGACAGTCTTCCTTGGATTTCTGCTACCAATCAACTACAGGTCCTAACGAGTTCTGCGGAAATATCGATCGTGACTCTGAAGGTGCGGCTAATCAGTTGGGTGAGCTTGTTGGTGTAAACTCAAAGTTCCTCAACGAAGGTACCCTTGAAACCGAAGGTGTTGATGTTCAGGTTCAATGGGGTATGGAACTCGGGGCAGGCCAATTAGACTTGTCTCTGAATTATGCTCATGTTCTTGAGTTTACTGAGACTAAGTTTGGTGTTGAGGAAGAGCTTGTAGGTGAAGTTGGCTACTCTGAGAATAAATGGATTGCAACTGCCAATTACTCCCTGGATCGCTTAATGGTTCAGTGGGAGACTAACTTCATCGGCGATGCTGTACCTAGTAATAGCGATGAGTTCTTCAAGTTTGATGTTGGTAGCTTCGTAACTCATGATCTCTACGCTTCCTATCAGTTTACAGATAGCATCAGTGCAAACCTGGGTATTAACAATATCCTGGATGAAGAGGCTCCTGTAATTCTGTCTGGTGTTCCAAGCAATATTACTGGCCACGATACTGCGTCTGATGTTTATAACGATATTGGTCGTAGTGCATTCGTGGGTGTACGCATGGATTTCTAATAATCCTTGATAGACTCACCTAATAAAAGCGGGCCGCAAGGCCCGCTTTTTAGTTTGTTTAATTTTATTTTCCCTCCTTCTTTAAACCTCTTGGTTTCAAGCCGCCTCTTTACCCTCTAAAGATTGAAGGCATTCATAATTATCGGTTGTTTAATGGGGCTTCTAGCTCCCCCTTCCAATTGCTTGTTATTAATTGACTGCTCTCTTTATATTTATTAGTGTCTTTTTTGCCATATGTGTCTTTTTTTATTTTGAGGTATAGCCGATATTATTGAGGTTTTTTAGGGTTAAAACGTTTTAGAGTTTGTTGGGAATAAAGTGACTACTTGGGGGTAGTAACTTTCTACATAGTCAATAAAGACAACAGACAATAAATCCAACGATCTCTAGAGAGGATTGACAATGAAAAAGAGCCTTCTATCAGTGGCTGTGAAAGGAGCTATAGGTTTCACTGCAGCTGCGATCATGGTTCCTGCCATGCCTGCTTTTGCTCAGCAAGATGCGGAAATGGTTGAAGAGGTTACAGTGACCGGGTCGCGGATTGAGCGTGCCAATGATGTAAGTGTCAGCCCTGTTACTACGGTGAGCGCCGAAGATCTCAAAGCAACTGGCATCGTTCGTGTTGAGGACCTAATTAACGATTTGCCACAAGTTGCCGCCACACAAACGGCAGGGCAGGCGAATGGGGCGACGGGTACTGCAACCGTGTCTCTGCGTGGCCTTGGCGCTGAACGTACTCTGGTTTTGATCGATGGCCGCAGAATGCCGGCAGGCTCTCCTCTTGAGGATGGCTCAGGTGCAGACCTTAACCAAATTCCAGGGGCTTTGGTTGAGCGCGTTGAAGTTCTGACCGGTGGCTCGTCTGCGACCTATGGATCAGATGCAATCGCAGGTGTTGTCAACTTCATCATGAAAGATGATTTTGAAGGTGTTCGCTTCGAAACACAGACTAGTGTTTATCAGCATAACAATGACAATAGCGGAATGCAGCGTCTGGTGGAGTCAAATGGCTTCGATGTAGCAGATGGCAATGTTACCGATGGTGAAACTAACGATTTTTCATTGATCATGGGTGCAAACCTGGACAATGGGCGCGGTAACGTTACGGCGTATGCGAACTATCGTAAGATTGACGCCGTTCTTCAATCCGATCGCGATTATAGTGGTTGTAGCCTCAAGGGCAATGCCGATAACTTCGAGTGTGGCGGTTCCTCCACTGTACCCTGGGGGCGTTTTACTGACTTTGGATCAAATAAGGGCGATACAACTGAAGGCTTTGATTACAGTCTCGATGGTAATGGCGGACTTACGGAATTTAGCCAGCTATATAACTATGGCCCATTAAATTATTTCCAGCGGCCGGATGAACGTTGGACAATGGGTGCTTTCGGCCATTATGAAATTAATGATCATGCAGAAGCTTATGCACAGCTGATGTATACCGATGATCGGACCGTTGCGCAAATTGCCCCTTCCGGTGCTTTCTTTGTTACGAGCGACCTTTACTGCGGTAACCCGCTACTCTCAGATGAGCAATTTGAAGCCTTCTGCGGTGTTTATGGCCTTACAGAAGATAATTACGTACGCGATTTAACTGTTGTAAATACAGATGATAAGACTGGCGTACAGACTAAAACGCCAGGTGCTCTCTACATTGGTCGTCGAAATGTAGAAGGTGGCCCTCGCCAGGACGATATGCGCCACACTTCCTTCCGTGGGGTATTCGGTTTACGTGGCGATATTAATGATAACTGGAACTACGACGTATATTACCAATTCTCAGAGGTAAGCTTGGAGCAGACTTATTACAATGATATGTCTGTAACTAATATTCGCCGAGCGCTGGATGTTCGCACTGATGATCGAGTTAACGAGGATGGCGAACCAGTTGCTGAAACCTACGGCCAACCAGTATGTCAGTCCGTTATTGATGGGTCAGATCCCAACTGTGTGCCCTGGAACGTTTTTGCTGAGGATGGCGTAACCCAAGAGGCCATCGACTACTTGGTACTTCCTCTTTACGCGCGTGGCACAACTGACCAGGAGATTCTTTCAGGCTATGTAACCGGCGATTTGACCGATTATGGTTGGAAACTGCCAACAGCGGAGAATGGTATTGCGGTTGTTATGGGGCTTGAAAGCCGTCGCGAAACCCTAAACTATTCACCGGATATGGGCTATCAGAATGGTGAAGGTGCTGGTCAAGGTGGCCCGACCTTACCTGTAGATGGTTCACTGAGCGTCAAAGAAATTTTTGGTGAAATGAATGTTCCTCTCGTTAGTGGCATGCCGGGTGCCGAATACTTAGGCTTGGAATTGGCCTATCGCTATTCTGATTATTCAACTGACGAGCAAACTAATACCTACAAAGTTGCTGCTGATTGGCAGCCAATTGATGACCTCAAACTCCGTGCTAGTTTCCAGTCAGCTGTTCGTCATGCCAACATCCAAGAATTATTTCGCGCACAGTCTATTCAGTTATTCGATATGGACTACGATCCATGTGGTTCACGCACAAAGTCAGATGGTACCGTAGTTGGCCCAACTGCTACCCTAGAGCAGTGTATGAATAGCGGTATTACTGCTGCAACTTTTGGTAATGCGATCGACTCTCCCGCTGGCCAGTACAATTATATTGGTGGTGGTAATTCTGAGCTATCTCCAGAAGAGTCTGAGACCTTCTCACTTGGTTTTGTGTACTCTCCGACTTTTGTTGAAGGTCTAACTCTTAGCATTGACTACTTCAACATTACTGTTGATGAGGCTATTGATTACATTAAGCCAGAGACCATCCTTGATAAGTGTCTCGAGAGTGGTGACGAAATGTTCTGTGGAGCGATCAACCGTGGGGGCAATGGAAACCTGTGGATTGGTACTGCGTCGATTACCGCTGTTGATGTAAATATTGGCTACTTTGAAACTGAAGGTTTCGACATCAATGCTAATTATGGCTTCGATGTTGGTAGCTATGGCGCCGTGGACATGAACTTCATCGCAACCTACTTGACTAAGTGGGATCAGCAGGAGTTCGACGGTCAGCCTACCGAAGAGTGTGCGGGCTACTGGAATGGCTCATGTGGTACACCAACACCTGATTTCGTTAGCACGCTGAGAGCTACTTGGTCCACTCCTTGGAATGTAGATATCAATGGAAGCTGGCGTCATATTGGTGGTGTCACAGATTTAGGTGAGAATAATGCAGACTTTGATTCAATTAATTACTTCGACCTCTCTGCCGCCTGGGTAGCTTCTGATAACGTAACTATCCGTAGTGGTATCAATAATGTCTTTGATAAAGAGCCGCCACTAACTGCTGATGCTGGTTCCAGTATTTTTGGCAACGGAAATACATTCCCTGGAATCTATGACGCCCTGGGTCGTTATGCTTTCTTAGGCTTGACCGTAGACTTCTAAATATCTTTATTTAGATAACTGATGTCAAAAAGGCGCGACTAAATGTCGCGCCTTTTTTATGGGTAAATAATTAGTTACTTTAAAAAACGCTTGAGGTTTAAAGGCGTTAAGTACTCTAAATAATTGTTGCTCCGATTCACAGAAGATAAATAAATTGGCTCTCTTACCTGCCAAATACTTGCCGTCTTTACATGGTTTCTTCGTTGGAAAAACTCTAAACAATTGGGGTCCCAACATAACCCCAGAAAATTAAGCGCGCTGCCAATTGCAGTCCTGGGATTGGTCACTAAGTCTTCATACTGTATTTGATACAAATCACCAGGAAATAAGCTCTCCCAATATTTCATCAATCGTATATGCTCCGAATAAAAATGGGCAATTTGCTCAAGATCGAAGGAGTAATTCAGGTTTTTATTGAGTTGCTGGAAGTATATGGATATGGCGTTGTCAAGTAGATTGCGTCTTGTCCAAATTATCTTGGATTTTGGGAATGCTGTTTTTATTAGTCCAATGTGAAGAAAGTTTTCCGGTCTTTTATCGATAATAAATTGCTCGCCGGAGACTATCCCTCCAATTTCTTCAAAGTAATCTTTAGAAATTTTAGTGAAATAGTTACTATCCTTTTTGAGTACCGACTGTGGGTAGCCTCCTCTCATTTCTTCGATTTTTCTTACAACAAAATCTCTCTCGCCAGTAGATAAAATACAACTATGGCCGCATAGCATTTGTTCTAGAAGAGTTGATCCGGAGCGAAGCATTCCGCAAATAAAGATTGGAGTAGATTTATTTTGGCTGTGACGTACTGTAAACCATTCCTTAGAGAATGTGTTTATTAAGTCGTCAGTTAATTTTTCTTGCTCTATAGGGTTGTAATAGATTGTTCTCTTTCTTCCTATATTGTTAGCTTGGCTAATACAAGAAAACGCTTTACTAAAGAGCTGGCAGTCGTCATATAGTTTCCCTAGAGCAAAGTATAATTCTTCATTCTCTGCGTCACTCAAATTCTGGCTGTTTAATAAAACAGATATGTTTTTAATGCGAGTATCTGATTGATTTTTCGCGGTATACATATGGGCCATTCTAGCAAGGGCTAGACTGTTTTTGCTGTCTATTGATAGTACTTCTTGATAAAGGGGAATAGCCTTTTTCTTTTCTCCGGACTCTTCATATATGCCTGCAAGATTTAATAGGGCTGGTGTATGCATTCCGTTCAGTTCTAGAGCTTTCTGGAAGCTCTCTATTGCTTTGTTTTCCTCTCTTAATTCGGAGTAGATAACACCAATATTTGTATAGACTTCTTCTTGAGCCGAGATATCTTTATTAAGGGATTTTTGATATGTTCTCAGTGACTTTTTAAGATCTCCTGACAACTTTAAATTATATGCTAAATTGAAATAGATATCGGGTGAGCACTCTGGTTCATTTTCGATATATTTTTCGAGCGACCTTATAGCTTTGTCAGTCTCGCCTAAAGACTCGGATAAATTATAAAGCTCAAGCCAATAAAGAGGTTCCTCTTTTGATTCTAATGCCAGTGATTCTAGGTGGTTAATTGCTTTGTGAGCTTTACCTGCCCTTAGGTTTATTTGGTAAAGTTCTTTTAAGATAAGAGATTTTTCATTCTTACTGATGGAAGGTGTTAGCAACAATTCCTGCAATTTTTTTTCGGCGATTGAGAACTGATGCTGACTTGCGAGCTTTCTAGTCTCCTGGACTTTTTGTAGAAAAAATTCTTTCATGAAAAAATATGAAATAATAAAAAGCGCCTTCAAAATAAGGCGCCTTGAGGAAATTAAACAAAGTTATCTATTCAATCCAAAAGTGGATTGTTACCCTCCTTCTGGATTGCCAAGCACTCCTTTTCGGTTCTGCTTGCTAAGCATTTTCGAAGACTCATGTGACATTTTTTTCCACTCTTCAGCTGACATACATGTCTTTTGCTTAAATCGTGACCCTGTGATTGCTCGAGATTTACAGATTAATTGATTGCTAGTGTCTTCAGTTAAATTGCGCTGTGAGGTCTGAGCTGACTCATTGCCGGTAGTGTTTACCTGCTGCTTATAGCTTGAATCATTTGCGCAGCCGGTTAGTAATCCAAGCCCCAAAGCAGAGATAAATAGCCCTTTGTATTTCATACGATATATCCACTTATCGAAGATCAATCCATCCATCACCTTCATAAAAGGTGAATGTAATAATGTTACCTTTTGTTAAATCAAATATCATCCAATGGCTGACAGAAATATAAGGTAAGAGGGTATTTTCTTAATACAAGCTGATATTTAATTGTTGCGGATTATCCCAAGATGGTCATAAAGAGCTGACGCGTCCCTTTAATTTTTTGTCATTCACTAGCAACCTAGTGGAAGCACTGGCTGATTGTACAAAAAGTCTTGGGTTAGATGAATTCTAGATTGCCTACCAGAGGAGAAGGTTTAACCTGTTTGTTCTTCAATTACTGGTTAGGGTAAAGTGTGACCATCCAGTCAGTTTTTTGGCGGTTTATCTTGCTAAGAAAGGAGGTAGTGATAAATGTGGCTAGTATGTCATTTCACCAAGCTATCATGCTTCAGTGATTAGATCCTAGATTGCCAACATAAGTGACACACGTTTACCCGCCAAAAATTCCAGCGGGCTCAAGTAATTTAGTACTTTCCTAGGTCGAGTATTGATTCGAAACACTGCGTCATCAATACGGCTTTTTGGTATCTTGCCAATTTCCACTCCTTTTGGGAAGAAGCGCCTCAAAAGGCCATTAGTGTTTTCGTTCAGCCCGCGTTCCCAAGAGTGGTAAGGTTTCGCAAAATATATTCTGCATCCTAGCTTCTGCGCAATCGATTGATGACCTGCAAATTCTCCTCCATTATCGAAGGTGATGGTTTTACAGATGGCCTGATATGGCTTCAACATCTGCTTGATCGCCCGGCTCACTGTTTTCTTGCTCTTATTTGGGACTCTGCGAGTGAGCAATAATTTGGAAACTCGTTCAACCAGTGTCACCAGATAGCCATCTTGACCATAAACTGTATCGCCTTCCCAGTGACCGATCTCAGTGTTTTCATCGACAATCGCAGGTCTTTGATCAATATCTATGCGCTCTGGAATAAGCTTTACGCCTGCCTCGGAACCTGCCCGTTTCTGATAAGGTTTGGCTTTCCTTGGCAGACGTGACCTCCAGTTAAGTCGACTGACCCAGCGGTAAATTGTTGAACAACTAACCGTTTTCGCACACCTCTCAAGCTGCATTCGCCCAGCGATTTGTTCAGGACTTGCATTTTTCAGCTGGTGGTCGATTTGTACCTGCATGGCAAAGTCGAGCTTGGTATGTTTAATAGCTCCGTGCCGTCGTTGCAGTGCCTGACGGTGGGCACTCTCGGCACAGTAAGGGCTGTAACGACCAAGCTCACGAGAGATAGTCTTATTGGATCTATTGAGGCGTAGTCCAATGGCTCGGGCTGAATAGTTCTGCCCATTAAGGACCTCAATCTGGTATCGTTCTTTCAAGGTCAGCTGGTTGGTACGGGTTCCCATGAGGTTCCTGGCTTGTTTGTGTGGAAGCTTACTAGCCTACAACCAGCTGGCCTCCTTCGCTATCGCCAAGTGTGTCGGTTATTGTGAGAATCTAGGGATAAGTTCCTTCGGTAACTGTAGCATTAAAAACCGTAAATCATCCCCACTTAAAAATCTCCTGGCCTAAGCGCTGATAACCCTTTCGTATGTTGAGGCTCTCCCGCCTCTTTGTCTCTCCCCCCATATGAGCTGTGAGCCCTCTTGTTGGCTGTGAAAAAATTGAGATAAAAATTTTTTATCAATAAAAAGCCTAGTTAAGCAAAAAAACTGTATTTCTGCCCCATCTACCAAAATCTAGAGGCTAAATTGTTCGATATTTGCCCAACTTTATCATTGGTGCAGGTTCCCCAACCTTCTCCTGCTGGACAAATATTAGTCAACAATAGTTCCAAAATTCATATTATTCATTTAAAGTCAGTTTAGACAGGTTGTCAATTATGTAATCAAAAGCCACAAAAGCACCTTAAGTATAAAAAGGTTCCACTATGATCAAGACCAAACTGAGCGTTGCCATTGCAGCACTGGGCACCATCGCCAGCTCTGGCGTTTTCGCCCAGGAATCTATTCCCGGACCAGAGGTTGAGGAAGTAGTTGTTACCGGTTCCCGCATTGCGCGTGACCCTCTATCCACTACTGGCCCAATCACTTTGGTTGACTCTGAAGCTATCCAGCGTTCCGGTGTGGGTACCATTGATGAGCTGCTTAACCAGCTTCCATCCATGGGTACTACCGGTATCAATGCCAACGACAACAATGGCGGTGCTGGTCTGTCATTTGTGGACCTGCGTAACCTAGGTTCTGCACGTACCTTGGTACTGGTTAATGGCCGTCGCTTTGTATCCTCCAGCTCTGGCGTAAGCTCTGCAGTGGATATGAACAATATCCCGGTAGATATGATCGACCGTATCGAAGTTCTGACCGATGGCGCCTCCGCCGTATATGGTTCTGACGCGGTAGCCGGCGTAATCAACGTGGTCATGAAAGATTCTTTCGATGGGGTTCGCATAAATGCCCGCGCTGGCGCGACCGAAGCTGGCGGCGGCGAGAATGGTGAGCTGTCCATTACCTTTGGTAAGGAATTCGATCGCGGCCAATTCATTGGTAACGTTACCCACAGTCAGCGTGACGAAATCACTTACAAAGACCGTGATTGGGCAGGACTGCAGAGCTCTATGTCCTCTACCGGTAATATCTTCACCAACTACGGAGCATTCAGTGTCGGTGAGGATGGAAAGACACTTGGGGATTATTCTAGCTATGACATTGGCCAGTATATGTGGCTGTCAGGCGCTATGGAACGTACCAGCCTCACCGGTAGCGGTACTTTCTCTATCAATGACTACATCGAGTTTTACGGTGAAGGTTCTTACACCCTAAAAACCACCAACCAACAACTGGCCGCTCAGCCAATGTATGCGGGTAATGGTTTTAATCTCACTGCCGACCATCTGTCCGATGAGGTTCAATCGCAACTGTCTGAAGCTTGGCAGGAAGCAGAAGATGCCTACCAGATAGAGCTCGCTGCATATAACGCCGCATTGGCAGAGTGGGAATCCCAAGGCAGCCCTAAAGACCTTGAACCTTCCAAGCCAGTAGCGACTCACGGAGACACATGGCAGGACGGTTTATCTGATGTCCGCCTGCGCCCAGTTTCAGGTGGCACCCGTGACTATGAGCAGAAGACCGAAACCTACCGTCTTCTCGGCGGTCTACGCGGTGACCTGGCGAATGGCTGGGGCTGGGATACCTTCCTGAGCTACGGCAAAAATGAAGGTGAAAACACCACTAACAATTCCTACAATAAAACCCTGCTCCAGCAAGTGCTTGATGGAAACAGCGGCATTGCTGAAGAGAACATTCAGTTCCTTGGTGGTATGAGCGATGAGGTCATCGACTACATCAGCTATACCGACCGCGAAGATAATGAGTATGAAATGCTCAACTTCGGTGCCAGCCTGACCGGCGACATTGAAGCCATTCAGTTCCAGGGCGGCGCATTGGGTTTTGCCTCAGGCATTGAGTACCGTAAAGAGTCTGGTGAGTTCACCCCAAGCGAAGAGACGCAAAGTGGTGCAACTTTCGGTAACCAGCAGGATGCCACTTCTGGCGATTTCGCTGTAACAGAGGTATTCGCAGAGTTTAACCTGCCAATCCTGGCAGGCCTTAAGTTCGCGGAAGAACTGTCCCTTGACGCGGCGATACGTTATTCGGATTACGACACCTTTGGCGGCCAAGCTACATATAAGCTCGGTGCTGTATATGCGCTAACAGAAAACCTGCGTTTCCGCGGCAGTGTTTCTACTGCATTCCGCGCTCCAGGTATCTACGAGCTGTACAGTGGTACTGCCCAGAGCTACAGCTATCTGATCGACCCATGTGATACCAGCAGCAACAATACTGCGGGGCAAGGTAGTAACTGTGATATGGTCAGCGCCGGCTTCAGCCAAGCTGGTTCCCAGGTACCCACCAATATTGGTGGTAACCAAGACCTGCAGCCGGAAAAATCCAAAAGCTACACTGCTGGCATCGTTTGGACTCCGAGCTTCACCGAAGATCTGTCCATCACCTTGGATTACTTCGATATCCGAATTAAGGACGCTATCACTTCTGCCGATACACAGAAGATTTTGGACGATTGTTACCGCGATGGTATCAGCTCAGCCTGTGAACTGGTTCGCCGTGGCGACAGCGAGCAGATTGAGTACCTGGAAGGTTCCCTGCAAAACATTGGCGAAATTAATACCAAAGGTCTCGACCTGGATATAGTGCAGAACTTCCACTACGACACCGGCAAACTGGCTCTGCGCGCTCAGGCAACCCACCTGCTGGAGTACGAGGAATTTAACTCTGAAACTGGCGAAACTTCTGACTATGTAGACTACATAGGAACAAGTAGCAGTGCCTATACCAAATGGCGCGGCCTGGCCAGCGCAACCTGGTATGCTGACAACTGGGACTTCGGTGCCGACGTACAGTACATCGGTGATGGTCACAGCCCTTATGTAAATGTCCCCTCCCACACCTACCTGAATTTGAAGGCGGGTTGGGATGTGAACGAATCCATGCGCTTAACCGCTGGTATCGACAATGTGACCGACCGTGACCCGTCTTACACTTCAACCTATGACGATGTAAACGGCACTTACGACTTCCAGGGCCGCTATGCCTGGGCTGGAGTTACTTATCAGTTTTAGAAGCTTTCATAAATTTGAATAATCCGGGGGCTATTCAGCCCCCCTTTTTTTTCTAAATTTTTTCTTCAGCGCAATGCACAATTAGCAGTTATTTCATGTGACTAAATGAAAAAAAGCACTATAAAAGGATAAGAGACTATGTCATCCAATTACAAACGGCTGTTATTTTCCTTTTATATTGAAGGCCTCTCAATTTTCTAGCGACGGGAATACCTTCTGAACTTTCTAGCATCCTGCGTTGAGGCTCTTTTTTCTATTCTTCCTGTGCGGACAGATAAGGTCAACTCCCCAACTCAACAGGCTGTCTCGAAGGGGGGCTGAATCCTTAGCCCTGTCATATATTGAGCAATGAATCTTTGTGCTTTTATACAGTATATCAAGTAATTTTTGTAAGGAATTTATGGAAAGGCTGACGTAATGGAGTATCCTCGTGATCGGCTGCCATCGCCCACTTTGAGCCCCTATCTGGTTTGGGTTTCCCAATTTTATCCCCCTTTTGTTTACTGGTAAAAATCTGTCATTAAATAAGATCTCCTTCTGATCAAGAAAGGGTTGTTGGTCTAGTTACTCCAGAAAATTTATTTACGATCGCAGCCAAACTACGTTTTCCTCCCCCAGTTGAAGCATTTTTCAGCAAGTACTAAGTGATGGATAGTGAGAAGAAATATATTTCGGTCGTGTTCCAGAGCAGAAAACCCTTAAGGCGCCTTTAAAACATGCTCTATTATTGCTGGCCTTTTGGCCTCCTACTCCTCGTTTGGGACCGGAAATGCAAGGATCGATCAAAGCCCATTGATCCATGATTAATTTAGATTTGAATTGGCTCATAACTGCTGGTTTTTTTATGTGCAGCTGTGTGCGAGAGTGGCCGATTTCAAATTGTGGAGCAGCTCTAACAGTTCTGTAATTACTTCTGGGAGTGAGCGGCTTTTATAGGGTTGTAAATATGGTGCCGTTAGTTCTCGTTATTTAGGTAGTATTTCATCTGTGTTTCTCTTGGTTAGTAGAGAATCTGACACTATCAGTTGAGCCCTTCATTACCAATTGTACTTATTATCCGAAATCAAATAATATTAATTTTTGGTGGTTTCTTTTTAATAAGCTGTGTAATTTTAGAAGCTGTATTTCATTACATATAGGTTGCTACGACCCTCCCATATTTGTGTTGTCATTAACTTTCTTGCTTGAATTGCAATGATGATTTTTCGCTCCTAAACAAGTAGTAAGCACCATTTGGGTTTTTAGTGAAGGTTGAGGAGTAAATATATTAAGGTGATATCTGGGGTTGGATGGATACACATATACTTGTGGCTGATTTACTAAAGAACTTTACAGTCTAAGTGAAAAACTACTGTACCAATACCTTCCAGTCAGATCGTAAGAACGATAGTCATAATTATTCTCTGCTGCTGTTATAGCGAGAGGAGGGGGGATGTTAAGCAGGTTGTTGACCCCAATTGCGAGTCGAAACCTACCTGAAGGGTTGAAAGAGAGTTGTGCATCGTGGCTAAACCAACTGTTTATATCGTGAGTCACGATTTTATCGTTGTGAGCGAAGGTTTCTTCTGTGCCGCCGACAAAGTGTACGGTATAGCCGGCCTTCCACTGGTTGTTACTCCAATAAATACCCGCATTGGCTTTAAACTCTGGCAGTGAGCCTGCGCCGCCGGTTGTGGTATCTACAAAAGTGCCTGCCAACTCTTCTTCAGGTAGTCCGGGGGCTCCTTGGTTTAGGTAGTTCAACATATGGCTTAAGTTCATTGCCAAGTTGAGCTGCCCAAAATCATCCATGGGTAGCTCATAACGGAGCGAGATATCATAGCCGCGGATAGTTCTGCGGCCTTTATTGATTCTTGTGGCGAGAATCTTAGTGATTTCACCGCGCTCATCTCTGAGTACTCTGTCACTGAATAGCCCGGCATAGGCATTCTGTTCAACCAGGAACTGTGGGTTACTGCCAATAACATCTTCCTGCTGGATGTTAAAAATTTCGAGTGCAGCGCTTAACCCCTCTATTTGTTCCGGCGTCCAGGCTAGGCCGGCGGTAAGGGTTTTTGAGGTTTCAGGCGTGAGGTTGGGGTTGCCCCCAAACTCGGTAAGATATTGGATTCGCGCATTATCGGTTTGGGAGGAGCAGCCAGTAAGGCTGGCTGAGCTGTTACTTGTACAGGGGTCAAAGATAAACACCTGACTTTGGTAGCCCTGTTGGTACATGTCGGTAAGGGTGGGGGCCCTGAAGCCGCTGGCGTAGCTAATCCTTAGATTTATGTCATCTAAAATCTGCCAGCGGATAGCGAGCTTGGGGTTGTAAGTATTGCCAAAGTCACTATAGCTGGATAAGCGGATTGCTCCGTCTAGCCAGAGTTTTTCTTCCTGGATTGGGATTGAGACTTCCGCAAAGGTTTCTTTAATAGTACGTGAGCCTTGGGTTGCGCCTGGGGCGTGCCCTCCAATATAGGAAAGGCCGTCCAGGTCATTAGAGTCGCTGGTCAGGGCCTCATGCCTAAGCTCAAATCCTATCGCGGCTAAAATTTCTCCGGATCGGTTTTCCCCTAGGGTTCCGTCTGAGATAAAGGTGAGGGATTCCATTCGCGTGCGACTGTTAGTTCTGCTTACCCCTCGAATAAATTCCAGCTGTTCTTGATCAATACTGCCGCTGGGGCCGAGCAGGCTTATAGGAATACAGCCATTGCTAGTATTACAGCTAGCAGGTCCCTTCAGGCCCTGGGAGAGTGCTAGAGGGTTTATAAGATTGCTGAGCTTTTCAGATTTTTCTGTTCTCTGAAGAGAGGTGTTAAGTTCCCAGTGCCAAAGGTTGCGAACTCCTTTGATTCCTGCGTTAAGCCTCCAGGAAGTGGTGCGATTTTCTTGGATGCGTGGGCCCAGTTCCGTAACGCGCCTCCTAACATCTGTAATTGTTTGGTTGAAAGGATTGTAAATATTGTCTGCCGCTATTGTCAGATCACCGTTATCGAAACGAGTGAAGACTGGGGAGGGCGCCTTGGTCGATTCTCCAGAGGCGTGTAGGCCCATCACTTCCGTATATATCAGGGTGTTATCTGAGAGGTCGAAGTCGGCAGATAGGTACGCGGAGTTACTTTGGAGTGGGGTGACGGCGGAGGTATAGTCGTTGTAATCGTAGCGGTCTTCCAGGGACCAGTCCCGATAATCCCTGGGGGTTGTAGCTGTTAAAGTTGTGCTGCTATCAAGGGCGATAAACCCCTCGGGAATGGCTGACGAACGCTTATCTGTGCCGCCAAAATTACGGCTGTCAGCGGACTCTGACAAACTGCGGTCGCGGCTCATTATTGAGCCTTGCTTGTATTGCGCAAGGCTGAGCATTACATGGCTGCGTTCACCATGTCTTCCCCAGGTTAAATTGTGTGATTCAGTCTCACGATCACCGGCTTCTGACTGCCCGTAGTAGCTATCTATCGATAAGCCTTCGAAGTCCTTGCGAAGGATGATGTTGATAACTCCAGCAATAGCATCCGAACCATAAACCGCAGAAGCGCCATCTTTTAAGATCTCTACGCGCTCGACCAGGGAGAGGGGAATCGTGTTGAGGTCGGTGGCCTCTCCATTATATCCATCGCCAATAATGCGGCGGCCATTAATTAACACCAGGGTATTACTGGCGGGGAGATAGCGAAGAGAAACTATGGCTGTTCCGTCATCCTCCTGGCTTACCGAAGTGCTGGTGGAGTTTCCGGATACTGCCGGCAGAAATTTGAGCATATCGGCGACAGTTTGCGCTCCAGTGAGTTCAAGTTGCTCTCTGCTGATTCTGTCGATGGGGGCGTAGCCATCTAGCTGGTAATGTCGCAAATGACTGCCGGTGAGGCTTTGCCCGGTAACCGTGATCTCTTCAGGAGGCGAGCTGAATTGTTGTTCAGCTTTAGGAGTTGAGTTCTTATCCGGGATAACCGCATAAGAGGTTGGGCCTATACGATGATAAGAGAATGGGAGGTCTTTTAATAATTGCTCAATCGTTGCTTCAAACTGACCCTGCTCGGTGTTTAGTGTCTGCTTGGGTAGTTTAAATAAGGAAGCTGAGGAGGTTTGTACCAAAATAGAGATTTGGCAGTGTCTTCCCAGGAAGATAAGGGCCTCAGGCAGAGAGCTTGCGGGAAGTTCGATGCTGGGCTTTGGGCACAGTGCGCTAGCTGCGCTATTTGCCGATAGCAGAAGTGCTAAAAAGGTTGTAACCCAGTGCCTTGCCGTCAAGAGGTTGCCCATTTTTATTGCGTTCAGAGCACAAAATTTCGCTGAACGGTTGTATCTATTGTTTTTGCGGGCGGGGAAGTGGTTATTTGCTCAATAATCGACCGCCATTTGGGACGGTTATAACCTAGTTGTGCTTGGGAGACAAGATAGTCAGGTTGTTATTGCTGTGATCTTGCTGAAGATCTAAGGCAGTGGTAATGGCTTCTAGTGTGTTATCTGGGTCGGATACGGCAAATGTGCCGGACACTAAACGGCTCTCAACTTGTGGGGCAGCGACGACCGGAACGGCTAGATAGCGGTTGAGCTCTTGCAGGGCTTCTTTAAGGGGGGTTTTCTCAAATACTAGGATGCCTCGGGTCCAGTCTGTTGCCTGTTCTGGTGAGGTGTGCTGGATTTGGGTGAGGCCCAGGGTAGATACGCTGACCTTTTGGTTTTTGACGAGGGTGACGGACTCGGGTGTTAGGCCGGGTGTTTTTTCCGCTTCACTGACGGAGACCTTGCCTTCTGTCACCGATACCCGGGTATTCTCCGGGTTCAGCTCCACATTAAATTCGGTTCCCAAGACGCGAATATTTGCACTGCCGGCGGCCACTGTAAATGGACGAGCAGTCTGGCGGGCCACGTCAAAAAAGGCCTCTCCACGAAGAAGCTGTGTCTGCCTCTCTTTGCGGCTAAAGTTCACGCGGAGTTCACTATTGGAGTTCAGTTTTATTTCAGACCCATCTGCAAGGCTAACAGTGCGAATCTCGCCTAACTGCGTTGTATATATTTGTTGGTCAATTTTGCCGTTGCCTAACCATTGCAGGCCTATCCAGACGGCGAGAAAAGCGCCGCAGCTAGCGAGCCCACCGCCAATAAGCCATTGTGGCAGGCCCCAATTAGCACTCATAGCACTCTGTGCTTTTCTCGATTTCCGCGCTTCTCTCGATTTCTGCGTTTCTCGACTATTTTGGGGTGGGGAACTCGGTACACTCTCGGGGAAGAGCTGATCGACTGGCATATGGGCGAGAGCACCCAGGTCGCCCCAGAGTTCTACCACCTCATCGAAAGCTTGGCGATGGGCTTCCGTGGCTGCCAGCCAAGTTGCGAATTCGCGCTTTTCCGCGTTACTCATAGCCTCTGAGCGTAAACGGGCAACCCAAGCACAGGCCTGGTCCAGGCACTCATCGCTTGTGTGATGTTGGGGGTTGCTGTTCATACTTGCTCTAGTAGTTAGGAGTTAAATAGTGCTTTAAGAGTGGGACTCTCGTCTCAAAATTTAAGGTATCTTACTCAAATTTGACCGACTTATACGATACTGGCGAGTGTAAAGGGCTTCCTACGAAATAATTGCAATACCAGGGCTCTCTTTGGCAGCAAATAATTCTGAAAGTGCCTCGCTTTACAGGTTTGGCCGGATCTTTAAGTTCGCTCTTGCACACTGAGACGGCTGAGGAGGAGCCCCCCTCAACAAAAAATGATGGGCTTATGGAGTGGCATTATGAGCTCTAGGAGCTGGGGTCTACTTTGCGCCTGCAGGCTTTTAGGGCCTGTAGAATATATTTCTCAACGCTGCTTACTGAGATATTCATTTCATGGGCAATCTCGCTGTAAGAGAGTCCACGCGTTCTGTGTAGTAGGAAAGCCTGTCGACACTTCAGTGGCAATTTGTCCATTGCCTCGTAGATGGACTGCAGTTGTTGGCGTGCAGCCAGCACCCGCTCTGGAGATTGGTGGTCGGCGTGATCATCGCTATGAGACTCGCCCTCCAGCGAGGCTTGCTGGTTGAGGTACTCCATATGCAACTTGCCCCGGCGCAATTGATCTACCGCGAGGTTGTTGGCGATTTGGTAGAGATAGGCGCGGGGATTCTCCAGCTCCTTTTCATCGCTGAGCTTTTGCAGGCGCAGGTAGGCGTGTTGGGCAATATCCTCGGCATCGTCTGGACTTTTGACAATGCGTGCGACAAAGCGCACCAAGGCTTGGCCGTGCTCGGCAAACAGCCTCTCCAGAAGCGTCTTCCTGGCTTTATTCATTGCGTATTGCGTTCCCCGTCCCAGGCTCGCTTTATCATTGTGAATTGTTTGTTCTTAGTGCGAGCTGGCGCAGTTATATCACAAGGATGGCTTGGGCTTCGAGTGGCGCGAAACGATCTCTTGGGGTGATAGCTTTCTATCCGCTATGCCTCGTCGCCTATGCCGGTATAATGGCGCCCGCGCCAAGAGCGCGTGAGATATAAGTTGGCAGAGGTGTGTCGAGCACCGGAGACTGGATGAGCTATCAAGTACTGGCACGTAAATGGCGCCCGCGTCTTTTTAAAGAGATGGTGGGGCAGGAGCACGTGCTTCAGGCACTGATCAATGCCTTGGATAACGGCCGGCTGCACCACGCCTACCTGTTTGCCGGCACTCGGGGAGTGGGGAAGACCACAATTGCCCGAATTCTGGCCAAATGCCTGAACTGCGAGGAGGGTGTCAGCTCTGAGCCCTGCGGGCAGTGCAATGCCTGCAATGAGATAGCCGATGGCCGTTTTGTCGACCTGATCGAGGTGGATGCGGCATCCCGTACCAAGGTGGAGGATACCCGCGAATTGCTGGAGAACGTCCAGTATGCTCCGACCAGAGGGCGCTACAAAGTCTATCTGATCGACGAAGTGCATATGCTCTCCAACAGCTCCTTCAACGCTCTGCTGAAGACTCTGGAAGAGCCGCCTCCCCATGTGAAATTCCTGCTGGCTACCACAGACCCGCAAAAGCTGCCGGTAACCGTGCTGTCCCGCTGTCTGCAGTTCAAGCTCAAGAATATGAGCCCCGAGCGGATTGTCGAGCATCTGCGCTTTGTACTGGGTGAGGAACAGGTGCCATTTGAAGAGGAGGCGCTCTGGCAGCTGGGCCGTGCGGCCGATGGCAGTATGCGCGATGGTATGAGCCTCACTGACCAGGCTATCGCTTTTGGCGGTGGCAAAATCAGCGAGGCCGAAGTGCGTGGCATGCTCGGCAGCATTGATACCGGCTTGGTGTGGAAGCTACTAAAGGCCCTGGCAGATGAAGATGCGGCGGGGCTGTTTGCCGCTGTCGCTGAGCTGTCCCAACAGGCCCCGGACTTTGGTGCCACCCTGGCGGAGCTCTCCGATAATCTGCACCGTCTGGCGGTCGCCCAAATTTTACCCCAGTCGGTGGATAACGCCCTGGGCGATGCCGAGCGACTGCGGGAACTTGCCGGTCGAATAGCCCCGGAGAATATACAGCTCTACTATCAAATGGCCCTGCATGCCCGCCGCGACCTCCCCCTGGCCCCAGATCCGCGCAGTGGCTTTGAGATGGCGCTACTGCGTATGCTGGCTTTCCGTCCGCAGGGCGTAGCGACAATTCCAAGGGCCGAATTGCCTGAAACGGCTGCTAGTGCGGAAGCTCAGACAGCTCCTAGAGAGCAGGCGCCGCAAGCGCCTATCGAACAGGAGAATATTAGCGAAAAAAAGTCTGAAACTGTGTCTCAGCACTCCGAGAGTGCTGTGGCTGTGAAGACACCAGAGTCTCAGGCTGAAGAGGTTGCGGTCGAGCCATATGAAAGCCCCGTTCAGAGTCCAGGATTGGACAGCGGGTATACGCCGCCTACATCTGAAGAGCTTGAGCCCCAGCAGTCTCAATACCATGCGGAGCAGGCCAGCGAGATTGCGATGGATACCCAGACGGCAATAGCTGAGCGGCCGCTAGAGGCTCCCAGTGCTCAGCCCTCAAGCTCGCGAGAGGGGGTACTGGCTGAACTTCGCCAGCGCGTTGCGGAAGTGGAAGCCTCTCCCCCTGCGATAGAAAATCCGGCCCCTACGAGAACAGAAGCGGTTGCTAAGGTTGCTGAAACATCGCCGGCACGCCTTGATGCACTTACACCAGGCAGTTGGCCGGCACTCTATAAGCAGCTGGGCGTCAGCGGCATATTGCACTCGATCGCGCAGCATCTGGAGCTAGTGGGGCGCCAGGACAATATACTTTCCTTTACCCTGGACGAATCTTTTAGCAGTCTCTATGACGAGGTGCATCAGCGGCGTCTGGGGGATTTGCTGGGAGACTTTTTCCAGCAGCCAGTTATTGCACAGATTCAGGTGGGGCAGGTACAGGGCAGTACGCCGGCGCGTTTGGCTGCGGCGACTCGCGATGCGCGCCTAGCAGCAGCTCGGGATGCCCTTACCTCAGACCCTCTGGTTCAGGAGCTTCAGTCCGAGTTGGGGGCTGAGTTAGTGTCAGATACCGTCGAGTCCCTGGCGAAGGCGGATTGATAGAAATTTCGATTGCTCGGTGTCTAACCGGGCTCACACATAATAGAGATAGAGGTTACCTATGAAAGGTTTGGGCGATCTGATGCAACAGGCCCAGAAAATGCAGGCCGACATGCAGGAAAAAATGCAGAAGGTACAGCAGGAGTTAAATGAGCTACGCGTGTGCGGTGAATCCGGCGCGGGTATGGTCAAGGTCACCATGAATGGCCGGCACGACGTTATCTCTGTGGAAATCGACCCTTCATTGCTTTCCGAAGACAAAGAGATGCTGGAAGATCTTTTGGCAGCGGCGGTGAATGATGCTGTGCGCCGAGCTGAGGAAAAGGCCCAGGAGTTACAAAAGCAGCAGGTGGGTAACCTCGCTTCCGGCATGAATCTGCCGGAAGGCTTCAAGTTTCCATTTTAAGGGGCAGAGCCCGGTTGTTTAGCCTTATATGTTTAGTCCCCTAATCGAAGAGTTGATTCGCGCGCTGCGCTGCCTGCCCAGTGTGGGCCCTAAATCGGCACAGCGCATGGCGATGTATCTGCTGGAAAAGGATCGCGACGCTGCAGAGCTACTGGCGCGCAGTTTGGCCCAGGCGGTGGAGAAAGTTGGCCGCTGTCAGCAGTGCCGTACGCTGACCGAAGAAGCCGTGTGCACCCTGTGCAACAACAGTCGCCGCGAACAAACCTCTCTCTGTGTCGTCGAAACTCCGGCTGATGTATTGGCGATTGAGCAGGCCGGTAACTACCATGGCCGCTACTTTGTGTTGCATGGTCACCTGTCCCCGATCGATGGTATCGGCCCTGCGGATCTTGGTATGGATCTGCTGGAGCGCAGATTGGCCAGTGAGTCGTTACAGGAGTTGATCGTCGCCACCAATCCCACAGTAGAGGGGGAGGCGACAGCCCAGTATATCGCCGAGCGCGCCAAAGCGCAGGGAGTGACTGTCAGTCGTATCGCCCATGGCGTTCCCATCGGTGGTGAGCTGGAATATATCGACGGCGGTACCCTGGCACACGCCTTTAATAGCCGCACCGCCTTCTTCCCCCCAGCAGAGTAATCCCGATGGTTGAAATAGATACCACTCCGCGCTGGGTGGACTCCTGCGAGCAGTTGGCGGCTTTGTGCGCGCAGTGGCGACAGCAGCGTGCGGTGGCACTGGATACCGAGTTTATGCGCAGTCGCACCTTTTATCCTCAGCCCGCCCTGGTGCAGGTTGGGGATGGTCGGCACTGCTACCTCATCGATAATCTCGCCATTGAAGACCTGCAGCCGTTGCGTGATCTGCTGCTGGATACAGCTGTTACAAAAATTATGCACAGCTGCAGCGAGGATTTGGAAACTCTGGAGCGTCTGCTGGGGGTGATCCCCGAGCCCATTTTTGATACTCAGATCGCCGCGGCGATTAGTGGTATGGGGGCGGGCCTCGGTTACGCCGCCACCGTGCGCGAACTGTTAAATATTGAACTGCCGAAGAGCGAGACCCGCTCCGATTGGTTGCAGCGCCCTCTCAGTGATGCGCAGAAAACTTATGCCGCACTCGATGTGGCCTGGCTGCCAGTTCTCTATGGTGCCTTGCTGAAGCGCCTGCAGGAGCAGGGGCGGGAGTCTTGGTTGGTCGAGGATTGCGCAACGCTGGTAGAGACTGCGCGAAGCCCACAATCCCCTGAACTTTATTACCAGAAAGTGAAGGGGGCCTGGCGTCTGCGTGGCAAACAGCTGGCTGTGTTACAGGACCTCTGCACCTGGCGGGAGTGTGAGGCGCGAGCCCGAAATATGCCGCGCAACCACCTGCTCAAGGAAAATCTCTGTATGACTCTGGCCCAACAGCTGCCGCGGCATAAAGGTGCCTTGAGCCAAGTCGGCCTCGAGGGGCGCGCACTGCGAGAGCATGGCGATACGCTGTTGCAGTTAATTGCCCAGGCCCTGGAGCGCAGCGACTTGCCGACGCGTTTGCCGCAACCGCTCAACCGGCAACAGGGGGAGCTGTTGAAGTCACTGCGTAAGGAAGTTGCCAGTATTGCGGAGTGCGAAAAGCTGCCTGCAGAAATCCTGATCCGCAAAAAAGAGTTGGAAGCCCTGGTTCTTGCCCCTGATCCCCAATTGCAGGGGCGTCTCTGTGGTTGGCGCGCCGATGTGGTGGGCCGTCCCCTGCTTAAAGTTCTGCGACATCTGCGCAAAGAGGAAATGAAGTGAAAGTTCTGTGTGATATTTATCGCAGCCCTAATAAAGAAGAAATGTATTTGTACGTCGATAAGCGTGAGGGGACTGCGCGGGTGCCTAAGAATCTATTGGAATTGTTCGGCAGCCCTCAGCATGTCACCACTATGCTGATGACTCCAGAGCGCAAGTTGGCGCGTGCAAATGCCGACAAGGTCCTGCAAGAGATGCGTGTGCAGGGTTACTATTTGCAGATGCCACCGATAGCCGATTCTGAAATGCGCGAGATCGCAATAAAGAACAGCAAACTGCAACGCTGAGTCAGATTTATGGCACAACTGCCTTTTTGGCGGCGTAAAACACTGGAGCAGATGACCGAATCCGAATGGGAGGCACTCTGCGATGGCTGTGGACGCTGCTGCCTGCACAGCCTGGAAGATGAGGAGACCGGTGAATTCTACAGCACCAATGTCGCCTGCCGTCTGCTGGATACAGATTCCTGTCGCTGTAGTCAGTACCAGCGGCGCAAGGAATTGGTGCCCGGATGTGTTCAGTTGCGGGTGCAGGATATAGGCCAATACACCTGGCTGCCGACTACCTGTGCCTATCGTCGCCTGGCTGAGGGGCAGCCACTACCCGAGTGGCATCCGCTTGTCAGCGGCGATAGGCAGTCTGTACATAAAGCGGGTATGTCTGTACGTGGCAGTGTTATCAGCGAGGAGCTGGTTCACCCGGATGATATGGAAGAACATATCGTCACTTGGGTGGAGGCCGGTTAAGCCGCCGAGGCTTTGCCATTGCTTCCTGCCCCGGGCGGGAAATATAGAGTAAATAAAAAATGTCTGAAGATTTTCAAATTGCCTGGTTTGTTTATGCCGGTTCGACCCTGGTGTTGCTGGCTGCTGGTTGGTGGTTTATGCGCAACTGGCGCTGGAGTTGGTTGCGCCGGGCCTTTTTGCTGGTATTGGCTGCGGTATTCCTGGTGCCGGTAAAAATACCGGTGGCCGAATCAGTAGCTATGCCTGTATTACCTCTGTATCTCTACCAACTATTATTTGAAGAAAATGGAGCAGCGCCGGAAGTGACCGCAAACCTGGTGTTTGCCGCGGGCGGTGCTTTGGCGGTAATGGTCGTGTGGGGGCTGGTTTCACTGCTATTTAAGTTTCGTCGCGAGCGCCGCCGTCGTTTCGATGAAGACCCATACTTCAACGAACAGTAATGGGATTTTGCATCCAATCCTCTCTAGAATCCTGGGCCTGTCGCCACTAGGCCCACGCCCTTTATTCACCTGGTTATCAAAGGCGTTACTTCCTTTCTCTAGCATCTCTATTGACGGTGACAGCTGCTATATCTATTAAGCTGCTTCCGTGCTTGGCGCGAGGCCAGACGAACCGGCTTAATGATCACAGCCCAATAAACAAACCCACCGCCGGAAAATGATGATTTGTACTTTTCCCAGGGTTTTTAACTGTTCGTTGGAATGGGTTGTTTATTGGTATGCCGGATTCACTACAGATAATGCTTATATAAAGTGCCCTTGGCGTGGATTTCCGCCCATATTCATGGCGCAGGCTGCCAGATGGCTGAGGAACCCTGATGCTCGACCACCTGCTGATTCTCACTGCGGTAATGCTGGTATCGGGCATTCTCGGTGGGCTGGTGAATTATTATCAAATGCTGTTTACGGAGGAGGATCCGGCCGGTCTCGCCCGCTGCCTGATTATGGGGTTGTGTGGTGCCTTGATGGTGCCGATTTTCCTGAAATTTACCCAGAGTGATCTGTTGATCGAAATTCAAGGCGACCCCTCGCGCCTATTGATCTTTACCGGCTACTGCCTACTTGCCGCTATCGCCTCCCGTATGTTCGTGTTTAATGCTGCGCGCCGCCAACTGCGCGATGCCAGTATCGCCCGCGCCCGGGTGGAAAACCTGGAGCAGGAACTGCGCACCATGCAGCTGGAAATGATGCCCTTACTAGAGCATGAGATAGAAGGGGATCTGGAGCAGGGGCCGGCACTGGATTTCAATCAGATTCGCAAGTTAGACGACAATGCTCTGCAGGTACTCAACCTGCTTAATGGCGGCGAGTGTGTGTTTCGCTCCCTGAGTGGCATGGTGCAGGATAGCGGTATGGAGACCAATTCAATCGCCCGCGCCCTCAACAGCCTGTTGGTGCTGGAAATGGTGGGCAAAATCCACAGTCACCTGGGCATTCGCTGGTATATCACCGGTAAGGGGCGTCAGGTAGTACACCGCCGCAGTACCCAGATGGCTTGATGCCCGACTGTTAATCCCCCTTCTAGTGCCTACTCGGGCTGGTCATCCAATTTGATCGTTCCCGCCTCGCCACTCGCCCCGTTGTTCAATTATCATTCGCTAAATCTGAAGATAGCGTGATGACAGGATTGGAGTAAGCATGAAATTTACCGGTACCGATAGCTATGTAGCTACCGAAGACCTGCAAATGGCGGTTAACGCAGCCGTCACCTTACAGCGCCCCCTGCTGATCAAAGGCGAGCCGGGCACCGGCAAAACGCTGCTCGCGGAACAGGTTGCCGAGAGCCTCGGGCTGAAGTTGATCCAATGGCATATCAAGTCCACTACCAAGGCCCAGCAGGGACTCTACGAGTACGATGCGGTATCACGCCTGCGGGACTCCCAGCTGGGAGTGGATAAGGTTCACGATATCGCCAATTACATCAAGCGCGGCAAACTGTGGGAAGCCTTTGCCGCGGAAGAGCGTGTGGTGTTATTGATTGATGAGATCGACAAAGCGGATATCGAATTCCCCAACGATCTGCTGGTGGAACTGGACCGCATGGAATTCTTCGTTTATGAAACTGGAGAAACCATTAAGGCCAAACACCGCCCCATTGTCATTATTACCTCGAATAACGAAAAAGAGCTGCCGGATGCCTTTTTGCGCCGCTGCTTCTTCCATTACATCAGCTTCCCCGATCGCGATACTATGCGCAAAATTGTCGATGTTCATTACCCTGAGATTAAAGGGCAGCTGGTCGCGGAAGCCATGGATATCTTTTTCCAATTGCGCGAAGTGCCGGGTTTGAAGAAAAAGCCCTCCACCTCTGAGCTGATTGATTGGTTAAAGCTGTTGATGGCCGACGATATTCCCGAGGAAGTGCTCAAAGATCGCGATAACAGCAGCGCCATTCCTCCGCTTTATGGGGCCTTGCTGAAGAATGAGCAGGATGTCCACATGCTTGAACGCCTGGCATTTATGGCGCGCCGCGACAACCGCTGAGTGGGTGTGTTGCCTTTCATCAGGGGTAAATGAGTGCCCCTGATGATATTCCGCTCGGTATGGCCGAGTATCTTTTTCCCTGTGCTGACCGCGAATTACTATGCTGATTGGCTTTTTCCTGAATTTACGCCGTTATAAATTACCGGTATCCATTACCGAACTACTAGCTCTGCTTGAGGCTTTGCAGCAGCGCCTGGTGTTTACTGACATGGAGGAATTTTATTTTCTCGCTCGTGTCTGCCTGGTGAAGGATGAAAAACATTTCGATAAATTCGACCGCGCTTTTGAGGCTTATTTTAAAGACTTGGAAACCCTGGACGACATCGTCGAGCAAATGATCCCGGAAGATTGGCTCAGGGCGGAATTTCTCAAGCAGTTAAGCGAAGAAGAAAAGGCCAAAGTCCAAAGCCTCGGTGGTTTGGAAAAGTTGCTGGAGGAGTTTAAAAAGCGCCTCGAAGAGCAGAAAAAGCGTCACAGTGGCGGCAACCGCTGGATAGGCACCGGTGGCACCAGCCCCTTCGGTAATAGCGGCTATCACCCGGGGGGTATTCGGGTGGGAGGAAAGGGGCGCAATCGCTCGGCATCCAAGGTTTGGGAAAAGCGCCAGTTCAAAAACCTGGATGACAGTATCAGCCTGGGAACCCGCAATATCCAAGTGGCCCTGCGCAAGTTGCGTAAATTTGCCCGCACTGGCGCGGCGGAAGAGTTGGACCTGAATAACACCATTTCCTCCACCGCGCGCAATGCAGGCTTGTTGGATATCAAGATGGTGCCCGAGCGACACAACGCAATAAAAGTGCTGATCTTTTTCGATGTGGGCGGTTCCATGGACCCCTATGTGCGGGTGTGTGAAGAACTATTCTCTGCTTGTCGCTCGGAATTTAAGCATCTTGAGTATTTTTATTTCCACAATTTTGTCTATGAGCATGTGTGGAAAGATAACCAGCGGCGCTATAGCGAGAATACGTCTCTGTTGGAAGTACTGCGCACCTATGGCAAGGACTACAAGGTAATCTTTGTCGGCGACGCTTCCATGGCACCCTACGAAATTACCAGTCGCTTTGGTAGTGTCGAGCATATGAATGAAGAACCCGGGGCAGCCTGGATGGAACGTATCACCGATACTTACCACAATCTGATCTGGCTAAACCCAATTGATGAGGAGTATTGGCAGTATACGCCCAGTATAGGTATGACCCAGCGTCTAGTAGATGGCCATATGTATCCGATGACCCTTGAGGGATTGGATCGGGCGATTTCCTATTTAGTCAAAGGCCGCTAATAGCCGGGTTGATGAAGGTTCCTTGCAAGAAACTCTAGTCTGAGGGATTTTAGCCAAGGAATTATCTGCAGGCGGCACGCTTTTGTGCCGCCTAATCACTTTAGGGTTAATAAAGTATTATTTTTTATTACCACTAAAGTGTTTTGGGGGCGTTCCCTCGTGATCCGCGGTGATGCTGATTTCTTCTCTGGTGGTTTCTCCCACCGTGACATGCACCTCTTCGGCACCGTGCATCCAATCCACCAGCTTTTCTCGAATCAAATACAAAATAAAACCAGCCACGATGGCCGTGAGTGCGACACCGCCGAAAGTGGCGAGTGGACCGGAAACGCCCACTAATTTACCGATTTCTGCCGCCCCCTTATTGGCGATGCCGATAAACGCAAACCACAAACCCATCATTAGGGATAAGTAGCGTAGGGGAGATAATTTAGTTACGACAGAAAGCCCGATAGGCGATAGACACAACTCACCAATGGTGTGAAAAATATAGGCAAAGACCAACCACCAGATACTCGCTTTGATAGTCTCGGAATCGCCGATTTGTAGTGCCGCGCCGCACATGGATAGAAAACCGATCCCGAGAAATACTAACCCCAAACTGAATTTAGCCGGTGAACTTGGTTCGCGGTCGCCCATACCCACCCAGATACTGGCCATAATCGGTGCGAGGATAATAATAAATAGTGGATTGACCATCTGCAGCCAGCTAGCGGGAATCTCCCAGCCAAAGATATTCAGGTCGGTGCGGTATTTGGCAAACAGGTTCATTGACCCGGCGGCTTGCTCAAAGCCTGCCCAAAAAACCACGATAAACACACCCAGAACCAGAATGACTTTAATGCGATCCCGCTCTTCCTGTGTGAGTGGACGATGTTTACTCTCTTCCTCGTCTTTTTTATTTTTCAGTTCCAGATGAGCGGAGGGTTCTACACCTATTTCTCCCAAGTAGCGTTTGGCTTGGGTCATTTGCAGAATCAGGCCCAGCAGCATACCAATGCCTGCAACAATAAAGGCGAGCTGGTAGTCCACCTTCTCCCCAATCCAGCCTACAACCAAATAACCGAGAATAGAGCCCAGGTTGATGCCCATATAGAAAATGGTAAATGCAGTATCGCGGCGATGGTCCCCCTCCTCGTAGAGGTCTCCGACCATAGTGGAGATATTCGGTTTGAAGAAACCATTACCGATAATGAGCAGGGCCAACCCCAGCCACAGCAAATAAATCTCACTACCATTTGGTAGCCAGGCGTGAGGAAAGCCCAGGGAGAATTGCCCCAGCATCATCAGGGTGCCGCCGAACATAATGCAGCGGCGCTGGCCCCAGCGGTTGTCCGCCATCCAGCCGCCGATAATCGGAGTCAGATAGACCAGCATGGCGTACCAGCCCAAGTAGCTCAGGGCTTTGGACTGCAATTCAGTATCGGTGAGCTGTTCCCAGCCAAATACTGCGGCAGTGGCGGCGGAGGTCAGGTAGAAGACAAAAATACCGCGCATGCCATAGTAGCTGAGACGCTCCCACATCTCGGTGCCAAACAGCAGGAATAACCCTTTGGGGTGGCCAAACAGCTGTCCTGCGCTGGCGGGGGGCTTGGGTTTGATCTCTTGCATAGTACTGCCCGCAAGGTGTGACCCGGAGACGTTGTGCTGCCACCAAGGGCAGTGCGCCTGTGAATATAGTCGCTATCTGGACCAGTATAGTTGAGCGCCACCAAGGGATTTTCAGCCCTGTGGCAAAGTGGGGGTATAATCCCGCGTTTGCCACTTCTGTACGAATCATGAGTCACACCGAAGCAGAAAAAAGCCTGGGCGCTCTGCAGGCCCGTATCTCCAGTTGCATGGGGCGGGACCGCTACCATTTGCATCGAACCCTTAAGAACGTGCGTCGGCGCCAGAAGGAGGGCAAGCCGGTCGATCGTATGCTGGCCCAGCTGGAGCAGCAGTTACAGGCGTCTGAGGCGCTAGCGGAAGAGCGCCGGCGGAAGCTGCCGGAAGTGCAGTGGCCTGAGGCCTTGCCGGTGGTGGCGCGGCGTGAGGAAATCGCCGAGCTGATCGAAAAGCACCAGGTTGTCGTTATCGCCGGTGAAACCGGCTCCGGTAAAACCACCCAATTGCCAAAAATCTGTCTCACCCTGGGGCGGGGTATCTATGGCCAGATTGGCCACACCCAGCCGCGCAGGATTGCCGCACGCACAGTGGCCAATCGTATCGCTGAGGAATTGCAGCAGTCCCTGGGGGAATCTGTCGGTTACCAGGTTCGCTTTACCGATCACAGCACCGAGCATACCCATGTCAAATTGATGACCGATGGTATTTTGCTGGCTGAAATTCAGCGCGACCCCCTGTTGAATAAATACGACACGCTGATTATTGATGAGGCCCACGAACGCAGTCTCAATATCGATTTCCTGCTGGGTTATTTAAAAACCATTCTGCCCAAGCGCCCGGATTTAAAGCTGATAATTACCTCGGCCACTATCGACCTGGAAAAGTTCTCCAGGCACTTTAATGATGCGCCGATTATTGAAGTTTCCGGCCGCACCTATCCTGTGGATATTCACTATCGCCCAGCGGCCGACAGTGATGCAGACCTCAGCGAACAGGTTGTCGCTGCAGTGGAAGAGTTGCTGCACGAGGAGAAATCCAGCAGTCGGCGCGGCGGGGACATACTGGTATTTATGAGTGGCGAGCGGGAGATCCGCGAGTGTGCCAAAGCCCTGCGGGATGCGCAGATTGCCCAGTTGGAAGTACTGCCCCTGTATGCGCGCTTGAGTCTGGCAGAACAGGCCAAGGTCTTTCACGGTCATAAAGGCCGCCGTATTGTGCTTGCCACCAATGTGGCGGAAACCTCTATTACGGTGCCGGGCATTCGCTATGTGATCGACCCGGGTACAGCGCGCGTCAGCCGCTACAGTTATCGCAGTAAAATCCAGCGCCTGCCGATAGAACCGGTTTCCCAGGCCAGTGCCAACCAGCGTGCCGGCCGCTGTGGTCGTGTCAGCGCCGGTGTTTGTGTGCGCTTATATGAAGAGCGGGATTTTGAGCAACGCCCGGAATTTACCGATGCGGAAATCCTACGTACGAACTTGGCTGCGGTAATCCTGCAAATGTTGCAGCTGCGAATCGGCGATATTAGGGAGTTTCCCTTTGTCGATCCGCCCGATCCGCGCCTGATCAATGACGGCTATAAGTTATTGCAGGAATTACAGGCGGTGGATGACCAGGGCAGGGTGACCAAACTGGGCCGCGCATTGTCCCGCCTGCCGCTGGACCCACGATTGAGCCGAATGTTGCTGGCCGGAGCGGATAATGGCTGTGCGCGTGAATTATTAATTATTGTCGCCGCCCTGGCCGTGCAAGACCCGCGTGAGCGCCCGGCGGAGAAGCGCCAGGCCGCCGATGAAAAACACCGCCAGTGGCAGCATGAACAGTCCGATTTTCTGTCCTTTGTACAGTTGTGGGATGCCTTCGAAATCCAGCGTCAGGAGCTGAGCCAAAACCAGCTGCGTAAGTGGTGCCAGAAAAACTTCCTCTCCTGGCTGCGTATGCGTGAGTGGAGAGATATCCACCACCAATTGCGCGTAGCTTGCCGGGATCTTGAAGTTAAAGAAAATAAAGAACCGGCAGAGTATGAGGCGATTCATCGAGGCATAGTCGTGGGCTTGCTCGGTAATATTGGCGTTCGCGACGAAAACAAGGAATTTATCGGTTGCCGCAATCGCCGCTTCCATATTTTCCCTGGCTCTGGTCAATTTAAAAAGCCGCCGCGCTGGGTGGTTGCTGCCCAGTTATTGGAAACCAGCCGTCTGTTCGCCCACACCGTTGCGAAAATAGAGCCTGACTGGGTAATGGCTGCTTCCCAGCACCTGGTAAAACGCAATTATTTTGAGCCCCACTACGATGCTCGCTCCGGGCAAGTGATGGCTTTTGAAAAGGTTTCTCTGTACGGCCTGGTGCTGGTGGAAAAACGACGCATCCCCTACGGTAAGCTGGACCCGCAAACCGCACGGGAAGTCTTTATTCGCCAGGCATTGGTGGAACAGCGTTATCGCGGCAAGGGCCGTTTTTATAAACACTACACCGACCTGCTGAAGTCCCTGGAGGAGTTGGAAGCCAAGTCCCGCCGCCGGGATATTTTGGTGGACGACGAAGTGGTTTACCGCTTTTTCGATGAGCGGGTCCCCGCGGATATCGTCAACCTCGCCGGGTTTGAGCACTGGCGCAAGAAAGCCGAAGCCAGCGATCCACAGCTGCTGTTTATACCCCGTGAATTGTTGATGCAGCAGAGTGCGGATCATGTGGGCGAAGCGCAATTCCCCGATGAGTTACAGGCGGGCGGTATTATTTACCCGCTCAGCTATCACTTCGAACCGGGCAGTGTGGATGACGGTGTCAGTATCCAGGTACCGGTTGCGGCGCTGCACCAGGTGCCCGCCGCTCGACTTTCCTGGCTGGTGCCTGGAATTCTGCGGGATAAATGTATCGCCCTAATAAAAGCCCTACCCAAACAGTGGCGCAAATACTTTGTGCCGGTACCGGCGGCTGTGGATAAGGCCCTACCGCGACTGCGCGCAGACAATACTCCGCTATGGCAGTCGCTGGCCCTGGAGTTGCAGCGTCAGACCGCCCAGCAGCTGCCTGAAGATGCCTGGCAATCAGCGGAACAATCCCTGGAAGATTTCTACCGCTTCAATATCCAGGTTTTGGATGAGTCGGGTAAGTTGCTGGACCAGGATCGCGATCTCTCAATATTACAGGCGCGCTATCGCGACCGGGTGCAGCAGGGACTGGCGGATGCGGGCGATAGCTTCGAGCGGGATGAGATTACCAGTTGGGATTTTGGTGAGCTGCCGGAAACCCACACCCTCGACCAGGGAGGGCTCAAGGTACGTGCCTATCCAGCATTGGTGGAGGGCAAAGAGAGCGTTTCCCTGAAGTTGCTGGACAATCCCGCCGAAGCGCGGCGTTTGAGTCGTGCCGGAATTTGCCGTTTGGCCCTGTTGCACCTGCCTGAGAAAGTGAAATATCTGCGTAAGGAGTTATTGCGCGGCAAGGAGTTGGGGCTCTCCGCCGCAGATCTGGGGCGTCGCGAGGAAGTGGCAGACGATATTTTGTTGGCCGCTGCGCGCGAGGTCTTCTGGCCGCAGGAAAACTGGCCACGCAGCGAAGCTGAGTTTCTGTCAGCACTGGAGAAAGAGGGTGACTTGGTGGGCGTGGCCCAGGAGATTGGCGACCTCTTGGTCAAAGCTTTGGGTCAATTGGTCCCCCTGCGCAAGCAGATCAAACAGCAGAAGAACCTGGCGGTCGCTATGGCCGTGGGGGATATCCAACAGCAGCTGGCCGGGCTCTTCTACCGGGGAGTCTTATTCGATACACCGCTGCAATGGCTGCGCCAATATAGCCGCTATCTGAAGGCAATCGCCGTGCGTCTGGAAAAGGCGGCGCTCGATCCAAACCGCGACCGCAAGCTGCAAGTGGAATACCACAAGGTCGCCGAATCGTTCGATGACCAGATAGAGAGGTTCTCAAGGAGAGAGTTGGCGTCAGAGCCCGCTCTGGTGGAGTACCGCTGGATGCTGGAGGAATTCCGTGTCAGCTTGTTTGCACAGACGCTAAAGACCCTGATGCCAGTCTCGGCCAAGCGTCTAAGCAAGGTCTGGACAGAGATTGATGGCAAGGAACTGTTTACTTGACTAGTGCCTGTGAGTAGAGCCTGGGCACAGTTCACAAAAAACTTTGTCGTCTTGTGTAATATTTCCCTCACTGGTCCGACAGATCAATGAAGGTCGTCAAAGTCGCAGTGCGCTACCGAGTGCACTTTGGCTGTGGGCCGGTATTCACAATACGACGGTTTCTCGCTGCGCTTCATTATACTGTCGCGGGACATAGAAAAAGTCTTATAGAGTTTTATTACACAGGGTATTAGTTAGGAGATTTTTTATGAACAAGAAACATCTTTCCCCGGTAGCAGCTGCCGTTGGTGCAGCCTTTATTGCAACTGCGGCCATGAATGTGTCTGCGGCTAACAGTACTGCGAATCCTTTTGCTGCTGAAGACCTGACCTCTGGCTACAACCTGGCACTGGCCGATCACGGTCACGATAACAAGGATGAAGAGGGTAAGAAAAAAGAAGGCAAGTGCGGCGAAGGTAAGTGCGGCGAAGGCAAGAAAAAGGAAGGTAAATGCGGCGAAGGGAAATGTGGCGAAGGCAAGAAAAAAGAAGGTAAGTGCGGCGAAGGCAAGAAAAAAGAAGGCAGTTGCGGTAGCTAATATTCCGCTGCACGAGATTGGGGCGGCGCTGCCGAAAAAGGCCGCCCCAAATACTTTCCATGACCAATAGAGGCAAATAGCGGTGCGCAATTATCCAGTGGAGGGTGCCGGTCTCGGACTGCGCCGCTCTATGATGGGAGAAGAGTTTTCGCCGGACAAGGTGGATTTTTTTGAGGTGGCGCCGGAAAATTGGATCGGTGTCGGCGGGCGGCTTGGCCGCTGGTTTCGCCAACTCAGCGAACGCTATCCTTTTATTTTGCACGGTTTGTCTCTGTCTATTGGCTCTTCTGATCCGCTGGATATGGAGCTGCTCGCCTCAATCAAGCAGTTTATTCGCGATCACAATATCCGTTCCTACAGCGAGCATCTGAGCTACTGCTCGGATCAGGGCCATCTCTACGATTTATTGCCTATCCCCTTTACTGAAGAAGCGGTGATGTATGTCGCCGAACGAATTCGCATTGTGCAGGATACGCTCGAACAGCGTATTGCCATGGAAAATGTTTCCTATTATGCGGCGCCGGGCCAGGAGATGAGCGAGCTGGCATTTTTACAGGCGGTCCTGCAAGAGGCGGACTGCGATCTACTGCTCGACGTCAATAATATTTATGTGAATTCAATCAACCATCGCTATGACCCCCTGGAATTCTTGCGCGGACTACCCTCGGAGCGAATGCGCTATGTGCATGTGGCGGGGCATTTCGATGAGGCGGATGACCTGAAAGTGGATACGCACGGCGCTGATGTGATTGATCCGGTGTGGCAGCTGTTAGATAAAGCCTATGAAATACACGGTGTTATGCCCACCCTGCTGGAACGCGACTTTAATATCCCACCCCTGCCGCAATTGCTTGAGGAAGTGGAACAGATCAAGGGCATCCAGGCCAACCATCAAGTAGAAGAGAGCTATGTCCTCAGTCGCCGATAAGACAGCCGGGTTTCAGGGTTTACAACGGGCATTTGCCAAACATTTGCGCGCCCCTGAAGATGTCGAGGCGCCAAAAGATATTGAGGATCGGCGCGTTGCCATCTACCGGGACCTGATTTATAACAATATCGAATCTTTTATTGCCGGTGGTTTTCCCATACTGCGCAGCCTCTATAGCGATGAGCGCTGGTACGACATGGTGCGAGATTTTATTCAACACCATACCGCCAAAAGTCCCTACTTTTTGCAGATCAGCGAGGAGTTCCTCACTTACCTGCAACAGGAACGGGCGCAGCGTGAAGGGGACCCAGCGTTCCTGTTAGAACTGGCTCACTATGAGTGGGTGGAGCTGGCGCTCGATGTCAGTACCGAAGAGATTCCCACGGGGTTGGATCGCCAGGGAGATCTGCTGACCTCTGTACCGGTGGTATCACCGCTGGTTTGGAGTCTCAGTTACCGCTTTCCTGTGCACCGTATCGGTCCCGCTTATCAGCCCCAAGAGCCGCCTGAATCCCCCACCTTTTTACTGGTTTATCGCGACCTCGGCGATGACGTCAGTTTTATGGAAATCAATGCGGTAACCGCGCGTTTATTGCAGCTGGCTTCTGCGGGGGAAGCCACCGGAGAACAACTGTTGGCGCAGATCTCTGATGAGCTGCCCCAAGTCGATAGCGAAGCGCTTTATGGCTTCGGTCTTGAGCTACTGCAAAAGCTGCTGGATAAAGGTGTTATCGCAGGTCTTCGCTCCCTGGCGTGAGAATAGCTCGGCTAGCCCGTGGATTTTTGGCGTAAATTACCTTTCTGTGACAGCCTGTGCTTGCCTGAAACTGCGCCATCTTTGATGAATCCCAGCTGCTATGCTGCCGAGGGTGGTTTACATTTTGTGGGGGCGTTAGAATCCCTGACCTTGAAATTTGATAAATAAGAGGAGCAGGGTTTTGCTAGGACGCAGAGATTTATCGCCCTGGTTGATGGCCGCAATGCTGGCCATTTCCCCAATGGGCGCAATGGCGACACAGGACCCGTTTGGAGACGCGGTCACCCCCTCGGTCCAACCTGAGGCGGTTGAACAGAATGGTACTGCTACCGGTGACACTAATGGATCACTGGTTGATGAATATGGCTTTGATCCCGCCGAAGAGTTTGGTGGTGAGGAAGGAGAAGACTTCTCCCTGCGAGACCCCTGGGAGGGATTTAACCGCGCGATATTCAGCTTCAATGATGGTGCGGATCGCTATGTCCTAAAACCGGCGGCTGTCAGTTATCGGCAGATTACCCCGATTTTTATGCAGCAGGGTGTTAGCAATTTCTTCAGCAACCTGGGTGAAGTGACGAATACTTTTAACGGGGTGTTGCAAGGCAAGTGGGGCCAAGCGGGCAATGACGCCGGCCGTCTTTTGATTAACACCACGATCGGTATTGCGGGTCTTTTCGATGTTGCCAAGCACATGGGCTTGGAAAAGGGCGACGGTGAGGACTTTGGTCAGACCTTGGCAGTTTGGGGTGTGCCTTCCGGGCCTTATCTGGTGCTGCCGCTGTTGGGCCCCTCTACCGTGCGGGATACGCCGGCCAAGGTTGTGGATTACTACACCAATCCACTGAATTATGTTGAGCACGACCCCACGCGCTATACCCTTAGAGCCACCGATATTATCCAGAGCCGCGCCAGCCTGTTGCAGGCGGAATCCCTACTGCAGGGTGATCGCTATGTCCTGCTGCGCGATGCCTATCTGCAGCGCCGCGACTTCTTAATCGTGGATGGTGAAGTGGATGTGGATACAGAGACTGAAGCCGCCGAAGCCATCGACCAGGGTGAAGTCGAAGAGTCTAGTGATTACTGAGCACCAGCGAGTAAAACACCTCCCTCCAAGAGCCTGCCATGGCCGGCCCCAGTAGCCTGTTACTGACCGATGATGAGCGCTCCCGCAACTTTTTGCGTGGAGCGCTTTCGCGTCAGGGGCTCTCGGTTGCAATAGCCGATAGCGGCCAGCAGGGCATAGAGCAATTCTCTCCCGAACTCTTTCAACTGGTCGTTGTAGACCTGCTCCTGCCCGATATGGATGGGCTGGAGGTGTTGCGCATAATCAAACAGCGATCCCCTGGTACTGCGGTTGTGATGATCGCGGAGAAGGGGGAGTTACATGAAGTGCTGCAGGCTATGCGTCTGGGCGCCTGCGATTATCTGATCAAACCCATTCAGCAGGCCGTACTGATCGACAAAGTCATCTGCCGTATCACCGGTGAAGAAAACCTCGCCCAGCAGAATCTCGAGTACCGCAAAACCCTAGAGCAACGCAACAGCGAACTGCGCGATCATGTGGAAATACTGCGCCGGGACCAGGAAGCCGGTCGCCTGTTACAACAACACCTGTTGCCCCGCAGCCCTTTCTTTTATCCCGGCGGTGTCGAGGCCGCTTACCGTTTGGTTCCCTCCCTCTATCTGAGCGGCGACTTTGTGGATTACGGTCTGTTTGGGGAGCGTTTTGTCGCGTTTTACCTGGTGGATGTCTCCGGGCATGGCGTGTCCTCCGCGCTGGTTACAGCGCTGATAAAAAACAGTGTGATGCACCGTTTGCGCGAACGCCCGCTGTTCGCCCAGCTGGAATCCCTGGGGGCGGATCTGCTGGAAGTTCTGGAGCTTATTAACCGCGAGCTGTTATCCACTGGCATGGGTAAGCACGCCAGCATGTTTATTGGTGTGGTGGATACCGCCGCTAGCCAGTTGCACTATGCGGTTGCCGGGCAAATCCCCATGCCGGCGCTCGCCAGTGCCGCTGGCGCCGATTGGCTGCCGGGCAAGGGGCGACCACTGGGGATTTTTAAACAGGGTGATTGGCAGGTAATGCGTGCGGAACTGCCTTCCAGCTGGCGGCTGGTGGCCTGTTCCGATGGTGTATTGGAATTGCTCGAAGGGGATTTACTGCAAAAAGAGGCGCAGCTACTAGCGCTTATCGACACAACTGGGGGTGAGCTGAAGGCACTGTGCGAAGGCCTGAAAGTAGATACTTTTGGCGCATTACCCGACGATATTACAATTCTTACCCTGGCCCATGGTTAGCGGTGTGAATTTGTCGACTAAATAGTCGAATTTCGTGCCTTAGCACTCTTGTCAGTCCGCACGGTCAGGAGTAAGCTCCGCCCACTTTATGCACAAAGATGCAGAGGCGGCAAAACCGTCACAAGCGTCTTTGCTCTACCAGTGAACTATCGCCATCCATGCGCACTTTCATCCTCTGAGTGTGTTCGGGTGAGCCAGGGGTTGTTATGCAGTCCGGGCAAATTATGGTTGGAGCCCACCAGGGCGTTTACATCATTAAATTGATGGGCGATGTTCGCCTCAACCTATGCACCTCGTTCGATAGCTTTATCGACAATATGTTTGCACGCAATGACTTTGCCGGTGTGGCCTTCGATCTACACGGTGCGGAAGGTGTCGATAGTACGACCCTCGGCCTGATGGCCAAGATCGCGATTCGCGCTCAGGAGCGCGGCTGCCAAAAGCCCCTGGTTTTCGTTACAGACAAAGGTATTCAACACCTATTGGATGCAATGGGTTTCGATTCCCTGATGGAAATCAGTGATGAGAAGCGCGATTTCTCTGTGGAGACCAAGCCGCTGGTGTGTAAAACCCCGGATGAGTGTGCCGCGCGGGAGAAGGTGCTGGAGGCCCACCGGGTACTGATGAGCATGAACGAGCAGAATGCGGAAACCTTCCGCGATCTGGTGCATTCGCTGGAGCGGGAGTGCAGCTCCTACGGCAAGCCCTCCGCACACCTGCACTGAAATTCAACGCACAGCCTCCACTCGAAAGCCGCCGATTTCCCAACCCCCGCCATTCAGCTGTCCCGCATATCCCTTGCTTCTGCCCGTGCGCGGGTAAACAGCCCATGGGGAAGATAAATTAATTCGGAAACCCGGCGGATCAGATGCTCTTCAAAAGCTTCGATCACATCGTCGGAAAAAGCCACCTGCCACATCTGCCGAACCAGCAGGTATTTGTCTCGCTCGCTGAATTGATCGTTGACTGCCTGAGTGAACTCAAACAGGGAAGTGGCCCGCTCCCTTTGGCCAATGGCCTCATCGATAATCTCTGCCGCCTCAGGGTTGCTCAACGCGTAGTGTTGGCACAGCAATTCAATCAGCGTGTCGCGCTCGCGTGGGTCGAGCTTTTGGTCGACGGTGGCCACCTCAACCAGCAAGGCGGCACTGATCATGCGCACGTCTTTTTCATCGTGCATTTCTACATCGGCATTGTTGCCAATCTGTTCGAATAGCTTACGGATTTGTTGCAGCATCAGTTTCCCGGCGTCCCATAACTTGGCTCTGTAGCAGCATTTCGAGCCGCTCCTGATCTTTGACAAAATTGCGGATACCCTCGGCCAGCTTCTCTGTGGCCATGGCATCGCTGTTGAGTTGGTAGCGGAAGGCCGCTTCGCTGAGTCGCCCCTCTGGACGCGGCAGCGGCTCGTTGACTGTGGGGAGTCCACCGACCAACAGCCCCTCGCTGTCTTCCAGAGACTGCAGCAGCTGCGGGCTGATGGTCAGGCGATCACAACCCGCCAGCGCTTCAATTTCCGCCGTGTTGCGGAAGCTGGCACCCATCACAATGGTGTTGTAGTCCCGCGACTTGTAGTAATGGTAGATATTGCGCACGGACAGTACGCCGGGGTCTTCCTCGCCACTGAAGGCCTTTCGGTCCCCGTTGGCCAGGTGCCAGTCCAGAATACGTCCCACAAAGGGGGAGATCAGGGTTACGCCAGCCTCGGCGCAGGCAATGGCCTGGCTCAGGCAGAACAGCAGGGTGAGATTACAGTGAATGCCCTCCTGCTCCAGTATTTCTGCAGCGGCTATCCCCTCCCAGGTGGCGGCGATTTTAATCAGTACCCGCTCACGGGCTATCCCCTCGCGTTCATACAGGGCCACAAGGTGTCTGGCATAGTCAATGGTGCTGCGGGTATCGAAGGACAGGCGCGCATCCACCTCTGTGGACACCACCCCGGGGATCAGCTGCAGTATTTCGCTGCCGATACTGACCGCCAGTTTGATCGCCGCCAGGCGTGCCGTTTCCGAGGGATTGGCGCCGCCCTGGTGGTTAACCGCCCAGTCCAGCGACTCTCTGATCAGGCCCTTGTACTGGGGCAGCTGGGCAGCCTTGTAGAGTAGAGAGGGGTTGGTGGTGGCGTCCTGAGGGCGATAGCGGCGGATGGCTTCGATATCGCCAGTATCTGCCACTACCTGGCTGCGCTGTTTGAGTTGTTCCAGTTTATTCATTGCGATTCCCTCGATGATTATTGGCTTCCCTTTCTCTGAAACACTAGCCTTCCAACTTAAGCCGCCTGGGTGACCAGCGACAAGGCTTCTTCTACAACCTCTGGCCCCGCGTTTTTCTTGTGGGCATTTTCACTGAGATGGCGGCGGAAACGGCGTGCTCCGGGCAGGCCCTGGAAGAGCCCGAGCATATGCCGGGTAATATGGTTGAGGCGCTGACCGCCCGACAGCTCCCGCTCGATATAGGGCAGCATCTGCTCGACGACTTCCGTCGCGTCGGGCCCTTCACTCTCCCCGAACAACACGCTGTCCACCTGGGCAAGAAGCGCTGGAGTCTGGTAGGCGGCACGACCCAGCATAACACCATCAACGCACTGCAGATGTTGCAGGCACTCCTCCAGGGAGTTAATGCCACCATTAATGATGATTTGCAGCTGTGGATAATCCTGTTTCAGCTGGTAAACCATGTCGTAGTTGAGCGGGGGAATCTCCCGGTTTTCCTTGGGGCTTAGGCCCTGCAGCCAGGCCTTGCGCGCATGGACGATAAAGGTCTCAGTGCCGATCGCTGCCTGTGTCTCCACAAAGCGGGTCAGGCCCGGATAGTCCTCCATATCGTCAATGCCGATACGGTGTTTGACCGTAACAGGAATCGATACCGCCTCGCGCATAGCGCTGAGGCCCGCCGCCACGATATCGGGCTCCGCCATCAGGCAGGCGCCAAAGCGCCCGGACTGCACACGGTCACTGGGGCAGCCACAGTTGAGGTTGATTTCCGCATAACCCCACTCCTGGGCAATCCGCGCACACTCCGCCAACTCCCGGGGATCGCTACCGCCCAGTTGCAGGGCAACAGGGTGCTCGGCGGCGTCGAATTGCAGATGGCGCTGACGATCACCGTGCAGGATCGCCCCGGTGGTTACCATTTCGGTATACAGGCGAGCGCGCTTGCTCAACAGGCGCCACATATAGCGGCAGTGACGGTCACTCCAATCGAGTAGTGGCGCGGTACAGAAGCGGTGGGGGCTGTAATCGGACATAAACTGCGGTGTAAAAAAGAGTCATAAAATCAGAGTAGCCGCCCATTATATGGGATGTAAAACCGAGACCCTAAGGAGACTTTTCAGGGCCTTGTGAAACTTCGCTTGCGAGGTGGTTTTTTTCGCTTGCGAGGTGGTTTTTATAGGGGGCGTTAAAGATTGCGCTCGCGCTCAGAAGTGCTGGTGGCCTTGCTGCTTGAAGAGGTGTTTTGGCGGGGAGGGCCTTTATCCTGCAGAGTGGCTTGCAGCTTTTTGGCCAGTTTGCGTGCGGTGGCGCGGTAGCTGGTGAGCTTGCCCCCGGCGACGGCCAGAATGCGCGGCTTGCGCTCATTGTCACAGCAAATCATCGACTCCCGCGACCGGGCAAATGGGCTCTTCTCCGCTTCTGGCAAAACTCGCAAGCCGGCAAAGCTCTCGCAAATATCCTCCGCCTGTAAACCGCGGGTCTGGAAAAAATGCTGCTGCACGGTGCGCAGCAGGTAAGCCTCCTCTTCTACGGTGGGCACTACCTCCCGTGGATCGCCGAAGAAAGGGCGCTCTGTAGTGCCCACCAGGGTCTTGTCCTGCCAGGGCATGACGAACACCGCGCGGTGGTCCTCGGCTTCCACATAGAAGATCTTGTTACCCAGGGACAGTGGCAGCAGTATGTGGGTGCCTGCCACAAGGTCGATGGGAGGGAGGGGCACTGGGGGTGAACAGCGTGCATTGGTGGTGGCTACCCAGGGCCCGCTGCAATTGACCAGCGCGCGGGTGTGTAGCGTATTCAGCTTGCCATCGGCCACGTAATCAACCCGCACACCCTCATCGGTGACTTCCGCTCCTACCAGGCTGCCGGGGCAGATGATTTGTGCGCCGTGAGCAATTGCCGAGGCAACCACATCGCGGGTCAGTGCGGCGTCGTCTGTTTGCGCATCGTAGTAGCGAAACACCGCGAGTAGATCTTCCCGCTTGAGGCCTGGCAGGGTAGCCCACTCCGCTTTGGATAAAGCGCGAAAACGCGAGGCCTCACTGCCGATACCGGAAAGCAGTGCATAGAGGCTGAGCCCCAACCTCACCATCCATGGCGGCCGCTTGCTGTGACGGTAGACCGGAATATAAAAGGGCACCATGCGCACTAACTGGGGTTTATTTTCCAACAGCCAGCTGCGTTCGCGCAGGCACTCGTAAACCAAGCGGAACTGCCCGCTCTCCAAATAGCGCAAGCCGCCGTGGATCAGCTTTGAGGAACGCGAAGAGGTGGCTGCGGCGATACCCAGCTGCTCCAGTATCACTACCGAGTGGTGTTCCTTGGCCAGGGCCTCAGCGGTACCCGCGCCAAGTATTCCCGCGCCAACTACCAGGACATCAAAATCCGTAGACATCACTCGCTTCCCGAGAGCGCATCAACAGCGGCAGGTTGCCGGTGAGGATATGGTGCGCTCCCCGCTTGCGCCAGAGTACGGCCTCTTCGGCGGAATTGATTTCGTAGACCACCCATTGCCAGGGGCCCGGTGGTAACTCCTCACAGTCGATAAAGCTATCGCGGATCAGCAGAAACTCCGGGGCCAGAGTGACAATATCCGCAGACAGGCAGCGCGGCACACTGCTGATCTGCAGGGCCACCCTGTGCCAGCCCATATTGCGGGCAGCCCGGAGGCTACGGCAATCCTGGGTAAGCAGGGCGAAGGACTCGCGCTCATTGCGCATTTGCTCCAACAGCTTCTTTACTGCGGCGGTAAAACCCAAATTGGCGATATTGGCTGCGGAGATGCCCACAAACCAATCCAGGTGCCGGTGGCAACTGGCCCAATCCACCACCTGTATAAAGGAATCGATGGCCAGGCGGCTGAGCTGGGAATCCCTCAGGTCGTGAAAGTAGTGCTCGCGCCTGTCATTGGGGAGCGGCAGGGTATCTTTGTGATAGCACCAGGGGGTGCCATCCAGGCTAAAGCGGACATCGCACTGAATGGCACAGGCGCCCAGGTTATGGGCAGCCTCAAAGGCGGCGATGGTATTCTCCGGGTGGCGGGTTTTGTCGCCACGGTGCGCGATTAGCATGTGAGTCAAATCCGGAAAGCAGGCGTTATTGTCGGCTGGATATAGGCGCTTTGGCGCTCTGTAACCCAAAGGTCAATGGCCCAGGGTGGAATCGGGTCTTACAGGAAAAATAGACGGTGGAGAGGGCGTTGCAAGTGGAGTGCCGAGGAAAATTGGATACGCATTGAGCCTTGGAAATCCGTGATTGACGGGAGCCCGGCTGGCAGCGCTAACTTCCATAGCTAAAATTAGAAGGTATCGCTCTTTTGTTGTCTGTACGGATGGTGTTTGCCGTACTGTAAAGAGGTATGTACCGCCTATGAGCAGTTTCAGATTGGGCGCGGTTTTGCTTTTTGGCTGGTTGGCTGGTGTTTTTATCGTGCACCCTGCAGCTGCCAGTAGTTCAGCTTCTGCGACGGCGCAGATTACGCTAGTTTTTTCGCCGAATGCGACTTTGCGACAGGCGGAGCGGGGTACTCACCGCGAGTTATGCTTGCGAAATCTCCCGGCTAAGCACATCAGTGTGACAGCCCTGGCGCAGGATTTCAGTAGGGGGCAGCAGGCACTAGATTTTGGGGCTAAACGGTGTCTGACTGAGGGGGATATCAAAGGAGTTTCAGAGTTGATAATCAGCGCAGAATAACTATCTTGCTCATGTGCCTGTTTTAAAAGAAGTAACCAACATTTCACCAGTGTAAAATGTCGGGTTTAGAATAAGCGTCTCTCAAAATACTCGGTCACTTATGAAAAAACTATTCATTGCATTTGTATTGCTGATTGCCCAGCCGGTAATGGCTGCCATGTCTGTGGATAAAATTGTCCTCTATTTGGAGGATGGTCCCAGCTCAAGGGATGATGTCGTAGTCAGTAACCCAGATGAAGAAACTCTTTATGTACAGACGGAAATTTTTCGTGTGGATAATCCCGGCAGGGAAAATGAAGAGAGAATTCGGGTGATCAATCCCGATGAATTCAAACTCCTGGTGAGCCCATCGAAAGCCGTGTTAGCTCCAGGAGAGAGAAAGCGCTTTCGCCTGATGGCGCTCGATCGCAACCTGGAGGAAGAGAAAGTCTACCGCGTGACTTTCAAGCCGGTTGTCGGCGAAATTAAGACAGAGCAAACCGCACTGAAAATTCTTGTGGCTTACCAGGCGCTGGTTTTTGTCCAGCCAAAAGGCGGAGCCTACAAAGTTGGGTTGGAAGAAGAAAACGGCTCTTATCGTCTCACCAATAACGGCAATATTAATGTTGAGGTGGTGGAAGTTCGCCATTGCTTTGCCGAAGGGGAGTGCGAAAAGCTCGAAACCTCAGGCAGGCTCTATGCCGGTACCAGTATTGAAGTGGCGGATGTGCCAGCCAATGGCGAGCTGGAAGTGTTACTACGCGGCCAAAACAGCGAAAAAATCCGCTTTCCACTGAAGGGATAAATCTAATGGGAGGCAGTGAGGCATAAGATTCTGGCCTTACTGCTTCTTTTTATTTTGTTTGTTGCTCTAAAATAATTCTTAAGAGTGGTTCTTTAAGAGCGTTTTTCAGCTTCTAGCAATCAGTCATTGGCTGGTAACGGTTACCGTTAGGACATCTGAAAAGTAGGTGCCTCTGGCATGTTCCCAGCTGCCGGCGGGGATAGTTACAAACAGCCTGGCATTGTCCGTTAGGCACCGTCCGGGGGCTCTGTTTGGAAGGGTGCCCCGAGCTTGCTCAACACTCAGTGTTCTGGCACCAAGAGTTTGATTCATATCGTCGGTAAAGGAGGCTGCATAGGGCAGACTCTCCATTGCACCATTGAGCTGAAACATTTTTGCTCCTCTGGCGCCTGAAGTAATTCCATTTCTACTCGTTAAATTAACCAGATAGTTACTAAAGCCTACCCCATCGATACAGAAATCTTCGTAGCCGGTAATATCCTGCCCAGAAGAAAAGCTTGCATTAGTAATCTGAATATTTCTGAGGTTTCTGATACTGATACTAGGTTCAACTTCCATTTCAATATCAAAATTCACTGTTTGAGATTCGGTACTTTGTGAATTGATATATTGCATCACTTCCATCTGGAAGTTGCCATAGTAAAAGTTGGACGTGATTGCACTGGCAGGGTTGATATTCACGCTTAGGAAATTACTCAAATCGTTGAGGCTGCCTGGATACTGCTTACTGAATATATCCGGGCGTAAAGGGGTAGGCACACTGTTCCTTGAGGAGAAAGAAAGGGATATATCCAGTGGTTCCCCTGTGTCGGAAAACAATTGAAACTTTCTGCCGATCTCGGGGATAACTCTTATAGCAAAGGGCTGGGCATGACCGTTTCGATTGCTGCGGAGCGTGAAATCCACTTCTTTCTTATATGCTTCATAGTTGACAGTATGGCGCCCCTGTAGATCGCAGGTGCGCAAATAAATGTCCCCGGTACAGGCCGCCAACGAAAAATTGGGTTGCACCATGGTGAATCCCGCAGTCAATATTGCCAGGTAAAGTGGCTTGGGGGTAGGGAACTTTTTATTGCTTTTCATTGTTTTTGCTGACTTCAAAGGCTGGGAGACAGTAGGCGTCTGATTGCTGTAGCGTCCCTAAGTTGATCCAGTTTTCCCCGGAATCCTCGACTTCAACACTAATACTGCAGTTAAGCCATTTGACCTCCAGGGTAGATTGACCCTCCATCTCAATAGGGACTTCCAATTGAAAGACACCAAATTTATCCGTTGTGACTTCATGCTCACCGATAGAAACAAGCGTCTCAGGGATGCCGTTACCAAAAGAAGTTAACCTTCCCATAATGACGTAGAGTGATTGAATGCTGTAGGTGCTCTCGGAAACATTTCCCGGGTACAGAGTGATAAACTGGCTTTTTTCCTTGAACTCAAAAAAACCATCATCCAGTGGTCGCAAGGTGATATCGTAGCTGTGGTATGGGAGTAAGTTGATGACCGATTTCTTGCCCCCTTTTGCGTAACCGTGGCGGGAACCATCCACAAGCACTTCAAAATCATTATTTTCGCTGCCATTTATATCGACAATAATAGCACTTTCATAAGCCCGTTCTCCTCCCCAGGCAATCTGCTTGCCAGTGGCAATAATGTTTGTACTAAAGCTACCCAGAAAGTTGGTGGTGCGATTGCTGCCATCCTTACTGTAATTTACCGCCGAGTTGATAAACCCCTGGCGGCCGGAAAGACGGGTGCGGCTTTCCAGGTAATAGCCATCATCAGTATTTTCAACCCCCAGGGCTTGTTCCACTTCCGCAGACCATAGTTCCCTATCGTTCCAGCGGCTTTCAAAACTCAATCTATGTGGGGTTTCTATTTGATCGTTACCGAATTCTCTAAGGGCCGTGGCAGAGTGTTGCCATTGGTCAGCGTAGTACCTGAGCTGAAAATCGATGCTTGAATAGGTTTCATCGCCTGACTTGTTGTAAGAAAATATGACATCGCCGAACCAGTTTCTTTTTCTGATCAGTGAGCGTCTATAGGCCAGCGTGGTAAATTTACTGATGTTATTTGAGTAGGGCCCACCGGGAAGATTGTCAGAATAAATTGCCGTTGTTCGGCTTCTTTCGTTGTATCGAAGTGAGAGGCTGCCGCCAAAAACTGCACTTTGCATACCGATAATTTTCTGGGAAAAATTATTGCGCAGTAGTGGGTATTCATCCTGAGGGTATAGATGCTTATTTCCATACAGCTTGCTAATGGAGGCATTTAAGGTGACGAAGGGGAGTTCGAGTAGCCCTTCCATTTTATAGCCTTTTTGTCCTCCCCGGCCTAGCAAAAAATTCGGGGAGAGTTCCAGCCGACTCCCTATCCAGCGTGCGCCCAGTTCCAGGGATTGCTGGTTTTCCGTGGCAGAAATAGTACTGAAAAGCGCGATATTGTCAGAGACCCTGCGGCCCAAATAGGCCTGTACAAGACCTTCGTTATAATAATCTGGCAGGCCGCGATGGCTGCCTGATTCTGTGGGCATCCCGGCGAGTAGGCTCCAATGCCACTCTCCCGGTGCGGGCAGATAGAAATCTTTAGCAAAAAATTCGGTGAAACTGGTAAGAAGGCGGCCCGACTCATCAAACGTGCGCACTTCAATCTCATAGGCCCCACCGGGAAGACCTGATGTATCGAGCAGCCGGTTGCCAGCATCCAGTAACTCGGAGTGAACCAGGCGGTTTTCCCGGTAAACCTCTACCCGACCGCGCACCGGCATATTAATTTCCACCTGCGCGCCTTCCTGGTAGGAGAGGTCCGTACGGGTTAACCTGGAGTTGCGGAACTCCACACCGAAAACTGATCGTGAGGTATTGAAATAGCCGAAATTGCCTTGGGGTTGAAAGAGTCCTGCAGAATAGTGCTTACCACGAAAATCTTTGGCCCAATACAGGTTGCTAACCTGGTAGCCCTGTTCATCTGAATAGTGCCACTGGCTGCGAACTGCCTTCTCACCAAATCCAATAATCGTATTGCCATTAAAAGTTGTGCGGTAGCTATTGTCAGTTTCGTCAGAATAATTGCCAGCCCAGGCCGCACCCAGGTTTTGTATCAAGGAAAACCCGCTGCTCGAGGGCGGTAAGTAGGGGTCGGAAATTGCCACCTGTTGCGGCAATAGATCTGGCGCGAAAAAAGCATCTACACGATAAAGGTCGTTGTTGTAGATAACAGCAAAATCCTTAGGGGTCAGAAATCCACAGTCGTCTTGTGCAGCGTTTTGGCAAATTCGATCTGAATTTTTACTCTGGGGTTGTTGAAGAAGTTGTTCCACCCGCTCCGGATTTAGGGGGAGTGGTAGTAATTTCAAGACTGCGGATGGGTCATGAAATTCGATAAAAGTGGGATGCACAGTAATTTGCACGGCACCAATCATCTGGCCGCCATAGAAGAGGTCGGCCACAACCATCTGTGGTTTGGTGAGATCCTCAAAACCCGCCGGTACATTGGTTGTTTTGGGGTTGATCGACTCTTCCGAGTGAACTACTACCTGCCAGGCTAATACAGGCAATAACAACCAGCGAAATTTTCTGGCGGGTTTTTTTCTTACCATAAAGGACTATTACCAGAATTGGGGATTGGTTTCTTGATTAGTTATTCTGACGTTACTGTGATTGTTAAGGTGTCAGTATATTCGGTGCCACTTAGAACCCTAGCGTTCTCCCAGTCCGCATTTAAAATCGTCACCTCGAAAGTAGAATTTTCCGGCACACCATTTCCATTGCAGTTACCTGGATCTTGGATGGCTTGTCCGGCCAAGGCGGTTCCCTCGGTAGTGGGAGTAAAGCCCCCATTGGTTACATTTTCAAAGCCGACTTGATAGGGAATGTTTATAGTGCCATCCGTTAGTATGTATTCGTTAGTGCCATTCTCGCTCTCAAAGAGAATTTCGAAAGTGGAGAATCCAATGCCACGAATACAAAAAGATTCCCAATCAACGGCATTCTCGCCTGAATCCGGGTCGGTAATGACGAGATCTTCGAAACCGTTAATACTAATAGTAGGGGTAAACCTCAATGTTACTTCAGTATCGGCGCTTTCGTTGACAGCCAGTGCTATTGGGGTTCCGAGAGGAAGTAGGAGGGCCATCGTCATGGGGGCGACACGGCGTAATAAAATGCGGTTCATTATTGATATCCTTTAACCAAGTGTGAAGAGAACAGCTTATAGTTGACTTTGCGGTTAAAAGAATAGGAAAGATTGCCCATTAGGCCAGTGGAGAATAGTGAAAACCTCTTAATTTTTTCGTGAAAATACACCAAGAACTTTGAGATGTTTTTTGTGGCAGGCGTGTGGAAGACGTGTGACTGGAGTGTGGCCGGTAACGCGTATTAAATTGCGGTTATCTAAGAGTTTTTATTTGTAAAAGCGATTTATTTGTCATTCAAATGCCGGCGTATATTTTTTTGCTGAAATTTAAAGTGAGTTGAAAAAAAGCGCTGGAATTAACCATTAGCCAGCGGAATATTATGGATTATATAGTTTATTGTTGTGCCAGATACTTAAACCTGAGGGGTTCACTTGGATAAATAACCTGTCACTGGCTACTAACCGTGACGGTTAATACATCGGTATAAATGGGCTCCCCGGCCTGCTCCCAGTCTGAGGGGGCAACTGAGATAGTCACTCTGGCGTTGTCGCTGATACAGGCTTCATTGGATTGCCTTACAAAAGACCCCGGTATATCGCCCTGGTTATTCGGGCTCTTGGCGTTACTGCCATTTAAATCATCGGAGAAGCTGACCGAATAAGCCATGCGCTCAGCGGCGCCTTTAAGGGCATAAGGGGAAATCCCGCTTCCTCCAGTACTGCCATTGCCGCTGGAAAGATTGACTGTATAGCGGTCGAAACCAATGCCTCCAATACAGAAATCCTCCTGCCCCTCAATCGCCTGACCAAAAGAGATGCCCGAATTACTCAGGTCAATATCCCCCAGATTGCGAATGACAATATTGGGCTCCACCTCCAAAACAATATCAAAGTCTACGGTTTCGCTACCGGTCAAGAAGACAAGGAAGTATTGCTCCAGGGTGAGCTGGAAACTTCCGGTGTATTGGTTGGAAGAGGGAGTCTTGGTGTTGTCAATTTCCACTAAAAGGGCGGCGTTGGTATCGTTGCTACTGCCGTTAAAAGGGCCTGCGAGATTATTGAGGGTGAGCGACTGTGCATCGCTATTGCTGGGGTCTAAGGTAAAGGCAATATCCAGGGTATCGCCATTGTCGGCAGTCAGTGTAAAGGTGTTACCACTCAGAGGCGCAAGCTCGGCATAGTAAGTGTAAGCGCGGCCACCGAATGAACTGCGGCTGCGCAAGGTAAAGGCAATCTCCTTGGTATTGGATTGGTAATTCAGATTGTGTGTACCGCCAAGGTTACAGGTGCGTAAGTTGTCATTACTGGAGCAACTTTGGGCCTGGGCCGGCATATGGCAAGAAAGAAAAAGAAAACCCAGCCACAGGAGTTTGCCGAGAAGGTCTTTAACGTTGTGCACCGATTACCTCCGCGGTGTATTCCATTTGGCAGTTTGCCTCGGATTGCTCAATGGTACCGATATTCAGCCAGTTCTCTCCGGAAGACTGAAGAGTTATGGGAGCACGGCACAAATCCCAGGTTAATTCCTGGGAGCGCAGGCTTTTCTGGTTTGTATGGATTTCCAGCTGGAATACACCGTACTGGTCGGTAATGGTACTGTGTTCGCCGATGGAAAGCCGGGTGTTTGCTAAGCCCTCTCCCATATCGGTAAGGCGCCCCAAAATGAGCCGCTGTTGCTCTATCTGATAGGTTGTAGAGTTCACATTGCCGGGGTACAGGGTAAAGGTTTCGCTCTGCTCGCGGTAATCGAAGAAACCGTTATCCAATGGGCGCAGGGAGAGGTCATAACTTTTAAAAGCGGGTAAGTTGATGACAGACTTTTCACCGCCTTTGGCATAACCGCGTCGGGTGCCGTCCACTAACACTTCAAAATCCTGCTGATCACTCCCATCAATTTCAATAATGACTGCGCTTTCCAATGTGCGCTCGCCGCCCCAGGCGAGGGTATTCCCCGTTGCAATCAAATTGGTGCTGAAACCGCCCAGGTAATTGAAAGCCTTGCCGGTGTTATCGCTATTAAAACCCAGGGTGCTGTTTAAATAACCGAAATGACCGGCGAGATAGCTGCGACTCTCTAAGTAGCGAGTCTGTGTACTTTTCTCCGCGGAAAGCTGTTGCTCAAATTCCGCGGCCCATAAGTCTCTATCGTGCCAGCGTGTTTGCAGGGCCAACCGCTGTTCGCGACCACTGTGGTTGCTGCGTTCACTATGTAGATTTGCACTGTGTTGCCAGTGTTTGGAGCGCCTCCGGAATTCTACCTCCAGGCCGGTGTATTGTTGTTCATCGGCCTCACTGTAGGAGAGGGTCGCGCTGCCGAGCCACTTTGCGCTTTTGAAAATATTGCGCTTAAACGAGAGTGTGGTGAGTTTGCGTGCACTTTCCAGCCGATCGGCCTGCTCTCCGGGCAGTAAATAGTAGGAGCTATCCCGCTCGCGCAAACGCAAAGCCAGTTGCCCCCCAAATAGACTACTCTGCACAGCCAGGCTGCGCTGTGAATAACCGTTGGGCAACAGCTGCAGGCTGTTCGGCTCATTAAATACCCTGGCGTTATCCAGCCTGGTATCAATGGCGCTCAGTGTGGCGAAAGGCGTTTTCAACAGTGCTTGAACCCTGTGGCCACTGCGCCCATCGTCGCTGGTCACTAGGCTCGGTGAAATTTCAAAATAACGCCCTACCCAGCGGGTGCCGACTTCATAAAGTTGTTGCTCTTGGGTTGAACTCGTCGTTGCAAAGAGCCCCAGATTACTGGTGAGCCGGCGGGCAATAGACCCTTGCACCAGCATGTCATCGTAGCGCTCGGGTAGCGTTTGCGTATTACTAAAGGTCTTTGCTGGCTGGCCCGCGTGAAAACTCCAGGACCACTCCCCAGGAGCGGGCAGCAGGGAATCCTTGGTAAAAAATTCCGTGTGACGGTGCAATGCCCGGCCCATCTCATCAAAGGTGCGCACCTCGATTTCGTAGGCGCCGTGGGGCAGGGTGCTGGTATTAAGCAGGCGGTTACCGGCCTCCAGCATTTCCGTGTGAATCAGTCGCTTATCCCGATAAATTTCCACGCGCCCGCGCACCGGCATATTGATTTCAAGCAGCGCGCCCTGCCGGTGTTTGGTGTCTGTGCGACTGAGCTGTGAGCTGCGTAATTCCAGTCCATATAGTGTGTTTTGGCTACCGAAATAGTGCCAGCCACCCTGGGGTTGTAATAAACCAATCGAGTAGGCTTTTCCGCGGTAATCCCTGGACCAATGCAGCGCACTAATTTGGTTGTGCTGCTCTGTGGCGGCGGACCAGCGGGCGTGCAGGGCGCTCTCGCCAAAGCTGACGATAGTATTACCATTTAAAGTTGCGCTGTGGCTGTTGCCACCGAGATCACTTTCCACCCCACTCCAGGTGCCGTTGAGGTTTTGCACAATGGAAAACGCACTGGTAGATGCAGGGAGATAGGGGTCAGTAATGGCCGCCTCTTGCGGCAGCAAGTCTGCGGAAAAAAACAGGTCGAGCCGATAGCGGCTCTCGTCGTAAATCACTGCTACTTTTTCGGGCAGCAGGTAGCCACAGTGTTTTTGCCTGGCCGAGCGACATACATACTGCGAATTTTTGGGCAAGGGTTTGCTGATTGCTGCCAGTACCGCCTCTCTATCCAGTAATGCTGGCAGCAGCGGGAGTAATAATTCGGGCTGGTCGAAATGAATATGGGTGGGGTCAGCGGTAATCTGCGCTGCGCCTATATAGCGGCCACCATAGTAGAGATCCGCCAGCAACTGCTGCGGTTCAGTTAGCGTATCAAAACCTTCCGGTGCAGAGGTTTCCAGCAGAAAAGTGGCTGCTGTGGCTGCAAAGGTATTGGCGTGAATGGCTTGCGCCAGGCAAAAAGCCAGCGCATGCCATCGATTAAGACTTCCTGCCATAAACTGCAATCGGTTTGGCTGGAAATCCTATCCGGCCACGCCAAAAAATTATTCAGAAGCGACGGTGATCAGCAGGGTATCGGTATAGTCGGTACCATTGAGGACGTCGCTGGTCTGCCAATCGCCATTGGCAACAGTGATCTGGAATCTGGCGTTGTCAGAACCACTGCAGGAGGCGGCGTTGCGCGTTTGCCCGGTGACTGCCTGACCTGCGTTGACCGCGGTAAAGGTTCCGCTGGTGCTGTTATCAAAGCCTACGCTGTAAGGCACTTCAAGGCCTGCGCCGTCTGTCAGGGTGAATGCTGGATCGTTGTTGTCATCATCGCTTTCGAAGGTAATGCTGAACGTGGGGAAGCCAAAACCGCCAATACAAAAATCTTCGCTGGCAACCGCATCGGAACCCAGCGCGGGATCGGTAATTGAAACATCACCAACTGCAGCAATTTCAATAGTCGGGGTAAAGCTAAGAGTGATATCACTGCTGGCGCTATCTTGAGCCGCCATGGTGGCTGCCGAGGTGCTGAAAAGGATGCCTGCTGCGACGGCAGAGACCAGTGAACGAACTACATTTTTGTGCATGGCGTATCTTCCTGAGCCGTTGGTTATCGTTCTGTGAAAAGCTGCTCGCGAAGATCCTGCACGGGTCAGGGGTACTGCGTTAGTCAAGCTATTCCGTCTTTATGGCGGAAATGATACTTTTTTTGTGATTTAAGTCACGCCATTTGTGGGGATTTTTTGGTTTGTGGCGTCTAAAAGATCTTCTTCATGGCTTTTCTACGCCTGTGCCCAAGGCCCGGCCAGCGCTATAATCCCGCGCCTTAAGTGTCCTTTATTCACCTTCAATCAGGTTTGTCATGACCGTAAGAACCCGAATCGCACCGTCTCCAACCGGTGATCCCCACGTTGGTACTGCTTATATCGCCCTGTTTAATCAGTGTTTTGCCCGCGCCCAGGGTGGCCAGTTTGTGTTGCGTATCGAAGATACCGATCAACAGCGCAGCACCCCGGAATCCGAGCAGGCGATTCTCGATAGCCTGCGCTGGTTGGGATTGGACTGGCAGGAAGGGCCGGATGTCGGCGGTCCACACGGTCCTTATCGGCAGAGCGAACGCGGTGATATTTACAAAACTCACTGTGATGAACTGGTGCAGAAGGGGCATGCCTTCCACTGCTACCGCACTGCCGAAGAATTGGAGCAACTGCGCGAAGAGCTGCGCGAGGCCGGCCGCACTTCACTGAAGCCCAGCGACCTGGCATTGCCGGAAGAAGAGGTGGAAAAGCGCCGTGCCGCCGGTGAACCCTACGTCGTACGCATGAATGTGCCGGAGAGTGGTACCTGCGTGGTGGAAGATCTGCTACGCGGCTCTATTGAGATCGACTGGGCTCAAGTGGATGCGCAAATTCTGCTCAAGTCCGATGGTATGCCCACTTACCACTTGGCCAACGTAGTGGACGATCACCTGATGGAGATCACCCATGTGCTGCGTGGCGAAGAGTGGATTAACTCGGCGCCCAAACACAAACTATTGTACGAATATTTTGGTTGGGAAATGCCGGTGCTCTGCCACCTGCCGCTGCTGCGCAATCCGGACAAAACCAAACTGTCCAAGCGCAAGAATCCTACCTCGATTCTTTATTACCAGCGCGCCGGCTTTATGCCTGAAGCGCTGCTCAACTATTTGGGCCGTATGGGCTGGTCCATGCCGGATGAGCGCGAGAAGTTTTCTTTAGAGGAAATGCTCGAGCACTTCGATATCCACCGCGTTTCCCTGGGCGGCCCGGTGTTCGATGTGGAAAAACTATCCTGGCTGAATGGCCTGTGGATTCGCGAACTGGAAAACGAACAGCTCGCCGATCGCCTCATCGACTGGATGTTTAACCGCGAGAATCTGCTCAAAGTACTGCCCCATGCCCGCGAGCGTATGGAGACCTTTGGGGACTTCGCACCGCTGGTGAGCTTCCTCGCCGCAGGCAAGCTGCCGCTCACCGAAGAGAGCTTCAGCGGCAACAAGCTGGAATTGGAAGAGCAGAAGAAGTTACTGCAATTCACCCTGTGGCGCCTGGAAGCCCTGCGCACCTGGGATCGCGATAGCATCTTCCAGGGTGTGAAGTCCCTGGCCACGGCCATGGAGATCAAGCTCAAAGACTTCAACGCGCCCCTGTTTGTCGCCATCAGTGGCACCACCGCCTCCTTCTCCGTAATGGACGCCATGGTACTGCTGGGCCCCGACCTCAGCCGCGCCCGCCTGCGCCAGGCCATCGACGCCCTGGGCGGTGCCGGAAAGAAAGTCCTCAAACGCTGGGAAAAGGAGTACGCCTCACTCCCCTAAGCGCTTTACAGCCCCCGGCAGGGGGCTGTGCCGGTCCGGCTGTAACTAATTGATTAAAAAGTTATTTTTTCTGTTGACAGGCGCCTAAACCTTGCTAAAATGCGCCTCGCTTTCAACGGAAACGTTAAGCAAAAAGGATTTGGGGCTATAGCTCAGCTGGGAGAGCGCAACACTGGCAGTGTTGAGGTCAGCGGTTCGATCCCGCTTAGCTCCACCAAATTATCGTTGTAAATCAACGACCTAGAAACCCGCTCAAGTAGCGGGTTTTTTTGTGCCTGAAATTTAAGTCCCTATTAAGTCCAAAACTCGGTTAGAACAAAAAGTGGGTAATTTTTTGCGTGTGACCCCTGAGTCGGCATAAGGTTAGTCAGCTTTATCGTTAATTGCCAGGCTCGTGCTTGCGGTGTAGAGTCGTTCAGTTAAATTCTACAAAAAGAATAAAAGGCGTACTTTCGACATGGATGCAGTTGCATACGCGGATGGGGATCACTGTGTCAGGTGGAGTGGAATTGGCTTTGCCTATGGTGAAGAGTTTGAGCAATTTTTGCACGGCCCTGCGGCGAGTCGATTAAACGATAAGGAATGCTGAAAAATTCAGTAGCCTTATTAAGGCCGCTATACCCTGGGGCGTAATAGAGATTGGAGCTTAGGCATATATACAAGGTTATACCTAAGCTAATTATTATTGGCGTCGTTAATGCTGCCTAGAATAGAGGTAGCTTTGTGAGCTTCTTATCTGTTTATCTGTCGCCACAGAATCGATACTCCGCTTATCAATTGGCTTCCAAAAATAGAATACTCCTCATTTTGATAATTGATGTCCAGTTGGTTAATAGTCAGAGGAGTAGTGGAGGGTAATTAAAGGTCTTAAGTATATCGTCCTCTTTTCCATAACTGATAGATACTCTCAATAGTCCTCTGCACATGCAGCTGCCACTCCATAGGGAGCTGTGAATAAAGTTTCGCTATTAGCGGAGGAAAGGAAATTTCCAAAAGTGGTGCAGGTTCTCCACCCCATACACTTCCGCCAAAGTAATCCCCACCGCCTCACACCAGGCCGGTAGTTACTCCGCCGCTAACTTCTGTTTGCCTGTTTCCATTTTCGAAACTTGAGATGGTGCCAGCCCCAGCTGCTTGGCCAACTGTGCGATCGTCATCCCCTTCAATTTCCGTGTATTGCGCAGGCATTTGCCCAGGTGTCCCGGCCTCAAATATCTAGCCATATTAGGTACTCCCGTAATAGCAAATTTTCGATTTTCGAAACAAAACTGCATTTTGCATTGCTAAATTAGAAATAAGTCAGAATACCCGTTTGTAAGCTGATAAATAGTTAGTAGTTTCCCGGTGTTTGTCGCCAAAAGACCGAATAAAACACTGCAGACCTTTGCGGCTAAAAGTCGCCGGGGCGCTTGCCTCTGGTGGTTAGGGTTTGTCGTTCCTACAAGTAGAGCATGCCTTTAACCGCTCACGTTCAACAACTTCACCACGTCAATAACCTATGTGCCGGCCTGGAATGGGTGTCCCGATCAGATGGCAGTAGCGGCTGGCAGGTCGTAGATTACTGGAGATACTAACGTGGATCTGACGGGGGTGGTTATGCAAATGCTAAGCGCGCTGAATGGGGTTTATTGAGATAATTAAGCCACCTAGCTTGATTCGACCATCAAGGATCAAAAGCACCATCATGTATCCACAGGGAAAAAGTTACTAACCTTTTGACTTTTATGGAGTTTGCAAATAGATATATAGTAGCGAAAATCACGGGATATGATGCGGCTGCAATAAATCCACTTATGCACGCTGGTGCCAATTGTCAGTAAGCTAATGTTTCTATAGGATTTTTTTGAATCGTTGCTGAATGAAGCCTATGGATATAGTGGTGGGTGATATATTACAGCTGCTTTTGAATACACTGTTAGGTGCCCAGAGGAATTATGAGTGTAAATCTAGAAAAGCACCGAAGAATGGAATTGCGGAAGGCTACGGGAACCCGTGTTATTAATCCGCCTGAGCCGGTTCCAATCTATCGTGGTCCCGAATATTTGGTGGCTCATGCATGCTTCAATTGCCGAAAAAGTTACAAAAGACCTGTTGAGTGCTCTGGTAAAAAGGCAGCTCGATGTCACCCTTGTCCAGATTGTGGCGAATGTATGCATGAGATGGGGCGTAGCTTTAAGGCACCAAAGGCAGGTGATAAGAGGCAGTGGCGTAAGGTGCAAATTCTATTCGCTGCGGGGTTCCGGTTTATCAGATGCGGTTCCCATGAGGGCGCCAAGCTACCTGCCGAGCTAAGTGAACTAGAAGGTTTCTTAATCAATAATCGAGTACACCCGCTAAAGGTAGCAGCACCTAACAAGCTAATGTTGCCGGACGGTTACCGCGGTGCGGCAACCGCCGCAAATTAGAGCGTTAAATGGTCTTTATGAACAACATATACGAAGCCCCCAAGAGTGACATACTCGAAGACAGTTCGCTAAGTAAGCATTCAAAGTCCGTAGTATGGATTCTCGTATGTTTTTGCGTTTACGAGTTTTGTGCGTGGTTTTTAGTGCCTTTTTTAAACGGTGCAGTTGCCAACGCATTGGTTTTCACGGGAATAGACTACTGGTCGTTGCGCTTGGTATTTGACCTGGTTCATTCACTAATTTTGTTTGTATTGTGCGTTATCGTCTTTTCTAAGCTGTCACGTCGAAGGCCTGTTGTGTTGGCGACCACCACTGCACTTATTGGGTTTGGTGTCTTTATTACGGAGCTTGGTGGTTTTGATTGTTTAGGAAACTGCGGACTGCCACTGTGGTATGACATGGCTGGGTTCGTTAAGTACCCAGTATTCGCTGCCGTCGCACTTCTGATTTCAAAGCCATTTAACAAAGCAAGTCACTAACTCGTCGCTGCGCTGCTCGAGGGCAAAGGCCACAACGCGGCGAGCCGCTGGCCTTTGCCGGTGCTTGCGGCGTTATCAGTCCGATTGGGTCCGTATGAAAATAGAACTTGAAGAATACAATCCAGAATGGGAGAGCTCATTTGAGAAAGAAAAGGTATTTCTCAAGGATAAACTTGGCGGGTGGCTATTTGGATCAATTGAGCACGTTGGAAGCACGTCTGTAGCGGGTATGTTGGCTAAGCCAATAGTAGATATCATGTTTGGAGTTAAAGATCTTGAAAGTACTAAAGGAGCCATTCAAGTTCTTTCAGATAATGGCTATTGCTATTATCCGTATAAAGCTGAAGTCATGCACTGGTTTTGCAAGCCTACTCCAGATCATCGGACACATCATTTACACTTGATTCCCTACAAAAGTGAGCTTTGGATACAGCGCATAAAGTTTAGAAATATACTGAGAAACGACAAAAATATAGCAAAAGAGTATAGCCTTCTAAAGCAAGTGCTTGCCAAAGAATTGGCATATGACAGAGAGTCATATACCGAAGGTAAGTGGCCCTTTATAAAACGTGTGCTATCGACCCACTACTAACCAGGAGTTGCACCGGACCGTCAATGTTATGCATATTTGTGTTGGTTACTTCGCTATTGTTTTTACACAGGGAAGCACAGCTTTATTCGAAGGTGCGCTGGGCTTTACACATTATGAACAAAGCAATTTTATCCACAGTAACTTTTGCCATATACAGCGTAAATAATTTAGTATTCGCTTGCACCAAGGAAAGCCCATCTATAGAAGACCTGTCTTCCAAGGAAGGTTTGTAAATTGTTGGGCCGTTACTAGTTTCTGAAATTTTGAGACGCATATAGAAAAGGCGTAAAGAATTGGGGTTAAATCCCATATTAGAATCCAAATTTATTTCAGGCACCAAGAAAAAGAAAAAATTTGGTGATAATATCTATTTCTTTAAAGAGTCACTCCGTGGTTATAATATGGCTGGTTCTACCTTAGAGAGAAGTGGTTGTGCCATTGAATTTTTGCCAAGCTCGGTGAGCTAGAGAAGTTTAACAAGTACATGCGGGCCTTTGGCTTTTCGCGGGATGGCTTATGCTACGCTTAAGCCGCCCCTGTTGTAGTCATTATGTATACCCAAGGAGGGTAAGTTGCGTAATTTTATTTACATATTCCTAGCTTCGATCAATGTTATTAGCTGCGTTACGGTTCCTGCACCCTCAGATAAACAGACCGCACGTTGTGAAATTTCAACAAACCGCCTAACCCTCAAAGTTGTTGACCTTGCTGAGGCTACCGACAGCTACTACTCCCTTGAGGGGCTCATAGCTTCACCAATATTGGTTCCTACAACAGCAATTTTGTCTGGTGCATATGTACTAGCACATAATACTTACCGCTTGGGCGAGGAGAAGATTGTCTGTGGATAAACATAACAAGTAGCTTAAATTCGTTCCGGCCACAAAAAATGTGGCCTCTACCGGACTTGCTAACGCCCGCCGTTTAGCGAGACGTAATGCTTCTAATTAGGGTGTGGGTATAAATGTACGTCAAAAGAATAGTAAGGTCTCTATTTAATATTATTACGTGGGCCTGGTTTTTAATTCATGGTACGTTTTCCGCCCACGCCTTTGTTTTCTCACAGAATGTTAGAGATAGGGTTTATGTAATTGAAGCCCCTTTGGTGTATAAAGTACTTAATCCAGTCGCAGGAGATTCGCTAGGATTTACACTCCCTTTCGTTGGCGTTGCGTATATAAATAAGCAAGCTGTTCAGGATGCCGATACTCCATTACCTGGCGTTATCTCGCATGAAGCAAAACATATTGAGCAATTCTGGCAGTTAGGAATTCATCATTTCGGAATAGAGAAGTGGAAGCTCGAAGGTATGGCTGAATATGTCCGCGGAGATTCAACTATTAGTCTTTGCGCCTCTGGGGTAGAGGGGCTCCATGATCGTATAAAGTATCGAGATTATCATATTGCCGTAAAATACCTAATTGAGGTTGAGGGTCTAAGTGAAGATCAAATATACAACTACTCCGATTATCCTTTAGGGGTGGCATCGGATTGGATTAATGCTGAAATTTGCAAAAAAGCATAACAAGTGGCTATGGTCCCTTGTTAAGTATTTAAGACATTTTCTCATTCCAGTAATTGTTGTTTTTTACCATCGTATTGAGGCTGGTAAGTTGCTTCCTCATACATGTGATAAGGGCTACTTTTTTTGGTTTACCAGCAGCGACCAGGCGCTCATACATTGGCTTTAATTTAGGGTGGCATTTTATTGCTGACACCATAGAAACAAACAAAACCGTGCGTACACGATGTCGCCCACCTCGAATATAACGTTTACCCTGGAAGCTACCGCTATCACGATTCACGGGGCGATACCCACAATTGCCGAAATCTCTTTGCGGTTCAAATTGCCCAGCTCAGGAAGTTCGCTCATTAGCGTGTAAGCCAGTACATTGCCGACTCCTTTAGCGCTTAATAAGAGATCGCGTTTTTGTCGCCACTCGGCAACACTGTTAACAAGTTTATCAAGTTGCTTATCGATCCCTTCTAGCTCTTTCTTGATGGCTTTTAAGATAGCCTGAATGGGCTTATGAACAGACTTAGGCATTCTCTTGAGACGATTCTTTTGCATTGTGCTCATTTCTAAGCACTGGTTCCTGACCGTCAGCAAATCACTGATATTTCTGAGTTTTTCTGGTTTGATTGATGACAAACTTGGCTTCATAGCTTCACCAAAATGTGCGATATCAATTGCATCTAGCTTATCTGTTTTGGCGAGCCGCCTCGCTGACTTTGCAAAGTTTCTTACTTGCGAAGGATTGCAAACAACTATCGGCAGCCCCGCTTTATGAGCAGCACAGACGAATTCTAATTCTAGTCTTCCTGTGGACTCGATTAATACTCTTTGAGGTTTAAGCGGTTGTAGTTGTTTGATGGTGTCTTTAACACCTTCTTTGTTATTGGTAACACTAAAGAACTGGCCAGTAGGTCTCACATAAATATCGAGTTGTTTCTGCTGGTATCGATACTGACATTGATCTCTTGAGGTTCCATAAGATAAGCTATCTCCGCCTTGCTATTCGGGCTCGAGGCCCACATGACTATTCGAGTTATGCCTAGTGAGTGTCTGTCACGTTCATACTTGTTATCGGTCTTTATGAACCGGCTTAGCAGCGAACTGAGACAAACAAGGCCTTCGGTGGCCGCCGAAGGTGGGTCTCAATTTACCCGTTAGCGAAAAGGATTTTCAACATCAGAATCAGACAAGAACAACCATACAAGGCGTTGCAGCAGGAGGTCCAAAGCTGTGCGCTTTTTGTGGTCGTTGCGCTTATACCACAAAGTCCACCCAACTTTGGCCGCGGCTGAACGCGGCGTTATGGCAGGAGACAAGAATGAAGATATTTATAATAATTTTTGCAGCGCTTGTAACTGCATGTAGCGGAATTACATTCAATACAAACTTGAGATCGTATGCAAAAGATAGGGTGATAACCACTGCGGTAAAAGAGTACTCGCCCATTGAAATTTCTAAGTATGATGCTGTGATATTAGGTTTTGTTGACACTTCATATTGCCAAGAGCGCATAGATGAACCAAAGCCGAACAAGCGTGCTTTGGTAAACGATCTAAAAGTAAGAGCTCATAGCTTAGGAGGTAATGGCGTCGTTGTAGAGGCTTGTGGTAAAGCCTCAAGTGGAATATGCAATCAGTACATGGAGTGTCGAGGTGTTGCATACTTTGTACCTGAGCGACAGAGCAGACCATAATAATACGCTACAAGGCGACGGCTTACTTTGTGTGGTGACTGCATTCCCATTTTCGTGCAATAAAGCGCACATAGCAAGCCGCCCCTGAGCATGGCGTTGTCAGTAAAATTATTAGATATCTCGTCTTACTAATTCTTTTTTGCAGTGCATCCGTGAATGCCATTAACGTTGAGCAATAGTAAATGACTGTCCTTCATTGGCAAGAGATTACTTAGGTGTTGTTTTTAGTCCTAAACCGAGAAAGAAAGGCTGGTACTACGTTGCTAAAGGGAATGCAATGGATATATGCCCAAAGTTAATGAATGGAGTTCGCATAGTTGATTATAAAGAGGGTTACTGTAAAAACTATAAGCCAATTCACCTTAAAGAATGTGAGTATTTGAAGATTTTTATTGTCAAAGATTACATCAATAGTAGACTTCATAACAAGTTACGGCAGGTTGTTCCTGCCCTTCGGGCGAAACCTTGAAACCTTCCCCCATGGAGTAGACGCCTACCTTTTGAATATGGTAGGTGTTAATTGTGGAGGGGGTGGTTAATGCGTCAGTGCGCTATCATCGGGGAGAGAGAGGATTGTGGCTGGAGAACAGCTGTTTTCCTTTAAAATTTAGTAACTTACATTTTTGTGTGCTGAGGATTGGCAGTGTTGTGTTGTGGTCAAGTCTAACCGGACACCTCTTTAAGCACATTTTTCAAATTCGATAGGGGTTATATACTCCAGTGATGAATGTATCCTGCGTGAGTTGTAATAAGCAATATAGGCCCTCACATCGGCTATCGCATCTTCCCTTGTCGGATAGATATTTCCCGTCAGCCATTCTCGTTTTAGGCTGCTAAAAAAGCGTTCAGTCGGTGCATTGTCCCAACAATTTCCCTTGCGGCTCATTGAGCACACCATACCATGCTGTTTCAACTGCGCTTGGTAGGTATGGCTGGCATACTGACTGCCTCGATCAGAGTGGTGTAGAAGACCCTTTGGCGGTGTACGCAAATTAACAGCCATCATCAATGCACGACTTACCAGGGCCGTTTCCATCTGGCGATCTAGATGCCAACCAACAATCCTACGTGAATAGAGATCAATCACTACCGCCAAATACAGCCAGCCCTGTGCAGTCCAGATGTACGTGATATCAGTAGTCCAAACTTGATTTTTAACACTTGGTGAGAACTCCCTATTCAAAAGGTTTTCCGCGGTAGGTAGTTGGTGTTTGCTGTCTGTCGTCAGTGTAAATCGCTTCTTGCGTTTTACTCTCAAACCTAGCTTTTTCATTAGTTTGCGGACACGATAGCGACCAATTTTAAAGCCTTCTTTGCGTAACAGTTTCATTAACCGACGGCTTCCGAGACTCTGTCGAGATTCAGAAAATAAGGCCTTCAAACGATGGCATAGTTTCCATGTCTGGCTATCTATTGAGCTATTACTACGCTGATACCACCCGTAATAGCTACTCTTATTTACCTGCATCACTCGGCAGAGTGTCCTAACTGGAAAGCTGCCTTGCTGTTCTTTAATAAAGTTGTACTTTACTTCATTTCTTTCGCAAAGAAAGCGCTGGCCTTTTTTAGGATTTCTTTCTCCATCCGCAACTGCTTGTTTTCGCGTCGTAACCGGTCCAATTCTGCGCGCTCGCCGACATCCAGCCTTTCTCCGCTCTCTTCCTGCTTCAGCTCTTTTATCCAGCGTCGCAGATTGTTGGCAGTGGTTCCTACAGCCTCTGTGGCTTTAGAAATAGAATATCCCTGCTCAGAGACCAGGGCTACGGCGTCTTTCTTGAACTCCGGCTTGAATTGCCGGCGTGTACCTTTCGTTGTCATACATCACCTCGCTTGGTGTTTTTACCATCTTAGCGAAGTGTCCGGAAGTATTAGACCACTACATTGAGGTCAGAGGGTTCGATCCCGCTTAGCTCCACCAAATTTTCCTTGTCTATCAAAGGTTGCGAGAAAAAACTCACAGCTTCTTACCAAGTAAATACAAACTCGCAAGAAAGAAAAAAGGGCCTTTAGGCCCTTTTTTTCGCCTGAATTTTATCCTTTCAAAACCCCTATCTCATTTGATTCTTTACTCACGGCGGATGTTGAGTTTGCCATGCTTGACCTATCCATAGAGTTACTCTCTGTACCCTAACCTAAAAAGAAGAATCAAAAGCAATGGTAATTTCTTAAGCTGAATTCCCAGGCGCGGCTAATGAGTTTGCCAAACTGTTGGTGCGTTTTTAAATTAAAACTTAGATGACTGGCGGCGAGACTGCCCGTTGTGCTTCGGATTTATTAATTGTTTTGCGAAGGTGTTCACCTTGCAAGTGTTTCTCAAAGTTCAGCTCGCAAATATCAGCGCGGCGCATGGTGGTTAGCATGCTGATACCCATAGCAACCTGTAGCGCTTCATAACCTAATTCCCCTGTCTTTTCATAAATGGTCCAGTAAGCTTCCAGAGTTAAGCGTTGACGCTTTTTAACGAGCTTTCCTTTTTCCAGCAGGCGGGGGCGATCATCGGCAGTGGCAAACGGGTTGCTTTCGAGTTTGCACAAGCCTTCAGTCATTAAGAAATTAAAGAATTTATTAAATTCTGCGCGGCGTGCATGCTGCTGATGAAAGGTAAGGGATTCCCGCCACTTGCGCAGATCCGCTAGCTTTGCTTTGTGCACTGGGATGGATTCAAAGTCCTCGCCAAAGGGCTTTAGGGCGTTACAGTGATTGCGCCAGTAGTTTTCTCTATGGCGTGGGTCCGGGTAGAGGTTGTCCGGCAATGCTATGTCGCTCACCATACGGGGTTTTTTTGGTCTGGCCATTTCCTTGCTCGACTACTGCTTTATCTGTTCTCAGTCCTTGCCTCTTTGAGTGAATTCTTGCTGCCTATAAACTACTCTGATCGGTTTGTTCTCATCCGCAGAATGGAAAATTTTTGTTTTTGACCCATCCATGCCACTGGCATTAGTGCCCTCTTCATCGATTTCCTAAATGCACTCAATGTGAATGTTGGTGATTTTTGGGTTGTATAACTGGAGCTGCAGGACGTAAGTGGTGCTGGGCCGCCGCTCACCATCACCCTAGGATTGGTTCGAAGATATCAACTCCCTAGCTTTTCTAATGTGGTAAGTCTCGAGCGCATCTCATCAATCAGATACTGACCTATGAAGAAATGGTTAAACTCTTGCTGTCCAGAGCTCCCAGAGTGTATTGGTACTTTTGTTCCAAGTATCGATCTCATCACTTTTTCATCTATTTATTATTGGTAGCTTTACTTCTAGAGGAGCAGTATGAGAGGAGCTGTAGGGAGGCGATAGTCTAGGGCATGGCTTAGAGTTATCGGTTAGAGACCTCCTGGGGGGCTTCTTAATATTTCCGTGCTGCTTTTGGCTTCCAAAGTGGTTCGCTATCAAGGGCATAGATGTTACAGAATTATTTAGAGGCACCCTAGATATGCTTTCAGGCTAAATCTTTATGAGCCTATTGGTATATATCGCTGAGTGCTGTATGAAATAAATGCAAAGCGTATGAAGAATATACTAAACGTGGTCATTGATTGACCCGACTATTACTAGTTTATTAGTAGAGTTGATGTGTGAGTGTTTACTTAAGCAGTTTTGGATGATCACCTTATATAAACCTCGTTTTATCTATTGGTGTCAGGCACTAGGCATTCGTTGAGAGTGGCATTCAATCTGTGTAAGTTTAGTGGTTAAGTGAAGACTAGAATTGGGTGAGGTGTACGTAATGGCGCGTAATTAATTTGGTATGACGAAATTTGGTGGCTGCGATAGGATGCTGCGCTGGTCAATTAGGCCGCTGGCGTATTCAGGAAGAGTCATCTTCTCTCTCTGTGAGCTAAGGTGCTCGCACAGCAAAAATGAGTGAAGCTCAAATAAGCACCACTCGGCTAAGTGAAGTAATTCCTTCCAAGTAGGTCTGAGTTAATTATCCCAGTTCCAGGCATGTGCTAAAAGAGAACTGGCTCACAATTGTCCAAGAAAAAGCTGCTATGGGTCCAACAACTTCACGCTCTGTCTGGCAGATCCAGCGAGATGTGATCTTCGCGTTACTTGTGCGCGAGATGAAAACTCGATTCGGTAAGTGGAAGCTGGGTTATGCCTGGGTGTTGCTAGAGCCGGCCATGCATATCATGGTTTTGGCAACACTCTTCAGCTTCCTAGGGAGGGAATTCTACCCGGGGATCCCCACAGTGCTCTTTATGCTCGCTGGTATAGCCCCATTTTTATTCTTTTCCCACTGCTTTAGTAAATCTATGGCAGCGGTGGACTCCAACCGCGGTCTATTCAACTATCGCCAGCTGCGCCCCTTTGATGCGGTTATGAGCCGGGTAATGTTGGAATTTGCTGTCTATCTGATAAGCCTGATCGCGCTACTGGGAATATTAGCTTGGGTGGGTATATCCGCGACTTTTAATAATTTTCTGCTACTGATTGCGGTGAATCTTCTCTACCTGTGTTTCTGTTTTGGTATGAGTTTGGCGCTCTGTGTAGCCGGTGCCAAATACCCGGAGGCGGGCAAGTTTGGACCACTGATTCTGCGACCGCTGTACTTTATGTCAGGTGTGTTCTTTTCTTTGGAGCAGGTACCTGAGCAATACCATCCGTATCTCGCATGGAATCCTTTGCTGCATGTCATTGAGCTTACTCGTGAGGGGCTGTTTAGCAGTTACCACGGCATGTTTGCCAACCTGCCATACCTGACATTCAGTTCATTGGCAATGCTTGGCTTTGGTCTATTGGTTTACCGCAGCCAGTGGCGAGACTTGGTGCGCAGCAAATGATCGAATTGCGTAACCTGACCAAGTCATTCCGCACACCGAATGGTCGCAAGGTGTTGTTCAAAGATGTCAATGCCGTTTTCCCGGAAGGTAAGAATATTGGCATTCTCGGAAGAAATGGTGCCGGTAAGTCAACCCTGTTGCGAATTATGGGCGGGATCGATTATCCAGATTATGGGCGGGTTATTACCAACGAGCGTATATCTTGGCCCATGGGGCTTGCTAGCGGTTTTCAGGGCAGTATGACTGGCCGTGAGAATGCCGAGTTTATTTGTGGTATTCATGGCATCTGGGGAAGGAGCCGGCAGGCAGTATTGGATAGGGTCCAGGACTTTGCCGAGATTGGTGATTACTTCAATGCGCCGGTAAAGAGCTACTCCTCCGGCATGCGTTCCCGCCTAGCGTTCGGTCTGAGCATCGCCGTGGATTTCGATTGCTATCTAGTGGATGAGGTGATGTCCGTTGGTGATGCGCACTTTAAGCATAAGTGTGAACAGGTTATCGCCGAAAAGCGTAAATCAGCCAAATTTATTATTGTTGCTCACGCCATGCCGCAACTGAAAAAGAATTGTGATGTCGGTATTTACCTCGGCCCGGAAGGATTACAGATTTTCGATACCGTAGATGAGGCTATTGAACTTTATCAGCAAGGGATACCCAAGGCCAAGGTGCAACAACAGAATAGAGCCGAACAGGCACTTAAGGCATAAGTCAAAATGGAAACAAATACGCAACCTGTCTCAGAGCAAAAAGCTAAGCCCAATAGTGGCGCACTAAAAAGAACGGCTGAGGTTGTAAAAGGTATGTTTGCAGGCTTTGCTGCGAATGAACCACCATCGGAACCTGGCCATTCGGGTATTCGCGCATGGCGTGGATTACTACTGTGTGTTGGCTTACCCCTGCTTTTGGTATCCGCCTATTACCTTTTCTTTGTTTCGGATCGTTATGTGAGTAGCACTCAGCTGATTGTGAAAGATAATGGCTCGAGTCAAGGAATGTCATCTTCCCTTGGCTTCCTTTTGCCAGGTGTAGGGGCCGACAATCAAGATGCTTTCCTAGTAGTTAACTATATTCAGTCCTTGGATATGGCTGTATATCTGGATAAGACATTGCAGTTGAGTAGCTACTACAAGAGCGATCGCTACGATATCTTCTCTCGCCTTGACTCCAATGCTACCCAGGAGGACTACCTGGAATACTATCGTGAGCATATCGCCATTGGTCACGATGAGTCGACGGGTATTATCACAATAGAGATACAGGCTTTTGAGCCTGAGTTCGCGCGCAGTCTGGTTGAGACTGTTACCCAGAAATCTGAAGATTTTGTCAATGCTATCAGCAATCAACTTGCTGACAAGCAGGTAGCTTTTGTGCGCAGTGAGCTCGAGTTGGCTCAAAGTAAATTGCGTGCCTCTAAGCAGGAAATTCTCGATTTCCAAAACCGTAACAAAGTTGTAAGCCCACAAGAGCTAACAAAGGGGATCAGCGGAATTATTCAGGGGCTCGAAGCCAAGCTTGCCGAGCTGCGCGCCAAACTGACGGCGGCCAAAACCTATCTAAATCCCGACTCTTCTCAGGTTGTCTCAATGCAGGCTGAAATCAGCGCGCTGGAAGAGCAAATAGCCGCAGAAAAGGAACGCTTGGTTGGTGTTTCAGATGCACAGGGGGAGCAGCGTCTTAACAGCCTGAGTGCGCATTTCCAGAATTTAGAATTGAACCTTCAGTTTGCCACCGATGCCTACGCAGCATCACTAAAAGCATTAGAAACTGCCCGAATGGAAGCCTCAGGCAGACTTAAACACTTGATGGTTGTAAGCCAGCCTTCTTTAGCGGAGAAAGCAGAATACCCGCGTAAGCTTTATAACCTAACCAGCTTAGCCATTATTCTGCTACTGATCTATGGCATTGTGAAAATGTTGATATCCAGTATTCGCGACCACAGGATTTAATCCTTTTCTTGCTTGCGAGTGTAAGACTGGTGAGCAAGGAGATAAGTGGCTGCCTAAAAGCGCTAGTTACCCAGATAATGCAAGGCAAAGTCTGGATATTAAAAACAGAGACTCAAAAGAAAAGATCGAAAAAATGATCGTGAGAAAACTTAAAACCCTTGGGGTATTACTTGGTTTATTGTCTGGTGTTGCGCTGCCGAATGCTCAAGCTCTGGAAACTCAGCTATTGGAAAAGAATGATTCTACTGAGCTTCCTCAGCCAAGTGCGCCGGTCTTTGGTCAGTCTCTGTTTCAGGGGGCCTTCAAAGATCAACCGTTTAGTGGCTTCAACCCAGATTATCGCATAACCGTCGGCGATCAAATTAACTTGCAACTGTGGGGTGCCTATAGCTTTAGTGCAACTCTTGCGGTGGACCCACAGGGTAATATTTTTGTACCGGAAGTGGGGCCAGTACATGTGGCCGGCGTAAAAAATGGCGAACTCAATGACTTTGTATTACGCCATGTAAAAGGTGTATTCAAGAAAAATGTACGAGCCTACGCAAACCTGGAGGCCAGCCAACCGGTCAAAGTATTTGTAACGGGTTATGTCAAAAATCCAGGGCTATTTAATGGCTTTTCATCAGACTCCATTCTCTATTATCTCGATAGTGCGGGCGGTATAGATCATAAAAGTGGAAGCTTTATAGATGTGAAAGTAATGCGTGGTGATCAGCTACTGCAAACGGTCAATCTATATAATTTTCTTACCGACGGCAGCATGCCCGCATTGCAGCTACGCAATGGTGATGCCATTGTTGTTGGGGCGCGTAATGGAGCCGTTTCAATCGAAGGCGCGGTGCAACAGGCTGCGCAGATAGAATTTACCGGCCCTTACACTCAGTTAGGGGAAATGCTACTGGTCGCCAAGCCGGACCCCCAGGCTAACTTTGCCCGTATTACTCAGGTAATTGATGATCAGCAGCAAGCCAGCTATCTGCCATTGGCAGAAGCCCTGAATACCGCGTTATACCCAGGCGCTAGAGTCGAATTAGTTCGGGATAACGATATCAAGTCCATATCCGTAAGTGTGAGCGGTGAGCTGGATGGACCCGCAAGCTATGTACTCCCCTACGGCGCTACGCTTGAAGATCTACTGTCACAGCTCGAGTTTCGCGGTAATGCTGATCAGTCTGCAGTGCAGTTATACCGAAAAAGCGTGGCTAAGAAGCAGCGCGCTGCACTAGAGCGCTCCCTAGACGCTTTGCAAATGGAAGTACTTACCCGCCAACCAAACACTGAGCTGGAAAAAGGGGCTCAGTCGGAAAACGCCGCCATGATTCAAAAGTTCATTGCTGAGGCTCGAAAAGCACAACCTCGAGGACAGGTGGTACTGGCTAATAACCCCAAGGCCGGAGATATGTTGCTGGAGGATGGTGATAGGTTAGTGGTACCACTTAGGAACTCCACGGTTTCAGTGGTGGGTGAAGTGATATTTCCAACTTCACTGGTATTTAATGAACGCCATACATTGGAAGACTACATTGAAATGGCTGGCGGTTTCTCCAATAGCGCGAATCAAGATGAATTAGTAATTCTACATTTAGATGGCACCATCAGTCGGGTTAAAGAGAGCAAGTTCGATAATCGTCTGAAAGATACTCTGCGCCCTGGTGATGAAATTATGGTGATGCCAGAGGTGCGCTCTAGTGAGTTGCAGGTGACTAAAGATGTCACAGAAATTCTTTACCGTATTGCCGTAGGCACAGCGGCAGTACTGTCTTTCTAAGGGTACCGGGTAATACTTCTTCTCCAGATCTTTGAATATAAAAGTTTTGGAGATGCTGGAAATAGTGGGCGACTCATTGAGCTCCAAGGAGAAAAAGATGATTACAAAGGGAAGTTCAACCAGAAAAGGAATTATTCTGGCGGGTGGTTCCGGTACGCGTCTATACCCCCTTACCAAGGGGGTTAGCAAGCAGTTGATGGGGGTATACGACAAGCCAATGATTTACTACCCGCTAACAACACTCATGCTGGCGGGTATCCAGGACATACTGATCATCACCACACCAGAAGAGCAGTATCTTTACCAGCGCCTACTGGAAGACGGCTCTCAATGGGGGGTTAACATCAGCTATGCGATACAGCCGAGCCCAGATGGCCTCGCGCAAGCTTTTATCATTGGTCGTGAGCATGTGGGTAACAATAAGAGCGCTCTGGTATTGGGTGATAATATTTTTTATACCCAGCACTTTAGTCAGATATTACAGCGTGCAGATGCGAATGAAGAGGGAGCGACAGTCTTTGGCTATCGCGTCGCCGACGCAAGGGCCTATGGCGTTGTAGAGTTTGATAGGGAAGGCAAAGCCGTTAGCTTAGAAGAGAAACCAGCTCAACCAAGATCTAACTACGCGGTAACTGGCTTGTATTTCTATGATAAGCAAGTCTGTGATTTGGCAAGAGAAGTTCAACCAAGCCCCCGCGGTGAGTTGGAGATCACCGATATTAACAATATCTACCTTGAGCGAGATCAATTGAATGTTGAATTATTGGGCCGTGGCAGCGCTTGGCTGGATACCGGAACCCATGACAACCTGCTTGAGGCTGCACATTTTGTTCAGACTATGGAGCGTCGCCAGGGGCTGAAAATTGCCTGCCCGGAAGAAGTGGCTTACCGCAAGGGCTTTATCTGTGCTGAACAGCTGGAAAAGCAGGCTCAACCGCTGTTAAAGAGCGGCTATGGTGAATACCTAATGAATTTGTTGTTGGAATCTGGGGAAGCACCTCCTTTCACTCAGCAGCGTTTGGCCGCTGCTCTTTGAATGAATAGAAAACCCTTCGTTCCACTTTTTGAAGAAAGAAGAAAAGAAGCAGTATGAAAGTAATAGAAACCGCTATCCCCGACGTGAAAATCCTGGAACCAAAAGTCTTTGGTGACGAGCGTGGTTTCTTTTTCGAATCCTATCGGCAGGATTTATTTAACCGTGAATGTGCAGAAAGGATCTTTGTCCAAGATAACCATAGTAAGTCTACCCAGGGAATTCTTCGTGGGCTGCACTACCAAACTCAGCAAACCCAAGGCAAGTTGGTACGTGTAACGAAAGGCGAAGTTTTTGATGTGGCGGTAGATTTAAGAAAAAGCTCCCCAACTTTTGGTCAATGGGTAGGAGTCACCCTCTCGGCAGAAAATAATCGACAGCTTTGGGTCCCGGAAGGCTTTGCTCACGGTTTCTACGTCACTAGTGCCGAAGCGGAGTTCGTCTATAAGTGCACTGATTACTATGCGCCAGAGTATGAGCATTCCATTCGCTGGGATGATCCAGAACTGGCGATTGAATGGCCTTTGGTAGATGGAAAAGCACCTCAACTCTCTACTAAAGATACCGCGGGAAAAAGCCTAAAAGAGGCTATTCCTTTCCCTTAGGACCTGCAGCAGAAAATCCTAGATCACAATATTCGGCTCAAGAGTTTTTTCCTGACATAAAAAGCTTGTGAATCAGTTAAGCAAGCTTGTAGTTTCAGTCAGAGATGTCAAAACACTAGCTAGTGCCTCCTAATTCAATGTGAATAAGTCAATGAAAATTTTAGTAACTGGTAAAGATGGCCAGCTGGCACAAGAGCTGCAAAAACGTATTCCGGCTGGTATAGAGCTGATAGCACTAGACAGAAACGATCTAGATATCACGAGTGCGGATCAGGTCATACAGGCAATGACTCACTATAAGCCCGCCGCAATTATTAATGCGGCTGCCTATACCGCGGTGGACAAGGCGGAATCAGAGAAAGCGCAAGCCTACGCTGTTAATGCCACAGGCCCGGAAAATTTGGCTAAAGCCTGCCGGGAGATGGGGATACGTTTGATTCATATCTCCACAGATTTTGTATTTGATGGCCAGAGTTCTACACCCTATCAGCCGCAAGATGTGGTTCGTCCATTAGGGGTATATGGAGAAAGTAAGGCTGCTGGTGAAGCAGCCGTGCAAAGCATATTACCCCAAGCGGTTATTCTGCGCACTGCCTGGGTTTATAGCGCCCATGGAGCCAATTTTACCAATACTATGCTTCGCCTTATGAACGAGCGAGACGAGCTGGGGGTTGTAGCTGATCAGATAGGAACTCCTACAAGTACTCAAACACTGGCCGAAACTATCTTCATGGTAGTTAGCAATCCTGAAATAAGTGGTATTTATCACTGTACGGATGCTGGTACCGCCAGTTGGTATGATTTTGCCGTGGCTATCTATGAAGAGGCCAAGGATCTTGGTCTGTTGGTCGATGAGGTAAATGTAAAAATACGGCCAATAGGCACTGCCGACTATCCTACTCCTGCGGCAAGGCCAGCATATAGTGTTTTGGATAAGTCAAGCTTGGTGATGGATTTGAATTTTGAATTACAACACTGGCGCCAGGTATTACGCCGAGTTTTACAAGAAAAGGCTGGCTCTTAAAGAAGGACCCCACAATCATTCCAGAGTGTTAGCGTGCATCTAGAATTATTATCGAATAGGTGTCGGCAAGGCACATAGACTGAATAGAAATAGAAAGCATTGAGGGGCTAAGGGTATATCTTTGTAAAGGTATGGCTTTAGTATCCAACTCTACAAAAGTAATGGCAGAAACAAATGAGTAACTTGCTGGTAACCGGTGGCGCCGGTTTTATAGGTGCAAATTTTATCCACTACTGGATGAAAACTTACCCCCAAGACAAAGTAATAGTTCTGGATGCATTAACTTACGCCGGTAATAGAACTAATCTGGAACCAGTATCGGAAAATAGCAACTTCTATTTTTGTCAGGGAAATATTTGCGATACATCTCTGGTAGAAACCCTTCTTAAAGAGTATAGAATAGACACGTTGGTGCACTTCGCAGCAGAAAGCCATGTAGACAGGTCCATCAGTGGCCCAGATGCCTTTATTGAAACCAATATTATCGGTACCCATAGCCTACTCAAGGCGGCAAAAAAAATCTGGTTGGACGAGGGAGTCAACAAAGACAACCACCGCTTTCACCATGTTTCCACAGATGAAGTTTACGGAACTCTGAGCCCTGAGGATCCCGCATTTAGCGAGACTACACCCTACGCTCCCAATAGCCCATACGCGGCTAGTAAGGCTGCTTCAGATCATTTAGTACGAGCTTATCACCACACTTATGGGCTAAATATTACTACGAGTAATTGCTCCAATAATTATGGCCCTTATCACTTTCCAGAAAAACTGATACCCCTGGTTATCACTAATATTCTACAAAATAAACCATTGCCAATTTATGGTGATGGCCAGCAAGTTCGCGACTGGTTGTATGTAGAGGACCATGCGCGAGGTATTGATTTGGTAATCAAAAAAGGACAATTGGGAGAGTGTTACAACATAGGCGGTATTAATGAAAGGGCAAATATCGATATCGTTCAGTTGATTTGTGAGCGGATGAACTCTGAATTTGCCGAAAATCCGGACCTCGCTGAGAAGTACCCCAAAGCGGTATCTGCAATAGCAGGGAAAGCACAGAGTCTTATAACCTTTGTAAAGGATAGGGCCGGGCATGATCGTCGCTATGCCATAGATCCTCAAAAATCCAATTCTGAACTTGATTATCAACCACGGGAGAGTTTTGCAACCGGTATTCGTAAAACACTGCGATGGTATCTAGAGAACGACGGCTGGTGGCAGGCTGTGATGGATGGTAGTTATCGACAGTGGATAGAGCAGCAATACTGCAACGCTGAGAGAGTGTGAAGATAGATTATGGGAATTAATATAAGAAAGCGTTTTAAGGCTGTTCTAGATACGGCGGAAAAAACTTTTTCAGAACAAGTGCAAGTATGGGTAGACATTTGTGGTGTTGTCGGTGGAAAGCATCTTTTGATCCAGGGGTGGGCCTTTCACCCCGAACATGAATCCCTGGATTTTCACCTAGAATATATTGGTAGCGAAGAAGAGTCCGATACTCAGAATATTGAGGATATTAAATATTACACTCTTCGAACCACTAGGCTAGATGTAAATAAACATTTCAACTTCGAAGGTGATAGCTGCTGGGGTTACAGCTTATTGGTTGAGTGGCCCTATGATAGAGCAGTGGATAACAAATTACTGTGCATGACCGTAAGTGCAAACGGCCAGGCCAAAGAGATAGAGCTAAAACCTTTTATAGAGTTAAGTGGTGAAGCGTTATTTGGCCACTGTATGACATGGCGCACCGGAGAAAAGGCAGAATTGCTTAGTGCCATGTTTGAGAGCATGGGCAATAAGGTTTTTGAGATCCCAGGCTTAAAGAAACTGGAGGAGGGACAGCTCAAGACCCTGGTCGACTGGCATTGGGACAGTATCTTAGCAGTACCCGGCCATGGACTGTTTCTTTCTGGATGGCTGCTTGATGGTCAGCGGGATCTGGCAAGTTTAGTGTTGCGGACTACAGATGGTAGCTATAGCAAAAATTTACTTGAGGAATCTGCACGCTTTGCACGCGTAGATGTATTAGAGGCTTTTCCTGGCAGAGCTGAACCTAATTATAAAGCGGGCTTTTTTACTTGGGTTCCTATGCCTCACCTTATAGAGAGAGCTGGATTGGAGCTGCTGTTCTTCACTAAAGAAGGTCACCTGGGCGTTGTTCCGCTTCAGCAGACTAATATTCGCGAGGATATTACCCAGGCTAGTCAGCAAGTATTGGTGAACTTCAATGTAGATGGCAGGGAATACCGGGACAATATGCGTAAACATATTGGTCCGGCATTGTCAGCGCTCTGGGTTAATCGACGCTTTCTTCTAGAGGAACCAAAAGTAGAAGTATTACAGTTCGGCCAAAAAGTAAAAGAACCCAAGCGAAGTGTCATAGTGCCACTGTATGGACGCTATGATTTCCTGCTACATCAGATAGCTCAATTTACAGAAGATACCGATTTTGCCGAGACAGAGCTGATTTACGTTCTAGATGACCCTCGTCTCTATGATGCATTTATACCTTTTTGCTATGACACCAGTAAGTTGTTCCCAGTAAACTTTAAGGTGATATATGGTGGCCGTAACTTAGGTTACGCAGGAGCTAATAATCTCGGTGCGCGTTATGCCAGCGCAGATAAATTAGTGCTACTTAATTCAGATATTATCCCCAGTAGCAGCGGCTGGATTTCACGAATTGAACAACAAGCATCTTCACTGGAAGATGTTGGTGTGGTTGCACCAAAGTTGGTTTTTGATGATGGCACAATCCAACATGTGGGAATGACTTTTTCCAAAAGTGCACAATTTGGTAATTTGTGGCTGAATGAACATCCGGGTAAGGGAAATCCAGAGTGGCTGGTAGATATTGATTCTGTTATGGAATCACCAGCAGTGACAGGCGCTTGCATGTTTATTAGCAAAGCCTTGTATGATTTGGTGGGTGGCCTGGATGAAACCTATGTACTCGGTGATTTTGAAGATTCTGATCTCTGTCTGCAGTTGAGGAAGGCGGGCTACCGTCACTATGTACTTACCGATGAAAAGCTCTACCACCTGGAGCGTATGTCACAAAATCTGTTCGAGAACCGTGACTGGAAATTTAAGATCACTCTATATAATGCCTGGCAACACACAGAGCGCTGGGGAAGCCTGATTGAACAGCTGGTTCGTTAAGGAATTATCGATGACTGAACACAGAATACTGATTGTTTCCCACGGTCACCCCGATCATAGCAAGGGTGGTGCAGAAGTGGCTGCCTATAATCTGTTTAAGGAATATGAACGACTGGGCTTGGATACAGTTTTTCTGGCACGAAGCGACCAGCCTTCCCATGGGGGTTCCGCCTTTTCTACGATTAATTCGGACAAGGAAATTCTATTTCATACCCATATGTCCGACTTTTTCCTATTCCAGTCTGGCTGTAAAAAGCATGTATGGCAGGAATTTCGTGCACTACTTGAACGCTACAAACCCACGGTAATACATTTTCATCACTACATACATATGGGGTTGGAGTTAATACGTGAGGTAAGGAATACACTGCCGAATGCACGTATTGTTGTAACCTTGCATGAGTACTTGGCCATCTGTGCTAATAACGGCCAAATGGTTAAACCGGGTAAGCAGATGAAGCTCTGCTATAAGTCATCTCCTACCGACTGCGCACGCTGTTTCCCCGAACGTTCTGCTGCGGACTTCTTTCTGCGAGAAAAATATATCAAATCCATTTTCAATTTAGTGGATATGTTTGTCTCCCCTAGCTATTTTCTGATCGAGCGCTATAAAGCTTGGGGGATTCCCGAGGAAAAAATGGTGATGATTGAAAATGGTCAGCCGGAGATTGAAGCACCAGCAGCGCGCCAGCTAACAGAAGGGGAGGGCCGCGGCCGTTTTGCTTTCTTTGGCCAGATCAATCCATTCAAAGGTGTGGACGTGCTGCTGGAGGCCTTTAGGCTATTGCCAGAAGATATTCAAAAGAAGGTGCATCTTGATATTCATGGTGCAAACCTGGAGGGGCAAACAGAGGCGTTTCAGGAAAAAATCCATGGTCTGCTGGAAGACCTCGGTGATTTGGTTACTTTACACGGCTCCTATGAGTCTCATGAGATCGGTCGCCTGATGGAGCAGGCTGACTGGGTGATTATTCCTTCGGTATGGTGGGAGAACTCACCGATGGTAATTCAGGAAGCCTTTAACCACGGTCGCCCGTTGATCGGAAGTGATATTGGTGGAATGCAGGAAAAAATATTAGATGGAGTTACTGGAATTCATTTCAGAAATCGCAGTAGTATCGCATTATCAAGAGAAATTGTTAAAGCGTCTTTAGATTCTAAGCTAAGCCTTGCAAAAAATATTGTAAAACCACTCACTATTTTTCTATGCGCAGAAATGCACTTAAATGAAGTTTATGGGAGTTAACTTGAAAACCATATATTTGCATATAGGCCATGAAAAGACTGGTACTACTTCCATTCAAAACTTTTTAGCGGAAAATAGATCGGCTCTTGATAGTGAGGGTTTTATATATCCAGAGATCGGATTTCAAAATGAAGTTCATTCATCATTAGTTAACTCAATACATAGTTTGGATAATGGTAGGGAGCTTGAATTTGCTCCTCCAGGATATGGTGATCCAGATAAAGAGTGGGGTGAATTGATCAAGCTAAAAAACTGCGATGTCGAAAATGTGATTCTAAGTTCAGAGCACTTTATATCTCGTCTTAGAGTTAACGGAATTAATTTTGTAAAAAGTTTTTTTGAAAAAAATTTCCAAGAATATAAGATTAAGATCGTAGTTTTTTTAAGGAGACAGGATGACTGCTTTACTTCAAGGCTTAGTACTTTGGCTAAAGCGGGTGCATCTCAGCCTTATGATTTTTGGTTAAAAGAAGTGTTAAACAAAGGTGTTTACTACGATTACAGTAAACTTCTGAGGCCTTGGGTTGACGCCTTTGGAAAAGATTCCATAGTCCTTTCTCCATATAGGAGGGATGTAAATGTTGTTCAAGAATTTTGCAATTTGATTGGGTTTTCTTGTGATGACATTCCAAGCCCGGAAAGAAAAAACTCTTCTTGGGACCCTCTGACGACAGAGATTGCATTTATTATTAATAATTTATGTAAAGACATGAAGCCTTTCGAGAAAAGAAAAAGATTGAATCATGTCAACAAGATTATATTGGGAAAAAACATCAATAATGGAATCTTATCCAGAAAATTGATCTCTAGTGATCTGGCAAGAAATATTCTTTCCGTTTACGAGGATTCAAATTTATATATCTCCAAAGAATTCTGTTCTGGCAATGATATATTTTGTGCTGAAGTTAATAATGAGGATTATTATGGTGAATTTGGTTCATTATCTCATGATGACGCCATTAAAATAATCTTCAAATCTCTGCTCTAGCATCAGTTAACATGAAAATATATTCAATCTAAGCTTGGAATTAAAATGACAATTTTGTGTGTTTCGACTGCTAGTGGTGATGCAAATTTATTAAGGCAGCAAATACTTACATATAATAAATGTTTCGATGGCGATGTTTTCCATATCGTGCACCTGAGTAATGAGTTTAATGATCGACTGGATGTAAATCCAATAATAAAGAAGTCAATTCTAGATCTTGGAAATATTCATCTCTTTAATAGGGTGAAAACAGCATATGGTGTGATATTTCATGCAATGCTTCAGTGTGTTTTTGAGGCTATAAGGCTGGGTGTGCAGTTTGATTATGTTTTATTTCATACAAGCTCTGATCTAATGGTTGGCAGTGGGGTTAATAAATACATAAGGAAGTTTGACATAGGTGCAGCTAAGCCACATTTCATGGCTCGGAATGGATTCTGGTATGATAAGGCAGTAAATTACAAAAAATCAGAATTGCTATTGACTGCATTAGACTCGGATAAGCGTTATAAGGCTAGAGCTGAAGGGTGTTTTTTCAGGAGAGATATATTTTTTGAATTAATATATCCTCTGTTAACATACTACGGCACCATTGAGTTTGACGAGCTTGCTTCGCACCCTGTCGAAGAAGTGGAGTTTGCATGGGCAATAGAATTTTATTGTGCAAGAAACAATGTAAAGCGTGTCGATAACTTGGTTAAAAACTTGGAAGGGCATAAAAGGATCGCATGTGTGAAAGATGTTGACTCTATTGTACATGAAGATGGAGTTTTTGGCCTGAAGAGATTTAGTTCCAATAGGTTTGATGCAGCTCGAACCCGAGTTTTTGAGTTGTTAGGTTTGGATAAAGATGACTTATGAAGTTTTTAATGAAATTAACTTTTTGATAATTAGTAATTAATAAGTTTTTTTAACTGAATTGACAGGATTCTTCACTTCAGTGATTTGGGTGTATTTGGGTTCGGAATGAAAAATTATATTAGGAAGAGTTTCTGTAAGGGGGGAAGGTAGATGATGATACTAGATTGCACGCTAAGAGATGGCGGGTATTATAATAGCTGGGATTTTGATCCCAATATCGTAAATTCTTACCTCGCTTCCATGTCACAGGCAAAAGTGGATTTTGTAGAGTTAGGGTTACGGTCATTCCCAAAGAACGGTTTTTTGGGCCCTTTTGCATATACAACAGAATTGTTTCTCGAGAGCTTAGAATTGCCTGATGGCCCGGTTTACGGAGTCATGGTTGATGCAAAGACAATTCTTTCTGCCGAGATTCCAGTGATTGAAGCTATCGATAAACTTTTTATCAATAAAGTCGATAGCAAAATTGGTCTGGTTCGAGTAGCGGCTCATTTTAATGAGGTTGAGGCGTCAGGCGAGATTGTTAAGGCTTTGAAGGAAAAAGGATATATAGTTGGTTTCAATCTTATGCAGGCTGGCGGTAAACCTTGCGATGTAATCGCCGAAAAGGCGGAGTTAGCAGTCAGTTGGGGTTGCTTGGATGTTCTCTACTTTGCCGACTCGCTTGGGAATATGGATAGCGATGAGGTATTCAGGATTATCACCGCATTGAGGCGGCATTGGGATGGTGAGCTCGGCATACATACCCACAACAATATGGGGAAGGCGCTGGATAATACGATTGCAGCCCATAACAAAGGCGTTACTTGGTTGGATGCAACGGTCACAGGGATGGGCCGAGGTGCCGGTAATGCTCAAACGGAAAATCTGTTGGCAGTGCTGAACAAAACCAATGCGCCATATGCTCCAAAGCCGGTTTATGATTTGGTCGTCAGGCATTTTGGCCTGATGCAAAAGGAATACGGTTGGGGAAGTAATCTTCTTTATTTTCTTGGTGCACAGAATGATGTACATCCAACCTATGTACAAAATTTATTGTCAGATGAGCGATATGGTCCAGACGAAATTGTAGGAGCGATCGATTATCTAAGTAGTGCAAATGCCTCCTCTTACGATGGCAAGATACTCGAACAAGCGCTGCAATTGAGTGCAATTAGCAATGAAGTGGGCGGGTCGGATACGTTGTTGAATGCGTTTTCCGGTCGTGAAGTTCTTATTGTCGGTAGTGGCAATAGTGTTAACCGGTACAACTCTGGAATATCCGATTATATCCGAGATAGAAAGCCTGTCGTATTGGTGATCAATCTAAATGGCGATATAGATGAGGATTTGGTTGATTATATCGTTATCTCCCATAACTCTAAATTCCTTGCAGATAAAGAAAAGTATCAAAATTCTGATAAACCAATAATTCTTCCACGTCAACGCTTCTCTCCTGAAGATATGGAGGTTTTAAATCCTTATTCAGAAATTATCGATTATGGGTTACAGGTTGAGAGTGGGATTTTCGACTATTCCGAAACACATTGTGTAATTCCGCTAGAGTTGACTGCGGGCTATGCGCTTTCGATTGCTCTTATTGGTGGTGCTAAGGCAATAAGCCTAGTCGGATTTGATGGTTACGACAAAGGAGATAAGCGGCAACAGGAGATGATCGATTTAATGATGGCTGTGCATGACAAGCACAGTGATGACATTATTTTATCATTGACACCGACTACTTATCCTATAAGCGAAGGATCTATTTATGCACCATCTATTTGAATATGATCTTTATATATTCGACTGTGATGGCGTAATTCTGGATTCAAATGCATTGAAAATTCAGGCGATGGATCGGGCTTTGACCGGATATTCTGAGAGTGAAATATCCAGTTCCCTGGATTATTTTGCTAAGAACTTTGGAAAGTCACGCTATCATCACGTAGAGTTTTTTTTACGTAATGTGATCAAAGTTTCTGAGAGTGATTTTTCAGATCGCTATAGCCAGGTATTAAATCTATATGCAAGAGCTTGTGAAAAATTGTATCTTTCAGCAGCCATTTGTGACGGATTTATTGAGTTTATTTCAAACCTTGGGATGCCATGTTATGTGGCTAGCGGCTCAGATCAAGATGAACTCCGGCAAGTGTTTGCCAAGAGAAAATTGAGTAAATATTTTATAGATATACTCGGTTCTCCAGAAAAAAAGGCCAATAATGTAAGAAAAATATTATCCGAATCAAAGGGCAAGGCTCTGATGATTGGTGATTCTTTAAGTGATCTAGAAGCTGCTAGAGAATGTGAAATCGATTTCCTTTTTGTATCGAAATATTCGGCATCACCTGAAGCCGTAAGATCATCAAGCTTATTTTCGGAAACTGAGGAAATTTTGTCTTTTTCGAGCTTGACCAGTTAATTTGGTAGTTTATAAATGAATTATGCAGTAATAATACCTGCGCGCTATAAGTCAACAAGACTGCCAGGTAAACCTCTCCTTGACATCTTGGGTAAGCCTATGATTCGTCGTGTTTGGGAGCAGTGTGTATCGGCGGTGGGAGAGGAAAAGGTCTATGTCGCTACGGATGATGACAGGATTTCAACTTGCTGTCGTGAATTTACCGATAATGTCGTGATGACAAGCGACAACTGCAAGACTGGCACTGATAGGGTTTTTGAAGCAGCAAGAATAATAGGACATTTAGACTTTGTAGTTAATGTGCAAGGAGATGAGCCTTTAATAAACCCTGATGAAATCTCGTGCATCATTGAAAAGTATATGGAGTGCCCTGGAACTATCGTAAATGGTATGGCCAGAATTGGCTCAGAGAATGAGTATATTAGCAATACGGTTCCAAAGGTCGTTTTTAGAGCGGATGGTCGACTTTTATATATGAGCCGCGCTGCCATACCTTCCAATAAGTCGGGCAAATTTAATACTGCTTGGAAACAAATTTGTATATATGCATTCCCGATGAATGCTTTGTCTGAATTTGCTTTGAAGGAAGAGAAAACTTTCTTTGAGAACGAAGAGGATATAGAAATTCTCAGATTTTTAGAGATGGGATACGATGTGACAATGGTTGAAGTCGAGGGAAATAGTATCGCTGTAGATACACCTGATGATGCAGTAAGGGTTATCGAAATATTGACAAATAACCCGACTTGCATTGTTTAGGTTTATTGGCTGCCAAATATTTTTTGGCAGAGTTTTAACTCAATTTTTAGGTTGCCCATGAAGGCTGTTATACCTGTTGCAGGGCTAGGGACAAGGATGCTGCCTGCGACTAAAGCTATCCCCAAAGAAATGCTGCCTATCGTCGATAAACCACTTATTCAGTATGTGGTCAATGAAGCGATTGCGGCTGGTATAAAACATATTGTACTGGTTACTCACTCCAGTAAGAATTCTATCGAAAATCATTTTGACACCAGTTTTGAGTTGGAGGCGACCCTAGAGGCCAGGGTCAAGCGTCAGCTGCTGGATGAGGTGCGATCCATCTGCCCGAAAGACGTTACCATCATGCACGTGCGGCAGGGTGAGGCGAAAGGCCTGGGGCATGCGATCCTATGTGCCCAACCAGTGGTCGGAGATGAGGACTTTGCGGTGCTACTGCCGGATGTCATTATCGATGATGCAGCCTCAGATCTTAGTCGCGATAATTTAGCGCAAATGTTATTTCGGTTCGATCAAACCGGTGTTAGTCAGGTGATGGTGGAACCGGTGCCGCAGGAAAAGGTACATCAATACGGGGTAGCGGATTGCCAGGGGGCTACATTATCCCCAAATACCTCGCAGCCAATGACGGCTATCGTGGAAAAACCACCAGTGGAAGAAGCACCATCAAATATGGCTGTGGTTGGGCGCTATGTATTATCACGCAAGCTATGGCCACTGCTTGAACAGACATTACCGAGTGCCGGTAATGAAATACAGCTCACTGATGCTATTGCCGATTTGATAGCCCAGGAAAGCGTCGAAGCCTACCGTATGGTCGGCAAAAGCCATGATTGTGGTTCTAAGCTGGGATATTTAAAGGCAAATGTTGAGTATGGCTTACGCCATCCAAATTTAGCTAAGGAATACCGAGCTTATTTAAACACGTTGATGCTATCTGAGAGCAGGGTTTCCAATGGTAAGCTCAAAATTTCACAAGAAGCTGTAGCATGATGGAGACTGAGTAGCAATGGTTAGAAAAGTATTGGTTACCGGGGGCGCTGGCTACATAGGCTCCCACACCTTGGTGGCATTGCAAGAAGCAGGTTTTGAGGCTGTCGTCATTGACAGCCTGTGCAATAGCTCCGAAATAGCTTTACAGCGGGTACAAAGGATTACCGGTAAACCCGTGAGATTTTATCCTGGTGATATCAGAGATCGCAGACTGCTAGATCAAATACTTACTGAGAATAAGATTCATTCAGTGATTCACTTTGCTGGGTTGAAAGCTGTAGGAGAGTCTTCGCAGAAGCCGATCGACTACTACCAGAGTAATGTCGCTGGTAGCCTGGTATTGCTAGAGGCTATGCAGGAAGCTGGAGTCAAGCGATTGGTTTTCAGCTCTTCGGCTACCGTTTATGGCAGTGAGGCTCCGGTGCCCTACGTGGAAACTCTGCAAACTGGAAACACCAGTAACCCATATGGCACCAGTAAATGGATGGTGGAGCAGATATTGCAGGATGCCGCCGCTGCGAACCAAGAGCTTTCTGTGGCACTCCTTCGGTATTTTAACCCTGTTGGGGCCCATCCCTCGGGACTGATCGGGGAAGACCCTCAGGGAATACCTAACAATCTGTTGCCGTATATCGCTCAGGTCGCGGTGGGAAAGCGCAAAGAGCTGTCGATATTTGGTGATGATTATCCCACATCAGATGGTACCTGCTTGAGGGATTACCTGCATGTGATGGATTTAGCAATAGGGCATGTTCGAGCCCTGGAATGGATAGAAGATAAAGTAGGCACAGAGGCATTCAACCTAGGAACAGGTAGGGGAATCTCCGTTCTCGAAATAGTTCGTGCCTTTGAACAGGCCTCTGGCGTACCAATACCCTATACAGTAGCGCCACGCCGTGCAGGCGATCTGCCAGCCTTTTGGGCTGATGCCTCCAAGGCAAAGAGCGAATTAGGATGGGTTGCAGATTTAGGGCTGGAGCAAATGATGGTAGATACATGGCGTTGGCAAAGGGAAAATCCGCAAGGTTATAACGCTACCCACTCTGAGAGTTAGCTAGTAGTCCCAAAGAGAGTATTTACCATTTGGCGTCAAGTAGAGAGATGGTAAGAGAAGGCGTAAAATAATTACCACTTGCCAAACTGATTTTGTAGTAGGAAATCATATCTGGATGTGGCTAATCTGGGCAGAGTATGTGCACCTATTTATGTAGAATACTCGATCCATGAAAAGAGAATAACTAGTCGCTTAGATTATAAACAAGATAAGTATTTTACGAGGATTTTGTTAATTTCCTCTATATGATTACAACGATATTAGGATATGAATAAAGAATAGATAGTACTAATCCATGGCTTTTGCCCGTTTGTGGATGAGCTTGACAAGCTTAACTTAAATAGATAGTGGTATGATATTTTGAGTCCAATTGTGTTTGTGCATATCCCAAAAACTGCGGGTACCAGTTTTCGTTTGGGGGCTGATTCTTTTTTTGGGAAAGAAAATGTCTGTCGAGACTATGGGGAAAAGGCAGTAGAAACCAGTACGATTGTCAGAGAATGGATTTCTAGTGACAAAGATGGATGGTTATTTGCAAGAGACTTTGAAAAGCAGGGCTACCAATTTCTTACAGGGCATTTTCATGCGGCAAAATACATAAGTATTTTTGATGCTAGTAGAATGATCACTTTTCTGCGAGATCCAATACAGAGGATTGCCTCCGAATATAATCATTTTGTGAGGAATAATGGTTATGAGGGGAGTTTTGAAGACTTTTTCCGAAGCCCTCAAAATGTTAATCGTCAGCTACGTCTCGTGGGTAAGAATAACTGGGCCGAGTTTGGGTTTATTGGGTTTGTAGATGCTTATCAGGACTCCTTAAAGTTACTCAATAGAAAATTTGAAATTGATATTCCTCAACTGCATGAAAACGTTGCAGAAAGTGAAGTAGTTAAACCACAACAGCTAACAAAAGACCAAATAGAAGAGTTACAAATTCTTAATGCAGAGGAGTTGGAATTTTTCAGCAGTGCTCGAGCGCAGTTTGACTGGCGTCTTCGCCTTGCGTGCGCTGATGAAAGCTATGTGTCAGGTTGTGTGACTCATGTTGAAATGGGAAAGCTAAGAGGTTGGGCAATCTCCGAGGATATTAATAACGCAGTATTAATTCAGGTCAAAGTTGATAATGAGATTATTGGGGAATGTAAAGCTAATGAATTTCGCCCCTATTGTAGGGCACGTGGGCTTGGTCGGGCGGGCTTTATAGGCTTTTCGTTTGAGTTTTCTAGAGAAATAAATGTTGGCTCTGTAGAGTGTGTTGTGGCTAACACACAGCAGCCTCTATTAAATGTATATAGTTGATGGTTTCATTGCTTAAGAAATAAAAGATGATAATCTGATTTTATGTGAACTTGAGAGTAAGGTTTTCTTGGCGCCTACCTAGTAGAATTTTGGCTCATAAAATATAAATTCATGGTGAGGCTTCTATGATAAAATGTTTTAAAAAATATTTTACTAGAGATACGATTTTAATCATATAGTAAGCTACTATGAAATTTTCAAATTTTTGTAGGATGGGTGTACATGAGTGCACCTTGAAATCAAGACGCTATTATTTTGATAATCTAAACCCAGCGTATTTGAAAGCGACGAGTAATTTGACCCTAGGAGTAAAGAGGTTGTCATTTCTGGGTTAGATTAAATCGCTATGAGGTTAACCCCCGTTCTGGCGATTGTCTCAAGTTTGGATTGCGAATAATAGATTTAAAACTATTTTTATAAAGTTTTTTTACCAAATTGGTCTTGTAGGTTGTGTTGAAGTTTTTAAAGTCTTTGTTTCATATTAATTTATCCCCAAGGCTAAAACCTGAAGTGGCAATTGAATGCGTTGATGATGCAAAGACAGTTTTTGACTGGTGCTCCAAGGGGAGTGATCCTCAATTTTTACTAAAAAATCATACCCTCAATGCCGGTTGGTATATGGTGGAAATTGAACTTAGACATGACCAACCTTGCGCAGATTCAAAAATATACGTTGATTACGGTGAGGGATTTAATGAGGATGATAGTTTTTCTATACCGATAAAATTTGGAAGAATTACTAAGCGCCTTATTTATCTATCATCTCCAGTGCAGGCACTGCGTTTTGACCCGCTGGAGACTGCTGGGATGTTTACCATTCGGCATTTTCATTTTGTTAAACTTTTTCCTTTTTTTGCAAAAGATAGACTATCTCAGCGTCTAGTTAACATGCATTTTAAATTTCGTAATATGAGTAAGGAAAGTGCCTTAAAGCATATTTATGAAGAGTCCAATAAGAAAGGATGTGGCTGGCAAGAATTAGCATTAAATTACTATGAAAAAACTTTTATTAAGAAGCGCCAGGTGAGAGATTATGCTGAGTGGATAGAAAAGGTTGAAATTAATAATCTAAAATCCCGAAAATATTATAATGAAGAGGTAGGGAGGGATGTTCAACCTCTTATCTCAATTATTCTACCTACATTCAATTCAAATATTGATTTATTGAAGGAGTGCATTGAATCCGTAATTAATCAAACTTATGGAAAATGGCAATTATGTATCGCCGATGATGCTTCCCAGAGCTCAATGGTAAGAGATTGTTTGAAAAAGTATCAAGAGTTAGATCCCCGTATTTATGTAGATTACCGGAAAAACAATGGACATATTTCTGCTGCTAGTAACAGCGCTTTATCATTGGTAAAAGGTGACTATATTGCCCTGTTGGATCATGATGATATCTTGGCACCAAAAGCACTTCAAAGAGTTGCAGAAGAAATTGTACAAAACCCGCAGGCTTTGCTGCTATACAGTGATGAAGATAAAGTTGACAAATATGGCGAACGTTATGACCCCCACCTTAAGCCAAGTTGGAATCCAGACCTGCTACTTTCACAGAATTATATCTGCCATCTAACCATAATTAAAACACAATTAGTGAGTCAAGTTGGCGGTTATCGAATTGGTGTTGAAGGCAGCCAGGATCATGATTTATTGCTGCGCTGTATGCCATACCTTGAGTCCAATAATGTGGTGCATATCCCTGAGGTACTCTACCACTGGAGAGCTATTAGTGGATCTACAGCACAAGAGAGTAGCGCCAAGAATTATGCCGCTACAGCGGGCTTGAAAGCCGTTTCCGATTACCTGAAACGTGAAGACCTAAGTGCAACAGCCGAGCCCGGAACTGTACCAAATAGCTATCGGGTTCGTTGGTCCATTCCCGAGCCAGCTCCGTTAGTGAGTCTTCTAGTCCCAACAAGAGACGGCATTGATATCCTTAAGCCATGTATTGAGGCTATTCTTTCCAAAACCAACTACTCTAATTTTGAATTGATCATTTTAGACAACCAAAGTCGCTGTAAAGAAACATTGCGTTTTCTTGAAGAGGTTACAAGCTCCGATTCACGGGTATCTGTCCATCGTTGGGATCATCCATTTAATTATTCAGCTATTAATAATTATGGAGTGGGCATAGCAAAAGGTGAAATTATTGGATTGATAAATAATGATATAGAGCCGATTAATGTCCTTTGGTTGACGGAGATGGTAAGTCAGGCAATGAGACCTGAAATTGGCTGTGTAGGAGCTAAACTTTACTACCCAAATGATACGATTCAGCACGGTGGTGTTATCTTGGGTATTGGTGGAGTTGCTGGGCATTCTCACAAATATTTTTGCCGTAATGATTATGGTTACTTTTCTCGGCTGCATTTGGTGCAGAACCTTTCTGCAGTAACAGCTGCGTGCCTTCTATTACGTAAAGAAGTATTTGAACAAGTGGGAGGCCTGGACGAAAAAAACCTAGCGGTAGCCTTCAACGATGTAGATCTTTGCCTAAAAGTACGTGAAGAGGGTTATCGAAATCTTTGGACACCATATGCTGAGCTTTACCATCATGAGTCCGTATCTCGGGGTGCTGACAATACTGTTTCTAAGCGTCGTCGTGCGCAAAGAGAAGCGGAATATATGCGTAGCCGGTGGGGTGAACAGTTAGATTCAGACCCTGCTTATAATCCCAATCTAACTTTGGTGCATGAAGATTTTTCATTAGCATGAGGAAGATACCGCAGAGATCGTACACGAAAATTATTCTTTTGCGGTATAACTTATTACCTCTTTAAAGTCCTTTTCCTTTGTAGAATACTATTGGATAAGGCTGTTAGTGTTTTCGTTGCTCCCTCTTTCCCAGAATGGAAATGGGAGCAAAATAAATATCGGTATATAAACCCTTTACAATTCTTTCATGACCAAAGAATCCAAGACCATTGTTGAAGGTATTTGTGTTGAGTTCCTCTTTGAAGCTCATCATATGACTAATTACTGCTTCATCCAACAAGTATGATCTTTTACTTGTGAATCGAACAATAACCGCAAAAAACGTCTTACGTTCGACCATAGTCAACAAAGCTCCGCCTCGCCCCTAGCCTATAACGGTATTACCTTCCTTGTCGCCAATCCTATTCATGCTGTCTAGTACGGCTGGTAGATCATTTAGTACACTTTGTTTTTGATCTTTCTTTGTCGATTATTCTTAGCGTACCGCTTGCGACAGGGTTTAGGTGCAATCCTAAGATACTTGTATAAGCCTCCACCATTTATTTGATCTCAATAAATCAGAGGGTAAATCATCTCGTGATGGAGCGATAACCCCGAATGTCTCTCTAAATAGTTGACTGTCTGTAGGGCTTAACTCTTTCAAAGCTAGGGTGTCTATTTTCATCAGACGATATAGGTCACTTTATCTGAAGTTTACTATTGCCGGCGCCTCAGATCCGCAAGGTTATGTATTTCCCAATAGGATATCCTTGTAAACCGGTATCGAGATGTAGCTTTATACAGATCATCGAGAGCGTATTTTCAAAAATTCTGTAATTGCTCTCTGGGAGTGTTAGATTTTTATCGATCTGTAAATCTAGTATCTTTTCTTAAGTTCCTATTAATAGAAGCTCACCAGTGTTTATATATTTAGTTCAAAGGTGTTTTTTGTGCCAACGTCCTAGATACAAATCAAATTAGATCTTAATGATGACCCTCCCTATATAAGATGAAGGTACAGATTAAGACTGGTTAAGAGAGTGTAATAAAATCCATAAATAGTACTTGTGTTAGGATATGGTCTTGCCGATGTTAGGCTAATGGATAATTTTCGCGACACAGTGCGATTGAAATAAAATTTTACAGAGGAATAGTGCGTCAATTTATTTTTGAGGTGGTATTTTCAGGAAGATTAGCTATAAATAAATGTAAGTTTAGCATTGTTCTCAATAACAAGATTTTTTTATCATTTATAATCAATAAACTCCTACTATGAGACCTTCACCTACAAGAACAATTTGGCAAATACAAAGAGATGTAATTTACGCCTTGCTTGTACGTGAGATGAAAACTCGCTTTGGTAAATGGCGCTTAGGGTATGCATGGGCACTCCTTGAGCCAGCTCTACATATTATGATGCTGGCTGCAATCTTCAATTTTCTTAAAAGGGATTTTTATCCAGGTATTCCAACAACACTATTTATGCTTGGTGGTATCGCACCATTCTTATTTTTTAGTCATTGCTTTTATAAAGGAATTGCTGCTGTGGCTTCAAATAGAGGACTATTCAACTATCGTCAGTTACGTCCTTTTGATGCTGTGCTCAGCCGTGTATTGTTAGAGTTTTCTATCTACATATTGTGTATGATTACACTACTGATACTTCTAGCATGGTTTGGAATCAGAGTCGAATTCGGTGATTTTCTACTACTTGTAGAAGTTAATATTCTGTTCTTTTTTTTCTGTTTTGGCTTGAGCTTAGCATTATGTGTTGCTGGCGAACGGTATCCAGAGCTATCAAAAATACTACCATTAATTGTCCGGCCTTTATATTTTGTTTCAGGAGTTTTTTTCTCGTTAGAGCAGATACCAGTTGAATATCATCCATATTTAATCTGGAATCCTTTAGTGCATGTAATTGAGTTAACTCGAGAAGGGCTTTATGCAAATTATGATGGAAAGTTTTCAAATTTTAATTACTATATATTTACTTCAATAGGCACGCTTACCCTGGGGTTATTGATATATCGTGCACATTGGCGTGATTTGATTCGAAGCCAATGATAAAGCTTGAAAATATAACCAAGTCATTTCGTTCACACAGTGAACGAAATATCCTTTTTGAAAATGTCAATGTTGTTTTTCCTGAAGGAAAAAATATAGGAATTCTGGGTCGAAATGGTGCGGGTAAGTCCACACTATTAAGAATAATTGGTGGTATTGATTACCCAGACTCAGGTCGAGTAATAACAGATCAAAGAATATCCTGGCCTATGGCTCTTTCAGGTGGCTTTCAAGGAAGTATGACTGGAAGAGAAAATGTAGCATTTGTTTGTGGAATTCATGGTATTTGGGGTAATAAGAAGAATAAGGTGATGGATTTGGTTAGAGAATTTTCTGAAATTGGTAACTACTTTGATGCTCCAATTAAGAATTATTCTTCAGGTATGCGCTCACGTCTGGCTTTTGGTCTCAGTATCGCTGTAGATTTTGATGTGTATCTGGTAGATGAAGTGATGTCTGTAGGTGATGTGCACTTTAGAAGTAAATGTGAAGAGATAATCTCTGAAAAACGAAAGTCATCTAGCTTCATAATAGTGGCTCATGCAATGCCAACTTTAAGGAATAATTGTGATGCAGGTATATATATCGAGAAAGGAAAGGTAAGAATCTGCCAATCAGTTGAAAAGGCTATCTCCCTATATCAAAAGGGAGTGCCTGAGCCGTAAATAAATGTTAATAAATTAACAAACGTACTGACTATATGAACTATGAATATAGATGTTAAAAATAATATCGTGTACAGTGAAACCATTAAACATAGATTTGGTTTTAGTCTGTCAAAACTGAGAGAGTTTTTAAAAAAAAATATATTTTTGTTAAATAAAAAAAATATATTTTCCAGAAGTTTATTTATCATAAAAAGCTATACTTTCCTTTTTTTTGTTCTATTACCTTTACTGCTTGTTGGTACGTATTATATTTTTTGGGTTTCTGAACGCTATGTGAGCTATACACAAATAATAGTAAAAGATACGGCCTCTTCTCAGGTTTCTTCTTCAGCAATGGGTTTTTTAATACCAGGTATGGGTATTGATAACCAAGATGCTTTTTTAGTAGTGAATTATATCCAATCTTTAGATATGGCTCTTTATCTCGATAAAGAATTAGCATTATCAGAGTACTACCAGAGTAACACCCACGATATATTTTCTCGATTGGGAAAGGATGCAACACAAGAAGAATATTTAAAGTATTACCGAAATCATATATCTGTAAGGTACGATGAAACTACCGGAATAATCGCAATTGAAATACAGGCTTTTGATCCAACATTTGCGCATAAACTCGTCGAAACAATAACTTCAAAATCTGAGAGTTTTGTAAATTCAGTAAGTAATCAACTTGCTGAAAAGCAGGTGACATTTGTTGAAAATGAAGTTGAACTTGCACAGAGTAAGCTGCGGTTTACTAAGCAAGAAATTCTTGATTTCCAAAACAATAATAATGTAGTTAGCCCAGAGGAATTAACAAAAGGAATAACTAGTATTATTCAGGGGCTAGAGGCCCGCCTGGCTGAAGAGAGAGCAAAACTTACAGCAGCTAAAAGTTATTTAAATGCGAATTCATCACAGATAATATCGATGCAAGCAGAAATTGGAGCTTTGGAAAAACAAATTGAGCTTGAGAAAGTTAGATTAGTTGGCATCGGTGATGAAAAAGGAGAGCAACGTCTTAATACTTTAGGGGCTCACTTTCAAAATTTAGAATTAGATTTACAGTTTGCAACAGATGCCTACGCAGCCTCTCTAAAGGCATTAGAAACTGCACGTATGGAAGCTTCTGGAAAGTTAAAGCACTTGATGATAGTTACTCAGCCCTCCCTTGCTGAGGAGCCTGAATATCCACACAAACTCTATAATATGATTAGTCTAATGATAATACTATTATTCTTGTATGGTATTGGAAAAATGCTGAATGCCAGTATTCGAGATCATCGGATATGAATTATGCCTTGAATTGCAAAAATCTCTGCTCAAGAAATAAATTTCTATTTAAAAATATTTTAGGTGTGATTAGTACCATGAATAGTATAAAAGTAATAAAAAAAGGGGTGCATCTTTGTCTGTTGGGAATACTGGTTTTTAGTGAGGCATTTGCTTTGGAGACTCAACAGATAGATGAAATTGATTCTACCGTCCAAGCGAATAAAAAAATAATACCAGTGTTTGGTCAATCTCTTTTTAGTGGATCTTTTAAAGATCAGCCATTTAGTGGTTTCAATCCAGATTATAGAATTACCATTGGTGATCAGATCAATTTACAGCTTTGGGGTGCTTATAGTTTTAGTGCAACCTTGCTTGTAGATCCCAAAGGTAACATTTTTGTTCCAGAAGTTGGACCTGTACATGTTGCTGGAATCAAGAATGGTGAATTGAATGATTTTGTCCTTCGTCATGTGAAACGCGTCTTTAAGAATAATGTGCAAGCATATGCAAATCTTGAGGCCAGCCAGCCGGTTAAGGTGTTTGTAACTGGCTATGTGAATAATCCTGGCCTCTATAATGGGTTTAGCTCAGATTCAATTCTTTATTATTTGGATAGTGCTGATGGTATAGATCCACAGAGTGGAAGTTTTGTGGATATAAAAGTGATGCGTAATGGCGAGTTAATACAGCGGATTAATTTATATAATTTTATAGTGGAAGGTGTAATGCCTGCTCTACAACTACGAAGTGGTGATGTGATAGTGGTCGGCGCTCGTAAAGGTTCCGTTTCTGTTGAGGGAGCCGTTCAGCAGGCAGCACAGATGGAATTTACTGGACCATATACTCAGCTTGGTGAGATGCTGCTTGTAAGTAAACCTGATCCACAGGCAAATTTTGCTCGTATAACCCAGGTCGTGGATGGCGTTCAAGAAGCAATTTATTTATCTTTGAATGAGGCAATGACTACTCAGTTATATCCTGGAGCCCATGTTGAGTTGGTTCGTGATAATGATGTGCATTCTATCTCAATACAGGTTTCTGGTGAGCTGGATGGTCCCGCAACCTACGTTTTACCATACGGTTCCACATTGGAAGATTTATTAGATAAGTTGCGATTTCGTGAAAATGCTGATAGAAACTCTATTCAGCTTTATCGTGAAAGTGTTGCAGAGAAGCAGAGTGCAGCACTTAATAGATCTTTGGATGCGCTACAGATGGAGGTTTTAACGCGGCAACCCAATACTGATATGGAAAAAAATGCACAAAAAGATAACGCCTTAATGATACAAAAATTTATTAAACAAGCTCGAGAAGTAAGTCCCAGGGGACAGGTTGTAATTGCAAATAATCCTAATGCAACTGAGATGATATTAGAGGATGGGGATCAATTAGTGGTACCCTTGAAGTCGTCAACGGTATCTGTTGTGGGAGAAGTAATCTTCCCAACCTCTCTCGTGTATAACAAAAAGCTCACCTTGGATGACTATATAGAGCTGGCAGGTGGTTTTGCGAATAATGCTAATCGAGATGAGCTAGTCATCTTACATCTTGATGGCACAATAAGTCGTATAGATGATAAAGATTTTGATAATCGACTTGGAGATCGTCTACGACCCGGCGATGAAATTATGGTAATGCCTAAGATACGCTCAAGTGAACTACAAGTCACAAAAGATGTTACCGAAATTCTTTACCGCATCGCTGTTGGAGCAGCGGCGGTTCTTTCTTTCTAGAAATTTGAAAGATATCAATATAAGGCGTTCTATATATCTAATATTATTAGGATTAATATTTGTGATAGTTGAAAGGATATTTAGTTTGTTGATTAATACCTGATCTTTATAGCAACTCACTAAAACCTAAATCTAATAGGAGGAATTGTGAGTACGACTGATACTGAGCGTAGAGGTATTATATTAGCAGGTGGAACTGGCTCGCGACTGTATCCACTGACAAAGGGTGTGTGCAAACAATTGATGCCAGTATACGATAAACCAATGATTTATTACCCGCTAACAACATTAATGTTAGCAGGAATTCGAGAAATTCTGATTATTACTACTCCACAGGATCAGTACTTATTCCAAGCGTTAATGGGAGATGGCTCGCAGTGGGGATTAAACTTAAATTTCGCAGTACAGTCATCCCCGAAAGGAATTGCTGAGGCATTTATTATCGGGCGTAGTCATATTGAAAATCATCCTAGCGCTTTGATTTTGGGTGATAATATCTTCTATGCACACCAATTTAGTGATCTATTAAACAGAGCTAACGCAAGATATCAAGGAACTACGATATTTGGTTACCGAGTTGCTGACCCCAGTGCATATGGTGTAGCTGAATTAAACAAAAATGGAAAAGTCATCAGTGTTGAAGAAAAACCAGTAGAACCTAAATCAAATTATGCAATCACTGGTTTGTACTTATACGATGATCAAGTCTGTGAGCTAGTTAGAGAAATTAAGCCAAGCAGTCGTGGGGAGCTAGAAATTACTGACCTAAACAAAATTTATCTTGATCGTGGCGAGCTAAATATTGAATTAATGGGGCGCGGGTCTGCATGGCTAGATACCGGTACTCATGATAACTTGCTTGCAGCCGCACATTTTGTACAAACTATTGAACGCCGACAAGGGCTTAAAATTGCATGCCCAGAAGAAGTAGCTTTCCGTAAGGGATTTATTTCTGCTGATCAACTTAAGAGTCAAGCTAGGCTATTAATGAAGAGTGGTTACGGCGAGTATTTGATGAGGCTGCTGGATGAATCTTTGAGAGATCATGCATTTGGTCGTTAAAGACTAGATTACATAGTAAAACTGAAATTATTCACATAGAAGATATTATATAAGAGAGTTGACTGGATGTTTTCTAAGGCAAAGAGAAAATTGATATATTAAATTACTTTTAGTAACTTTAGTCTAAGTATTTCATTTTCCGAGCTTGGCTAAAAGTTTTAAATCAACGTTTGCCCCGGAATACTTTAGGCTTAATATATAAAATTAATGAAATGCAAAAAAATGGCACGTTTTTAATTGGACATTAAGCGTTCAAACTGATCTACTAAAGAGTCACACATCGGCAAAGAAACATCAAATATATACGTTGCACTAGGACTTTTGATTTGTATCTAGAATGTAGATGATAAATCAATAAATAACAGCATTAAATGATACAATGAAAATGCTATAAAAATATGGTTGTCTATACCGTAATTTCATAGAAAACAAAAGTTTTACTGTTAAATCAATTCAAGATTAATATTAGATGTCTACACATGCTGCCATAGATGATTAGTATAAAGGGTGTTGGCCTTGTAGAAAAATGATTTGCTGTATATTTATCAAGAGGTTTTATCAAAGGTTATTGCATTGTTCACTGTAATAATTTTGAAATGTGCTTTTGCCAGGTTAATTTATGATGGGCTTAATAAGCCTTAATCGAATTTAGTTCTCATTTTCTATCAATAATTCTTGGTATTAATATAATGGATGAGAAGTATCAAGTTCAGTTACTGAAGGAATCACCGCTCTTTGATGCTGATTGGTATAGATCTCAGCATTCTGACGTAGTAGGTATTAAGCTTACACCTGAACAACATTATCTTCGGTATGGTTGGCGAATGGGAAGAAGCCCCTCGGCATTATTTTGTGGTGTTAGTTACCTAGAAAAATATCCTGATGTAGTTCAAAGTAACGAAAATCCTCTCGTTCACTATTTACGTTTTGGCAGACGTGAAGGTAGAGAAATCAAGTCAGTCAAACAAATTAGAAATAATATAAAAAAAGATATAGGTGTGGATTTAGGGAAACTGTTTTCACCTGACAGTGAAGAAGCACAATTTGAATTAAATATCCCCTTGATTAATCAACTAAAAGAAACTCAACATCTTCTTGAAAAATATGTTCGGCGTTGTCATGAACTAGAATATCAAATTATAGATGAGAAGTTATAAGTTTTCTTTATGTAAAGGAATACGTAAATGAAAGTACTTATTGTATTTGGGACACGACCTGAAGCCATAAAAATGGCTCCGCTGGCTTTGAAGCTTAATAGTGATGCTAGATTTAATGTGAAGGTATGTGTTACAGCACAACACAGGGAAATGTTAGATCAGGTACTAAATCTATTTGAATTGAGTCCTGATTATGATCTAAATCTGATGAGACCTGGACAAGATCTGACAGATTTAAGTACAGATATCTTGAAGGGTATGCGTAAGATATTGGAAGTAGCAAAGCCAGATATTGTGCTGGTACATGGTGATACTACAACAACTTTTGCAACTACTTTATCTGCTTATTACCAACAAATTCCTGTCGGGCATGTAGAAGCAGGATTACGCACAGGTAATTTATATTCCCCCTGGCCAGAAGAAGCAAATCGAAGACTTACTGGATCTCTAGCAGCTCTTCATTTTTCTCCAACAGAAACATCGAAGAAAAATTTGCTAAATGAAGGGATTAGTAAAGATAAAATATTTGTGACCGGTAATACGGTAATTGACGCACTAATGCAGATTGTAAATAAACTTGATACAGATCAATCGGCTTTTAATAAAATACATGAAAAACTGAAATTTATTGATGAAAATAGAAAGATAATTTTAGTAACCGGACATAGGCGAGAAAGCTTTGGTGGAGGATTTGAACGTATATGCCAAGCATTAGCATTAACAGCAAATACACATCCTAATTGTCAAATAATATATCCGGTTCATCTGAACCCTAACGTGCGTGAGCCTGTTAATCGGTTATTAAAAAACATTAGGAATATATGCTTAATTGACCCTTTGGAATACCTGCCATTTGTTTATCTCATGAATAAATCGAATATTATTCTGACCGATTCTGGTGGTATTCAAGAAGAAGCTCCTTCATTGGGTAAGCCAGTACTTGTGATGAGGAACACCACTGAGCGTCCTGAAGCTGTTGAAGCTGGAACTGTAAAACTGGTCGGAACCAAGATTGATACAATTACTAAAGAAATCACAACACTACTTACTGATAGTGCAGAATATAAAAAAATGAGTTTTTCCCACAATCCATATGGTGATGGTGAGGCATCTAACAGAATTCTGAAAGCATTAGTCGATTACCAGAAATAAATAAACATAGAGTGAGAGAAAAAGATTTGAGACTTTTTACAGGTTAGTGATAAGTATTTATATAAGGATATTTATGAAATTCGAAACTATTTCAATCATTGGGTTGGGTTATATTGGGTTGCCAACAGCTGCAGTAATCGCTTCAAGACGCAAGAAAGTAATCGGTGTAGATGTAAACCAGTATGCAGTGGATACCATCAATAGTGGTCATATCCATATTGTTGAGCCTGAATTAGATATGATTGTACATGCAGCAGTGACAGAAGGATATTTACAAGCTAAGAATAAGCCGCAACCAGCAGATGCATTTATGATTGCAGTCCCAACCCCCTTTATATCGGATAAAGAAAGCAGACATCATAAGGCAGACCTTAGTTATATTCATGCGGCTTCTAAAGCTTTGGCTCCAGTGTTAAAAGCTGGTGATCTAGTAGTACTTGAGTCTACTTCTCCTGTGGGAACTACAGAGAAAATGTCTGCATGGCTTGCAGATGCCCGTCCCGACTTAACCTTCCCTCAGACACATGGGGAGGATTCGGACATCCGAATAGCCCACTGTCCAGAACGTGTACTACCAGGATATGTGGTTCGAGAGCTAGTGGAAAATGATCGTGTAATCGGTGGTATGACAAAAAAATGTTCTGAATCGGCAAAGGCGCTATACCAAATTTTTGTGGAGGGTGAATGCTTTGTAACCTCGGCAAGAACGGCTGAAATGACTAAGCTTACCGAGAATAGTTTTCGGGATGTGAATATTGCTTTTGCAAACGAATTATCAATAATCTGCCAGAAGTTAGATATAAATGTCTGGGAGTTAATTTCCCTTTCAAATCGTCATCCAAGGGTAAGTATTCTTCAGCCTGGAGCTGGGGTTGGTGGTCATTGTATTGCGGTGGACCCATGGTTTATTGTGGATTCCTGCCCTAAGGAGACACGATTGATAAGGGCTGCGCGTGAGGTAAATGATCATAAACCCAAGTGGGTGTTACATCAGGTTAATAATTCTATAGAGCGGATACTAGGGGAAAACCCTGGATATACTAGTCGTGATATTACTGTTGCTTGCTTGGGGATTTCTTTTAAGCCTAATATTGATGACCTTAGGGAAAGCCCTGCGCTGAATATAGCAAACGCCATTGTGGATTTTGGGTGCCAGGTACAGATTGTGGAACCTAATGTAAAATCCCTACCTAAAGCTCTGAACCATTCTAATGTTGATCTAGTCCCTATAAATCTATCATTAGATAAAGCAGATATAGTTTGTATTCTGGTCAAGCATGACGAATTTTTTGAACAAACAAATATTCTAGCCAACAAACAAAATGTTATCGATGCTGTAGGACTTCTAAGTTGACTCCAGGGTAGACGAATTTACTACATTTATCATTTTTTTAACCGTGGGCAGAATTTGATATGGATGTATTGTTAAAGCATGTTGAAGATCTTATCGATTATTCAATAAATGAGACGTATATCCCAGTACATGAAAGGATAGCCTACATGGTTAGTCATGGTCAAAGCTATGCGAGTAATGGGTATTCAGTTAGAACACAAGTTATCGCCAAAGCATTAAATGATAACGGTTTGGAAACATTATGTTTTGTTAGGCCAGGTAGGCCTTGGGAGCTGGGTGTAAAAAAAGGTTCAATACCGCCAGAAAAAGTAGTTAGCGGTGTTAGGTATATCCATAGCCGGTGGCAAAATGACCTATCTCCCATTGAAGAAAGAAGTCACCTAGAAGCTTGTGTGGCTCGTTTTATGGATTTATTTAAAATATATAGACCTTCGGCTGTATTGGCTGCTTCTGATTATATCATTGGGTTACCAGCATGGATTGCAGCTAAACGTCTAGGGTTACCATTTTATAATGAGGTTAGGGGCTTCTGGGAACTTTCTAAAGCTACAAGGAAAGCAGGCTATCATAATTCTCTAGATTTCAAAACAGAAATTGAGCGCAATACCTATGTAGGAATGCAGGCATTAAAGGTATTTACGCTCAGTGAGAGAATGAAAGTAGAGCTGGTTTCCCGAGGATTAGATCCACATAAAATATCAATCATACCTAATGGAATTGGTGAGCAACCAAAGACGATGGGTATGGATTCAAATTTTAGGGAGAGATTGGGCATAAATTTGAATGATAAAGTAGTGGGTTATATTGGTAGCTTCGCCCCTCATGAAGGGCTAGATACTCTTATTGATGCCTGTACTAAGTTGAATGAGCTGGGCAAGAGGTTTAAATTGTTACTAGTAGGAGATTACCAGCCATTAAATGAAGCGATATGCTCACAGAAGAAAATAGCTAATGAGCCTTGGCTTATACAAACCGGTCGAGTACCGCATGAGGAGATTGCTAAATATTACTCATTGATTGATACAGTGGTAATTCCGCGAAAAAAATTACCGGTATGCGAATTAGTTTCGCCAATAAAATTAGCTGAAGCCATGTCTTATGGTAAGAGAATAGTTGTTTCAGATGTTGCTCCTCTGCTAGAAATTTCAAAGAAGAATGAAGAAATTATTGTGTTTGAAGCAGGGAATTCTAAGAGCTTAATGAGCTGTATCTTACGATCTCTGAACACTTCTTCTATCAATACTTATAAATTTCCAACAATGAAGGAGTATGTAAGAGTACTAATTGATGAGTTACGAAATGAATATATAAATCCACCTTTGCCCAAAGGTTACTTAGATAAAGCAACAAAACCGATAAATACCCAAAGTCTTATAAAACAAAATAATTGCATTGAAGAATTGGTTACTGAATCATGTGATTCTGATGTAAGGATTAACCAAACAGCTTATATAGACAACAATAAAGTTAATTATTCAGATAAGCAAGTGTCACAATCTGACATTGTTAAGTATAAAATACTAAATCATGAAATTAATTTTGAACCAAAAAAATATGAATTGAATTCTTCTGATAAACTGCTACTTTTAAAGGAACAAAAATTTAAGCTGAAAAATAATTGTAAAAAGAATATAGCTGAAATAAAAATTAATGTTTCTGGATCGGTTTTAGAATTATCGGCTGCAGTTTTTTATCGACTAAAAAGCAATCAGACGACCAGGAAGGCAGTAGTATTACTTGACTTCATAGATAAATCAGGGAGTAAGATAAGCAATATTCCAGGGCTAGGAGTTTCTGCTGCATTCAATCAACATTTTCGTTATTTGAACTCTAATAATAAAACATCCCCTGATGAATTTAAAGATATAGTAAAATTAAAAATTCCTGATAGTGTGGAAAAAATCTCTATCGACCTTTCCAGTCTGGGTCTCAAGCCTGATGAGTATATAGATATAAGAATTCATGGACGTTGTTACATTAAAAAGGGTAAAGAAAAGGAAAAATTAGATTTAGTCCGACATCAGCGTTTGCCTCCTGCTATTGTATCCGACCCTTTTCGAAAGCGCTCTATTTCTGACTTAATAGTTGCATGTGTACTTGATGAATTTTCAGCTGAATGTCTCTCCCATGAAGTTAAGCTGATTGCCCTGACACAGGAGCATTGGCAGACCCAATTGGAGTCAAACCCTCCTGATTTTCTTTTGATCGAAAGCTGCTGGAAGGGAAATGATGGAAATTGGGGAACAATTACAAAAGGTAGTGGTGGTGGAAAAAAATTAAGTGGTTTACTAAGACATTGTAATAAAAAAGGTATTCCCACTGTATTCTGGAATAAGGAAGACCCTCCACACTATGATAAATTTGGGCCTATAGCGAAATTCTTTGATTTAGTTCTCACCACAGATGTAAACATGGTGCCATATTACAAAAGAGATTATGGAATTGATGCCTTTCCTTTATCATTCGCTGCGCAGCCAAAAATCCATAACCCAATCCCATATATTAATCGACTAGAAAAAGCGGTATTTGCTGGTTCCTATTACAGCGATAAACCCAAACGATGTGAAGACTTCAATCATATTCTTGAACAGCTTGAAAAAGCGAGCATCGATTACGATATTTATGATCGTAATTATAATAAAAATATAGAAAAATTTACTTTCCCAAAAAAATACAAAAAAAATATTCTAGGAAACCTCATACCTTCAGAGGTATGGAAAGCACATAAAGGCTATAAGTATCAAGTAAATATGAATTCAGTCCAGGACTCTGAAACCATGTTTGCTCGTCGTGTATATGAATCACTAGCATCTGGAACGCCGGTAATCAGTAATTCTTCTATTGGCGTAGAAAAATTATTTGGTGATGTAGTTATTTTATCAAATGGTAGGCAATCCATAGTAAACCAGCTGAAAGATCTGGAAGAATCACCTGCAGATTATCGTGATTTAGCGCGCCGCGGAGTTAGAATGGTGATGCGAGAGCATACCTATGGCCATCGTATTCAGAAACTCTGTGAGTTAATTGGCATTCAAGTAGAAGTAGCCCTTCCTAAAGCAATATTAACTGTTAAGGCCAATAATGAAGGTGATGTTAGCAGAGCCAAAGAGGTGTTTTTCAGTCAAACTGCGCCAAACAAACATTTATTCATTGAACTTGATAATTTTGATTCTTCTTATAGGTGGTTAAATTCATCTTCCTCATCTATTACCTATGCAATGGAATTTGCACAAAAATTCTACAAGGATGACAAGCAATTTTATGGTGGTGAAAAGGTACTTAGTTATAATCTAAATGAAAAATTACCGGCAGAAGCTTTAGAAGATTTTATATATTGGGGGGAGATATAAGTTATGAGAAAAAAAGTTTTATTATTATCCTGGCATTTTCCACCATATAAAAGCTCTTCTGCTTTCAATCTATTCAAGCGTCTAAAAGATACTGGCTATGAATACGATGTTTTGCAAATTCAGAGAAAAGATAAGCCAGATAATGAGATAATGTTTCGGTACGCTTCTAGCCGTTTCACCCGGTATGAAATTCAAGTTCCTTCAGAAAATGCACGAGATCCTGAAGCTCGAGCTCACTTCGTAGAAAAAGTTTTAGATATCTATAACTGTCTCAAAGAGCATAATCATTATTCAGTAATGGTCTCGCACTCTCATGAGTTTGTTTCGCATATTGCTGCAATGCGGATTAAGAAGAGCGATCCTCAGTTATCCTGGGTAGCTTCATTTGGAGACCCAATTGCTGCAAATCCGTATAACGATTGCTACAAGTTTCCAATGTTAGATGAAGATATCCGAGCAGAAGAGCAGGTACTTCAAATAGCTGATCGTATAATTGTTACAAATGCATATCAGCAGGAAATTGTTTCTACTACACAAAGAATACCATTAGAGAAAAGCAAGTTCTATATACTACCACATTGCTTTGATGAGCGTATGTATCATAGGGAACCCCAAGGCTGTAGAAGCGATTACAGCGAACCAAAAATTTTCCGATTTAGACATGTTGGTATGTTGTATAAATATAAACGAACCTCATTACCATTTATTTTGGGAGCACAACGTTTGCTTCAAATCCATCCAGAGCTTAAGGGCTGCTTTACACTGGAATTTTATGGTGCTAATGATCAATTTATTAAGTCTGCATCAACCTATGGATTAGAATCTATTGTTAGCTTCAAAGGCACACTTAACTATTTAGAAAGCTTGAAAGTGATGACTAATGCTGACTGTTTGTTATTACGTGATGCAGATTTCAGTGATCAAGGGTTATTAAATAGTCCATTTTATCCAGGGAAATTAGCTGATTACCTTGGCGCCAAAAGGCCAATTTTGGCTGTTACTATGGCTAAGGGCTGTGTCCCGGATATGCTCTCCAGGCTAGGGGGCATATCATTAACAGAAGATGATGTAGACGGTATTGCCGACGCTATGTATCGCGCAATAAAGGGAAAGATTACTATCGATCATAAAGAAGCTGAATACTACTCACATAAAAATACTATCAGAAGAGCGAAACAGGCACTTACATTAGATCAGGGTAAAAGAACAATTCTCATCGCCGGACATGATTTGAAATTCGCTAAATTTATTATTGAGAAGATTAACCAGCGAAAAGATTTACATTTATTAATCGATGACTGGAATGGACATGATAAACATGACGAAGAGAAAAGTTTGGCTCTTCTAAATAATGCTGACGTTGTATTTTGCGAGTGGGGATTGGGAAATATAGTATGGTATTCAAAAAATATTAAAAGAGGCCAAAAACTTATTGTTAGGATTCATGCTCAAGAGATAAAAACCCGCCATTTAGATCGTTGCAATCATGAGAAAATTGATAATTATATATTTGTTTCACCGTATTACTTTGAAATGATGATTGCAGAATTTTCTCTTAAGCGGGAAAAGTGCAAAATGATATTTAATATGGTTGATACGGATATTCTTAATAAACCAAAGGTTGAAAGCTCGAAATATAATTTGGGAATGATTGGCGATGTTCCTCAGTCTAAAAGATTAGATCGTGCATTAGACATCTTTGAAAAATTATATAAAGAAAATAATCGTTACAAACTTTTTGTAAAAGGTAAGCGACCAGAAGACTACGCCTGGATGCATTCAAAAGAAAAGAGGGGAGAACTGTCTTACTTTGAAAATCAATATGAAAGGATAACTAAAAACGGATGGAAAAAAAATGTGATCTTTGAAGGGTTTGGTCCAATTGAAGAATGGCTTCAGAAAATTGGGCATATACTATCTGTTAGCGATAATGAGAGTTTTCATTTGTCAGTAGCTGAAGGGATGGCGTCTGGAGCGCTACCTTCAATTTTAAACTGGCCGGGCAGTGAGTATATTTATCCTTCGAAATATATTTCAACTTCAATCTCTACAGCTTTTGAAAAAGTAACCAATATAGATAGCTCAACCACTTCAGAAGTCAAACAATTTTCAAAAAGATTTTGTAAAGATGCGAATACAGACAAAATATTAGCACTGCTGTGAGATTTTAAGATGAAGCTAAATTTCTTTAATGCAGAAAAAATAATAAGATTAACACCTTTTACAAAAGATACTATTTCTATAGCAGATCAAATTCTAGAAAATAATGTAAAAATTTTTCCTACGTTGCCTAACGTACAAGTATCTGATATGAATAATTTATGGTGGATTCGTTTTTCGTCAGCACAATCAACATATTCACTATATATCTACGCTTTCTACCCAGTATCATATTTACTAAATGCCTATGAGCTTACAAAAAAAGAGATTTATCTTGATAAAGCGATGAGTTTAGTTGAAAGTTTTTTTTGTTGGTCCCTAGAAAAGAATAAAAAAATCAACAAAAAAATGAAAGGTATATTACTTGGAGATCATGCGTTCTCAAATAGAACACAATCTCTTTGCTATTTGATAGTGTGTTTAGTTTACTCCAAAAGAACTATTCCTGATTATATAATAAATTTACTTTTATATAATGGTGAATATTTAGCGGATATAAAGAATTACAGCCATTATAATCATGGATTAATGATGGATCTTGCACTACTTGGGTTACTTAATACTTTTGATGGGCTTAATATTGAGTACCCAACCCATTTTAAAAAAAATTTGATTTCACGATTAAGCTATTCAATTTCGAGAGACCTGACTAAAGATGGTGTACATATAGAAAATAGTCCTGGTTATCACTTTTGGCTACTAAGTTTTTTGAAAAAAGTTATTGATCCCCTATCAATTCTAGATAGGTCTCTACATCAAAAAGCCACAAAAGTTTTAACAAAAGCTTCAACATACGCGAAGCTTATATCCAGACCTAATGGTACTGTTCCTGCTATTGGGGATACCCATGCTGGATTAAAATACAAGCCCTCAAAAGGTCTTCGGAGTCAATTTCTTAAATATGCCAATAAGGTGATATTCAGAGATATGAATGATGAGGTATGGGCCTACTTTAGTTCTGGATATAAAACTCATGTACATAAACATGGTGATAATGGTGTTTTCAATCTTTATTATAAGGGAAGAGATATTTTAATAGATCCTGGATTTTTGAATTATGAAAAATCAGAAAATTCTCTTAAAATTAGAAACACTGCTTTTCATAACACGGTGAGACCAAAGGGAGAAGATCAAAAAATCAGGACAGTAGATCTTTCTCTAGATAATATAGATTACTCAAAAAATATAAGCGATTCAAAAATTTTAGGGTATAGAAATTTAGGTGATATTGAAGTTTCCCTTGCTAAGATAGCTGATTATGATTCATGTTTTATTATAAGAATGATAATCTGGCTGAGACCAAATTTTTTTCTAATTTATGATAAAGCAGAAGGAAAGACTCATGGATTGGAACAGTTCTTTCATATAGGCTCGAGCATAACTCCTATACCAAGTGGAAGTAAAGTGAATTTATTAAATTCAAATGGAGTTAACATTTGTCAAATAGAGCAGTTTAAATTCCAAGATGGGAAAGTCTGTACCACACCATCCGAAGCTAGAATAAAATCAGGTTTCTTTGCAAAAAAATTTAACGAAAAAGAAAATAGTAATCGTATTTTTTATGAGACAAACGATAATTATTTCTTGACGTCTATACAGCTGGGTGATGAGAAGTTGAAAATAGATGCACATGCTGATGTTACTCTTAAAGTTGAAATAGAATCATCAATTAAAAAAATTAAGCTTGACCTTAATAATATTAAGTCAAAAATAATTTCATCATAAAGTTAAAAACTTGTTAGGAATTTTAAGATGATTAATTCTCCTCCAGTAATTATTTTTGGTAATCCAAGAAGTGGTACTCGTATGTGCGCAAATATATTAAATCTTCACCCTGATATTTGTATAACAGATGAATTCTATAATGTGCAGATGCTATCAAATTTCGCTAATAGGCAAATTGCAAGTTTTATTGAAAATAGAGTTGATCCGGGAACTATTGCTCTGAGAAAAGAACTATTAGTTAAGAGTTATTGGATCTTCCGCTCAAATATAAAACAAGTCGAAAAATCGTTTACCTCAAAAATTGTTGGTAACAAAACACCACGGAGTGAGAATTTCTTTGATCTTTATGAAGAAATATTCTCAGTAAACAAGCCAATATATATATATTGTGCACGCAACGCATACGATGCATTAAGAAGCATAAAAAACCTAAAAAATATTCTATGGGGCAATCTTCCTTTTGAGGAAATATTTGAGAATTATAAGAAAAGTTATCGCATTTATACAAAAATTAAAAAATCTTACCCTATAAGAACTTTTGAAATAAATGTTAATATGTATAATGAGAAAAATGCATTTGTTCATTATAAGCAAATTTTCGACATGCTGGGCGTGGATTACGATGATGAATTCATCGAAAAAGTAAATTCTTTGGCACCACAAAATACTTTACAGCGTGTGAAAGCGATTACCAAAGATGAATCACCTATTAAAGAGCTAACTGCTGAGGAAATGAAGCTTATATCGAGCTGTAAAGAATACGCAAAAATCAAGGAGTCTTGGTCGTTTGCAAGCTAGACATTAATTATTAATTTAGATGCTAATCTAGAATAGAAAATTATAAATCAGAAATGAATAAAATAAGATCAATAGCTTGTTATTATTATTTTTTATTGTGCTTATTCAGTACTAACTCCTCATTAAGCAGTTTGTTTTTGATTGATTTCGTTCACATTTTTTGCGGGGAGAGGGTATGTTATTATCTAACCCATTAATTTTTGATAAGTTATATTGCTTTCTTGCTGAGTTACCTATTATTTCTAGTTCTTTTTCAACTTCAATCTCCCTTAATGATTGTCAAAACATAAATGTAAAAAAAACTAAATCATTAAGTAATACATATTTCGAGGAATCAGTCAGACTTAACTCCTCTGTTTTACTAGGTCAATATAAAACTTTTATTGGTGCCCATTCTTATGTAGGTGAAGGCGGATATTTAAAGCAAAGTTTTATTGGACGTTATTGTTCGATTGGGAGACGAGTAACAATTGGTGCTGGCTCACATGAAATGACCAACTTGACTACTTATCCTGGACTTTCAAAAAAAAATCCAACTAATCCAGTAATTTTAGAGAATGATGTTTGGGTGGGGGATGGTGTAGTTATATTACCAGGTGTTAGAGTTCAGACAGGTGCTGTCATTGGTGCAAACTCAGTTGTTACTAAAGACGTTGAGGCTTTTAGTGTGATAGCTGGAGCACCTGCAAGGCATATTAGATATCGTATCGATCCTTCTTTATTTGATTTTATTAAGACAAGCAATTGGTGGGAGTATCCAAAAGATATTTTATCAGAGACTAAAAATTTAGAATTGATTGATCGATTGCATGTCCTCAAAGCATTTCCAAAAGAAAAATACAAAAAGTATGGGACTTATAGTTTAATATAGGTTCAGATCTCTCATTAATGTGTATAGGAGAGTCGAATTTTAAATATTTCTTATTAGCTTTTAAAAAAATTGCTCCTTTATCAGCCACTTTTCAAGCAGTGCGGTTAATTTGATTAAAAAAAACTAATTATAAATATATGTAAGTAGAAATATCAAAAATTCTCTTAATTAGTGACTATTAGTATAAATGATAGATAAATTTTGTGAAAATTTTATTAATATCAGCTTGTTTTAATTTATCTATCAAGATAGGAAATACCTAAAAGTCAAAAATGTTGACAAAATTGGATATAATATTGCGTAGTTCTTAAGTAGATATTTTTGCTTGGATAAATTTAGTTGATCATTGGTATAATGCTTTCCTTAGAAAAAATATTTTTTGTAGCAAGATAAAGATGATCTACCGTAGGTAGACATAACTGAACATAAAATCTGAAATGAGATTCTTACTGGCTATGACTAATAATGTATCTGATGATTCCACCAATCAACTTGAGCAGCTAGAATGTAAGATTTTACAGACTTGTAAAGAAAATTCTAATAAGCTCACACGGGACTTAATTACTGTTCAGAATCGTGTATATGCCCAACTTGAAAGTCTTAGCTGGCTTCAGAAACGCTTATCTATCAAAGGACAACTTCCCCCACTGCGGGGTTGGGCGGCATCACCAGATGTTCTACTAAGGTTGCATACCCATATCATGAGTTCTCGCCCCACTATTGTAGTTGAACTCGGTAGCGGTGCTTCTACATTAGTGATTGCTGATGCATTACGCCAAAACGGTAAAGGTAAATTGATATCTATTGAACATAGTGAATATTATGGGTCCCTGACATTATCATCTCTTCAAGTTGAGTATTTACAGTCTTGGGTAGATCTAAGAATTGGAGATTTAGAACTCTGGGAAGGTGAGCATCTGAATTCTGATGATTCTGATAAGCCACCACGCTGGTATCCACTATCGATTCTCGAAGGGATTGATAATGTTGATCTGCTTTGGGTAGATGGCCCCCCTGGAGCTACTTGTTTATATAGTCGCTATCCTGCCTTACCAGCATTATTTAACCGTCTTTCACGGAAAGCTGAAGTTTGGATGGATGATACTATCCGTAAGGAAGAAAAGAATATTTGTGAGCGCTGGGCGCAAGACTATGATTTTGAGCTGGAGTATCATCCGCTGGAAAAAGGACTTGGAAGGATGATAAGGCCTAATAACAAAAATACATCCATTGATTCATCGTCAAAAGAGGAATTCACTGATCAAGATGACGTGTTTACACGTGTCTTGGGCCTGAGCTTTCCGTTACAAGAGAACGATCATGATATAGGCTAGCAAATTATCTGATGTTATTTATACCCATGGAGTACTGTGAATTGACATCAAATCATTCATATACCCTATTTTAACAATAGACTTTTTGGGGGGCTATTACTTAGAATAGCTTAAACTAATCCTTAGTGTCTATTAACTATCTCTATCAAAATAAGGCACATTAGTACAAATTGAACCGCTGTCTAGATAATAGGATCTTTCGATAGCATATTTTTGCCATATTATATCATTTTGTCTGTTTGTTCGATTTTTATATTCTATTTAAATCTAATAAATATAAGAATGAATTATTGTTTTCCTAGCCTGTTTTTATTTCTTAATTAAAAAAATACAATTTATGTTTTTCTGAATGAAGTTTTCTTCAGCCCTAAATTCGAAAGTGTGAACTTTGAAATTTGTTATTAATAAATATACTAGAAACTATCACTATCTGCGATACTTTAAAACTTAACCTTTATGGTATGTCAATAGGGATAAAAATTCAATTAATATGTACCCCTTTCAAAGGAGGTCAGCAGTACCATGTAAATACTATATTCACGATAAAAATCATACAACAAGCCACTCAAGAAGATGGATCTATGATCTATAGCATTAATGATGTATAAATTGGGTTGTTGAAATACAATTAAGAATTAAATTCATATACTGTTTATGTCTTCAGCGGAATCCAATAAGATTTTCAGATTTGGGATCCAGAAAGAGCGATAAAATTAAAATATTTATGATACCTAATAAGTTAAATTAGGATTATAAAATTACTATCTCAGGGGAATTGGATACTTCTTAAAGCGCTGTCGAAGTCGGATAGGTGACAAGTTTAGATTAGGTTTAAGTGTGAGAAAAGTAGCAATTTCAAGAATTGATAGTCTGTCTGAGGTTTAAAAGTATTTTCGGAGAGCCTTGTACCAACGTATTCAAGGAGGTTACGGATAGTCGCACAGCTAGATTGTACGAAGTTGAGATTATCAATTCACGCTTTCCAAATGTAAGTTTTGAGCAATATTATAAACTTTCATTATTGATAACTTAAGCATATAGTTAAAGTTATTTAAAAATATTTAAATAGTAAAAACATGTGAGTATGGCATTTAATAACACTGACTGACCTTAATTTTATTAAATTTTTTGAATAAATTGAATTTACAAGTGAAATAGTTATCGATAAAGGGATAGACGAAAATGCAATCAGACTTGGCAATAAAACCTGCAATTAATTCACTTGCTCAGAGCTCTATGTTTTGGAAGCCTGACTATCTTCGCTCTTCACTTTGGTTAGAGCATGTTCCTTTTTTGTTTTGGCTTATAGAGGCACATCAACCTAGGACTGCAATAACTTTGGGAATAGAGTCTGGGGTTGCGCACTTTGCATTATGCCAAGCTATTCAGCGTCTTCGGCTGGACACCCGTTGCTATGCTACTTGTATAGGGAAAAGTGAGGATTCCTCTACTTCTGATGACCAGATAAGAATGTATCATGAGAAGAATTTTGATAGTTTTTCCTACCTACTTGATAGTTCGTCTATGAAGACTGGCGGGCAGTTTGAGGATTCAAGTGTTGATTTGCTGTTATTGAACGCCTTTCATGAGGATGATTTTGAAGGCTTAATGGCTCGATGGACCCCCAAAATATCGAGCTATGGCTTAATACTTATACCTGGTATTTCCCGGCGTTCTCAGGAAAATGTAAATTATAAAGCTTTTGAATTTCTGGCAAAAGATAACCCCTCCTTTGCTTTTCATCACGGAGATGGATTAGGGGCTATCTCTTTGGGTAGAGATTTGAATCCATTACTTTCAAATCTATTTGAGCAGGGAGAGTCAAATTCAGCATTACAGGTTGTCAAGGATGTTTTTGCTCGTTTAGGCCGCACATGTAAAGACGCTCTGAAGGCGAATGAATATCTAGAAAAAGCAGAAGTGCTTAAGGTAAATCTTGCTGATCAGAAAAGTAAATTAGAGCGATTAGGAGCAGACTATGAAAATACTCGCTTACAATTGGAATCTAAGCGAAGGGAACTAGTTAATTTTAATAATCGCATGGATCAAGCATTGGAGCGGCATGCACAAGAACGTGGCCAACTAGCCGAACGAGTTAGTATCTTGCAGGAGTTTCGTGATGAACTCAAGTCTGAAGTTTCCCAGCTTCGTTCAAGGCTTGATGAACAATACCGGCAAATGGATAACCGAAACCAACAGCTTTTGCAGCTACAAGAAGCAGGTTTGGAGTTAAGACAGGAATTGATGAATTATCAGATGCGCTCAAAATCAAGTGCAGATGAGTTGGCCAGAACACAAGAAGAGCACCAGAACCTAAAGGAACTTTATAATGATAAATTGAAGGATAGTACTGAGCTTTCTAGTCGATGCGTAGAGCTGGAGAAGCAGTTAACTACACATAGTGAAATCGTAAAAAAACTGCAGGATGATAAAGATAGAATTATTGAGGAGAATCGAGCACATGCTGAGAATGTAAAGAATCTTGGAAAAAAAATAAAATTATTAGAATCTGAAAATGAACAAAAGCGAGAATCAGAAGATAAAAATAGACAAGAACTTTTAACGCTTAAGAAGAAGTTGAAAGAAGCACAAGACACGATTATCAAAAGGGATGAGGCACTAGATACTCAGAGAGCTCTTAACGATGGATTAAAGTCTGCGTTGGCTGATAAGGAGCAACATAGGAAACAAAAAGATGCTCTTGCTAAACAACTCGAACAAAAAATAAATGAACTTGAAATTAACTCAAAAAGCTATATTGAAGAAAAATCTGGTCTTGAAAAGCAAGTAGAATTTTTGCAGAACACGCAGCAGCAGTTAGAGCAAGCACAGGCACGAATTAAAAAATTGGAAAATAATATATCAGAGGTCACGTGCAGATCTGAAATTCTTACTTTAAAAAACGGACAGATGCAAGAACAAGTTCAATCGCTTCGAGAAAAGGAGAAAAATTGGAGACTAGAAAAAGATAACATAAAGGTCCTTGAGGAATATCTTTCGAATTCACAAGTTGAACTTGAGAAAGCTACACTTGAGAAAAATAAGTTAGAGAAAAAAGTAAAACAGTTTGATGAGAAAGAAAAAAAATGGATCTTAGAGAAAGATCATATTAATAACCTGGAAAAAAATTTATCACAACTAAGAAAAAACAATGAGAAGATTGCGCTGGAGAAAAACCAGCTTGAGCAGCAGATAAAGATTCTACAGGAAGAGCAGAAGACATCAAGACATGTACAAGAACATGTGAAAAATCTTGAAATTGAAGTTGAAAAATCCGAACGTAAGTTGGAGAGCTCTAATTTAGTTAAGAATCAACTTGAAGAGCAAGTACAGGTTTTGCTTGAGGATCAGAAAAATTTACAGAATGCATATGAAAAAATTAGTAAGCAGGAAGGAGATATTCTAAAGCTAGCTCGTAAGTCGAAGAGTACGGAATTAGAAAAAAATAAGTTAGAAGAGGAAATACAAGTTCTTCTTAAGAAACAACATCAGTTCCAATTGAGGGAAGAACACATAGGACAGCTTGAGCAAAACCTTGAAAAACTTGAAAATGATTTACACGTTGCCAACCTAGAAAAACAAAACAAAGAAGAGAAATTACAAGCACTTCTTGAGGAGCAGCAGAACTGGACGAAGGCAGAAGTTCATATCAAAAAACTAGAGCAATCTCTAGTCGACTTACAAGACAAATCCGAGAAAGATGCAGATGATAAAAGAAAGCTTAAAGATAGAATAGAAACCCTCAGGGAAAAATATCAGCAATTGCGTGAAGTGGAAGTGAATTATAATAAATTGGAAAAGGATTTTTCTAATCTTGAACGAAAATATGAAAGTATCGATATAAAAAATAATCAGCTTGAGGGCCAGGTTCAAGTTTTTCAGAAAGAGCAAAGTGAATGGAAAAAAATAAAAAAATATACAAATGATTTAGAATCAAATTTTAATAATCTTAAAAAAAGTTATGAGACTATAAGTTCAGAAAAAAAATCTCTCGAAGAGCAATTGCGCACTTTGTTGGCGAAGCAGGAGCAATGGCATCAAGTTGAACTTAATGCTAATAAATTAAAACAAGATTTTGTTGGGTTGCAACGTAATCATGAGACAATAATCAAAGAAAAGAATGAAATCGAACGGCGTTTTCAGGCATTAGAGGCGGATAAAAAAAATTGGAAACAGGATAAAATCCATGCAAAAAAACTAGAATCTGATCTTGTTAGGCTCAATCAGAACTTGGAGAAAACTGCAACGATTGAAAGAGAGCTTGATGAGTGGGTGCAGGCATTCGAGGATGAAGAGAAGAAGTGGGAATGCTCACAAAAATATGCAAATCAATTAGAGCAAAAGCTTATTGATCTTGAACAAAAATATGAAAGTTCAGCTTCTGAGAAAATGAAGCTTTATGAGAGGGTAGAAATTCTTGAGGATAAAGAGAGACAGTTGAAGCAGGTACAAAGCCATAATAACGATCTGAAGCATAACCTTGCAGAGAACATGAGTAAGTCTGATCGTTTAGAGAGAGAAAACCATGACCTAGAAAAATATATTGAAAAACTAAAAGTCGATTGGCATCAATTACAAGAAACTAATAACCGGCTTAGTCATGAAATAGAAAACCTCAAGCTTAAACTTGATCAGGCAGTTAATAATAAAGTTATACTTGAAGATCGATTGCATACTCAGGAAGAGGCGTTAATAATTAATAAAAAAGTTATTGAAAAAAATAATAAAGAGATGGCCTCTCTTAAAAAATTGCTAAATAACGCAGAGGTACAAACGGCTGAATTAAAGTCACAAAATGCAGAAAATCTACGCATCTTAACTGATAAAATTCAACTGTCGGAGACAACTATTTCTGCTTTAGAGGATCAATTACAAACTCAAGAAAGTAAGCTTGAACAACTTAGAGAATCTAAAGAGAATCAAGAGAAAACTGTTAATATCTTGCAGGCAGACCTCGCAAAAAAAGACTCGCAGCTAAAAACAAGTCAGGAGCGCTCCCAGCAGCTTGAGAAATCAATAAATTCTTATGTTGATGAACTGCGGAAGGTGGAGAAGACAAAACAGGGTTTAGATAAAAAACAAGAGGATCTGAATTCTCACTGTCAAAAACTTAAAAAATCTTTACAGCTTATCGAGACGGAGCGCGATGAACTTCTGCAAGCGAAACAGAGGTTACAAATCCAAGTTCAATCTTTGAAATCTGAACTTACTGATACTAAACATTCAGTTGATGAGCGCTTTAAAGAATTGACTTTAATGACTCGTTTATTAGAGGAGAAAGAAGAACAACTGACATCTCTACGCATGGAAGTAGCAGGTGATTCGGTGGGAGCAGCAGAGAAAAACCATCAGCCTGTTAAAAAAAAGGTACTTCAGGTCAGCTTACCATTCGGTAAGCATACTAAAAAGATTCGTAAAGAGAAAAAGGAACTGGATCAGATCCATCGTTCAGGTTTATTTGATGCGGAATGGTATCTGAACTCTTACCCCGATGTGGCTAAGAATGAGGATTCATCTCATGATCCCGCTTTACATTACTTGAAACTCGGTGCTTTTGAAGGACGTAATCCTAGCCCAGACTTCGACAGTCAATGGTATCTAGATACTAATCCGGATGTAAAAGATAGTGGTTTCAATCCACTGGTGCATTATATCTCCATGGGTAAGGAGGAAGGCCGTCAACCTCTTCCATGCTGAGATAATGTAAAAATTGTGCTGAATATAAAACGTATATGTCGCAGGCTTGTGGAGATGATCCTGAGAGTTACTCCTTTAGGCTGCGACTATCCATCACAGGTCTCTGACCACTTCGATTCTCACTGGTATTTACAGACTTATCCAGACGTTGCCGATGCTGGAGTCAATCCGTGGGCACACTATATCAAACATGGTCGTTTTGAAGGTAGACGTCCATTTCTCAATCGCGCTGTCGTTTGGGAATACCATCTTTGGCGTGGTGGAGATAAGTTACTCCTACCTCGGCTCAAACAACTAGCGGATTCTTCAAATGAAATTTGCCAGGAGCGATTTTACGCAGCATGGGCTATTGCGCGTTGGTATGCTGCAATTGATGATTGGTCGAAAGTTTTGGTTTCTCTATCATCGTTTCGATGTGCAGATAGTCCTGATCCCTCACATGCGGGTCCTTTCTTACTTTTATTTGAAGCAGCACTACACTGTAAGCAACAGACGATAGTTCAGAAATCACTTTCAATATTAGCCCAGCGGTTTTCAGGGCAGGTTGATATTCTATTGGCAGAGGTCAATCTACTCTCACAGAGTAAAGCTAACCATACCTCTGATAGAAAAATGAATTGTTTGCTTTTAAAAGCTATCAATCGAGTCTTTATACCTAATGGGCTGTGTTATTTATCTGGCGAGGATAATAAAACACTAAGTTTAGATTCTCTCCATCCTGCAGAGCATTTGCCTGTTGTGGGAGATGAAAGATCGCCAAGAGTTTCAGTAATTCTTCCCACTTACAATTCTGAGAAAACTCTGAAAACGTCACTTCGTTCTTTATGCGATCAGTCTTGGCGGAACCTAGAAATTTTGGTTGTGGACGACGCTAGTAAAGACACCAGCTGGCAATTTCTTGAAAATTTTGTGCGAAGTATTCACTTGCGACCAGGTTTGGAAATACGGATATTGCGCCATGAAGAAAATCAAGGAGCCTATGCGGCCCGGAATACTGCCCTGAAGATAGCCAGTGGTGATCTAATTACCACGCATGATAGTGATGATTGGTCTCATCCTCAAAAGATTGAATACCAAGTTAAAGCTTTATTATCTGATCCATTTAAAGTAGGTTGCACTTCACATTGGGTGCGTACCACCAATGATCTACATTTCTCACACTGGAGATTAGAGGATAGCTGGGTATATCGTAATGTCTCTTCATTGATGTTTCGCCGCTCTGTATTTGAAGTATTAGGTTATTGGGATAGGGTTACTGTGAATGGGGACACTGAGTACTACTATCGTATTCTTCATGCTTTTGGGGAAAATGCTTTAACTGAAGTCTTACCGGGTGTGCCGCTTAGTTTTGGTCGTATTAGTAAAGGTTCATTAAGTAGATGTAGTGAAACAAGTCTTTTTACACGATTTAATGGTATTCGAAAATATTATGAAGATGCTGCTAAGCGATGGCACAGAGCGGCAAAATCGGTAGAAGATCTTTATTTACCAGAAAATCCGAAATTTCGACGGTTTATCGCGCCAGCACCAATTTGTCCTGATGAAAAGCCTGTTGAGAATCCTAATCCTTCCGACCTGGTTCAGCAGTCACGCTATTTTGATGTAGCTTGGTATTTAGAGCAATACCCAGACTTGCAAGATACATCAGTAGATCTGTTTGAGCACTATTGGTTAACTGGTTTTTTAGAGGGGAGGGATCCAGGCCCAGAGTTCAGTACCTCTGGATATGGATACCATTATCCAGAGGCTAGATCAGATAATCTGCCTAGTCTTTATCATTACCTTACTGTGGGCAAAGAGAAAGGATTAAAACCTACTCCAGAAATAACTGGAACGCAGATACCTCGGTCGGGCTCATTAAATTTGTTAGTTTGTGCGCACCAGGTTGACAGCAATTTATTTGGCGCTGAACGCAGCCTGTTAGATGTATTAACCGTCTTGAATGAGTTAGAAGTCAATTTGATAGTAACATTACCAAATGCTTTGAACTCTAAATATGTAGAAAACATAAAGTCTCTAGCAAGTGTTGTAAAAATTTTACCATATGGTTGGTGGAATTCTGGCCGTCCTCCCTGTCAGCGAACCTTAGAACAGTTTAAGAAGTTAGTAAAAAAATACGATATTCAAGCAGTGTATGCTAATACGCTAGTGCTTGATGAGCCACTACTTGCGGCTCGAGCTTTAGAGATACCTACTATAATTCATGTTCGTGAACTTCCTTTTCACGATGATGCTCTCTGTAAGGCATTGGGAGCTAGTGCTCAATTAATTACCGAGCGTGTTAGGGTTTTGGCCGATATTACGTTAGTTAACTCTCGTATCGTGGAAAAGGAAATAGCCGCACCAAATTCTGTTGTAGTACCAAATATAGTAGATGTAACTCGATATAAATCGAATTCTCAGACATTGGAGACTAAAAATACTCCTATTTGTATAGCGTTGATTAGTAATAACTTGCCAAAAAAAGGTTTGGCAGATTTTGTTAATTTAGCAAAAATACTTGAGCAACGTGCTATACCAGTTATTTGTAAACTGATTGGACCAGAGAATGAGCATATAAGGTATGTACGATCTCAACAGCAAACTGGCGAAATTGCAAAGTGTATTGAATTTATAGGATATATTGCTAACCCAGATGAAGCTTTAGCCAGCGTCGATATAGTTGTTAACCTATCGCATTTTCAAGAATCATTCGGGCGCACGATACTGGAAGCTATGGCTGCAGCACGGCCAGTGGTAGTTTACGACTGGGGGGCACTCTCTGAGCTAGTTGTAGACGGTGAGACTGGTTATCTTGTTCCATTTGGTGAAATTGAAATGGTCGCAAGACGAGTGATACAGCTTATTTATGATAAAGAATTGCGAGTTCAAATGGGGCAGGCCGGTCGACAGCATGCTGCTGAAAACTATAGTTTCAAAAAAATGCTCGGGCGCTTCAGAAATATTTTACAGAAAATTGAGCACCTCTCATCGTTTTCGGAAAAAGTATAATAAAACAATGTGCCTTGAGTTATAAAACGATCTTGTATTCAAAAAGAGGTGATTTCTTTCCGATCCGTTAGGAGGGTTTATGATAGGGATTATTCACTTGGTTATTTTAAAGTTAGTGAACACTTAGCATGAGAATTTTAATTTATGGGTTGAGTAAGTCGGGCACCACGATATTGCATACCATGGTAAAAGCTTCTCTGGAGAATCACCTGGGGACAGGAATCCAAGAAGTCTTTGAGCCCTTTGAAATTTTTGAGGAATCCGATGGGGTTAGGTATGCTAAAGAAGGTATTAGCTCCAATATAAAATCTAGTAAAAATGAGATTGTTAAGGCCTTATTAGATTCTGGCATTACCCCTCAAAAGGTTTTATCGTTTCAGAAATATTTTGATAAAAAGATATTTATCGTCAGAGATCCCCGCGATAGGTTTGTTAGCCAGATTTTCTATCGTTGGCATTGGGTCCACAGACCAGATAAGGAAAAATTTATTCGAACACTTAGGCTTGTCAAGTACAAAGAAGATAACCCTAAAGACATTCCCTGTATATTTTTATTTAATCAGAATCCTAATTTCTATCCAGCCTTTTCAAAAAAGATGCTAGATACCTATGACAGAGTTATGAAATTTCTCGGAAGAGCAAGCCAGGACTGGTTTATTTTGAAATATGAAGATCTAATTGATGGGAATGTTGAGAAATTAGAAGAATATCTCTCATTCCCTATTAGGAAGAATGTGTCAGTTAACAAAAATTATAAAGGAGTTGTCAGAAGCAAGGCCCATGGAAACTGGAGAAAATGGTATTCTCAGGAAGATGTAGTTTTTTTCAAGCCAATATTTAAGAAATACATAAAATATCTGAAATATGATAGCTCTGACTGGAAACTAGAGTATCCTGAATATCTACCGAAGGCTCATGGGTCTGAGTACATGTTACGAATTTTCCCAGAGGGAAAAGCGGAGTTAAAAGCTATCCCTGAGACTTTAAGAATTAGTGCCGAGAACCGCAATATTGGGATAGGGTTACGAGATCGTTTTTCAAAAATATTTAGAGCGATTAAACTAAAATAAACATATTGATGGCTACAAATTCATTTCTTGTATTTAGGTTGTAGTTTTTGGAGCAACAGCACCTTGGCAATCAAAATAAAAAATGAGGACTTATGGAGTTATATATGAGTGGTAAGCGTTCAGGGATCACTGTTCCTCATTTAACTAGATACGATTTGCGTCCATTGCTGCGTCCACTTAAAGGGTTGAAAGCTGAGACTGGCAAAGATGGCTATATTACATGGACTTCGACTACCAGCCAATCAAAATTTTGCATTGCAAATAACAGCTTTTCTCGGGGCTGGTATATGGTAGAAGTATTACTGGATTCTGATCAAAGTTATTTGGATGCGGCTTTTATCCTTCAACATAAGGGTGGACGAAAATCCCAGAAGCTTCGTTTGCCAATTCGTAATGGCCGAATGTCTAAGAGACTTCTTTGGTTTGCTAGAGGAGGTGAGGTACTTCAATTCTCACCCTCACAATCCGTATGTAAATTTACCATTCGTCACTTAACTCTAGTCAGAGTGTCTTTAATTTTCGCTCGAGATAGAATGCGTTCTCGATTAAAGTCTCGTAAATTAAGAGTGCCGTTTAGAATAACGAATCGTTGGGCCTATTATGATGCTACTTTTCGACCTGCTGGAGTTAAGGTCTCTTATCGGGACTGGGTTAAAAAAATAGAGCCTACTTTCTGGCCCGAGTTAGTTGAAAATTATTATAGTATAAGTTTCTCTATTATAATGCCAATTATTAATACAGATACATTGGACGCTATAAAAGATGCAGTCGATTCAGTTTGTGCTCAAATACACCGAAATTGGAAACTTTTTATCCTCTCATCTGCTACTTGCAATAAAGATATCTATTTCTGGCTTAATGAACTTGTCTGTTCTGACAACAGAATAGAGCTGATTGGTTGTTATGAACTTAGCAATGAGTTCTCAAATCTAATTGATGCTGATAGCTATCATCTGCTATGTCCGCCAAGGGCTGTACTCGCCCCCAAAGCATTATCATGTTTTCAGTATGTTTTACAGAGTAATCCTCAAGCGAAAGTTATCTATAGTGATGAGGATAAACTGAGTGAGTCTGGGAGACGGTGCTTACCTAACTTTAAATCAGCATGGAATCCTGATCTTTTTTTTTCTGATAATTATATCGGTGAGTTTGTTCTTTTTGCCCCGAGCTTGTTAGAGCAGTCCAACTTCACTGAATTCAATCTTGAACAGGCTTGGGATTACTCGCTATTCCTTCAGGTATTACGTAAGTTAAAGCATCCTTCGCGAGAAATTATTCATATACCGAGAATTCTTTTTCATAGGCAAAGCTTCCAAGATCCCGCAACTTATGTTAAGAGCAGTCAGCGTGTACTGCAAAAATATTTTAATGAGACTGAGTGTTCGGATGTCTCAGTACATGTTGAAAATAATTATAGAGTATTACAAGTATGCTGGCCTTTAAAGATGGAAGAGCCTCTGGTTTCTCTTTTAATTCCTACGCGGGATATGTTGCCCATACTTCGACAATGTATTGATAGTATTCTTGAGAAGACTGCCTATCAAAACTATGAGATTCTGGTTCTAGATAATCAGAGTGTTAAGCCTGAAACACTTAATTATTTATCTCATTTGAAGAAGTTACCCAATGTGAGAGTGATTAAGTATGATGCTCCTTTCAATTACTCGGCGATTAATAATTTCGGCGTCCAGCATACTCGTGGAGACATTATTGGTCTAATTAATAATGATATTGAGGTGATCTCACCCAACTGGCTTAAGGAAATGGTCACGCATGCAATAAGGCCAGATATCGGTTGTGTGGGTGCCAAGCTATATTATAGCGATGGCCGTATCCAGCATGCTGGTGTTGTGGTTGGCCTGGGTAGTTTAGCGGGGCATGTCCATAAATTCTACCATCGCCATGAGGAAGGTTATATGAATCGCCTGAAGTGCACACAGAATTTTTCGGCAGTCACAGCTGCTTGCATGTTGGTACGTAAGAGCATATATGAAAAAGTTGGAGGACTAGACGAAAAAAATTTTGAAGTAGCTTTTAATGATGTTGATTTTTGCCTGAAGGTAAAAGAAGCTGGCTATCGAAACTTGTGGACACCTTGGGCTGAAATGTACCACCATGAATCAATTAGCCGTGGTATTGATAATACACCTGAAAAGCGGGCCAGGTTTGACAGGGAGGCGATTAACTTAAAGACCAGGTGGTCAACTCATGAGAGAAGGGATCCTTACTACAGCCCATTTCTGACTCATACCAGGGAAGATTTTACTTTGGGGTTAAATGAGGAAGCAAAAGCCCCTCTATGGCGCTGATTGTTTATATGACTTGGCTGCTTGATTACAGACTGGTCAGTATAGCAAGCTCAAAGCTAACTAATACTAAACTCATGGGCCCCATACCTTGGGTATCGGCTTTATCCGTATTGGATTTCATTATTGCTTTTATTTTATGCTAAATCGTTACATATTTAGCACTTTATGAGAGTCGCTTGGACTTAAGCTAAGAGCCAGCCTTTTGGGCTTAGAATTCTCCATGGAAATCTAACTGGCCGATAACCATTTGATTTACCTAGCTTGTGTAAGACCTATCTCCATCCATATAGGAGGAGATCAAAATATAGCCAATCCGCTCATAACTGTTTAGACGATCCTCACTCCTTGCTTAGATCTATATAAAGATGTTGATTCGTTACCTCCTAGTTTCATCTCACTTACCTCCGTGCCAAGCTTTTTTAACCAACCACTCATGAGCATGAAGTAAGCCTTCCTTTATTTACTCTTGCTGATAGCTTGGGGTATGGGCATCAGATTTAGTATAGTTTGCCTTCTTTAGAGAGATATTTTAGGTGTAGCACCTACTATGGTAACCAAAGCGGCCCCCCGAACTTTATGACTTTTTCTCAAATCTTTGTTGCTGGCACTTTTGTTCTGGTTATCTTCACCCTGATTTTTACTCGTGTACGTCCCTCTTTGGTCTTTGCCTCGGCTGCATCTGTTTGTTTTTTGACCGGTTTGGTCCCAGTTGAGTCGGTATTGCAAAAAGCCGTCAATCCCGGGCTGGTTACTTTGGTTGTTCTACTATTGATCTCAATTGGGTTGGAGAAGGCTCGCTGGCTAAGAGCGATATCCGATGGATTGATTGGAGGAAGTTTGAAAACCAGCCTGCTCAGGCTTACAAGTGCTACTGCCTTAAGTTCGGCTTTTTTGAATAATACGGCTATTGTTGCGGCCCTGGCATCTAGCGTTAAGGCCCAGCGGCGGCACCCTTCAGGTAAGCTGCTATTACCGCTGTCCTATGCGGCCATTCTTGGTGGAACCTTAACCTTGATTGGAACTTCCACAAACTTGATCGTGAATAGCTTTGTGTTGGATAGGGGCATGGGATCTTTAGATTTTTTTGCCTTTCTTCCTATTGGCAGCGCTGCAGTCCTGGTCGGGCTGGTGGTATTACTGCTCTGTAATCGCCTGCTTCCCGAGGTGGGCGCTGTTGAGGAGGAAGCGGCACAGTATTTGCTGGAAGCCGAAGTTATTGAAGACTCGCCCTTGGATGGCCGTAGCGTAGAACAAAATAACTTGCGTCAGCTCGAAACACTCTACTTGATAGAGATTGTTCGCGGAGGGCAGAGTATCAGTCCTGTTGCTCCCACAGAATTAATTCGCAGCGGCGATAAGCTCATTTTCAGCGGGGATGTGCGTGATCTGCAAAGGCTCCAGTCTATTGAGGGATTGCATTTGTTCGCATTGGATGATGATGCCCTACATATGGATCTCACAGAGGTCGTACTGACCCCGAACTCTAGTATCACCGGTGAGACACTGAAAAGCTGCCAGTTTCGGACTCGGTTCGATGCAGCGGTGGTAGCAATGCGTCGGGGCGGGGAGCGCCTGTCCGGCAAGCTGGGGGAGATACAGCTTCAACCAGGCGATGCCCTCCTCTTAGCGGTTGGCCAGGACTTTAAGCACCATCGTAATATCGATAAGAACTTCTACGTGATCAGCGGAACTGATGTACAGCGCCAACTTTCCAGTAGGAACAGCTGGCTGCTAGGGCTGGGTTTTGCCAGTGTGGTGACGGGCTCGGCTCTGGGGCTCTTCTCCCTTTTAAAGGGGTTGGTGGTATTACTAGGCTTCATGGTGATACTGAATATCGTCACCACTTCTGAACTCCAACGGCGCTTTCCTTTCCAAATTTGGATCATTATTGCCAGTGCATTAGTTTTAGCCGAAGCTTTTTCTGGCAGCGGACTCGCTGATAGCCTCGCACGTTCAATGCGAGATTCCCTTCAAGGCGCTGGACCATTGGCTGGAGTTATTGGCATTTTTTTATTGACGCTATTACTAACAGAATTGATGACCAATAATGCCGCTGCGGCACTCACATTCCCATTAGCCTGGAGCTTGGCTGATAGTTTCGGTGTTAGCTGGATGCCGTTTGTGATGGCTGTAGCTTATGGAGCCAGTGCAAGTTTTTTGACCCCCTTTGGTTATCAGACCAATTTAATCGTTCAAAACTTAGGTGGTTATCACTTGCGCGATTTTCTACGTGCAGGTTTACCCTTGACAATTGCCTACTCATTAACGGTCCTAATATTATTACCAGTCGTATTTCCTTTTGAGTGATGACTGTAAATTTTTCTGACTTGTTGGAGTATGAATGGAAGTAATCAACCGCTGGATCATTGTAGAGGAGGGGCCAAACCCCTCGACAGATTACTTCGTAATTCCTTATCTGAAAAATTTGGGTGTGAGTGTCAAGCGCCTGACTTTTACCGATCTACCCTCGGTTGATGAACTCGATGGAGCTCAGGTTATTTTTGTACGCTATGTTTCTCACGCCTGGCAATCTCTGATACAACAGAATTTGAAAAAGGTATCTGGCGTTTCAGTATTTCTAGATGATGATTTATTTGATTGGTCAGCATTCTCCGGGATGCCACTCCGCTATCAGATTAAAATACTACGCTATAGCTGGTCTAAGCAGCGCTGGTTAAAAGCCATTGGGGCAAAATTATTGGTCTCAACTCCATTTCTACAGAGAAAATATCGTCACTTGTCTCCTCAACTATTGTCAGCTGAGCCTCTGGATTTGGGTGCAAAGCGTCCACTTTCTATTTTCTATCATGGATCGGCATCTCACAGTGAGGATATTAACTGGCTTTATCCCATCATCAGACAGGTACTAGAAGAGAATCAAAACCTGGATTTTGAAATTATTGGGGATAAGCGAGTAAACCGTCTATTTCGGGGTGTGCCGAGAGTGCAAGTAATACACCCTATGAAGTGGACAACTTACTTGTCCATGATACAGCGATCAGGCCGCTCTATAGGATTAGCTCCATTGTTGGATAGACCTTTTAATAGGGCAAGATCCCACACCAAATTTTTTGACATTACGCAGGCTGGTGCAGTAGGGATTTATGCGGAAGGGGATATTTACGGAAGAATAGTCCGACACCAGGAAAATGGAATCCTGTTGCCAATGCAGCCATTGGCCTGGGTAGAAAGTATTTTACAGTTGGCAGCTGATGATGTACTTAGAGAAAAGTTATTGCGCGGAGCACAAGAATGTCTGTAGTTGGGCACTGTTCCCTGGGGCTCCGCAGAATGCGTATTTTGGAGCCGTTGCTTGGTACTAAGTGCCAATATGTACTTTCAAGACCCAATGAAGCTATTAATCATATGGTGGGCTGGGGGCTTAAGAATTCGGCGATTAAGGCACAGAGAATTGCCTCACGGGCTGGGCTTTCTTATTTCTGTATAGAGGATGGTTTTTTACGCTCCTTGGGTCTAGGGGTGGAGGGGGCTCAAGCCCATAGTTTGGTAGTGGATTATACTGGCATTTACTATGACGCCTCCCGTCCCAGTGACCTTGAAAACTTGATTAAAACCAGTGGCTTTACTGCCGAAGAACTAAGTCGAGCAGAAAAAGGGCTTGGGCTCCTGCGAACCCATCGGTTGTGTAAATATAACAAGTCATTTGATACACCCTTGGAAATAGCAGACAATCGCTCGGCAGTTCTGGTGGTAGATCAGACTTATGGTGATACATCGATAAGGGCAGGATTAGCCTCTGAAAGTCATTTTCATCAAATGTTGCGAAGTGCTATTTCAGAAAATCCTGGGGCTGAAATAATTGTCAAAATTCATCCGGATGTTATTTCTGGTAAAAAACGCGGTTATTTACAGGCGCTTGCAGAGCAAGAAGGCTGTAAAGTTATCGGACAGGATATATCCCCCTGGTCGATGTTCGATCGTGTTGATAAAGTCTATGTAGTGACCAGTCAACTGGGCTTTGATGCGCTGATTGCTGGTAAAGAGGTACATTGTTTCGGCGTTCCCTTCTATTCTGGCTGGGGGCTTACAAAAGATCGCCAGTCTGTTGCTAGGCGTAATGTAAAACGAACACTGACAGAAATTTTCTGTGCGGCCTATCTTCGCTATTGCCGCTATATAAATCCTTACACGAACCGTAAATGCGAATTTGAGGATGCACTGGCTCTGATAGTCGAACAAAAAAGACAGTGGGAGCGTTTTCAAGGTACTTGGGTAGGTGTCGGGTTTTCGCCTTGGAAGCGTAGGTTTATTCCTAATTTTTTAGGGAGTAAGTCTAGAGTTGCTTTTTCGAGGTCTCTCAATAAGAGGCCTAAGGCCAGTCCTGGCGCTAATATTTTAGTATGGGCCAGCCGGGTTAACGACTCTCTGGTTGAGCAATGTCAACAAGCTCAATTGAATTTGTGGCGTATTGAAGATGGTTTTTTACGCTCGGTAGGCTTGGGCGCTGATTTAGTTACTCCAAGTTCTCTGGTGTTGGATTCCAGTGGAATCTACTTTGATGCCCATAATCCGAGTGATCTGGAAACTCTCTTAAATAGTACTAAATACTCACCAGCTATTTTGGCCCAGGCCAGAAAATTAAGGCAACAGTTGGTAAAGAATAGGGTGACCAAATATAATCTTGGTCGAGCAAAATTGTCCTGTGAGTTAAATCTGCCCAAGGATAAAAAGATAATTTTAATCCCTGGTCAAGTGGAGAGCGATGCCTCTATTGCCTGTGGCTCACCGGTATTCAAAAATAATTTATCCTTGCTGCAACAGGTGAGGGCGAAGCATCCTGATGCTCATATCATCTATAAACCCCATCCAGATGTTGTTTGTGGTGCACGAAACGGGGAAGTGCCAGCAGTTGCTGGATCTCTGTATGACACTTTGATTGAGAGGGGGGAAATCTCCCTGTTGCTGGATAAGGTTGATGAAGTGCATACCATGAGTTCACTATGTGGTTTTGAGGCTTTGTTGAGAGAAATCAAGGTAGTAACTTATGGGCTGCCATTTTATGCAGGATGGGGGCTTACAGAAGATACACTCCTTATTGATAGAGAGCTCAAGGCATTCGATCTTCAATCTTTCAAGCTTCGGCGGCAGAGAGAGCTTAAACTGGATCAGCTAGTAGCTGGCGTACTGCTTCTTTACCCCGTATATGTGGACCCCAGAAGCGGTGAATTTATCAATGCGGAAACTACCATCGAGATTTTACAGCAATCCCGCAAGGTTGGTCGAAAAGAGAGCGTTTTTTTAAAGGTATTTAGTTGGTATCGAAGTCAGTTCTTAAAATATTAAACAGTGGCACATCTTATGTTATCGATTTTTTTGTCATTGTTGTTTTAATGGGTGTTAATGAATCTTCGAATACTTGAAACCAAGATAGATAGTTCTGAACCATTTATTTATTAATGTTGTGGCGAAAATAGCCTGTTTGAAACAGACTTTTGCTGGGGGGCAAGCATGCGGCGTTCTGTAATTGGAATAACCTGGAAGGTCCCGAAGTGGATATTTGAGTTGTTGAGCTGGGGTAAGAGTTTTAAGAATAACCCTATATTAGGAAACTATTTTTTGAATCGCTGTGGATTACATGTAACTCGAGTTATTCTGGCACACTTGCTTTTTCGGTTTCGTTTATTGCTGTTATCTCCTTTGGTCTCTTCAGAGGATCGAAGTGAATTCAATCGTAATGGCTATTTGCTTAAAAAAAACTTTCTTTCGCACGAGGATTTTGAGCGTCTATCCCAAGAACTGCTTGAGCTGAATGCCCCAGTAAGGGAGGTCATCGAAGGGACCACTATTACCCAGCGAGTTTTTATGGATTCAGAGGTGAGAAATACAGCACCGAATTTCCAAAAATTATACACACATAAAAGTTTGGATCGATTGATGCGCTACTGCTCCTCAAAGAATCGGCCACCACTCTTTTACATCGAAAATCTGTACAATCACGCAAATGTTACCCCACGCCCAGACCCGCAACGGGATTTACATGCAGATACCTTCCATCCTTGTGTTAAGGCATGGTTATATATGGATGAGTCGTCAGATGATAATGGTTCATTCGTCTATGCCCCCGGCTCCCATCGATTGACATGGAAGCGCCTCAAGTGGGAATACCGGCAGAGTCTGGAGGCTTGTAAGAGAGGTTCTGACCGTGCCCCAGGGCGTTACTGGGATGGCTCATTTCGTGTTAGTAAAGAGGATCTGGCTAAAATGGGGTATAAAGTAAAGAAGTTATCTGTTCCGAAAAATACCCTTTTAATTGGCAATGTTTACGGTTTTCACTGCCGTGGTCGTGCACTACGAAAGTCACACCGAATGACAGTTTGGATGCAGGCTCGGGATAACCCTTTTAATCCTTTGTTTACCCCTTTTCCAAAATCCACCGCGTGGCTGTTTGAGCGGGTATGGAAGAAAGCTTTAATGAAGATTGATCGCCAGAAGACTGAGGGGGGAGAGCAGAGGAATTACTTTGGAGCCCTTACTCGTGCAGAATGTTCCAAAGTCTCCGAAATAGTTGGATCTGATTAATCTCGAATGAAATGGGGAAAAATTAGTTTTATAAAGAGCTTTCACCCGTATCTCACAGTAAAAGATAGGGGACATTAACTAGAAGATAATAAAGTCACAGCACATTCTGCCTGTACGCTGTTGCGTTACTTGTTGATAATTTAACCAGTTAAGCTAAGGTCTAGCTTTCAGCTTTCCTGGTGTAATCGCTTGTCGTGGCATTATTTCCTATGCCATCTAGAATGGCGGACTGTGAAGTGTGCCATACTCCCTTCCTGGAGCAATCCTATAGAGCCTTCTGCTCTGCTATATAAAGCGAAGGCTGATGTTGTTCTGTAGGTTCCTTATAAAGTCTGCCCCTTATCCCATTACTGGAATAAATTTTGAGTTTGTACCAGTTTGCTTGGAGGTTCGCTAAGGACTTGATTCAAAAACCAAGCGCACAAAGTTGTCTCTAAAGTTGGCTTTTCAGGGCATCGCCTAATGGATAAATTTACAGTAAGGTATTTTGATGGCCACTTTAAGCATCTAAATTAGCGCCTACACCTCCAATGTTTGTTTTCTATTTGGAAATTTATGGGGTACTGAAACGGTCAGATTGGTTTTTGTGTGATGTATGCCAATACGGTTTAATTTGTGGTTTGTAGATAGTGAGTTTCTGGTTGTCCCTATAATGTTTCTTCATCAAGTTTCAATGCACCCATTAGGGTGATTCTGGAGTAGGCCTATTCATGTCTGTGGCAGTATTTCTACAGGGACCGCATGGCCCATTTTTTGCCAGGCTGGCAAAACGCCTCTCTCAGCTTGGTGTTGTCACCCATAAGATCAACTTTAATGGGGGGGATCGCTTCTTTGGCTGGGGAAACGCCCAGGTGGATTTCACTGGTCGAGAAGTAGACTGGCCGGCCTTTTTCCGTCGTTATCTTTCTGAGCATAAGGTTGATACAGTTTTTGCCTATGGTGACTGCCGTAGACTCCATGAGAGCGCAAAGAAAGTATGCCAATCCATGGGCGTCGCCTTTATCGTTTTTGAGGAAGGCTATCTGCGCCCCGACTTTGTCACTATGGAGTGGGGCGGGGTTAATGCTTTTTCCTCTACCAACTGGTCCAGGCAGGCAATACATCAATATCTACCGAGAGGTCGTACCCCTGCGTCGCCTGTTGGTCATACTTTTTGGCGACGAGCGTACTTTGCGTCTGCATATTATGTGGCGATGCGACTTGCTCAAGCAGAGTTTTCCAGTTATCGCCATCACCGGAATCGCAGTTGGCTAAAGGAAGGTGTTTGCTGGCTTAGAAGCTTTTATCGTAAAGGGCTTTATAAGATTACAGAGCGAGGCCTTATCCGACAGCTGACGGAAGAGTTCAGTGGTCGCTTTTACCTGTTTCCTTTGCAGACCTGTGATGATTTTCAGCTGCGTAAACATTCCGACTTGCTCTCGATTGAGAATGCAATAGATGTTGTATGTAAATCTTTTGCCCGAAACGCTCCTGAAGATACAGTCATTGTTATCAAGCATCACCCCATGGATCGAGGCTTTTGCCATTATCAAAAGCTGATTAGTGTATTAGAGGCCCGCTATCAGATTAGTGGGCGGGTCATTTATTGTCATGACCTGCACCTTCCCACTTTGTTGGATCATGCAAAGGGAGTCGTAACAATCAATAGCACTGTGGGGATATCCGCGTTGCTTCACAAGGTACCTACCAAGGTACTGGGGCGCTCTTTATATGACTTGCCGGGTTTGACACATCAGGGCAGCCTCTCCAATTTTTGGCAGCAGCCAGAACCGGTGGATACCGCCTTTTTCCGGCGCTTTCATACTTATCTATATGAGCGTACACAAGTGGATGGTAGTTTCTCCCGGGGTATCACATCTACCGTGGATGGCGTCTGTGACCGTTTTCAGGAAATGGGTGTAAAGGGTTCTATTTTGCCTGTATCAAAGCCTGCTGGAACCGATGCCAAGACTGACGCCAAGTGATTTTTTCACTTGGCCACTATCCCTTCCAGGTCTTTTCTCTTCTATATTCACCCTCTAGGTATGCTATGAGCTTCTAGTCGGTATGGCGCCCTCGAGGGTCTGCTTAAAAAACAGGCTGATCTGGAACGCCTAACCTGTTAGACTGCGCGACCTTTTGACCCACCGCTCCGGTCCCACGACAGGGACTTTGGCTTCAAGTGAATTCCGAAATGACCGATACCCCAAAACCGGCCGGCTTCGACCAGCTGGGCCTGCCGCCTGAAATCCTTACTGCCATTGAAAAACTAGGCTATGAGACCCCCTCTCCGATTCAGGCACAGACAATCCCCTCCCTGTTGGAGAACCGCGATGTGCTGGGCCAGGCCCAGACCGGCACCGGCAAAACTGCCGCCTTCGCACTGCCATTACTGTCCAAATTGGACCTGAAAGACCGCCGCCCGCAAGCTTTGGTACTGGCGCCGACTCGCGAATTGGCTATCCAGGTGGCCGAGGCCTGCCAGGCCTATGCCGCCAACCTGAAAGGCTTCCATGTAGCCCCGATCTACGGTGGTGCCGACTATCGTGGACAGATTCAACAATTGAAGCGTGGCGTGCAGCTGGTGGTGGGTACCCCCGGCCGAGTGATGGACCATATGCGCCGCGGCTCCCTGGACCTCTCCAACCTGCGCACCCTGGTGCTGGATGAAGCCGATGAAATGCTGCGTATGGGCTTTATCGACGATGTTCAGTGGGTATTGGAGCAGATTCCTGAAGAACGCCAGATTGCGCTGTTCTCCGCCACCATGCCTAAAGAGATTGCTCGGATAGCTCGAGAACACCTGCAGGAGCCGGTTGAAGTTAAAATCCGCGTCAAGCAGGAGACGGCAGAGACTATCCGTCAGCGCTACTGGCCTGTGGGCGGTTTGCACAAACTGGATGCTCTTACCCGTATCCTTGAAGCGGAGCCGGTGGATGCCACGATTATTTTTGTGCGCACCAAAAACAGCACCGTTGAGTTGGCCGATAAGTTAGCGGCCCGCGGTTTTGCCAGTGCCGCCCTGAACGGCGATATGGCGCAGAACCTGCGTGAGCAGGTGATTGACAAGCTGAAGAAGGGCAAGCTCGATATCGTTGTCGCCACCGATGTGGCAGCGCGCGGCCTGGATGTGAAGCGTATCAGCCATGTGATCAACTACGACATTCCTTACGATACTGAGGCTTATATTCACCGTATCGGCCGTACCGGTCGCGCCGGTCGCGAGGGCGATGCCATCTTGTTTGTGGCACCGCGCGAGCGTCGCATGCTGCGCGTTATTGAGAAGGCCACTAAGAAGCCCATTGAAAAGCTGGATTTACCCAGCGCAGAAATGGTCAACAGTGCCCGTATGCAACGCTTCCGCGAGCGTATTACTGCGACCCTGGAAGGCCAGACAGACTTGGCACCTTACCGCCTGCTGGTGGAGGAATTCCTCGCCCAGAATGAAGTGGATCCGTTGGATGTCGCCGCCGCTTTGGCTTCTATGGCCCAGGGTGACCAGCCGCTGCTGGTCAAGGAGCAGGAACCGAAACCGCGCAGGGAAAGGGAGCGCCGCGACCGGGATGACGAATTTGAAGGTCGTCGCCGCAAGAAAGATAGTTATGAAAAAGACCGCAAGATGCCGTCACCGGATGAGGGCTTAGAACGTTTCCGTATCGAGGTTGGGCGCGAGCACGGTGTGCGCCCAGGCAGTATCGTCGGTGCCATTGCCAACGAGGTGGATCTGGAAAGCTCCTATATCGGCCGTATCGAGATCTACGGGGATTTCACTACGGTTGATCTCCCGGAAGGTATGCCCAAGGAAATACTCCAACACCTGAAGAAGGTGCGGGTGGCCGGTAAGCCGATGAAGATTTCCCGTTTCGATGAGGACGCGGTCAAGCCGAGAGGGAAACCCAAGGGTAAGCCAAAGGGTAAGCCACAGGGCAAACCTAAGGGCAAGCCCAAGTTCAAACGGGATAATGGCGGGGAGTAATCTTTTCCCAGCAAATATCGAAAGTAAAAAACGGCGCTTTAAGCGCCGTTTTTTTATTCCACTAGGCTAGGGCAGCTGTTCTTAGCGCTGGGGTAGCATGCGGGTCAGGGTACTGTCGCGCATTACAAAATGGTGCCAGAGTGCGGCAGCGATATGCAGTCCCACCAATATCAATAGTGCCGGCCACAGAACATCCTTGTGCAGGAAAGCGAGCTGCTTGCCCAGGTCCGAATTTTCAGCCAGTAAGCGCGGTAGGGCAAAAAGGCCAAAAAACTCTGTATCTCTACCGAACAACTGGCGCATTGCGATACCGGAAACGGGCATCGCCAGCAGCACCAGATAGAGTGCGCCGTGGGTGAGGCTGGACAAGGCTTTTTGCCAGGTGTTGCCCTGGATCTGTGGGCGCTTGTGGCGTGCCCTCCAGTAGAGGCGGATGGCCAGCAGCATCAGGACGCCCACGCCGAGGGAGAAGTGCAGACGCATAAACCAGCCGCGCATGGGGTCGCCGCGCTCAAAAAACTCGTGCAACTCCACGGCGCCCCATACCGCTAATAGTAGAATCACAAATAGCCAATGCAGGCCCTTACTCACTGAATTCCAGCGATCACTCGTTGTGGACATAGAACATCTCCTGTAAAGCAGCACCCAGAGCGGGCGATTAATGACGGCGGGCGTGTGCACCCGCTCCAGTTATCTGTTGCTGATAGTAGTGGCTAGCCCGCTTAACTCGCCGCACGAATCCCGTTTAGATGGGTAAAACAGGTATCCCGGGCGGTCTGCAGAAAGTCAGTGGCATAGGCTTGCTCCAGCGTCTCCTCGCGCACGGCGGCATACAGAGTGCTCCAAAGCCCCTTTTCTCCCAGGCGCAGCTGCGCCACAAATCCTTTTTGCAGATATTCGTACAGGGCCCAGTTGGGCAGAGCGCAGACACCGCGTCCACTGGCCACCAGCTGCACCATCATAACCGTCAACTCCGCCGTGCGCACACCTGCAGGCTCGACGCCGGCGGGCTCGAGGAAATTCTGGAAAATATCCAGACGCTCCCGCTCCACCGGGTAAGTGATCTGTACCTCTCCGGCCAACTCCCCGGGAGTCACCCAGCGGCGCTTGGCATCATCTTGCAATAGTGGGTGTTTGCGGCTGAGTGCCAGGCACATCTCAAAGCTGAAGAGTGGCTGATAGTGGATGCCTTTCAAATCCCGGTCTGGATTAGAGGTGACTACTAGATCCAAGTCACCGCGGGTAAGGGCTGGCAGCGGTGCGAAGTGAAAGCCACTGCAGAGGTCCAGCTCCACCTCGGGCCAGTCATCGCGATAAGTATTCAAAGCCGGCATCAACCACTGGTAACAGCTGTGGCATTCGATGGCGATATTCAAGCGCCCCGACTGGCCGGAGGCCAGCCGTGCCAAGTCTCGCTGGGCTAGAGCCGCGCGCGGCAATATGTCATCGGCCAGCTGCAGCAGGCGCAATCCGGCGCTGGTAAAGCGCAGCGGGCGAGACTTGCGCACAAATAGTGGCAGGTTGTGGCGCTCCTCCATTTCCCGGAACAGGTGGGAGAGGGCCGATTGGGTCAGGTGTAGATGCTCAGCGGCGCGCACCAGGCTGCCAGTCTCACGCAGAACAGAGAGGGCGCGCAGATGGCGCATTTCTATCATCATTAAAATTATTCATGTTTATGGCAAAAAATATGAAATTGATTGAATAACACTGCGGGCACACAATCAAGTCCTAAGCCTCACAAGTGGTGAAGCCACTATCGGTAGATACAGACAGCATCGACATGTGTGGGCAGGAAATAAGGGCTTGGCCCTCTCACAGGAACGGACTTGGGAAAGTAGAAAATGGTGCAAACGCATGTCCTCGGTTATCCGCGCATCGGCGCCGATCGCGAACTAAAGAAAGCTCAGGAAGCCTATTGGCGCGGTGAAATATCTCAGCAGCGGCTATTGGAGGTTGGTGAGAGTATTCGCCGGGAGAACTGGCAGGCCCAGGCGAGTGAGGGGCTCAATTTAGTGACGGTTGGCGATTTTGCCTGGTATGACCAGGTGCTCAATCATTCGCTGATGTTTGGTGTGGTTGCTGAGCGCTTTGCCGAAGGGGCTGCGAGCAATAAATTGGACCAGTACTTTCGCCTGGCCCGCGGCCGCGCGCCCTCCGGCCAACCGGTTGCGGCGAGTGCCATGACCAAGTGGTTCGATACCAATTACCACTATTTAGTGCCAGAGCTTCACGAGAAGCAAGCTTTTACCCTGGATAGTAATTGGTTGCTGGAAGAAATACGTGAAGCACAATCCCTGGGTTATAAGGCCAAGCCGGTGGTTCTCGGGCCGCTCACTTACCTCTGGTTGGGGCGGGGTGTTGATAATGCCTTGGATTTACTCGCCAACTTATTGCCCTGCTATACCGAGCTGTTTTCCCAGCTCGAAAGCCTGGGGGTGGATTGGGTGCAAATTGATGAGCCGATTCTCGGTCTGGACCTGCCAGAGCAGTGGCGTAGTGCGTTTCACGATGTGTATGCCCAACTCAACCAGACGGCAGATTTGCAATCGTTGCTGACGACCTATTATTCCCCGCTGCGGGAAAACCTGCAGTTGGCTTTTTCCCTGCCGGTAGCGGGAGTACACATTGACTGCGTACGGGCGCCAGAGGAGTTTGCGCAAGCCGCGCAGTTGCTTGGGGAAGATCAGGTACTTTCCGCGGGGGTACTGAATGGCCGCAATGTTTGGCGAGCGGATTTGCAGAAGTGGCACTCACAGCTGAAGCCTCTGGCGGATCGTTTGGGCGAGCGCCTATGGGTTTCGGCCAGCTGCTCACTACTGCACAGCCCGGTGGACTTGGATACCGAAACATCGTTGCCGGCTGAGCAAAAACAAAAGCTTGCCTTCAGTCGCCAGAAGTTAGCGGAGTTGGCCCAGTTGCAAAAACTATTGGCCGAGCCAGTTCCATCAACGGCAATTCCTGTAGAGAATCCTATCGCCGTCAACTCCGTCACTGAACGCTTACAGGACAGCTGGCGTGCACAGCGCTATCAAGAGCGCGCGGTACTGCAGGAAAAACGCTGGCAGTTACCACTGTTGCCGACCACCACGATCGGTTCTTTCCCACAAACGGACCTATTGCGCAAGGTACGCCGCCAGCATCGCAGCGGTGAGATCAGTGAGTCGGATTACACCGAGCATTTGCGTGCGGAGATTGCCGAGGCGATCCGCCGCCAGGAAATTCTTGGCTTGGACGTGTTGGTACACGGTGAGGCCGAGCGCAACGATATGGTGGAGTATTTTGGCGAGCAACTGCTGGGGTTTGTGCATACTGGCAATGGTTGGGTACAGAGCTATGGGTCTCGCTGTGTAAAACCGCCCATTATTTTCGGTGACATCTCCCGTCCACAGGCTATGACCGTGGAGTGGAGCCGCTATGCTCAGAGCCTGACCCAAAGGCCGGTAAAAGGCATGCTCACAGGTCCAGTGACGATTCTCAACTGGTCCTTCCCTCGTGAGGACATCCACCGAAGTGAAAGTTGCTTGCAGATTGCCGAGGCATTACGCCAGGAAGTATTGGATCTTGAGAATGCGGGTATAGGAATCATTCAGATTGATGAGCCGGCTCTGCGCGAGGGGGTTCCCCTGCGGGAATCCGAGCATGCCGATTATTTTGCCTGGGCGGTGGGTTGTTTCCGCTATACCTGTAGCGAGGTAAAAGCGGAAACCCAGATTCACACTCATATGTGTTACAGCAATTTCAATGCGATTATGGAGGCGATTGTCTCCATGGATGCGGATGTGATTACTATCGAATCCGCCCGTTCTGACCTGCGCCTGCTCAGTACTTTTGCTGATAGGAACGGCGGTTACCTCAATGAGATTGGGCCGGGAATTTACGATATCCACTCGCCTAATGTGCCTGAGCGGGAGGAGCTGGTTGAGCGTCTGAAGAAAATTGCCGAAGTGGTGCCGATACAGCGGCTTTGGGTGAACCCAGATTGTGGCTTAAAAACCCGCAGCTGGGCCGAAGTGGGCTCCTCCCTACTGAACATGGTGGAAGCGGCGCGCACTGTGCGCAGCGAGTTGGCCTAATATTTGGTTGATAAAAAAACCGGCAGTCTTTTGGACTGCCGGTTTTTACTTTTCTTTTTTTGCTTGCCGCTTTGCCTTTTTATTCAGACTTGGCTGCAATGGTAGTCGTACCATTTAATTCAAATGGCACCGAGGGATGAAATGGCTTGATGCCCAGAGCTTGATACAGTTCATCGGGGCGATAGAGATTTTGCCCTTCAATAACCAATGCGGTGCGACGCAATGCACTGATATCTTCCAACGGATTACCCTCTAGCAAAACCAGATCTGCATTTTTACCCACGGTGATGCTGCCGGTATATTGATCGACTCCCATTACCTGGGCGGGTACTAGTGTGGCGGTACGCAGTACATCCATTGCGGGAATACCGGATTTGGCATAAAGCTCCAATTCGCGTAACAGGGTAAATCCAGGAATACCATCGGAACCCGCTACCATGGTCACCTTGTGCTCATGCAGTTTACGCATCATTTTCAGCAGGGCATCGGCGGAGAGGTCGTAGTCATCCCGGTGTTCCGGTTTTACATCCAGCTCGGCACCGACAAATGAGCGCTGGATATTCACCGGTAAATGGTCGGCAATATCTTCAAACTCCGGATCTACTTTGCCAGGTTGGCGCAGCAACATAGAGCTAAATACGGTAGTCGTGGCATCTACCACTGTGCCTTTTTCAGCGAGTTTATCCAGGAATTTACCAACCTCTGCACTTTCCAAGTCCAGCTCGTGGGCATGTTCACCAATTTCGGTAAAACGCAGTTTTTTACGGGTGTCGATCTTGCCCATAAAATTGAGGAACAGCATGTTGATATGCTGGATTTCATCAAAGCCGGCATCCACCGCTTCCTCTGCGGTCATAAAGGCGGGGATATGCCCGGATAAGCGCATGCCGTTTTCGTGGATATGTTTGGCTAAAGGAGCGATCCATTCGGGTTCCATGGAGCTGTAGGTTTTTATCTGCTGGTAGCCGTGCTCCGCGTACCACTCGACAATTTCCTTGGCTTCTTCCAGGCTATCTGCCGTTTTACCCATGCGCATGGCATTTTCACTTTCCCGGTCCATAAAGCCCGCACGGAACAGGTCACCGCCGATAATCTGTTCGGACTCATACAGGCCGGATATGCGCATAATATTTTCGTGGGTATTACCGATATCACGCATATTAATAATACCGGCGGCCATATTCAGGGCACCATCGGTGGATGACAGATGTGCGTGCATATCTCACAGCCCGGGAATCAGGGTATGGCCCTTGGCATCGATACGGGTGGCGTTTTGGGCTTTGATTGGGCGGCGGCTAATCTTGGTGATTTTGCCGTTTTCCACCAGTAGGTGGCGACGCTTGCGCAGTTTGCTCGCTTCTACATCCACCAGATTAACGTTGCTAATCAGGATCGGCTGGGCGGAGGTATGGGTGTGCTTTTCGGCGATATCCAGTAAAAACTGGTCGGAAGCGGCAACTTGGCGTTCTTTGAGTTGTTGCAGGTGGGATTTATCCCAGCCTTTGCGTAGTATGGCGAACCAGCCTCCTTCATCGGCGGCAAACAGATCACCGGATTCATCGTACCAGGCCAGGTTTGGAGTAAAACCCAGGCCACTCACACCGTAGAGATGCACGGTTTTTTTCTCATCGCCCTGCTCAAGAGTGAGCTGATCCAGTTTGTGTAGCTGGGCTTGTCCTTGGGGTAGCAAGCCTATGCTGTGATCCTTATCGGCAAGTAGCGCTTTTACCAGCTGGGTTTGTACGGCCAGGGTCGAGTTTTTGGGAATATAAAATTGCGCTTCGGAAGTTTTTGCACTGCCGTGTTCATCGGTGCCCTGCCAAGTGGCCACAGCATCTTTCAGTGTAAATTCTTCATTGACTGGCACGCCAAAGGGGCTGATACCTTCAATGTGGACCTGCTAGGGCATTTTGGCAGCGCCGATCGTGAAGCTCTCCTTTAGGTTGAGTCGGCGGTTATTCCAACCTAGCTTTAATTCCCCGGAAATTTTCGAGCCCTTTTGTTCGATTACCTCGCTGCTGGCGATACCCCCTTTATCGTAAAAGATATATTCGATCGATTTTGCATAGGCGCAATTGGCAGTGGCGAATACCGCTGCGGCGACCAGTGTTGCTAGCCTGGACTTTTTCATAGGGCGAACCTTTCTTGTTGTTTTTGCGCAGGGGAGGTTGGCTGTTTTTTTCTATTCAGGCAAGAGATAGCAGTACAGAGGGTGATCGCTTTTGGAGTAATTTCGGCAGAAGGATGAATCAGGGCGACAGGGCGTTGGGGTAAACCTCAGTGGTTTTTTATTTTACTTGTTAAGGGTGTGGGAAATCTTGAGGAGGTTTGGCAACCTGGAAGACAACAAAGCCTGCCAGATTGCCTTGCTCTTGGCGAGAGTGAGTTAGAGTATCATTTAACTATGGCATTAATGCTCCGCTTCGCAGGCGCGGGTGAGGTTCTCGTTTCCTTCGGCACCCACCACAATATTGTCCTCAATACGCACGCCGCCGTAGGGGCGGAACTCTTCAACCTTATTCCAATTAACTTCACTGGCAAGGGAGGAGGCTTTCAATTCCGCCAGCAGACTATCGATAAAGTAGAGCCCCGGCTCAATCGTAAATACTTGGTTTTCTTCAATAGTGCGGCTGGTGCGTAGGAAAGGGTACTCCGCAGGTGGGGGTGTGGTACCGCCATCGGGGCCACTCTGGTGACCACCCACATCATGGACCTGCAGGCCGAGGAAATGGCCCAGACCATGAGGCATAAATGGCCGGGTTAACCCGGACTCCACCGCACTCTCGGCAGAAGTCTTGATGATTTTGAACTGGGCCAGCAGCTCGCCGACTTTCAGATGGCACTGGCGGTGTAGATCCGGGTAGGGCAGGCCGGGCTTAAGGCCGTCCACCAGTTGCAGCTGCTTTTCATCCATCGCTGCCACCAGCTGAGCGAACTCGCTGTCGGCATAGCTATAAGTGCGGGTGATATCCGCACAATAGCCATTGCAATCGGCCCCGGCGTCTATCAGAAAGGTCTTTAACTCTGTGCCGGGCAGGCGTTGGGTGGAGAGGTGCGTGTAGTGCAGTATCGCCGCGTGTTCATTGAGGGCCACGATATTGCCGTAGGGCATGGTGTTCTCGCCCTGGCCGGTAGCACTCAAGTAGGCCTGGTTGATCTCGAACTCGCTGGCACCGCTGCGAAAAGCCAGCTCGGCAGCTCGGTGCCCTGCTACCGCAATGCGATTGGCCTCGCGCAGGCAGGCGACTTCATAGGGGCTCTTGTAAGCGCGCGCCCAATGTAGACGGTTAATCAGGGTTTCGGGGTTGATCTCGCCGAGTGGCCAGTCCTGGAATCTGTCGGCCTCGCCAATGAAGGCGGCGTTATCCGTGTTTAGGAATTCCCTGGCATCTGCTGGCTTACTCAACAGCTCGATATCGTAGAGCTCACTCCAGAAGGTCTGTGGCGCGGGCGGGACATAGTGCCAGAAGTCCACCGGGCGGTAGAACAATAGCTTGGGCTTCTGCCCACGCCTGTAGATCACCCAGCTGTTGGGGTTGTCGGTGACCGGTACCAGGGCCTTGAACTGGGGATTGACCTTAAAAGGGTAGGAGTTGTCATCCAGAAACTGCATCCTGGGTGCACTGCTGAATACATTCAGGGTATCGAAGCCGCAGGACTCCAATATTTCATCGTAGCGGCGGCACAGGGTGGCCATATGATCTGCGTAAAGGTTTTTATCCATGTTCTCCCCGGAATGGATCGCTGAATCAATTAGACGGCATAGTGTATAGTCTGAACTCTGGATATTTGGCCTGAAATTCGACCATGGAAAAGAAGATACTGCTAACCGACTGCCCTGATGATAAGGGTCTGATCGCGAAGATTACCAATATTTGCTACAAGCACCAGCTCAATATCGTCAAGAATGATGAGTTTGTGGACCGCGCAGAAGGCCGCTTTTTTATGCGCACCGCCCTCGAAGGCATCTTCAATGACACGACCTTCCTGGAAGACTTGGATATGGCCCTGCCACAGGGGGCCGAGCGGCGCCTGGTATCCACCGAACGCAAGCGCCTGGTGCTGATGGTGACACGAGAATCCCATTGCCTGGGGGACATCCTCATGAAGTGCTATTCGGGCGCACTGGATGTAGAGATCGCCGCGGTGATTGGCAACCATCCAGACCTGGGTGGGTTGGTGGAGAAGTTTGATATTCCCTTTCACTGTGTACCGGCACAAGACCTGAAGCGCAGTGAGCACGAGGAAAAAGTGGCTGCCCTGGTAGATGACTACAATCCGGATTACCTGGTACTGGCCAAGTATATGCGGGTACTCACCCCAGAGTTTGTCGCCCGTTATGCTGGTCGAATTATCAATATTCACCACTCCTTCCTGCCGGCCTTTATCGGGGCCAAACCCTATCAGCAGGCCTATGAGCGCGGTGTGAAAATTATCGGTGCTACCGCTCACTTCGTGACCGATGATCTGGATGAGGGGCCGATTATTGAGCAGGATGTAATACATGTGGATCATGCCTATTCGGCGGAGTCCATGGCGGATGCGGGCCGCGATGTGGAAAAGTTGGTTTTGTCCCGTGCACTGCAGTTACTGTTGCAGGAGCGGGTATTTATCCATGGCAATAAAACCGTGGTATTCAAATAATTGATAAAATCTCCTGAGGCTAATAGCCTTTTGTGGAAGCTTTTTTATGAGCCAAGAGGGCTTGCTGTGCTGAATAAAAATAAATTCAACTCCCCATTTTCCCCAATACGGCTATTTGGGGGATTGGCAATTGCCCTGATATTGACAGGTTGTACCAGTAACAGCCCGATACCAGGAATGAAGGAATCCTTTGAGACAGAAGTTGCTCCCAATGGCGCCAAGCGTTTTACTTTTACGTTGAAGGGAAAGCAACGCGATATCCCTGCGCCAGTCGTGGCAGGCTCCAGTGCTCAGTCCCGTATGCCGAGAGGGCCAGTGGAGAGCGGTGGCCCTTCAAGTCGTCGGGTAGAAGCCTACTTTGATTGGGCTCTAGAACAGAAGTTGATGGAAACCGGTTTCTGCGAGCGTGGTTATTTTGAAATTGAGCGAATTATCTCCCCATATGGGGGAGAAGTGCGGGGTGAGTGTCGAGAGGGGGCATTTTGATACTTTTAGTGTCTTGATTAGAAAAACTTATTGAGTTTGTTAGTTTTTAAGAGGTTAGTCAGTAGGCTCAGCTATATTCCAGTTTTATACAAAATGTAAATAAGAATAATGAAGTATCAATCAGTCTTGGAACAGGTCTCTACGCAGCAGATCATTGCGGTGTTTGACCTTATATCAGATATTATTTTCTGGGTAAAAGATGAATCCGGCTATGTGGTGCATTGTAACCGGGAATTTATTGAGCATGTCGGTTGCAGGTCATTACATCAGGTAGTTGGCCGTTCAGATATGGATTTTTCTCCTTCTTATCTCGCTAAAAACTATATACGTGACGACAAAAGGGTGATGTCAGGAGAGACGATTACAGATCGTCTGGAATTAAATATTGGTAAAACAGGTGAGTTAGTTTGGTTTACGACATCAAAGCGCCCATTGAAGAGTGCCAATGGAGAAATCATAGGAACCTATGGTGTAGCTCGAGACCTTAAAGAGACGGTTAAGACTCTCTCTAGAATGGATAAACTTAAAAGGCCAGTTGAATACATAAAAAATAACTATAGTCAGCCAATTGCGGTTGAAGATTTGGCAGAGGTTGCGAGTTTATCGGTTAGTGCATTAGAGCGGCGTTTCAAAAAATATCTGGATAAAACACCCATGCAATTCGTACGGGAAGTCAGATTAGAGAACTCTCGTCGTATGTTGGTGGAAACACAAAGCCCAATATCTGAAATTGCTTATCGGGTTGGCTTTACATCTCATAGTTACTTCAGTAGACACTTCAAAGGCATGTTTGGACAGCTTCCAGCAAATTATCGCAGTGAAGTTCAGTCGAATATATAAAAACCGAACAAGCTGAGTGTCCTCAGCAACTTTAAAGAAAGTAGTACGCTAACTTCCCCCGATGAGTTGATAGCCGCCCATTTCATTCATTTCTGGAAATTCTAGACCCGAGTTTGACTTAGGGTTTTATTCCTTAAAATAGGTAGTTAGTCGATTCATTTTTGGCTTTCAGCGACTGCTTGTTTTTTCTTAAAAATCTAAAACGCCGATTTTGTTTCATTAGTATCCCAGTATTGATTACCTCCTCATCAAAGTTTTTTTTTAGGGTTTTAGTGCTCAACAAATGAACTGTCTTTTTGGAGTTTAGGGTCCCCGGACAGTTTTACGCCAGCCCTTTGAAAGGGGCTGGCATTTTTTGAACCGGTGAGAGAAAAAACAGAAAGTTGGGATGCTATGAAAATAATGAAGAAGAATAGCCGAAAAAGGGTTAATACCTGGAGCAGAGGTTTCACGCAGAAGTCTATGGTTACTGCTATCTCGCTGGTCGTAAGTAGTATGGCGATCGCGGAAGATACTTCGGACTCTGATGAGAGAATTGAAGAAGTTCAAGTCATTGGAATTCTTGAGAGTGCTACCAAAAACCTTGAAATCAAACGGGATTCCCTTGCTGTAGTAGATGCTATTACTGCAGAAGATATTGGTAAGTTCCCCGATAAAAATGTAGCTGATTCTCTCCAGCGCGTGCCTGGTGTCACTATTGATCGCAGTGGTGGTGAAGGTAGCACGGTTAGTATTCGGGGAACCAGCTCAGAGTGGACTCTCACCCAGTTAAATGGAAATTACATTGCTACTTCCGGTAGTGGAGCTCCCTCTAGAAATTTTAACTACTTATTACTTCCCTCCAGTATGATCAGTAGGGCAGAGGTTTATAAAAGCCCCGAGACAAGAATTGATGAAGGTGGTGTCGGTGGTACCGTTATCCTACATAGCCACAAACCTCTTGAACTTGATGCTGGACAAGGTGTAATTACCACAGAGGCGACTTATTCAGATACTACCGAAGAGTGGGACCCACAATATAATGCTTTCTACTCCTGGAAAAATGAGAGCGAAACTTTTGGTATTTTAGTGGGGTACACCAGCCAGGACCGTGGCGTAACCGGAGTTACCAATTATGCAAGTGGCTGGCGTTTGCACTCAGATACTGATGAAAATGCAGATTTGTCAGCTCTTGTTGATCAGACCACAGAAGAAGTTTTCAACAATGTGTGGGCGCCCACGCAGGTAAGTATTCACAACTCTAAGGAAGACCGAACCCGTGATGGATACCAGCTTGCCGCACAGTGGCGACCCACTGAACGCCTGGAATTTGGTTTTGCTTATTTCGGTTCCAAGCTTGGCTATGACACTAATACTCAAAGCCTGACATTTGCGGAATGGAATGATCATGACGATGCATACTATGGCATTGAAGTGGATGGAGATACAGTCGTCACCTATGGTTTTAACGACAATGGTGACCTTAATGAAAATAACTGGGGCGATGGAGATGTCAATGGCGGTGTAGACCTATACCGTGGTTTGATGTCTCCCCAGTTGACAGGCTATACCCGCAAGGGTGAATCGGAATCTAATACCTATGATTTTGAAGTTATCTATGAAGGGGATTTTTATACCGCGGCTATAAATGTTGGGCATACAGAAGCAGAGGGGGGAACTTCTGAACTCACATACGCTAATATGGATGCTCGTTATGGTTCAGTGGATAGCTGGCTTTGGTCAATTGCAGATGGTAAGCCGAGTTATGAAGTTTCCACAGATCTTACAAAAGATACTGAAGCTTATCCTTATTATGACTGGTTTGGCTCAGATGCTACGGAAAATAGCGATGAAGAGAGTTACTATCAGCTAGATTTGGCATTTGATACTAACTGGGGAATTGTTAATAAGTTTTATGTGGGCACAAAGTATAGGGATCATGAGGCTAGATCCTATAGAGATATCTATCGCTGGGATGACGAGACTGATGATAATGGCGGTTACCGAGGTTGGTTACCTGGCGATCAATGGTTCCACAATCCTGATTACCACCCAGATACTTCAACTCTAATTAGCGATAAGGTAGTTGATAATAGTGCTGGTAATACAGGTGCCATTGATTATCTGGCATTTGATACCGATGCCTTGATGGACTATGTGCGTGGAAACTTCAACCTCACTGTTATGCCAGTACTATCTGGCACTTATACAATTGATGAAGAAATATTCTCTACCTATGCCCAAGCTGATTTTATATGGCGAGACTTCCGCGGAAACTTGGGGGTTCGCTATGTCAGCACAAAATTATCTACTGAAACGTATGATGATATTACTGGAATGGAATCGGATGAAGTTATTGCTAACTCCCGCAGTAATACCACAAAAGAATTTTTGCCAAGTTTGAATGTTGCCTGGGATCTAACTGATGATCTGGTAATACGATTTACAGCCTCTAAAGCCATGTCAAGGGTGAGTTATGCTTATCTGGGGCAGGCTGAAACTTATGGTCCACCAGTTCATATTATTTCTCCGGATGAGTGGACGGGGCGAGGAAGTGGCACCTTTGCCAATACGGATCTGGAGGCCATGATCTCCAAGCAGTTGGACCTGGGCCTAGAGTGGTATTACGCCGATGGTTCTGCATTGGGTGTAACTTTATTTGGCAAGGATATTGACAATCTGCCAATCCAAGTAACTGAAATTGTTGAGCGTGAGCACGATTGTTGTAATGGCCCTATTGAAGTGGAAATGAAGGGGCAGATAGGAGGAGGAAACGCAACTTCTAGAGGGGTGGAGTTGTTTGCCCAGCATGCTTTCGAAAGTGGCTTCGGTTTTATGGCCAACTATACATTCACCGATACCGGCACTTCCACCATCATTCTTGCTAATGCGTCAATCGAAGCTGAGATACCTGGTACCGCGAGACACCAATATAATTTATCTGCATTTTATGAGAATGAAAATTTCGGTGCTCGTGTCTCCTATAATTGGGTGGATGACAGGGTTACAAGTTTGCATCGTGGGTATGCGGTATACGATAAGGACTACGGACAGTTGGATCTGAATGCAACCTATACCTTCACTGATAACTTTAATATCTCTGCCTCTATTATCAATTTAACTGAAGAAGTGGCGGAGGGATATTGGAAACAGGAAAATCGGATGACATACAACAACTACTCTGGGCGCCGATTTTATATTGGTGCAAACTATAAATTCTAACACCTCGTTGATCGCAGTGTTGGGTGTAGAGCAAACGCACTACACCATTTTTTGATTTTAGATGTTAGATTGTAAAATTCACATAACAACATAATAAAAAATGAGCATAGATATGAAACAACCAACACTTAGAGCAATGCAAGCTGCTTGTGCCACCTTTTTATTTCAGGCTGGTGCCTACGCAGGTATTGAAGTGGTCAGTTCAGGCGTATGTCCTTCTGATGCTACCAAAGTAAGCTATTCTGAAGCGCTTAATTATCCTGATGAATTTTGTGGTCTTCTCAATAGTGGTGATCTTGTCGGTCTATCAGGAGGGGCTTCAATAGAGCACCTGGGTGACAATTGCCAATTGACGGACAATGAAAGTCGACAAATGTCCAAGACATTATGTAAGTCTGAACCTTCAGCACCACATGTTGTTAGTGGAAGCAGTTGTTCGTCCGATGCAGACCCGGTTACCTATCTTGAGGCACAAATTTATAAAGATGAGCTGTGCTCTGTTCTGGGAGATTGGGAAATTGCAAGCCTTGCCGGTAATGCCTCCATGGATGGCAGTGGCTATGGGTGTGGTTCACGCAAGAATGAAATACGTCAGCTGGGCTCCACCCTGTGTAAATCTGATATTCCTCAAGAAAGTGGATCTGCTCCCAAAGTTGCTTACGTAGAAGTTAATAGTAATAACCTGGGCAATGCAGGCTGCTTTACAGAGAGTGATGGCAGCCAGTTGTTTGATATAGCTGTGATCTTCGCGGCAAATATTAATTATGATGGTCAGAAAGCTGTACTGCATTTTAATGACCAAGTGTCGGACTTGCTCAATAACAATTTGAGTACAGTGCAAGACTTGCAAGACAAGGGTACGAAAGTAGTACTCAGCGTTCTCGGAAATCACCAAAATGCAGGTTGGTCTTGTTTTGCCAATGAGCAATCCGCAGATGACTTTGCTCAGCAGCTGAAAGATGCAGTCGATCAATATGGTCTGGATGGTATTGATATTGATGATGAGTACTCACAGTGCAGCCAAACCTATTCTGACTCCCTGGTAAAAGTGACTAGTGCATTGCGAGAGAAAATGCCAAATAAAATCATTTCCAAAGCACTTTGGAGTGATACCGATACTTTTCAGGCTGAATGGAACGGCAAGAAACTGGGCGATCAACTCACTTATGGCTGGGAGATGAGCTACTGGTTGGGCTCAAGCTGCACCTCACGAGTTCAGAAGTACCTAAACTTGGGGGTCGATAGATCCAAGTTGGGTGTTGGCGCTTCTACTGTGTTGAATAGCGATTCCACTGCAAGTGCATTAGCTTCCTGTAATGAAAATAATAATCTGGGTGGCGGCACTATGATTTTTAATGTGACTAAAGATTCTAGTAGCTACCTTTCTACAGTGTGGCCAGGTACTTCAGAGATCCCGAATTGCCTTAAGTAGTTAAAAATTCCCCGTGGAATCTTGTGTGACCTGCTGAAGCGGGGATGTGCTAAAGCTAACTACCCAGTACAGGTGGGAATGTCTGTATTATTACTGTTTTTATGGGGACATCCTATACAGCTATGGGTAGTAAGTGGTGTGGATATATTTGTTTAGCTTAATATGCTTCAGGGTGGTTTGAAGCCACCCTGAAGAAAAGCTTTATAATAGTTTTTCTAAGGGTATACCTGTTTCCTTTTCAATCACTTTATATTCCTCTTTAAGGAACTCTAGGAATTGAGTCAGCTGTAAGTGGTGCTCCTCATAATCTGTCTTGTCGCCTATGGTCTCACTTCTTAAAAGGCCTTCTTGATACAAAACGGCATCTCTAACAGCAGAAATTAGTAGTGGTGCCCAGGTATTAGGTACTTCCATTATATAGCTTCCTTAATTAAGGATTTTTCTAGTATTTTTAACTTATTCTTAAATTGATTCAGAGGCATGTCGTAGGCTGGGGCTATCGTATAGTGTGTTGCCTCAAATCTGGTGTTATATTCATCTTTTACAATTGCAATTCCTTCTGGCAAAACTGTCCCTGCAGGAATTTTGTAGTACTCCCAGTTTTTACCTTTTGGTAAGCCTGGTTTATCAAAAGTGCTGAGTCCCCTGGGGCGATCCTTTATGCAAACCCACTCTGTCCCATCGCGGTATTCTATGGTGATATCTGCTGGTCTAGGACGTCCGTTAGACAGAATGAAACCTTTTTCTATAAAGTCGAAGACACCTTGGTCTGATTTTTTGTTCAGAGCTCTCCATAGATCTATGGGTGTTTGACCGTCAGAGTAAGAGTCTGCTTTTCCCTTCGCAATTAATATTTCTTTTAAAACTTTAATGCTCACTTTCACCTCCGATGTTGAAAGCTTGGGGCGATTAGAAAGTTTGGCTAAATTTTTGCCAAAACGTACTAATACCGTTTCTTTGTTGTTAGGCGCCGCCTATGTGAGGATTTTTAATTAAGTTAACGTAGAATAATATTGTTGGAAGGTGATGGTTGCAAATACGTAGCTATACAGGAAGAGAGAGTTTGTGCCAGTTCGATAATAGTATTGTGGGTCGAATAAAAAAGCGGGCATAAAGCCCGCTTTTAAATCCACCTGTGAGAGTGTTGGATCTTACTCAGCGTAGCTCTCAATCGGTGGGCAGGAGCAGATCAGGTTGCGGTCACCGTAGACGTTGTCGATACGGTTAGCAGCCGGCCACACCTTGTGCTCTTTTAACCACGCCGCCGGGCGCGCAGCGATATCGCGGGAGTAGCTGTGGGTCCACTCATCGCTCATCACGTCCTCAAGGGTGTGAGGGGCATTGTGCAGCGGGTTGTCTTCAGGGGTGTATTTACCGCTGGTGACATCTTCCACTTCCTGGCGAATTGTTGCCATAGCCTCGATAAAGCGATCCAGTTCACCCTTGGATTCACTTTCGGTAGGCTCGATCATCAGGGTGCCGGCTACCGGGAAGGACATGGTGGGGGAGTGGAAGCCGAAGTCCATCAGGCGCTTGGCGATATCCTCTTCAGTGATGCCGCTGGCTTCCTTAAGTGGGCGCAGATCTACCAGGCACTCGTGGGCAACAAAGCCATTGGTGCCGGTGTAGAGCAGGGAGTAGTGCTCACCCAGCTTCTTGGCCACGTAGTTGGCGTTCAGGATCGCCATTTCGGTCGCCTGTTTCATGCCCTGCTTGCCCATCATACGGATATACATCCAACTGATCGGCAGGATGCTGGCGGAGCCCCAGGGAGCGGCGGAGATGGTGCCGTTATCCAGCTTGGTTTCCGGAACTTCAGTCACTGGATGGGCTGCCAGGTAAGGCTTCAGGTGTTCGCCAACAGCGATCGGGCCCATGCCGGGGCCGCCACCACCGTGGGGAATACAGAAAGTTTTGTGCAGGTTCAGGTGGGATACATCACCACCGAACTGGCCCGGAGCTGCCACGCCAATCAGGGCGTTCATGTTGGCGCCATCAATATAAACCTGTCCACCAACCTGGTGCACAAGGTCGCAAACTTCACGGATGCCTTCCTCGAATACCCCGTGGGTGGATGGGTAGGTCACCATCAGCGCGGCAACACGGTCGCCGTGCTCTTCGATTTTGGCTTTCAGGTCTTCGATATCCACATTGCCTTTATCATCACAAGCAACCACAACCACTTTCATGCTCACCATCATGGCGGAAGCCGGGTTGGTACCGTGGGCCGAGGCGGGAATCAGGCAGATATCGCGCTGGGTCTCGCCCTTCGCTTCGAAGTATTTCTTGATGGCAACCAGGCCAGCGTATTCGCCCTGGGAACCGGCATTGGGCTGCAGGCTCACCGCATCGTAACCGGTACAGGCAGACAGCATCTGCTGCAGCTGGCGGAACATTTCCGCGTAGCCTTCCGCTTGGTCTACTGGTGCGAAGGGGTGCAGTTTGCCGAACTCTGGCCAGGTGACCGGGATCATCTCCGCGGTGGCGTTCAGCTTCATGGTGCAGGAGCCCAGGGGAATCATTGAGTGATTCAGGGCGATATCCTTGGCTTCCAGAGACTTGAGATAGCGCAGCATCTCGGTCTCGGAGTGGTAGGTGTTGAACACCGGGTGGGTCAGGAATTTAGTATCGCGCGCTAGGGCGGCGGGTACACCCAGGGAGCCCTTGCTGGCAATTTCGCTGTCCAGAGTATGCAGATCGATGCTGTGTTCGGTGCCGATAAAGGCATTGATCAGGTCGGACACATCCTGCAGGGTGGCGGTCTCACTCAGGCTTACACCCAGGGCGTCTTCACCAATTTTACGCAGGTTGATTTCAGCGGCCAGGGCGCGCTGGTAAATCTCTTCCTGTTTGGCGCCAACGGTGATATTCAGGGTATCGAACCAGCTGTCGTGGGCCAGGTTAAAGCCTTCCTGCTGCAGGGCGGAAGCGAGAATGTCTGCCAGGCGCTGAATGCGGGCAGCGATGGTTTTCAGGCCTTCAGGGCCGTGGTAAATCGCATAGAAAGCGCTCATTACCGCCAACAGCACCTGGGAAGTACAGATGTTGGAGTTGGCTTTCTCGCGGCGAATATGCTGTTCGCGGGTTTGCATGGCCATGCGCAGGGCACGCTTGCCTTTGCTGTCTACGGAAACACCGATAATACGACCTGGTGCGGAGCGCTTGTAAGCTTCGCGGAAGGCGAAGAAACCGGCGTGGGGACCACCGTAGCCCATGGGGATGCCGAAGCGTTGGTTACAGCCAACAACTACGTCTGCGCCCATATCACCCGGTGCTCGGAGGGCTACCAGGCTCATCAGATCAGCGGCCACGGTTACCAGGGCGTTGGCTTCGTGTACTTTGGCAATAATGTCAGTTAGGTCACGTACGCGGCCGGTGCTGCCGGGGTATTGCAGCAGGGCACCGAACAGCTCGGCGGGGATATCTTTTTCCACATCGCCTACAACTACTTCGAAGCCGAAGTGCTCGGCGCGGGTTTTAACTACGGCGATGGTCTGCGGGTGGCAGTCCTGGTCCACAAAGTAGACGTTGGATTTGTTGCGTTTGACCTGGCGCTTACACATGGCCATGGCTTCAGCTGCTGCGGTACCTTCATCCAGCATGGAGGCATTGGCCAGCTCCATACCGGTGAGGTCCATAATCATTTGCTGGAAGTTCAGCAGGCCTTCCAGGCGGCCCTGGGCAATTTCCGGCTGGTAAGGGGTATAGGCGGTGTACCAACCCGGGTTCTCCAGCACATTGCGCAGGATTACATTGGGGGTAATGGTGTCGTGGTAACCCATACCAATAAAGGTGCGGTAGATCTTGTTGCGCGCCGCGATATCTTTCAGCTCCGCGAGGGCCTCAACTTCATTGATCGCATCGGCCAGATCCAGCTCATCAGTCTTGCGAATGGCTTCGGGCACGGTTTTCTCGATCAGCTCGTCGAGGCTGGCAACTCCGAGGGTTTCCAGCATGGCCTCTACCTGTTTGGCATCGGGGCCAATATGGCGATGGATAAAGGCGTCGTGTTGTTCCAACTGCTGCAGCGATGGTTGGGTCATAAACTTCGTTCCTGTAGTCGCAGGGAGTCGTCGCGGTGCGCTCGCGGTTAAAAATAGCACCTGGCCTCGATACCGCTTTTCCTGTGGAAAGCCTCGGGCCTCCGCGTAGCGGATAGGCGAGGGTAACGCTTGGGAGAAACGGTTTGCTGGCAGCCCCAGTGTTGCAATACGGAACCAGAGGGGAAGCCGGGCCATAGCGGCAGGCGCGCATCTTAGCAACCGTTGCGGGTGTCGGCAATCTGCGGGATTTGAACGAGGAAACTGCTAAATTTGGGGGTAAAAAGTGGGTTAAATCCTGTGAGATGGGGGTTGGGGCGATTTTGTTCTACCCGGGACAGAGCAGACTTGGCGAAAGGTGTCATCTGAGAGTTTAAATGGCCTCGAAAGTGGAACAGGTTGGCTATAGAAGCTTTGATAGATTTAGGAACCCTCTGAAAAGTCCACAAGAGCACTGCAGAATAGTCAAAAGGTTCCTATGCACTAACAATCTCTTTGTTAGTGCTGTTTAGCTCGACATCTAGCTCCCTTCCGCGCAGAATTAAAACGATCACGCAGACGCTCAATCATCACTGTACGAGCAGCGTCATGGTTGATGCCCATAACCACATTCACTTCTAAGCCTTTGCCGTTTTCTGTAAAGGTGGTTTTACCTACGGTGGGGTCGAAGGTGATGGGGTCATAAGGCGTCATGCTGTCGGCCAGGCCGGCATTTAGCTGGTCAACCTCAATAAACCCGGGTACCAGATCCATCTCCAGAGTTTCAGGCTCCAACAGCACCAGTGCGGCGATAATGTCCCACAGGCGAATAACGGCATCCATGGCGAAGTCGCCGTTACCCTGGAAATCTCCACCTTCAAACTCGCGAATGGAACTGAGCAGTTGGGAGGTGTAGCAGGCTTCCGGAGTCGCGCGGCGTTCGGCCAGGGCTTCGATGGTGTTGCCCTGTACCTTGGCCATGTCGGTAGAGTTGGTGGGTACCAAATAGGTTTCAATATCATTTTCACTCAAGGCGTCAAAGGCCCACTGGGCACTTAGCGGGTCGAGCAGAATATTGAATTCCTGGTGGGTGCTGAAGTCGCTTTCACAGCCGAAGCTTGGGTGAGAAAAAATATTCCCGCCCAAGTTGCGGGATTTATCGCCGAAGCAAGCAGCCTCGTGATTTGCGGTGAAGGGTTCGTAATTTTCAAAGCCGCCGCCCATCATTATCACACGGTCAATTTTAGCCAGCTGTTCTTCATTGGCCTTGCCGAGTACACGGGCCAGGGTGGTCAGTTTGCCGGTATTGAAAACGACTGGAGACTGCTCCAGGTTATCCAGCGTTTCCAGGATAATGTCTTCAGCCAGCTCAAAGTTGAAAGAAACACCATTATTGCCCTGATAGCGATAGTGATCCTGTTTTGCGCGGGGGATTAGGTGGTCAGTTCCGTATAAGGTGGAGCCGTTATCGCGCCAGGGGCCGGGTACATACTGGCCATAAAGGTTAATGCCCATGGCATTACGGCGCTCCAAATTCCATGTGCCGGTGCTGAAATCGGAGGAGTTGGGCAGCTGGTAATCATCGCGGCCAGCTACAGCTTTGTCGTCATTTACCGGAGTGCTGGAGGCCTTACCGTTAGCCCCATAAGCGACCTCCTCAGTGGCAAAGTAGGCACCACGTATCACTTTGGTATCGTTGTTACCCAACCACTCAAGGATGTTGTAAACCGTGTTGGCTCCGTGCGCTACAGTATTGAAGGAGTCTTCCACCACTGCCAGTTCCAGGGTGTAGCGCGGGTCTTTGGCAATCAGCATCAATGCTACGGCATCGTCAAAGTTATTGAAGTCGCCGATCCAGATAATCGGTTGGGCATCTTCATTTTTGGTTGCTTGGTGCAGGCGCTTTCCATGGCGGCCATTGTCCGCATGGCAGGAGGCCAGGGTTGCAAAGCTACCCAGAATCAGGGCTCCGGCAGATAGCCAACGTTTTAATTTCATCTATATTTCCCTAAGGTTGGAGTGTCTTAAATTGGCGATTTCACGACTCCTCCCTGAGTCGATAAATGGCCACTCCTGTAATAACTGCCATTAACGCTTGTTAGCTATAAATAGTGCTCAATTACAAAAGTTAATGCCGGCGTAAACGCCGGCACAGGTACATCCCTATACCATTTGTTTTCTTTTATTGGTTTTCTATTAGATTTTAATTCTGGATAAAAGATTTCAGGTTGCGTGCCAGTTGCTGAGGCAATGGTTCGGTCCCTTTGATGCCCAGGTTTGTTAAGCGTGATTTATCCAGCTGACAATTGTAGGGGCGCGGTACTGAAAAATTGGGTTTGCTATCTGCGCTGATATGGTCAGTACTCAATTCGCACACTTTGGCAATAATATGCGCGAGTTCAAAGCGGGTGCAGGCGGTGTCGCCGCTCCACTGGTAGATTCCTTCAAACTGGGTGCCACCGCGGATTTTCAACAGGCATTGCTCCAATACTTCTGCCACTTCCTCCACACTGGTGGGAAAGCGAATTGCCCAGTGATCCAGTGTGACCGGCTTTTGTTCTCGCAGCGTCTCTAATAGGGCGGTAATACCAGATTCCTCCAGGTAGGCGACGGGTCCAAACAGCCAGGGTAATCTTAAAACCCAATGGTTACCGTTTTTCAGTACCGCTTCCTCTCCTGCCAACTTGCTTCGACCGTAGAAATTCACGGGATTGGGTGTGTCATCGGAAGTGTAGGGTGGGGCAGTACCATCAAAGACATAGTCGGTGCTGATATACACCAACTGAGCATTGATTTCGCTACAGTACTTTGCCAATAACTCAGTACTGCCGACATTGAGTTGCCAGGCGGTATCTGGATTGTCGGCACAGCGGTCTGGCCAGCGCTCGGCGGCACAGTGGATTACCACATCCGGCCTAATTTCCCGCAGAGAAGCTTTGACTGCGCTGCTATCCGATAAGTCCAGGCGAATTAAGTTTTCGCCTGCGCGAGAAAAAGCGGTCCCGGTTGCGGAAAAAGTAGGGCTGTTGGAAAGTTGCTTTAATACACTACGGCCCAGCAGGCCGGAGGCGCCGGTAATCAGGATTTTCACGGGTTACTTTCCTTCGATTAGGCCGGTGGGGAAGAGGTGGCCTATATGGGGCAATGGATGGTGCGGGATGGTTTGGCGGGAGGCTGTGGAAGCCTGCTCACCAGAGAGCCGCCCGGCCAGCCTGCCTGCATATTTGCTGGAGGTATGGCCGGGCAGGAACAATTTACATTTGCTCCATGACTTCAATACCGAGCAAGCCGAGGCCAGTCGCGATAGTGCTGGCCACCAGGTTACACAGCTGCAGACGGCTGTGCTTCTGTTCTTCACTTACCCCTTCTTTCAGTACCGGGCAGGCTTCGTAGAAGCTCATATAAGTGCTGGCCAGCTCGTACAAATAGGTACAGAGCACGTGTGGGAAGGTGTCTTTGGCTACCTGATCGAGGACTTCGCCAAACTGGCTCAGTTTTACTGCCAGTGCGCGCTCTTGGGGGCTTTCCAGATGAATATCGCCCTTGAGTTCACTCGCCTCAATACCGGCCTTGCGGAAAATACTGCGTACGCGGGTATAGGCATACTGTAGGTAGGGGGCCGTATTACCTTCAAAGCTGAGCATGGATTCCCAGCTGAAGATGTAATCGTTAGTGCGGGTCTTGCTCAAGTCTGCATATTTCACCGCGCCGATGCCCACCTTGCGGGCGATTTCCGCACAGGTTTGTGCATCCAGCTCTGGGTTTTTCTCGGCTACCAGTTTCTCTGCGCGCTCTACGGCTTCATCCAGCAGGGCGGCCAGTTTTACCGTACCGCCGGTACGGGTTTTAAATGGTTTGCCGTCGTCGCCCATCATGGTGCCAAAGGTACAATGTTCCAGGCCTACTGCTTCCGCTACGAACCCCGCTTTGCGGGAGGCCACAAAGGTCTGTTGCAGGTGCAGAGATTGGCGGGCATCCACTACGTAGAGAATACGGTCTGCGTTGAGCTGGTTGGCGCGGTAGCGGATGGCAGCTAGGTCGGTGGTAGCGTATAGGTAACCACCGCCCTTCTTCTGGATAATCATCGGGCTGGGGTTGCCCTCTTTATCAGCCATTTCTTCCAGGAACACCACGATAGCCCCCTGATCTTCGACGGCGATGCCGCGGTCTAGCAGCTCTTTAACCAGTACTGGTAAATCGTCGTTGTAGCGGCTTTCGGCATAAATATCTCCAGGCTGAAGAGTGACATTGAGCTTGGAGTAGATCTCTTCACAGTGGCTGATAGAAATATCGATAAACTGTTTCCACAGTTTCAGGCACTGCTCATCGCCACCCTGCAGTTTCACAACATAGTCACGGGCGCGATCGGCAAAACCCTCCTCCTCATCGAAACGTACCTTGGCTTCGCGGTAAAAGACTTCCAGGTCGGCCAGGGCCACTTCCGCATCGTTGTCTGCCAGCTTGTCGGAGAGGTGCGCCAGCAACATGCCGAACTGAGTACCCCAGTCGCCCACATGGTTTTGGCGAACCACCTTGTGGCCCTGGAACTCCAACAGGCGCGCAAGGGCATCACCGATAATGGTGGTGCGCAAATGGCCCACGTGCATTTCTTTGGCCAAGTTGGGGGAGGAGTAGTCGATAACTACGGTCTTGGGCTCTTCAACAGAGGCAATATTGAGGCGCTTGTCGCCTTGGGCAGCTAACAGCTGTTGGCTCAGCCACTGTTCACTTAGATGGATGTTTAAGAAGCCAGGACCGGCGATCTCTACCTTTTCGATCATATCGCCCTTGTCCAGCTGCTCAAGGATCTTGCTGGCCAGCTCACGCGGGTTGGTGCCCAGTCGCTTTGCAGCGCCCATAGCGCCATTGGCCTGGTAGTCGCCAAATCCGGCTTTCTTCGCAGGTGCCACAATCGGGCCGCATTCTTCGGGGATACCGGCGGCAAGCATGGCGGCCTGGAATTTGTCGGAGAGGAGTTGGCGAATATTCATAGAGGGTTATAGCTGTCTTAAATTCGTGGAAACGCCGAATTTTAATGGGCGGTGGCGGCTTTGCAACCAGCGTTCACTGGAGAGCGACTCAAATCTGGGTTCAGGTGTCCAGATGGCGTGGTGCTCAGTGGTATGATGCCGCCAAATTATGGAGGTACCGTGAGTTCTACCACACTTTATTGGCACGATTATGAAACCTGGGGCACAGACCCGGGTGCCGACAAACCGGCGCAGTTTGCCGGTATCAGGACCGACGAAGCGCTGAATATCGTCGGCGAGCCATTGATGATTTACTGTCGCCCTTCAGCGGACTGCCTGCCGCAGCCTATGGCGAGTCTGGTGACCGGCATCAGCCCGCAAAAGGCCCTGGCCAATGGTGTACCGGAAATTGAATTTATCCAGCGTATCCTCGCCGAGCTGGGTGCGCCCGGTACCTGTGGTGTGGGCTACAACAGTTTGCGCTTTGACGACGAAGTAACCCGCTACACCCTGTACCGCAACCTGCTCGACCCCTATGAGCGCGAGTGGCGCTCCGGTAATAGCCGCTGGGACATTATCGACATGGTGCGCCTCACTTACGCTCTGCGCCCCGAGGGTATCCAGTGGCCGACACGCGAAGACGGTGCGCCGTCTTTCCGCCTGGAAGAACTGACCGCTGCCAATGGAATTTCCCACGAGGGCGCTCATGATGCACTCTCTGATGTCCACGCTACGATTGATATGGCGCGGCTGATCCGCAAGCAGCAACCGAAGCTTTACGATTATGTTTTCCGCCTGCGCCGCAAGCAGGAAGCCGCCAAGATGATCGATATGCGCGAGCGCCGCCCGCTGTTGCATATCTCCGGCAAGATCTCTGCCAATCATGGGCACTTAACTTATGTGATGCCACTGGCCAGCCATCCGGTGAATCGCAATGCTGTGATTGTTGCCAATTTGGCGATGGACCCCGAGCCTTTACTCAACCTGGATGCGGATACGCTGCGTGAGCGCCTCTATACCGCTCGCGATCAGCTGGGTGAAAGCGAACTGCCGGTTGGGCTGAAACTGGTGCACTTGAACAAGTGCCCGATATTGGCCCCAGCCAATATGCTCGACGATAAACGCGCCAGTGAACTGGGCATCGACCGGGCGGTTTGCGAAGCCAACTGGCAGAAGTTGAAAAGCGTTGATCTGACCGAGAAACTGCACAACGTTTTTCTGGATCGGGAGTTTCCCCAGAAAGATGTAGAGGCGGATCTCTACGGCGGTTTCCTCAGCGATGCCGATCGCGATATCTGCCGTGAGCTGCACCGCGGCTTGGCAGCCCGAGGGCCCGAAGCCCTGGCTGGCGAAGTGCCATTCAGCGATAAGCGCCTACCCGAGTTATTGTTTCGCATGCGTGCGCGCAACTTCCCTGAGACCCTATCGGACGAGGAGCATCAGCGCTGGCAGATCTGGTGTTTCCAGCGGTTAACCGATCCCACCGCAGGGGCCTCTATCACCCTCGAAGATTACTTCCGCCAGCTGTCCGAACTGCGAGTACAGCATCCGGAGCGGATATCGCTGATTACCGAGCTGGAAAACTGGGGCGATAGTCTGCTCGCCTAATGTGTTGAATCGCGCCAGCGGCCATTCTTTCACTGGGTTCTATTGCGGTGCCCGAGTAGAATGCCGCTCGCGAATACCCGCGCCCACAAGGCGCAATCACTGGAGTAACCATGGACTTTATCGGAGCCAATATTCTGTCCGTCAGCCAGTTCGAACGTGCCGATATAGAGCGCGTATTCGATGTGGCTGACGCCATGACCCCTTACGCCCAGCGTGAAAAAGTTACACGCGTGTTGGAGGGAGCGATTCTCGGCAATATGTTTATGGAGCCGAGCACCCGTACCCGCTTGAGTTTTGGGGCTGCTTTTAACCTGCTGGGTGGCACGGTTCGGGAAACTGTGGGGATTACCGCCAGCGCTATGGCCAAGGGCGAATCCCTCTACGATACGGCGCGGGTACTGTCGGGCTACAGCGATGTGATTTGTATGCGCCACCCGCAGGAGGGCTCGGTGGCGGAGTTCGCCGCAGCGAGTCGCGTGCCGGTGGTCAATGGCGGTGATGGCGCTAATGAGCACCCCACCCAGGCGCTGTTAGATCTCTACACTATTCGCAAAGAACTGGCCGCCCATGGCCGCACCCTGGATGATTTCCGCATTGCCATGATTGGCGATCTCAAACACGGTCGCACCGTACACTCCCTGTGCAAGCTGCTGTGCTTATTTGGCAGGGTGCATATCACTCTAGTCTCCCCACCGGAGCTGGCAATGCCCGACGCGATTGTGGAGAAGCTGCGCGAGGTGGGGCACGAGGTGACGGTCACCGACCAGCTGGAATCCTCGATCGCCCATGTAGATATCGTCTACTCCACCCGTATCCAGGAAGAGCGCTTTGCCTCCCAGGATGAGGCCAACCGCTACCGTGGGCGTTTCCGCCTAAACCGGGCGATATTTACCCGCTATGCAGAGCCCAATACGGTGATTATGCACCCTCTGCCGAGGGATTCACGCGCAGAGGCCAACGAGCTGGATATTGATTTGAATGAACATCCGAGCCTGGCAATTTTCCGCCAGACCGATAATGGTCTATTGGTGCGTATGGCTCTGTTCGCCCTATTACTTGGAGTGGAAAACCAGGTAGATAAATACGCCCGTGAAGTGCATTGGCACAGCCGCCGCAACCCGGTTTAACGTCACTTTCCTTGTTTTCAGATAACGCCGCTTTTTTCTGTTAATCTGATTGAGTTACCCCGGCCAGAAATACAATAGCTGGCCTGGGTTTCTCCGCAATCGCATCAGGGAAAGATGCATGTCGAATCAGATATCGTCAGCGGTATTCTTGCGCGGCGCGCTCATCCTGACGCTGCTCCTTGTCGTTTTGATCTCGAAAAGTGCCGCGCAGGAAGATGCTTCCCCCCATGTGGCGCTGTTGTCTATTGATGGTGCCATAGGCCCGGCCACAACCGATTATTTTAAGCGCGCCACTGAGAATGCTGGCGCGCGCGGTGCCGAGTTAATTATTGTGCATATCGATACTCCTGGCGGTCTCGATGCAGCGTCCCGGGATATTATCCAACATATCCTTTCCTCCCCCATTCCTATTACTACCTATGTGTATCCCTCGGGTGCCCGTGCAGCCAGTGCCGGCACCTATATCCTCTATGCCAGCCAGATAGCGGCAATGGCCCCGGCTACAACACTAGGGGCCGCCACGCCAGTGCAAATAGGCGGGCCCCCAGGAACGCCACCCCCTGGTGGTAATCCAAAAGAGAACGACCAAAAAGAGGAGACAGAAGAGGCGAATAAAGAGGACGAAGAAAGTGAAGAGGAGGACAAAAAGGAGAAACCATTATCCGGCACTGCTATGGAGCGCAAGATGGTGAATGATTCCGTTGCTTTTATTCGAGGTTTAGCACAACGCAATGGACGCAATGCGGAGTGGGCGGAGAAAGCCGTTCGTGAAGCGGCAACTCTGACTGCCTCGGAAGCGCTGGAGATGAATGTTGTCGATATCGTTGCCAAGAATGACGAGGATTTATTAAAGCAGCTGGCCGGGCGCAAAGTTTCTCTCGACTCCGGCGATATTACTATTTCGGCGGAGATTGCCCAGCTCCCCATCGAAAATTACGAGCCGGATTGGCGCAATGAATTACTGGCCCTGATTACCAATCCCCAGGTGGCTTATATTCTTTTATTAATTGGTATTTACGGCCTGATTTTCGAGGGATATAGCCCCGGCGCTTTTGTACCCGGCATCGTGGGGGTTATTTGCCTGTTATTGGCCTTCTATGCTTTGCAGGTTTTGCCGATTAATTATGCCGGATTGGCGCTGATTATCGTTGGAGCGCTTTTGATTGTGGCGGAAGTCTTTATGCCCAGTTTTGGCGCCCTGGGAATTGGTGGAATTATTGCGTTGGTGATTGGCTCGGTGATGCTGATAGACACCGACGTACCGGGTATGCAAGTGTCGCGAAAATTGATCGCAGCGATTGCCGGCGTAAGCGGTGTTTTTCTTTTGGGTCTTTTAATGGCGGTGGGCAGGAGTTTGCGCAAACCGCGGCTTGCCTCCGATCAGGCCCTGGTGGGACGAGTGGCGGTGGTGAGCAATGTGAGCAAAGAAGAGGTGCTTGTGCACCTCGATGGAGAAATTTGGCGGGCACGTTGTGAGACGCCACTGGAGCCGGGGCAGCGTGTGCGCATTATCGCTCAGCGCGGTTTGCTGCTCTATGTGGAGCCGGGCTAGCTTTAGCTTGGCAATTGGTTGTTATTAGGTGGGCCGATAGGCTCGATAAATTTTGCTGGTGGTGACAGGGAGAGAGTAGCATGGTCAGTTATTTTATTGGGCTGTTAGTACTCGCGCTAGTGCTACTGCTGATGTATGCCATCCGTATTTTGCGGGAATATGAGCGTGCGGTGGTTTTTTTTCTGGGGCGCTTTCAGACGGTGAAAGGACCCGGCCTGATTATCATCATCCCAATTATTCAAACTATGGAGCGGGTGGATTTGCGAACCGTAGTGATGGATGTTCCCACGCAGGATGTGATCAGTCGCGATAACGTTTCGGTAAAAGTGAATGCGGTGGTTTATTACCGGGTTGTTAATTCACAGTCAGCGATTATCAATGTTGAATTTTATCATGAAGCTGTCAGTCAACTGGCCCAGACGACGCTTCGATCTGTACTGGGTAAGCATGAGTTAGATGAGATGCTTTCCGAGCGGGACAAACTCAATGTGGATATTCAAAAGATCCTCGATGAGCAGACCGATGCCTGGGGAGTGAAGGTCACTAATGTCGAAATTAAACATATCGACCTGGATGAGAGTATGGTGCGTGCCATTGCCCAGCAGGCCGAAGCTGAGCGGGCACGGCGAGCCAAGGTGATCCACGCAGAAGGCGAAGCGCAGGCGGCCTTAAAATTAACGGAAGCGGCCAATCAGCTATCGCAAAATGCCAACGCGATTACTTTGCGCTACATGCAGACCATGATTGATATCGCCGGAGCAAATAATAGCTCAACGATTGTATTTCCCTTGCCGCTGGATTTGATTGAGCCTTTGTTGAAGCGCGGTGCTGAGGCACAAAAATAAGAAAGCGCATTTTTCTGGGAAACGGAACTAAAAAGGCCGCATTGGGATGCGGCCTTTTTAGTGGGGCTCTTGGCAAATTGTCTTATAAGAGCTTTTCCATTAAAGAGCGGGTAGAACTATCCCAATCCTCAGGCGCATGTTCTTCTGCGGCTTTATATATCTTTCCGCTTAACTGTTTGCCTAGCTCTACACCCCACTGGTCAAATGGGTTAACTCCCAAAAGGCAACCGCCTGTGAAAACCTTGTGCTCGTAAAGTGCTAACAGTGCGCCCAGGTGATGAGGATCTAACTTTTCCAGGATGAGGGTATTACTCGGGCGATTACCGGGGATGGCTTTGTGCGGAGCCAACGCATGGGCCTCGCGGTGGGTATAGCCGGCATCTTCCAGTTCCTGGCGTGCCTCGTGAATGGATTTGCCGCGCAATAGAGCCTGGCTTTGGCTGATACAGCAGGCCAGTAGCCATCGGTGTTGCTCATGCAGCTCGGAGGTAGGCTGCTTGATAGCGATAAAATCCGCAGGAATCAGATCGGTACCCTGGTGCAATAGCTGATGGAAGGAGTGCTGCCCATTGGTGCCTTCGGTGCCCCAGATCACACTGCCGCTGGGGTACTCCAGGGGTTTCCCCTCTTTGTCTACGCTTTTGCCCAGGCTTTCCATATCCAATTGTTGCATCCAGGCGGGAAACTTAGACAGGCGCTGAGCGTAGGGCAGAATCACCTGGCTGCCGGCACCCCAGCACTGGCGATACCAGAACTGAATAAGCGCCAGCAATACCGGCAGATTTTCCTCCAGTGGGACATTGGAAAAATGGGTGTCCATGCCATGAGCACCGGCAAGAAGTTCCTCATAAACCTCATAGCCACAGGCCAGGATGATCGGCAGGCCAATTGCAGACCACAGAGAGTAGCGACCACCCACCCAGTCCCATATGGGAAAAATATTTTCCGGGGCGATGCCAAAGTCTTGTGCTGCAACAATATTGCTGCTGACCGCTACAAAGTGCTGGGACAATTGTTTTTCATTGGCGCCAGAGGCCAAAATCCAGCGGCGCGCGCTTAAGGCATTCTCTCGGGTTTCCAGGGTGGAGAAAGACTTGGAGGCAACAATAAAAAGTGTCTCCTCCGGGTTGAGATCTTGGATAGTACCGCTCAGGTCTGCACCATCAATATTTGCTACGAAATGTACGCTAATACCTGGTTTGTGCCATGAGCCCAGAGCCTCGACCACCATACGAGGACCGAGATCGGAGCCGCCGATACCGATATTCACGATATGGCGAATGGGTTTGCCACTAAACCCCAGCCATTTTTCTTTGTGGATATTATCCGCAAACCGTTGCATCTGGGCGCGACAATCGGCCACGGCGCGCTCATGCTCGGTTTTGGGCGTTCCCTGGAAGCGCAGCGCAGTGTGTAGTGCTGGGCGGTGCTCGGTATTGTTGACATTGGCACCCTTAAATAAGGCTGCAATCTGGCGGCTCAATTCCTGCTCTTCAGCATACTCGAGCAGCAGCTGCAATGTCTCTTGACGCAAGTGATTTTTGCTGAAGTCCAGATAGATGCCGGCCGCCTCGCAGCTGAAACTGGTTGTGCGCTGAGGGTCGGTGGCGAAAAGCTCACGTAAAGACCATTTTTGTTGTTCGAAATGAGATTGTAATTGTTGAATTGCTGAGGAGCGGCTCAGAGTTAAAGTTTCACTTGTCATGGTGGTCGTTAATTAACTCTCTTGTGAGAAATTTTTATTGCGGTGTTTGCAAGCTTATCGACACTTGCTGGTAAAAGGTTGGCAATGCTAACGCATTACCTTCGCTGGACCAGTGCCCGAGACGGTACAGTCTATTACAGAAAATGCGATTTCGGTAAGAATGGGTGCCCCAAAAAAACAAATGCCGCTCGTGAAAGCGGCATTTGGTGGTGATTCATACTAAATAATGCTTTGTTCCTTATGTGTCTATCAGTGCAGATTTAGTCAAAACCTCATTTAGTATGAATCACCACGCTGTTCTGCTTGAAATGATTTTACTTCACCACTTTCATGCAGCGTACTCTATCAGAAGCCATCCAGCAGTCAGCATCTGCGGGGCAGGCCATGGAAGTTGGAATTTGTTCAGCGCCGGGTGGGCAGTAAGCTGGCGGTGCCGGAGGGCTACAGCAACCTGCTAGAACCAGTGCACTGATAATACCGATTAAGTACTTGGCTGGAGTGAAATTCATCCCCTAACTCCTTTCCGTTGATGTTAGCCATTAGCATAGCCAATAAAACGTCACCTGTTGGTCAGCTTTGCAAAATGTGTTTTACAAAGATGCCGCCTAATTGAGTGTAATAGGCGCAGAGAGAAAAATACTGTCAGGAGGGAATTCGGGAAGAAGATGGCGCCAGTTTATGAATTTTCTCCTGTAAAAATCGGGGTTTTTCTTTGGGTTGATGTGCAGTGTGCCGAAGTTTTGAGTGATTTCTTTAAATAACTTTGCTTTTATTTTTTTAAATTAAATTTTAATTGGCTGATGTATTTCTTGAGCCATATATTTTAGGTGGCTTTTTCTGGGTTGGGTAAGAACACTTAAAAAAATGGCAGCTTATTACTTTGGGAATAAGTGAGTTGCTTGTTTGGTAAAGGGCGGCAGCACTATTGGCTGCCTGGAGATGATCAGTAGTGAATAAAAGGAAAAAGTTTGGCGTTGAAACAGGTGGGAACCTAGCTGCTTCAACGTCGAGTAAGCAACCTTAATGGATGGGCTTCGGACCGTGGAGGAAATTTCCAAAAGCCTGGGCCAGGGTTTCATCACGTGCGGGGTCGCGTAATGTGCTTAGCAGAGAGGCTCGCACTTGGGGGAGGAACATCAGGTCAGAGAGCAATAAATTGAATGTGCTTTGGTTGTTACTCTGTGCCAGAGCATTGAGCCAGAGCTGGGCTAGTGGCTGATCTTCCAGGTCCAGGGGGCAGCGGCTGCCGATGGCGGCGAGCAGCTCGACGGATTTAACCGAGATGGGTGGAACCGAGGTAGATCGAATATCGCTTGACGACGGTTGCAGTTGCAGTGCCTCTAGCAGTTCTTTTAGCAGAGAGTGGCGTAGGCCTAGCGCTGGCGAATTGGAAATGCCCCGCACCGCGGCGGCGATCAGGGTGAAGTCAGGGGTATCTTGGGTGTCAATATTCAATGACTCGCGTGCGCGAATGGCGATTACTTCCACCAGTTGGTGATCGATCGCTTCATTTTCCAGGCAGTGGCAAAGGTTGATAAAAACCGGTGCGGCAATATGTGGAATTTGGCGCAGCAGCAGTTCTTTCTGTGGCTCCCAGCGGGTAGCCAAGTCAGCGATGCCCTGTAGCCCGAGATTGTCCCAGCGGGAACTTTGAGGGTCACTGAAGTAATCGAGCACCGCTGCATAGTGCGTGCTGGGTGTCTGTTTTAATAGTTTTGCGGTATAGGCGTGGAATGCCGCCTGACGCTCGTTAGAGGGTGTGAAGAGCAGGCCGCTTTGCTGCAGTAGCTGATCGAGTTGTACCGCAGATTCGGAAGCGGGCGCCTGTTCGAGTTCCTGGGCTAGGGCGCGCAGCAAGCCATCGCGGGCCTGCAATTGCAGTTTACCCTGCTCATCGAGAGGAAAGCGCAGAAACCATACAGCGGGTTCACCACCTTCAGCGGGCTGCAATAAGAGCCCGCTCCAGGCCTGGCGCAAATAGGGATAAGGCCAGGCTTTTTGCCCCGCCTCGAAAGCCTCGGCTGTGGACTTTGTCACAGGCTGGAGACGCCGGCCCAGATCGAACCAGCGTAATTTAAAGTCCGCCTCTTCGATCAGGGCGCTCAGGGTACCGCTTTCACTCATGACAGCTTTGTAGATTTCCTTCTTTGCTGGGGGATGCTGTGGCCGCCACTGAGATTGGCATCTGCTTAAAGTGCAACCAGCCGTAGGCGATGGCCAGCAGTGGGCAGATGATATTGAACAGGGCGTAGGGTAGGTAGGAGAAGGTATAAACGCCAAGGGTAGCCGTCATATAGGCCCCACAGGTATTCCAGGGAATCAACACCGAGGTGATGGTGCCGGAGTCCTCCAGGGTGCGGGACAGATTCAGGCCGTGCAGGCCCTTCTCTTCAAAGGCTTCCCGGAACATGCGGCCCGGAATAATAATCGCCATATACTGGTCGCCAGCGGCGGCATTCATGCCGAAACAGGTGAATACCGTGGAAGTCACCAGGCCGCCCACAGTTTTAATACGCGTCAGGGTCCAGTTGACGATCACCTGTAGGAAACCGGCACGCTCCATGGCGCCACCGAAGGCCATGGCGGAGGTGATCAGCCACACGGTATTGAGCATGCTGCTCATACCGCCTTTCGAGAGGAGTGCAGCGACACTCTCATTCGTAGAGGTGGATTTATAGCCATCGAACAGGCTGTACCAAGCGCCTTTGAGGGCGGCCAATGCCCCCTCACCGCCACCCAGGCGACGAGCGGTTTCCGGTTCGAAAATCAGCGCGATGGCACAGCCAACCAGGGAGCCGATAATCAGGGTCGGAAAGGCGGGAACCTTGCGCCAGGCCATTGCCAGTAGCAAGATCAGAGGCAGTAGGCTGATCAGTGAGATTTTAAACTCGCTCTTCAGTGCGCCTAGCAAGGATTCAATGTCTGAGGCTGAAGAGGTGCTGGTTTCTGAAGTAAAGCCGAGGAAAGCAAACACCCCCAGGGCGATCACGAAGGCTGGAATCGCGGTCGACATCATATGGCGGATATGTTGGAACAGATCGTTGGATGTTACCGCCGCAGCCACATTGGTGGTGTCAGACAGCGGTGACATCTTGTCGCCAAAGTAGGCGCCGGAAATGACCGCGCCAGCAGTGATTTCCGGGGACAAGCCGAGAGCGGCGGCAATCCCCATCAGGGCCACACCCAGGGTGCCGGCGGTGGTCCAGCTGGAGCCGATACTGAGGCCTACCACGGCACAAATAATACAGCTGGCGGCGTAGAACCACTGGGGCGAGAGTATTTGTACCCCGTAATAAATCATCGATGGCACCGTGCCGGCTAATATCCAACTGCCAATCAAAGCACCCACGGCCAGTAGTATTAGAATTGCGCCGAATACCAGGCCGATACCGTGCAGCATACCGCCTTCCATATCGCTCCAGCTGTGGCCGTTCTTCATGCCCATCAGCGCAACCACGCAGGCACATAACAACAGTGCGATTTGGTTGGGGCCGTAGGAGGAGTCGGCGCCGTAGAAATACACTGACAGCGACAAGAGAGCGATCAGGATCCCCAGGGGGATCAGCGCGTCCAGCAGGCTGGGCGTGCGCGGTTCATTAGTGGGGGTGGCTTGAGACAAGGTGGACTCCTGCTTGGCTGCGTGGCTTGTGCCGTATTCGTTATCTTTGTTTTTGCCGTCGGCGGCGGTTGACCTTCCTATTCTCCCGGCTTGGGGCGGTGAAGTCTACTTTGAATGGCGAATAGGGCAGGGGGATCTTTTAGCTGACTGAGCGGACTAAACATACTTTCATCACTTCGGTCAGCCATCTGGTCAAGTGAGGTGCTAGCAGTTCGGCGAGGCTTCCGGTATGTTCTGCGCCGATTTCTTATCCCGGTCGCTATGAGGCCGCAAAAATACAATGAGCCCGGATCGCCTCTGGTTAGTAAGTCCGGCAGGTAGTGATGTCATGAGAGCAAGTGAGTTAGACCCCGCTCAATTTGAGGATATGCGCCCCTATCGCGATGATGAAGTGCGCGCTGTATTGGATCGGCTGATTGCCGACCCGGAAATGTCCCACGCCGTAGCGCATTTCCTGATTCCCAAGCTGGCGCGCCTGGAGGGCCCCCTGGCTTGGTTGGTGCGTCAGTTCCTGCGTTTTGAGTTCCGCAAGGTGCACGATGTACGCGGTGTGCAGGATGTTGTAGAGAAGTACATCGACAAGGTGGTGAGGCGCACCACCGCCGGGCTGACGATTTCCGGGCTGGATACCCTGCCGCGGGACCGCGCCTGCTTGTTTGTGAGCAATCACCGGGATATCGCTATGGACCCGGCTTTCGCCATTGTGTCCATGTATAAAGAGGGGCACGAAACTTCCCGTATCGCCATTGGCGACAACCTGCTGAGCAAGCAGTTTGCCAGCGATATTATGAAGCTCAACAAATGCTTTACGGTCAAGCGCAGCTCCGGCAGTCGTCGTGAAAAGCTACAGGCCGCCATGGAGTTGTCCAACTATATCTACCACTCCATTGTGAATGACAATGAGCACGTTTGGATCGCGCAGCGCTCCGGGCGTGCGAAGGACGGCATGGATCGCACCAACCCGGCTCTGGCGGCCATGTTCGCGATGACCAAGGATCGGGATATGTCCTTTGCCGACTTCTGGCGCAAGCTGCACATAGTGCCGCTGTCTATCTCTTACGAATGGGACCCCTGCGATGCCCAGAAGGCCAAGGAGCTCTACATCACAGAGCACAAGGAAGAGTACAAGAAAGCCAAAAACGAGGATCTGGCCTCCATCGGCAAAGGTGTGATTGGTTTCAAAGGGCGGGTGCATACCGCATTTGGTACACCTATTGAAGCCGACTTCAATGACGTCAACAGCCTTGCCGAGGAGATCGATCGGCAGATCGTTGGCAATTACACTCTGCATCCCACCAATCTAATCGCCTACGAGATGATCTACGGTGAAGTGTCCGGGTTGCCGGTGGGCTATCCACACAAGCCCTGGGACGCCAGCGAACATCGGGAAACCCGCGAGAAGTTTGAAGCGCGCATGGCCAAGATCGATGAGCGCTGGCGGGAAAAGGCCATCCAGGCTTACGCCAATCCGGTGGTTTCCCGCCTGGCGTTTGAATGATCACTGTTGGGGGTGCTTTGTCCTAGCGGTGCTGGTGGCGAGCGGGCGCTTAGTGGATAATAACGCCCCCTGCGCCACCCACTAGCGAATAGATTCTCCCCTGTGCTCAACGACAAACACAAAAGCGCCATCCAGGCTGCCTACAGCCAGTTCTTGTCCAACCGTGGTCTCAAGGCCCGCTACGGGCAAAAACTGATGGTGGCGGCCATTGCCCGCACTCTAGGTTCGATTGCACAGAATGCCAGTGGTGAGCGCGACAGCGATAAAACCGATGGCGAGCATATTTGTGTAGTAGAAGCCGGCACGGGCACCGGCAAAACGGTTTCCTATTTACTCGCCGCCATTCCCCTGGCCCAGGCCCAGGATAAAACCCTGGTGATCTCCACCGCTACCGTGGCCCTGCAGGAGCAGATTATCCACAAAGACCTGCCGGAGGTGTTACGCCACAGTGGTCTCAACTTTGAGTTCGCTTTGGCCAAAGGACGTGGCCGCTACCTGTGTCTGTCCAAATTGGATCAGCTGCTCTCCAGTTTCTCCTCCAGCGGTACCGGCCTCTCCCTGGGGCTCTATGAAGACGAGCTCCCCCAGGTGGGGGAAGACAGTGTTGCCCTTTATCAGAAAATGACTGACAGCCTGGCCTCTGGCCGCTGGGATGGCGACCGCGATAACTGGCCGGAGACGATTGAGGTTGATGACTGGAGCCGGGTAACGACAGATCACCGCCAGTGCAGTGGCCGTCGCTGTCCCCATGTAACCAATTGCAGTTTTTTCCGTGCGCGGGAGAGTCTGGGTAAGACTCAGGTGATTGTTGCCAACCACGACCTGCTGTTGGCGGATCTGGCTCTGGGTGGCGGTGCCATATTGCCGCCGCCAGAAGAGACGATTTATGTGCTCGACGAGGCCCACCACCTGCCGGACAAAGCCCTCAATCACTTCTCCCACCACAGCCGCGTCGGGGCCTCTACCGGTTGGCTGGACCAGGCCAATAAGGCCCTGGGGCAGATGCTCGGTGAGATTGGCGATGGCGCCGAGCTGGATCGCTGTGGTGAACAGCTGCCGGCGGTGCTCACCTCCGCCAAGCAGGGCTTGGAGCAGATGTGGCCGCTAATCGAAGAGCTGTGCGAATTCGAGGATGAGCGCGGCAATACCACTCGCCATCGCTTCGAGGGCGGCGTGGTGCCGGATTCCATGATGCGGTTAGCGGAAAAGCTGCGCGAGGATTTCGACGAGCTGGAAAGCCTGTTTGGCAAAATGCTGCAAACCGCTCAGCGCATGCTTGAGGACGCCCACTCGCCGGTGCCCATTGTGGACTTGGAGCGCTGGTACCCACAACTCGGCAGCTGGTATGGGCGTGCCGAGGCCAATTTGATGCTCTGGGCTAACTATGCCCGCGCCGACGCGGATGGCGCTCTGCCACAGGCGCGCTGGGTCACTCTGGTAGATTGGGGTGGTTCGACAGATTTCGAAGTGTGCTGCTCGCCAATCCTGGCTGGCAAGACCCTGGAGTACAGCTTATGGCGTCGCTGTTACGGTGCGGTGCTTACCTCTGCGACCCTCACCGCACTGGGCAAATTTGATCGCCTGCGCATGCGTGCCGGCACTCCGGAAAATGCCAGCTACCAGGTAGTACCCAGTCCCTTCGACTTTTCCCGTGCCACCTTGCAGGTACCTGCCAGCGCAGTGGATGCGGGCAATGCGGACCAGCATACTGATGCGGTGATCGATGCCTTGCCGGAGCTGCTCAAGGATTCCGGCGGCTCGCTGGTGCTGTTTTCCTCACGCCGGCAAATGGAGACCGTCTACGAGGCGTTGCCGGGTACCTGGCGCAATCGAATCCTGATGCAGGGGCAGCAATCCCGTCAGCAGTTACTCGATTCTCACCGTGAAATCGTCGATGGTGGTGGAAGCAGTGTGCTGTTTGGTCTCGCCAGCTTCGCCGAGGGACTCGATCTCCCGGGGGATTACTGCAAACATGTGGTAATTGCCAAGTTGCCCTTTGCGGTGCCCGATGACCCTATTGAGGCGGCCCTGGCGGAATGGATTGAGGCCAAGGGCGGCAATCCGTTTATGCAGATCACGGTACCGGATGCGGCCCTGAAATTGGTGCAGGCCTGCGGTCGCCTGCTGCGAGCGGAAGGGGATAGCGGCACGGTGACATTATTGGATCGCCGGGTGGTGAGCCGTCGCTACGGCCAGGCCATTCTCAATTCACTGCCGCCGTTTAACCGTCGTATCGAATAACCTCTTTAAGTAGGCCCCGTTTTCGACTCTCGGCCTGGCGTGCCTGCCAGGGGGGCTGGAATCACACACCGTCGCTAAGGCGGTCCCAGGTATTGGATTTATGCAAGCTATTTACTTTGAAGTCGCCGATCAACTGTTGCAGCTCGAGGCGGAGTTGCGTCGCATGGCCCTGTGGCAGGAGGAAGCCCCAACGGCGGAAGCCCTGGCCAGTACTGAACCTTTCTGTGTCGACACCCTGACTCTGCCCCAATGGCTGCAGTTCATTTTCCTGCCGCGTATGCGCCAGCTGATTGAGGGGGAGATGCCGCTACCGCAACAGTGCGGTATAGCGCCGATTGCTGAGGAGTTTTTTAAAGACCGCGGTGGTGCCGAGACCCTGGTAATCATCCTTAAGGGCATCGACGAGCGCTTACAGCGCGGTTGAGTACCTCTGTCCGGCGCCTACCCGCAGGGCGCCGAGGCTTCTTTTCGGCTATCTTCAAATACCTCCCAACCGGTAACGATTCACGCCTAGCAACCGAATTCTCAAGATCTGGCGCGTGTCACATTGTCGCGCTTGCATCGCTCGACGGTAGGAACATCCCTGTTCACCGGGCTCTTTCATAGGCTAATATCGACTTTTTGTTTGCGTGGGGAGGAATTTCTGCGCTTGCAACCGTGAACGCTGCGCAGACGGCGTGGTCGGATTTGAATGCTAATGGGGCAAGAGGTAATTGTTAGGATGCAGAAATTTTCCCTTCTGTGGTTATTGGTGGTGGTCCAGTTACTAGTGGGCTGCAAGTCGCTGATGTATCCCGAACAGAACCAGCAGGGGGCTGAGCCAATTGCTGCGCAACCGGGACAACCTCAGGGAGAAATGCTTCAGTGCCCGGAGCCTGTAGAGGTGATTTGTGCGGAGCCTGAGGTCAGGGTTGTTGAGAAGGTCGTCGAACGAACTGTTGAAAAAGTAGTCGAAGTGCCCGTCGCCAAAGATAAACTGGTTCTCGGAGCGGTAGAGGAAATCTCCATCGAACCCTTAGGCTTGGTTATTGAGTCTGTTGTGGATACCGGTGCACCGACAACCACCTTGCGCGCGCAGACTTTGACTCGCTTCGAGCGCGACGGTGAAGACTGGATCAGAATCGAACTGGCACTGCCGGAAGTAGATGGCAAAGCCAAAACCTCTTCCATAGAGCTGCCTATTCAGCGCCATATCCGCGCGAACCGTGTTGGCTTTCCGAGCCAGCGTCGCCCGGTTGTGGAAATGAACCTGACCGTGGGTGAGGTTACTCACATGGTTGAGGTCAGCCTGACCGATGAGGGTGGCAACGATATTATGATGGTGCTGGGGCGCAACTTCCTCAAGGATGCTGCGGTTGTCGATGTGAGCCGGCGCAATATCCAGGGACAACCTCGGGTGTTCGGGAATAAATAGACCGCTTATTGCATATACAGTTAGGTTCCCTTTGGAACCATAGATTTACGGGGAAGGGCGAATGTCGCCGCGCGTTCAAGTTTATGTTATTGCGGCATTGCTCGCATTGATCGGAGCGGGTCTCACCGCTTACAAACATTTTGAATTGGGTTTTCCACTGTTGCCGGGTGAATACCGCACCGTGTGGACTATCGAAGCCAAGGTGGGCTTCGTTGCCGAAGGCGGTCCGGTCAAAGCGGCGTTAACGCTACCCCGCGAGCAGCGCAATATGGAAATTCTTGGGGAAACTTTCAGTTCCTCCGGTTTTGGCTTTTTCATCGCCCGGGAAAATGATGAGTATCGGGCGGTGTGGACGCGTCGCTCCGCCGAAGGCTCCCAGTCCCTGTTCTACCGCCTCGATGTCTACCAGACGCCCGGTGCGGCGTTGGAGCAGCCTCTGAACCTCAGCACTGAGGTGAAGAAACCCTTCCTCGGTGCGCGTGAGCAGGAAGCCGTGCGACTGGCTATCGATTCCTTGGTGAAGCAGGCCCGCGAACGCTCCTCCGATGTGGAGTCCTTTACTACCCAGTTGCTATTTGAGTTGAATGACGATGGCAACCAGGACCGCAACCTGGTTTTCCGCCACTACGCCGATAAATCCCTGGTGGATGTGGCTCTGCTGATGCTCGCCACCGCCGATATTCCTGCCCACCGCATCCGCGGTCTTTATTTAGAGGACGACCGCCGCCGCCTCGATCCAGAGGACCTGCTTGAGGTGTATGACGGCCAGCGCTGGATTGTGTTTGAACCCACTAGTGGCCTGCCTGGCATTCCCGACAATTTCTTTATCTGGCAGCGCGGCGGCAAGAGCCTGCTCGATCTGGAGGGTGGCCGCAATTCGCAGGTGACCTTCTCGGTGATTTCCAACGACGTGCCCGCACGGGATGTTTCTATGCGCAGCACGCTGGGTGAGAAAGAGGCGCTGGTGGATTTCTCCATCTACAGCTTGCCTATCGAGCAGCAGAGCATTTTTAAATTGATCCTGCTGGTGCCGGTGGGTGCTCTGGTGGTGGTACTGTTGCGTATCTTTGTTGGGCTGCGCACCTCCGGTACTTTCATGCCGGTATTGTTGGCGATTGCTTTCATTGAAACTCAGCTGTTTACCGGCCTGGCAATTTTCGTTTTGATCTTGGTGCTCGGCCTGTGGGTGCGCTTCTACCTGAGTCGGCTTAATTTGCTCCTTGTGTCGAGGATCGCCGCCGTGGTGGTCACGGTGGTGTTGATTATGGGAGTGATCAGTGTGGTCAGTTATAAGCTCGGCATCGAGCAGGCGCTGACGGTGACCTTCTTCCCGATGATTATTCTGGCCTGGACCATTGAGCGCATGTCCATCGTGTGGGAGGAAGATGGTCCCTACGAGGTAGTTGTGCAAGCCGGCGGCAGCCTGTTGGTGGCAGTGCTGGCCTGGTGGGTGATGACTAACCGCTATGTGGAGCACTGGACCTTTAATTTCCCAGAACTGCTGCTGGTACTGCTGGCCTTTATCCTGATTGTGGGCAACTACACCGGCTATCGCCTCAGCGAGCTGATGCGTTTCCGGCCGTTGGTCAAGTAGGGGATAGCGATGCTGCAGTTCTCATTCAAGCACATCATCAACAAGGTCCGCGGCGGTATCGTTTCGCCGCTGGCCTTGAACAGGATGGGCATTCTCGGCATGAATGCACGCAACATTAACTACATTGCGCGCTACAACGACCGGGAAAAATTCCCCATTGTCGATGACAAGCTCAATACCAAACGTGCGGCCAAGCGCGCGGGAATCCCGGTGCCGGAGTTGATCGCGGCTTTCGAAACCCCGGCCAGCCGCAAGCGTGTGATGGAAGTGATTGATCCCCTGTGGAAGTTTGTGATCAAGCCAGCGCGTGGTTCCGGGGGAAAAGGCATCCTGGTCATTGCCGGGCGCGAAGGGGAGAAGTACAAGAAGATTTCCGGCTCTCAAATTGAAGCTCTGGATATCTTGCGCCATGTTAACAATATCCACAGTGGCCTCTACAGTCTCGGCGGTAAGCCCGACCGGGTGATGGTGGAAGCGTTGGTGGATTTCGATCCCATCTTCCAGGATTACTCTTTTGAGGGGGTGCCGGATATTCGTGTAATCGTATTCCGTGGTTACCCGGTTATGGCGATGTTGCGCTGCTCCACTCATAGCTCCGATGGCAAGGCCAATTTGCACCAGGGGGCTGTGGGGGTGGGTATTGACCTGGCCACGGGCAAAAGCTGCCACGCGGTTCAGCGCGGCTTGCGTATCCAGCGCCACCCGGATACGCAGATGTCTTTCGGTGAGTTGAAGGTCCCCGGTTGGTACGATCTAGTGCGCTTAGCGGCAAGCTGCTACGAAATGACCGGCCTCGGTTATCTCGGCTGCGATATCGTTCTGGATCGCGAGCGCGGTCCGCTGCTGCTCGAAGCCAATGCTCGTCCAGGCCTCGCCATTCAGGTGGCTAACGGCGTCGGTTTGCGCCAGCGCCTGCGTTTTATCGAGGGGCTGGACGAGGAAATGCACGAGAAAAAAGTCGACGAGCGGGTGGCATTTTCCATGCGTGAATTCGCCGCGGAAAAAACCCTTTAATCTATTCGGCTGCGCACATTCGCTACCAGTTTTATTCTCTTCACGAGCGGTGTGTCAGGAGGAGGCAGCTGAATCCGACTGGCACTGCTTGATCAGCCTGCTCAGGCGCCGGCTTTGCATTTTCAAGCTGAATTCCAGCTCTTTAATCTTGCTTTGAAGAGCCAGTGAGCGCCACTTTTCTGCGATTCGATCCCCGCGGCAGTGGGCGCGCTGTAACTGCAGGTTTTTCCAGTTTTCCAGTGCCCTGGCAAACTGTATGGCCTCGTTCTCCAATAGCTTTAACCAGTCCTCCCTGTGCGCGCTACCCCCGAGCTTTTCCTTCGCCTGGCTGAACTGCACTGCCAGCTTGGCTTTTTGTATCTGCACCGCAGGAGGAGTTTTCAGATCGCGGGTAATGCCAACCCAGCTCAGCAGCTTGATCAGCCACTTGGTCGGGTCGTATTGGTACCAGTGGATACCATTGCGGTAGTCGGTCTGAAAGGCGTGGTGATAGTTGTGGTACCCCTCGCCGAATACAAACAGGTTGAGAAAGAGATTATCCCTTGCACTGATATCGTTTTTATAAGGGCGCTTGCCCCACATGTGGGCGAGGGAGTTCACCAGAAAAGTAGTGTGATGGTTGACTACGATACGCAGTATTCCCGCGAGCAAAAGCATACCTATCAAGTCTCCGGTGAGGAGCCCCAGTACGATGGGAATACCCAGATTCATGGAGAGGGTGATGGGGATATAGTGATTGTGTTGCCACATCACGATCTTGTCCCGCTTCAGGTCCTCGACATTTTTGTAATCGAGATGACTACTCGGGTACTCGTGCATCATCCAGTCGATATGGGAAAACCAAAAGCCGCGCATCGCTGAGTAGGGGTCGCGATCATTGTCGTCAATATGCCGGTGGTGTAAGCGGTGGGCGGCACACCAGGTCAGGGTAGAGTTTTGCAGGGCAGCAGCGCTGAATAAGGCAAAGAACAGGCGTAGCGACCAATGCGCTTTGTAGCTCCTGTGGGACCAGAGCCGGTGATTGCCCGCTGTCACCGAGAGACTGCACAGTGCGGCTAATAGAGCGAAGGCGAGCCACTGGTACCAGTGATATCCAACCATCAGCCCGTAGATGGGCACGGCGGTCAGGGCCAGGAAGCCTGTACTGGCAAACAGCACTGTGGGGACCCAAAAGCATTTGCGTTTGGTTGTGGATGTCGACGAAGCGTTATTCATATTTCGAGCCTGTCTGTGAAACGGTCTCGGGGAAGCCCCCTTATTTGGGTGGCGCAGTTTTTCTTTTAAGGTACTTAGCGGTGTATTCCTGGGAGTAGTTCCCGGTTACAAACATAACGGTACTCACATAACGGTACTCACATAACGGTACTTACATAACGGTACTCAGAGAATATAGATAATTATTGGGAGGAGGCGCAGAGGGTTCTTGGTGGCCAGCAATCAAGCCTTCCCCCTTGTGGCGCCTCGTCAATCTGGTGGAGTTACGGCAGCTAACTGAGCCAGATCTAAAGCCCGACCTAGCCTGCCGTTGCGGGGCTCAGGGGTAGCTGGCGCATCATGAGTCGCAGGCGCTCGCTCTGCATTTTTAGCCTGAATTTCAGCTCGCGAATTTGTGTTTGAATAGTTGCCAGTTTCCATCTTCCCGAGGCGTTATCTGGGGCTATGGCGCGACGCTGGGTCATCAGTGCTTGCCAGCGATCGAATATTTCACAGAAATCCTGGCGCTCTCGCTGTAATAGTTCGCGCCAGTATTCCTGATCCTGTGTCGCTAGTTTCTCCAGTTGCTGTTCGGCCCGTTCAATTTCCACCTCCTGAGTTGCTCTATAAATCTGTAGCTTTGTGGCAGCTCTCAGCTGCCAGGTGATGCCGAGCCAGCTGAGGCTTTTTATCAGCCATTTGGTCGGATCGTAGGCAAACCAACCAACGCCGTTGCGATAGTCCGCGGGAAAGGCATGATGGTAATTGTGATAGCCCTCGCCAAAAGCAAAGACATTGATAATAGGGTTGTCCCGAGCCGAAATATCGCCCTTAAATTTTCTTTTGCCCCAGCGGTGCCCGAAAGAGTTGAGGGCAAAAGCGGCATGGTGATTGACCACCATACGCAACACGCCCGCCAGTAAGAACATGGCGATAATATCGCCGGTAATCAGACCGAGGATCAGGCAGATCGCAAAGTTCATACCGATGGCGATCGGCAGATAGTGACGGTGCTGCCACATCACAATTTTGTCCCGCTGAAGGTCTTTGACATTGTCATAGGTTTTCCTGCCTGATGGATATTCGTGCATCATCCAATCCAGGTGTGAAAACCAGAGCCCCCGCTTAGAGGAGTGGGGGTCCAGGTCATTATTGTCGGTATAGCGGTGGTGCAGCCGGTGTGCCGAACACCAGTTCAAAGTGGTGTTTTGTAGGGTTGCAGCGCTGAAAAGGGCAAACCATAAGCGAAGCATCCAGTGGGCTTTGTAAGTTCTGTGGGTCCATAAGCGGTGGTTACCGGCGGAGATAGAAATGCCGCACAGCCCGGTAATGATTAGGAAGGCGAGCCATTGCTGCCAGGAGTAGCCATATTCGAGCCCATACAGAGGCACGGCAGTCAACGCAAGGAAGCCCGTGCTGGCGAAGAGAAGTGTAGGTGCCCAATAACGTTTTCTTTTCACCGTATTGCTTGCCGAAACTGTACCCATCCGCTCTACCCCGGAGATCAGCAGCACATTGAGTATTGGCTGTTACAAAGCCCTTCACCCTAAGGGGGGAGATTTGGCGCTGAATAACATCCCAGTGAAAATTGTGGCACAAATTTATTGGTTGGCCTGAATAGCGCAAGTTCACAAGTCTCCTTAGGAAAACAAGTGTTGGCACATAGTGCCTCTTTTTGGTGCGATAAATAGGATTGTTGGCACTTGTTGGGTCACCTTGCCGGGGTTAACCATGGAGAGAGGGGGCAGCTCTTACTATATCCGGCAAAAAACTTGGCACACCGATTGCAGTATTAGAAATGTACGGGACGCATGACCCGTACTTCGGGGAGTTTGCATGGGGTTATGGCAAACCGTTTCCACTGAGAAACTTCCCGTTTTCTCTCATCATCGCTGATTACGGCCCCGCACTGCGGGGTCTTTTTTTCCTCTCTCTGTTTTCCCTCACGCTCACGTCTGAAAAAAATTTTATTTTTGTGACTCTGTGTGGAATTCTGATTGGCACTAATGCCTGGTAAATAGACGCCCCATTCGCGCCTAGGTATAAAGGCCCCCTTTGTTTTGCCTGCAATGCCAACGAATCGAGTTAAGCGTGTCCGAACCTCAAAACCCCGTCCCGCCCCATCACCCCTTCCTGCTGTCCACTCCGGAAGAGCTGCACTCCCTGGGTGCACTGGAGCTTGCCCATCAAACTGGTCGCCTGCAGGGGCTGATGATGGATGTGGATTCTGGCTTGTGGGAATGGCACTTGAACAGCGGTGCCCAGCGCGCCCAGGGGGATATCTGGCACCTGTTCGCCGACAGTGCCGACCGGGCCCTTCAGGCCCTGTGGTCCGGCACCGAGTTGCACCCGGTTCACTCCGATGAGCGCCACCGTATTCTCTCACTGCGCCACCGAATCGCCAGTCAGGGGGGGTATTTCGATCTCGCCTTCCGCGCCTATGACATCACCGGCCAGCTGCGCTGGCTGCGTTTTTGTGGGCGGGCGACCACCAGTGCTGACGGCAGCGAGGTGATCACCATAGGCACTTGTGCCGACTACAGCGAGGCTCTGTCCCAGCGCTACCTGTCGAGCCTGCCCAGCGAGCGGCCACTGCAGGCGCTTTCCGGGGTTGGGGACGGCTTGTGGGAGTGGGATTTACGCGCCGATGAAATGGTTCTCGACGACGCCTGCTGGGGAATTCTCGGTTACGAGGTGAGCCCCATACGCAGTATCGGGCGCTCTGCCGCCGAGCAGTGGAAGGCGCGCATCCTTACAGAGGATATAGCCAGAGTGGAACAATCCATGCTGGACCATGTGCGCGACCGCCTGCCCCTGGATGTGGAGTTCCGCTTGTGGCGCTCTGATGGCAGCCTGGTGTGGGTGCGTTGCCGCGGCAAGGCGCAGCTTGACAGTCGCGGCCAGCCGGTGCGAGTACTCGGGATTTTGCAGGATGTCAGTGCCAGCCGTGAGACCCAGGCGCGCCTGGAGCGGGAGTTGCACCAGCAGCGTGAGGAAAATGCCCACCGCGCCGATCTTTTATTCAGCCTGAGCCACGAGTTGCGCACCCCACTCAACGCCATTTTGGGATACAGCCAAATGGTGGAACTGGATCAGAGTCTGAACTCCGATCAACGCCAGCGCCTTGGGGAGATCCGCCGAGCGGGTCAACACCTATTGCACCTAGTGGGGGATGTACTGGAGCTCGCCCGTATCGATAGTCGGCGGCTCGGCCCCTCAATGGAATCGGTGCGCCCGGTGGAATTGGTGGCCGAATGTAAACGCCTGCTGGAACCTCTGGCAGAGACCCGCCGGGTCAGCCTGGTTTACGAGCCCCTCGGCTGGGAGTCCGCCTATATCTGCGCGGACCCTGTGCGCTACAAGCAAGTGGTGCTAAACCTTGCCGGCAACGCGGTGAAATACAATCGGGACAATGGCAGGGTCATTATTAACTTCACTCCCCAGGCGGAGGGATGGCTGCGCCTGAGTATTCTCGATACTGGCAAGGGAATTCCGCCGGAGCGGCGCAGTGAGGTGTTCGAACCCTTCAATCGGTTGGGAGAAGAGAAGGGCCATATCGAAGGCACCGGTGTAGGTTTGGCAATCGCCAGGCGCCTCACCGAGGCTATGGGCGGGCGTATCGACTTTGACAGTCAGGAGGGGCAGGGCTCGGTTTTCTGGATTGAGTTCCCCATGATCGACGCGCCCGATGCCCTGATGAGTTTTTCCGCCCATCCACAGGAACCGCCGAAGCTGCCGGAAGGGCGACTGCTGCTTGTGGATAACCGCCCGGCTGCGGCGGATCAGCTCAGGGAGATGCTGAAGGAGACTCCCCAGATTCAATGCCTGGTTGCCACCGATGTAGTGGAGGCCATTTTTATCGCGCGAACCCAACGCCCCGATGTGCTGCTGTTTCACAGTGAGGTACCGGGTATGTCTGCCGCCGACCTACTGTCCATTTTGCAGGAGGATATCGCCACCAGGGCTATGCGCTTTGTATTGGTTGGTGAAAAACCGAATGGGGAGAGCTACCTGGTTCTGCCGTCAGAGTTTGATTTTATGCAGTTATCCCGTGTGCTGGCGGAAACCCTTGGGCGGTCTGGGAGGTCGGTTTAATTCAAGAACAGGGAAGAGCTGGCCCGACGACAGCCGGGCCAGTGAGCGGGTAGGAATTAGCGCACAGAACCCAGGTGCTTGCCTACGATCTGCAGCAGTGGCTTGAAGACCTTGGGGGTGGCGCACACCAGGTGTCCGGAATCCAGGTAGTCCTCACCACCGCGGAAATCGCTGATCAGGCCACCGGCCTCTTTGACCAACAGGGAGCCTGCCGCGATATCCCAGGTATTCAGGTACATCTCCCAGAAGCCGTCAAAGCGCCCGGCCGCTACATAGGCCAGATCCAGTGCGGCGGCGCCGGGGCGGCGGATGCCGGCGGTCTGCCCGGCGATCTCTTTCAAAGCGCCCAGGTAGGGGTCGATATTTTCCAGAGCTGGGCCATTGAAGGGTAGGCCGGTGCCAATCAGTGCACCGCGCAAACCCTGGCGTGGGGAAACGCGGATGCGACGGCCGTTCAGGGCCGCGCCGCGGCCGCGGCTCGCGGTAAATTCTTCACGCTTAATGGGGTCGAGTACCACCGCGTGCTCGATGCGGCCGCGATAGCGACAGGCAATAGATACCGCAAACTGGGGTACGCCGTGGATAAAGTTGGTGGTGCCGTCGAGGGGGTCGATAATCCACTCGTAGTCGGGCTCAGCGCCTTCGATCAGGCCGCTCTCTTCAGCGCGGATGCTGTGCTTGGGGTAGGCCTTGCGCAGGTGGTAAATAATTTCCTGTTCGCTAGCCTTGTCCACTTCTGTGACGAAATCGTTGCGCGTTTTTTCCTCGAATTTCATCAGGTCGCCGCGCTCCCAGGCCCGTTCGATCAATTCTCCGGCCTTGCGCGCCGCGCGCAGGGCAATATTTAGCATGGGTTCCATAACTATTCCGCACTAAGTGGTTGAAGTGGTTAAAAAGCAGACCGCGGGTTAACCGCAGCGGACGCGATTGTATGGATTCCCGTTCCTTTTTGCTACACTCGCGCGCCCCCATGACACCGAATTATTACTTTCAGTATGGCCAAGCCCCCTTTAGACACGACTCCGCTCAGCGCGCTCGACAATGTGCGCGTGGTTCTGGTTAACAGCGCCCACCCCGGAAATATCGGTGGTGCCGCGCGCGCCCTGAAGAATATGGGCTTGAGCCAGCTCTATCTGGTGGCGCCGCGGGAATTCCCTGCGGCCAATGCCGTGTGGCGCGCTGCCGGTGCCGCGGAGCTGCTGGATAGCGCCGTGGTGGTGGATACTTTGGAAGAAGCGGTGGCAGATTGCGGCTTGGTGGTGGCCACCAGCGCCCGCGAGCGGCGCATTCCCTGGCCCCTGCTGACGCCGCGCCAGTGCGGCGAGCGGGCAGTGGCCGAGGCCTCCAGCCACCCGGTGGCACTGGTGTTTGGCCGAGAAGATCGCGGCCTCACTAATGAAGAGCTGCAGGCGTGCAATTACCATGTGCATATTCCCGCCAACCCGGAGTACAGCTCTCTCAATTTAGCCACCGCCGTGCAGGTACTGACCTATGAAGTACGCATGGCGGCGCTGGAGGCGGAAAAAGGCGAGCCTGTGAGCTATGCCGACTGGGACCGCCCTCCGGCTAAAGCCAGCGACATGGAGCTCTATTTCGATCACCTGCAGCAGGCGCTGGGCGAGCTCGGCTTTATCGACCCAGATAATCCCCGCCAGACCATGACCCGTTTGCGCCGACTGTATAGCCGTGTGCGCCCGGATGATATGGAGCTGGGCATCCTGCGCGGCATGCTCACCGCCATTCAGAACTATATCCACCGATCTGGTGGTAAGGGTCGTCCCGACTAGCCGGTTGAGTACCCGAGTACTTTGCTCGGTTATATACTTGACTAAGGTGCTGGGTTATTTCATACTCGCGCCCCGATCGGAAAAGGCTGTACATCAGTTGGGAGCTGGTATGCGTTTAACAACCAAAGGCCGCTATGCGGTAACCGCCATGCTGGATCTGGCGTTGCATGCAGAGCGTGGGCCGATCAGCTTGGCAGATATTTCCAAACGGCAGGGCATCTCTCTGTCCTACCTGGAACAGTTATTTTCCCGCCTGCGGCAGTCTGGGCTGGTGTCCAGTGTGCGCGGTCCCGGCGGCGGATACCGCCTGGCCCGGGATGGCGAAGAGATTTTTGTGGCTCAAATTATTGATGCGGTCAACGAATCGGTGGATGCCACCAGCTGTGGCGGCAACGCCGATTGCGCCAATGGCGAGCAGTGTCTGACCCATTACCTCTGGTCCGATTTAAGCGACCAGATTCACGGTTTCCTGAGCGGTATCAGCCTGGCCAATCTGGTGTCGCGCGCCGAGGTGCAGGAAGTGGCGCGCCGCCAGGATATGCGCGAAGCACCGGAACAGCGGGTCGCCGTACTCGGCGGTCTGTAAATATCGGCCACGGTTGTGGCCAAAGCGGAATATTTGAGAATTATTGAGCGGAAACGGTATGACTATGAAGCTTCCCATCTACCTGGATTATTCAGCTACCTGTCCGGTTGACCCGCGTGTCGCTGCAAAGATGGCAGAGCAGCTGACGATGGAAGGCAACTTCGGTAACCCGGCTTCCCGGTCCCACCTATACGGCTGGAAGGCCGAGGAAGCGGTGGAAAATGCCCGCCGCCAGGTGGCCGAACTGATTAATGCCGATCCCCGCGAGATCGTCTGGACCAGTGGTGCCACCGAGTCAGACAACTTGGCGATCAAAGGTGCGGCGCACTTCTACCAGGGTCGTGGCAAGCACATCATCACCTCCAAGATCGAGCACAAAGCAGTGCTGGACACCTGTCGCCAGCTGGAGCGTGAAGGCTTCGAGGTCACCTACCTGAATCCCCGTGAAGACGGCATTGTTACCCCGCAACAGGTTGAGGAAGCACTGCGTGAGGACACTATTTTGGTGAGCCTGATGCACGTGAACAACGAGATCGGTGTGATCAACGACATCGCCGCAATCGGCGAATTGTGCCGTTCGCGCAAAGTGATCTTCCATGTGGATGCGGCGCAGAGCGCGGGCAAGCTGCCCATCGACCTGCAGGAGATGAAGGTCGATTTGATGTCCTTCTCCGCCCACAAGATTTACGGCCCCAAAGGCATTGGCGCCCTGTATGTTCGCCGCAAACCCCGCGTGCGACTGGAAGCACAGATGCACGGCGGTGGCCACGAGCGCGGTATGCGTTCCGGTACCCTGCCCACCCACCAAATTGTGGGTATGGGTGAAGCTTTCCGCATTGCCAAAGAAGAAATGGTGCAAGAAGGCGAGCGTTTGGTGTCCCTGCGCAATCGTTTCTGGGATCAGATCAAAGATATGGAAGAAGTCCATATCAACGGTTCCGCCGAACAGCGCGTTCCGGGCAACTTGAATGTCAGCTTTGCCTTTGTAGAGGGTGAGAGCCTGATTATGTCCCTGCGTGACCTGGCGATTTCCTCCGGCTCCGCCTGTACCTCTGCGAGCCTGGAACCCAGCTACGTGCTGCGCGCCTTGGGCGTAAACGATGAGCTGGCACACAGCTCACTGCGTTTCAGCTTCGGCCGCTTCACCAGCGAGCAGGATGTGGATACCGCAGCGGCCGCCGTGCGCAAGGCGGTGGAGAAACTGCGTGAATTATCGCCGCTTTGGGATATGTACAAAGACGGTGTCGACCTGAACAAGATTGAATGGGCCGCTCACTAAGCGCGCGCATGAGTTAGGAGAAAAGTCATGGCCTATAGCGATAAAGTAATTGACCACTACGAACACCCCCGCAACGTCGGACGTATGGACGACAAGGCGAACAACGTGGGCACCGGCATGGTGGGTGCGCCCGCCTGTGGTGACGTGATGCGCCTGCAGATTCAGGTGAACGATGCGGGTGTGATTGAAGATGCCAAGTTCAAAACCTACGGTTGCGGCTCTGCCATCGCCTCCAGCTCGCTGCTCACCGAATGGGTAAAAGGCAAGACCATCGATGAGGCGGAGCAGATCAAAAATACTGCCATCGCCGAAGAGCTGGCCCTGCCGCCGGTGAAGATTCACTGTTCCGTGCTGGCGGAAGATGCGATCAAGGCCGCTGTGCGCAATATCCGTGAAAAGCGCGGTGAGTCTGCCGAAGCCGCTGACGCGCAGGAATCCGCCGCAGGTTAACCATCGGGCCCCGAGCCCAATAGTAGTGAAGGTATTGTTTTGGCTATTACCATGACCGAGGCCGCTCAGGCTCATATTAAGAGTCAGCTGGCCAAGCGCGGCACAGGTATCGGTATTCGTGTGGGTGTGAAGACCGCCGGGTGCTCAGGCCTTGCCTACGTACTGGAATTTGTCGATTCGGCAGAGGCCGAAGACGTGGTGTTCGAGCAGGATGATGTAAAGCTGATCGTGGACCCCAAGAGCCTGGTTTACCTGGACGGTACCCAGCTCGATTTCGTCAAGGAAGGGCTCAACGAGGGCTTTACCTTCACCAACCCCAACGTTAAGAATGAGTGTGGCTGCGGCGAGAGTTTTCACGTCTGAGTGTGGCCCGCTACAGAGAGGCCGGGTGCACTGTGCATACCGGCCTTTTTATTGGCCCGGCAATTGCCGGGTGGGGCGCCGCCGCCCAGTTTTTAAGGCCCAGTGCCGGCAGGTGAACTGAGATGGCAACCAACCTGACCCATTTCGAAATATTCGGGCTAGAGCCCGCCTTTGAGCTCGATCGCAGCGCCCTGGCCGCGCGCTATCGGGAATTACAGCGGGAATTCCACCCGGACAAATACGCCTCCAAATCCGAGCGCGAACAGCTGCTCGCTATCCAGATGGCCGCGCAGATCAATGAAGCCCACACGGTTCTTCGCGATCCAGTACAGCGCGCCGCCTACCTGCTCAAACTCGCTGGAGTGGAAGTGCCGCCGGAGCAGACCACCGCCGATACAGAATTCCTGATGCAGCAAATGCTGCTGCGCGAGCGTCTCGAAGAAGTGCGCGAACAGCCAAATCCCGCCGTCGCCCTGGAGGAACTTGCCGATGAGGTCGATGGCCTCTACCGGGGTGAACAGCGGCAATTTGCCGAGACCTATGCCGCAGGCAAGTTCAGCGAAGCCGAGGACTCCCTGCGCAAGCAGCAGTTTCTGGTGAAGCTGCAATCGCAGGTGGAAGAGCTGGAAGCCGATTTGTTCGGCGATTAAACAATCGCTATCAGAAAATAAACCGGGATCTGGCGCAGGCAGTGCCAGTGCGATAAATCCCGCTGACAGAAGAGATAAGTAATGGCATTACTGCAGATTTCTGAACCGGGACAGAGCCCCGACCCCCATCAGCGCAAATACGCGGTGGGCATCGACCTGGGCACCACCAACTCGCTGGTGGCCACGGTGCGCAGCGGCTCGGCAGAAGCCATTGCTGCAGAGGATGGCAGTGTCATTCTGCCCTCGGCGGTGCATTACAGCCGTGAGGGTATCACTGTTGGCGCCGAGGCCCGCGCCCGCGCCGCTGCGGATCCCTACAACACCATGCTATCGATCAAGCGTTTGATGGGCCGCGGTGTGGCGGATGTGAAAAGCCTGGGTGAGCAGCTGCCTTACCATTTTTCCGACAGTAATGGCGGCATGCCCACTATCGAAACCGCTGCCGGACCGGTCAATCCGGTGCAGGTGTCTGCGGAAATTCTCAAAAAGCTGGCCCAGCGCGGCCGCGATGCACTTTACGGCAAAGCCGGCGGGGAGCTCGACGGCGCGGTGATCACCGTGCCGGCCTACTTTGACGACGCCCAGCGCCAGGCCACCAAAGATGCGGCCAAGCTGGCCGGTCTCAAGGTACTGCGCCTACTCAACGAGCCCACTGCGGCGGCGGTGGCCTACGGCCTCGACCGGGGAGAAGAGGGCGTGATCGCCGTTTATGACCTGGGCGGTGGCACCTTTGATATTTCTATTCTGCGTCTGTCCCGCGGCGTTTTCGAAGTAATGGCCACCGGCGGCGACACCGCACTGGGTGGTGATGACTTTGACCGCATTATCGCTGCTTGGATTGCCGAGCAGGCGGGCCTCGGCACCGACCTGGATGCGTCCGCCCAGCGGCGGTTGCTGGATAGCGCCTGTGCCGCCAAGGAAGCCCTGGCCAATGTTGAACAGGTAGAGCTTCACCATGGGGACTGGACCGGTGTGCTCGATCGGGAAGCCATGGCTTCACTGTTGGACCCTCTAATCGACAAGACCCTGCGCGCCTGTAAGCGCGCCCTGCGCGATGCGGATATCGGCGTGGATGAAGTACAGGAAGTCGTTCTGGTGGGCGGTTCCACTCGTACGCTGCGGGTGCGGGAACGGGTTGAAGACTATTTTGGCCGGGCGCCCCACGCGGAGATCGATCCGGATCAAGTGGTGGCAATTGGTGCCGCCCTGCAGGCCGATGTGCTCGTGGGCAACAAGTCCGATGACGACCTGCTGCTGCTGGATGTAATCCCCCTGTCTCTGGGACTCGAGACCATGGGTGGGCTTACCGAGAAGTTGATCGCGCGCAATACCACTATTCCGGTGTCTAAAGCCCAGGAGTTCACCACTTTTAAAGATGGCCAAACTGCTATGGCGATTCACGTGGTGCAGGGTGAGCGGGAGCTGGTCAGCGACTGTCGCTCGCTAGCGCGCTTCGAATTGCGCGGTATTCCCGCAATGGTGGCGGGTGCTGCCCATATCCGCGTGACATTCCAAGTGGATGCAGATGGCCTGCTTTCTGTGACCGCCATGGAAAAGAGCAGTGGCGTCAGCGCGGATATCGTGGTGAAACCTTCCTACGGCCTGGAGGATAAGGACATTGCGCGCATGCTGCAGGAATCCTATACCCATGCCGCCGAGGATATCGCCCTGCGCGCCCTGCGCGAGGCCCAGGTAGAAGCGGAACGGACCCTGGAGAGCCTGCTGGTTGCCCTGCGTGAAAACGGTGCCCAGTTGCTGGAAGAGCATGAGTTGAGCGAGCTGGAACACGCCATGGAAGCTCTGCGGCTGGCTCACAATGCCGGCGACGCAGAGGAGATCCGCCTGCGTATGGAGGCCCTAAACAAATTGTCTGAGCCTTTCGCTGCACGGCGTATGGACGCTTCGATTAAGCGCGCTATGCGCGGTCACAGCCTGGACGAATTTGATAAATAAGCGGTGGGCGCCCAGCCTGCACAACCTGCGGCCGGGGCTTGCCCCCGTCGGATTGAGACCATAGAGAGTCAGTACCCATGCCGAAGATAGTATTTTTACCCCACCCGGAAATGTGCCCCGAGGGTAAAGTGGTGGAAGCGGAGAGCGGCGTCAGTGTGATCGATGCGGCCTTGGCCAATGACATCGAGATAGAGCACGCCTGTGAAAAAGCCTGTGCCTGCACTACATGTCACGTCATCGTGCGCGAAGGCTTCTACTCCCTGGAGGAGCCCGATGAACTGGAAGAGGATCTACTGGACAAGGCCTGGGGTCTGGAGCCAGAGTCGCGCCTGTCTTGTCAGGCGATCGTTGAAGATGAAGACCTGGTTGTAGAAATTCCCAAGTACACCATCAACCAAGTGTCGGAAAAGCACTGAGCACAGCGGTATTGAGGAAGCTGAATCAATGAAGTGGACTGATATTCACGATATTGCGATCGAGCTCTGTGATAGGCACGAAGATGTAGACCCGCTCACGGTCAATTTTGTCGATCTGCGCAATTGGGTAATGGCGTTGCCGGAATTTGACGATGACCCCAGCCGTTGTGGCGAGAAGATTCTGGAGGCTATTCAGGCCGCCTGGATTGAAGAGTGCGACTAGCCAGACCGGTTTTAAGGGGGTATTGGTATTGGAGTACAAAAGTCGATCAATACCCCGTATAATCCGCCGGCCGCGAAAAGCGGTGATTAAAAATTGAGTACCCCCGGTGGGTATGAAAGGAATATCACGGAAGAGCAACTGAGCAGGTTGCTCTTTCTGTATGTAAGTTCAGTTACGAAAAATCAATTTGGAGATAACCATGGCCCTGGAGCGTACCCTTTCTATCATTAAGCCGGACGCAGTAGCCAAGAATGTAATCGGTGAAATCGAGAGCCGTTTCGAGAAAGCTGGCCTGAGCATCGTTGCTATGAAGATGGCGCACCTGTCCCGCGAGAAAGCCGAAGGTTTTTACGCTGAGCACAAAGAGCGTCCTTTCTTCAAAGACCTGGTTGACTTCATGACTTCCGGTCCGGTTGTTGTACAGGTTCTGGAAGGCGAAAACGCTATCCTGGCTAACCGCGAGCTGATGGGCGCGACCAACCCGAAAGAAGCTGCTGCCGGCACCATCCGCGCCGACTTCGCTGAAAGCATCGACGCCAACGCCGTACACGGTTCCGACTCTGCAGAGTCAGCTGCCCGCGAAGTAAGCTACTTCTTCGCTGACGACGAAATCTGCCCGCGCGCTTAATTCGCGCCCTGAATCGCACCGGCCCGTCCGGACCGGTGCAACTCTTCCCCCGAGGTGAACTGAATGACCACAGAGAAAACCAACCTGCTCGGCCTTTCTGTCGAAAAGCTGGCCGCCTTTTTTGAATCATTGGGCGAGAAGCGCTTCCGCGCGGTTCAGGTTTTAAAGTGGATTCACCAGAATGGGGTTGATGACTTTGCTGAGATGACTAATGTCAGCAAGGCCCTGCGCCTGAAGCTGGCGGAAGTGGCCGAAGTTCGCGCGCCAAAAGTATTGGGGCAATGGGACTCCGCCGACGGCACGCGCAAATGGTTGATTGAAGTCGAAGGTGGCAATGCCATCGAGACCGTCTATATCCCCGATGGGGATCGTGGCACTCTGTGTGTCTCCTCCCAGGTGGGCTGCTCCCTGGATTGCAGCTTCTGCGCCACCGGCAAACAGGGTTTCAACCGCGATCTGACTGCGGCAGAAATCATCGGGCAGGTGTGGATTGCCTGTAAATCTTTTGGCCAGTTAGAGCCGAAAGGTCCGCGCAAAGTCACCAACGTGGTGATGATGGGCATGGGTGAGCCGTTGCTCAACTTCGACAATGTGGTCGATGCCATGAACCTGATGATGGAAGACAATGCCTACGGTATCTCCAAGCGCCGTGTGACCCTGTCGACTTCGGGTGTGGTACCGGCACTGGACCGCCTCGCCGATGTCACTGATGTGAGTCTGGCAATTTCCCTGCACGCGCCCAATGATGAGTTGCGCAACGAATTGGTGCCGATCAACAAAAAATATCCCATCGCCGTCTTGTTGGATTCTGCCAAGCGCTATATCGAGCGTATGCCGGATACGCACCGCAAGATGACGATCGAGTACACGCTAATGCGTGAGATCAACGACCGCCCGGAGCACGCTGAGCAATTGGCGGAGCTGCTGAAAGAGATTCCGGTGAAAATTAACCTGATTCCCTTTAACCCGTTTGAGCTGTCCGACTATCAGCGAGTGAGCAATAACGCACTGCGTCGCTTCCAGCAGATACTGCTTGATAAGGGTTATACGGTTACCGTGCGCACTACCCGCGGCGACGATATCGATGCGGCCTGTGGCCAATTGGCCGGAAGTGTGAATGACCGCACCCGCCGCTCCGAGCGCTACCGCAACGCCGAACGCCCGGTGCGTATTGTCGGCTGATTGTTTGATACTGATTGTTCTACTCAGCCCGGAAGTCTTGATTAGCTGATCGCTATTACATGTCCGGGCTGTCTTGGTAACTTCTATCATTTGCGTACTTTTCACTTGTGGCGTTGGCAGAAGAACCTATTTTCAACTTTTTAGTTTCCCTGAAAGTATTTGTGATCGCACCTTGCTTGCGTCTTGGTGAAGCACAATTTTTTCTTTTTGGTGTCAACCAAACTCCCTGATACGGCGTTAACAGTCCAGAATTTTAAAAATCGAAAGAAAGGACTGTTTTAATTTATGCAAGTTCAGATACTGGATACAAAAGTTTTTTCCAGGGAGCTTTTGCGGCTCTTTTTCCTCATGCTCTTTTTATCGTTGGCTGGATGTGATTCAGGGGCATCAGGAGGTGGCGACAATCCAGCTCCAGATGCCGTACAGAATGACTCTGATTCTGGCACTGATTCAGAGTCTGATTCCGAGCCAGAACCAGAGCCTGAACCTGAACCAGAGGCTGAGGAGGGTAGTGCGCCCAATGAATTGATTGGCCATGCCTATTCTGGAACCAGCATCGGTCTTGCTTGGGAGCGGGATGGTGAAACCTATTTTATCTATCGAAATGGCGAAAAGATTGCACAAACCAGCAACAGTTTTTTCGTCGATCACGATCTTTCGGTGGATACTGAATATGTTTATTCGGTAAACACAGCTGATACTGCCAGCGAAATAGAAGCTTCCCGGGTTGCCGTTAAAACGTTAGTCAACAATACGAATGCGGGGCTAAATAACGGCACAGAAGACGATGTCTTAAATGAGCGCATATCCACTTTTGCCGAGTGTAAAAATGCCTCCAGTGCGCTTGATCTACTCGAAGAGGACTTGGATAACTGCCTGGCAGCTATGCTCGAACTCAATCGTATGGCTTCCCTTGTTGAGGATATACGCGCTTTTGCTGCACGTGTTCGCAGCGAACAGGAACCAGTCATGGTGGAGCTGGGTATGCGGCTGTTTCACAATAAATCCTTAAGTGCTAACCAAGATGCCTCTTGTTCATCCTGCCATCATCCCGCAATAGGCTGTGGTGGCGACAACTTGTCGATGCCGGTCGGGGTTAATGCGATAGATGTTGCTCTGCTGGGCCCCGGGCGCTCTGATGGCGTTAATGAAGTGCCTTTGGTCCCCAGGAACGCTCAGCCGATTTGTAATGCTTCTTTATGGTCTCGCGGTCTGTTCTGGGACAACCGGGTTTCAATGAGTCCTAATGGAGTTCTTCGCACGGACTCGAGAGATGTCACGAATAATACCGCCGCTGCCGTGGGTTCTGGGTCTCTGGCATTACTGATGGCACAGGCACACTTCCCCGTTACAGCTCCGCCAGAAATGGGGGATATTATCGACTTTGGCTACGATGATACTGTCGATGAGAACTTTACCGCTTACCGCGAAGATATTTTGGCAGCTAACCTGGATATTGAAGCCTGGGCACCGCTATTTATTTCTGCATTTGGTGATGGTGAGATTAATTTCAGTCGTATCGCCCAGGCCATTGCCGCTTATGAAGCAGTACAGATATTTATCGACAATCCATTTTTTGCCTATGTCGAAGGCAATTTGCAAGCGCTTAGTACTGAAGAAAAACGTGGCGCTATCACATTTATGTCAAGAGATGCTGGCTGTACTTTTTGTCATAAAGGAGCCTTCTTCACCTCCGAGGCACTGATGGCTGCCAACTATCCGCAGATCGGAATAGGTACTGACGAGAGTGGAAGCGGAGCGGATTTGGGCGGAGAGGGTTCCTTGGGTTTTGGAGCCTTCCGCGCTCCCACCTTGTTAAATGTGGCAATTACGGGCCCCTGGGGGCATAACGGGCAGTTTGCTAGCTTGAGAAGGAATGTTGAGCATTACAGGGATCAGGGAGCCTCAATTGCCAGCTACTTTGCCAATAATGAGATGTGTGATCTTGAGCAGTTTAAAGATTTACAGGATTGCCCCAGTAAAGTGGCCCCTAATGGCCTGGCCCTGTCCCAGGATATTCTTGCAGAAAATGATGGCGGTGGTGTTAATCGCCTGACCGATGATGAGATTGATCTTGTTGTAACATTCCTGGATACCCTTACCGACCCAAATGCGGCAAATAGCAGCTCGAATGAGATCCAGTTCCTGATCCCTCCCAGAGACGGTGGCCCAGATGGCAAACAATTGGATGCTAAAAACCGGAGTGGGGATAATCTATAGACTTCAGTTTGATCCATAGCATAGCCCTATGAATGGCTAGAAATAATTGGAAATAAAATGATGGGCATAATAGGGGTTGCTGATTTTTGACTTCTTTGTGCCCTCCTCTGTGATAGCAGCAGGCTTTGCGTATTTAATATTTCTGCTTAGGTCACAGCTGAGGTGGGGCTGCCAAGTGGTTGGCTTTGTCACTGTGCCTTTTGCCTCTTTTATATCCTGAGGTAATTCACACTATCTCATTTCACTCGCCGAGTGTAAGTGCTTTGCGACTCTCTCAACAGAATTCGCAGGGTTAAGGCTTTAGGCTCGTTATTTTTATGCCCGGCGAAATTGTCAGGAATCGGAGAGCTCTGGGAGTATTAGCTTTTGGTGCCGTCTAGGGCACTAGTTTACCCATTGCCTGTCCAGAGTTTCTCTAACGATTTTAATGGGCAGGGTCGATCAGGTTTTATGAAATCACAAAGCAAAAATTCAATTGTGCCGGTCATGGCATTGCTACGATTGCTGCTCTTGCCACTATTTTTGCTGGCGGTAGGCTGTAGTTCCGGTTCTTCCGATAGCGATGACAGCACCAGCTCGGAAACCGTAGAAGGCAATACTGGTTCTGGTGGCGATACAGAGACGGGTGATGATACGGTCGATGACGGGGATACGGATACAGACACCGGCACAGGAAGCGGGCAGGGCACTGCCCCGCAGGAGCTGATCGCCAATGCCTTTTCCGGAACCAGTATCGGCCTCTCCTGGCAGCGTGATGGAGCGACCTATGCCATCTATCGCGGTGGGGAAAAAATTGCCGAGACCAGTAACAGCTATTACGTAGATCAGGGGCTTTTAGTTAATACCGCTTATAGCTACTCGATAACCAGTGGCGATTTGGGCAGCGATAGTGAGACGGCACAGGTCACTGCGAAAACACTAGTCAACAACACCAATAGCGGCCTAAGTAATGGTGCGGTTGCGGCACCGGTCCTCGATCGCCTGGTGAACATTAACGAATGCAAAAATGTTCGCAGCGCATTGAATTTATTGGATGAAGATCTGGATACCTGCCTGGCAGCCATGCTGGAATTGAACAATATGGCCGGGCATTTAGAGGATATGCGTGCTTTTGCCGCCAGGGTGCGAAGTGAACAAGACCCTGCCATGCTCGAGCTGGGTATGCGCCTGTTCTACAGTCAATCCCTCAGTGCCAATGGTGACGTGGCCTGTGCCTCCTGCCACCACGCCGCTATCGGCTGTGGCGGTGATAATCTCTCCATGCCCGTGGGTGTGAATCCGCTAGACCCTGCATTGGTTGGCCCTGGCCGCTCTGATGGTATCAATGAGGTACCCATAGTGCCCAGAAATGCCCAGCCTATTTGTAATGTGGCATTGTGGAGTAGCGGGCTCTTCTGGGATAACCGGGTGGCTCTCACTGATCGTGGATTACGCACCGACTCACGGGATGTCAGTCTCAATACTGAAGCGGCGGTGGGCACTGGCACCTTGGCGTTGATGATGGCGCAGGCGCATTTTCCGGTAACCAATCCTGCGGAGATGGGCGATGTCACACAGTTTGGTTACGATGGCACTACTGACAGCGGCAATACGAATTACCGCGAGGACATCATAGCGGCCAATCTGGAGCGGGAATCCTGGAGTGCACTGTTCAGTGCGGCCTTTGGTGATAACCAGATTACTTTCAGTCGCATAGCCCAGGCCATAGCGGCCTTTGAAGCGGTACAGCTTTTTATCGATAACCCCTTCTTCGATTATGTGGATGGCGATGTGAATGCGCTCGATAGTGATGAGAAGCGCGGAGCCATTACTTTTATGTCGGGGAATTCCGGCTGTACCAATTGCCATGCGGGTGCATTTTTTACTACGGAAGGACCGCGACCTGCGAACTATCCACAAATTGGTATTGGCACCGATGAAAATGGCAGCGGCGCGGATCTAGGTGCGAACGGTGCTGGTGCTTTTCGCCCACCAACACTATTAAATGTCGCGCTCACTGGCCCTTGGGGGCACAGTGGTCAATTTGCGACTTTGCGCAGAAATGTTGAGCACTATCGCGATCGCGCTGCATCGGTTAACCAGTACTACACCAATAGCGAAATGTGCGATTTGGCACAGTTTCAGGAATTAGTAGATTGCGCCAATAAAGTGGCCCCTAATGGCCCCGCGCTCTCTCAGGCGATTCTCGCGGCTACTGGCGGGGATGCGGGTAATAATCTCAGCGATGCCGAGATTGATCTGGTAGTGCGCTTTCTCGAGACACTGACGGACCCGGATGCCGCCAATGCGGCATCCAATCCCGTCCAGGCCCTGATCCCTCCCCGCGACGGCGGCCCAGATGGCAAACAGCTTGACGCTAAAGATGGCGCCGGTAACGAGCTCTAATGGCGGCATAAACCCCTTCATCCTTGGAGAGCCTTTGATTCCCCGGAGAGCTGGTCGCTCTCCGGGTTTTCTTATAGCAGCGTGTTTCGATTTTTTTTCGCTACATAAAGGAGGCGCTGTCGAGCCAATTGGAATTTATTAGGTGTATACAGCTGAAACTGGCAGTACTTTGCGGCACTATATGAGGGGGGAAAGCGGGGTTAAACCGGGCTGATGATGGGGTAACTGAGTGAATATGGGGGCAGTTTTGCCGCAAAAAGGTTCACGAAGCTGTTTTGTTACCTACTCCACCCCAGTTTGTTGATCGATAGTGATCAATCATTGCGACCCCGCTTGATGGATAGATGAAAAATAAATGTACAGGTGATGTCGTGTCTGCAAAATCTTTTGGCCTGCCGTTTCTTGGCCTGATTCTCACTGTGTTACTGGGGGGATGTGTGACTACTGGCTTGCCAGAGCGCCAGGAGGTGAACCTGGATAAGGCACTGGAAACTCACGTTCAGCTGGGAATTCGCTACCTGCAGAGTGGAGATAACCGTGAGCAGGCTCGCCGTCACTTTAACAAGGCCTTGGAGTTGGGTCCTAAAGACCCGCTGGCTCACCACGGCCTGGCCCTGCTGTACCAGACTGATGGTGAATTAACGGTGGCAGAGTCCCACTTTAAAAAAGCCCTGCGCTACAGCGATGACTTCTCGATGGCGCGCACCAATTATGGGGTTTTCCTGTACCAGCAGGAGCGCTACGAGGACGCTTTGGAGCAGTTCCACCACGCCTCCAATGACCTGACCTATAATCGCCGCTTCTTTGCCCTGGTGAACTACGGCCGCACCGCCAATCGCCTGGGGATGGTGGAGGAGGCCGAACGGGCCTACACGCGCGCCCTCGCCCTGAATAGTAATCTGCCCGTTGCCCTATTGGAGTTGGCAGATCTCAAATATGATGCCGGCGATTATGTCAAGGCTAAGCAGTACCTGGACCAGTACAGCGAAAATTACCGTCAAACACCGCAATCTTTATGGTTGGGGATTCGTATTGAGAAGGTGTTTGGCAATCGCGACAAGGAGCTGAGTTATGCTCTTGCGCTGAAAAATTTGTACCCGTACTCTGCGGAAACACTGAAATATCAGGAGTTGAGTGGTAATGACGGATAGTAATTCCGTGCACCGCGACAGCGGCCAAACTGAATCCAATACGCAGGTTTCTCCCGGTGCGCTGTTGCTCGCCGCGCGCGAGGCGGCAGGACTCTCCCGTGAGGAGCTTTCTCGGCGCCTGTGTATTATCGATAACACTGTCGAGTGGCTGGAAACAGATCTCTACGAGCGCCAGCCGGAAGCGGTTTATGCGCGGGGTTATATCCGCAATATCTGCCGCGAGCTGAGTATTGACTCCACAACGGTACTCGCGGCCTACGATGCTGCGCGCCCGAAGCCGCAAGCGCGCAGAGAGTCACGCCGGATCGAGATCAGAGCCGATTCCCTGCGCCCGGCGAGCAAGCGCGGCCACGGTTTGTTGGCGCTACTGCCGCTGGTGGCGGCAGGCGCTGTGTTCTGGTGGCTCTATGATGGTCCGGTAAATATTCCCGGTCTGCAGACACCAACAGAACAATCAGCAGAACAAAATAGACCCCTTGCCGAAGCGACTGAGCCATCCGTTACCTCCAGCGAAAGTGAATTTTCGGGGCCGAGTTCGACTGAGCTGCAGGTTGCCGCGGCACCGGAGCAACAGCCTCAGCTCGCCGTGGAAGAAATGGTGGAGGAAGCTCAGGCTCCCGAGCCAAATGCGCCTTCTGAGTTAGAGTCTGAGCCCAGCGAGCAAACTGCAGAAGCGGCAGCGCAGCTTCCCGCGGCGGTGGCGCAGCTGGATGAGCAGTTGCAGGGAGCCCTGCGTCTCAGTTTCGATGAGGATGCCTGGGTTGAAGTGAAGGATGCCGAGGGCGTAGTGCTGCTTGCCGGCGTGCAGCAAGCGGGTACTTCCAAGAGCCTGGATGGGCGCGCTCCCTTTGAAGTGATGCTCGGCAATGCTCGCGGAACCAGGGTGGTTTACCGCGAGCAAACCATCGAAAGTGACCCTATCGGCAGCCGCCGCACCCGCCGCCTGATTGTGGGCAATTAAAGGATCTTCGCCGTTTGGGTGCGAACTCTGTAGGTTTGCGCCCAATCTCTCTATAATCTCCCCCTCGATTTTTTAGCAGCAATACTGCCAGGTCAGCCCTATGCAATTTGAATCTCCCATTGTCCGCCGCAAGTCGCGCCAGATCATGGTGGGTAATGTACCGGTCGGTGGCGATGCGCCGATCTCGGTGCAGAGCATGACCAATACCGAAACCTGTGACGTGGCCGCCACGGTGGACCAAATCCAGCGATTGGAAAAAGCCGGTGCGGATATCGTGCGGGTCTCGGTGCCCAGCATGGAGGCCGCCGAGGCTTTCGGGGAAATTAAAAAACAGGTGAATGTCCCGCTGGTGGCGGATATCCACTTCGACTATCGCATCGCCCTGCGCGTGGCCGATCTGGGCGTGGATTGCCTGCGCATCAACCCCGGTAATATCGGCCGCGAGAAACGTATCCGCGCGGTGGTGGATAAGGCCCGCGATCTGAATATTCCGATTCGTATCGGTGTGAATGCGGGCTCCCTGGAAAAAGACCTGCAGAAAAAATACGGTGAGCCCACCCCGGATGCACTGGTGGAATCGGCCCTGCGCCACGTTGAGATTCTCGATAGCCTGAACTTTCAGGATTTCAAGGTGAGCGTGAAGGCCTCGGATATCTTTATGGCTACCGCCGCCTATCGCAAACTGGCCCAGCAGATTGAACAGCCTCTGCACCTGGGGATTACCGAGGCCGGTGGCCTGCGTGCCGGCACGGTCAAATCCGCAATTGGCCTCGGTGCCCTGCTGCTCGACGGCATTGGCGATACCCTGCGGGTCTCCCTAGCTGCAGATCCGGTGGAAGAGGTAAAGGTGGGTTGGGACCTGCTCAAGAGCCTGCGTCTGCGCAGTAAAGGAATCAACTTTATCGCCTGTCCCAGCTGCTCCCGCCAGAATTTCGATGTGGTAAAAACCATGAACGAGCTGGAGACGCGCTTGGAAGACGTCACGACACCGTTGGATGTGGCGGTGATCGGTTGTATCGTCAATGGTCCCGGCGAAGCGAAGGAGGCGGATATCGGCCTCACCGGCGGCACCCCAAGCCACGCGGTCTATGTAGACGGCCAGCCGGACCGCAAATTCAAGAATGAGAACCTGGTGGATGATTTGGAACGCCTGATTCGTGAGAAGGCCGCAGCCAAGGCCGAGCGCGAGGCGGATATCATTGCCAAGGCGTAACGGGCACGCCCCTTGCACCGTACCTGAATCGTCGATTTAAGAAATTTAGAAATTTAAGGAACAGCGTTGAAACAACTTCGCGCAATTCGCGGCATGAACGACCTGCTGCCGGAACAGTCACCGACTTGGCAGTATGTGGAAGCCACTCTCAGTGAACTCTTTGCCCGCTACGGCTACAGTGAAATCCGCACGCCCATCCTGGAGGCAACCCAGCTGTTCAGTCGCGCCGTGGGCGAGGCTACCGATATTGTCGAAAAGGAAATGTACACCTTTGAGGACAAGAGCGGGGACAGTGTTACTCTGCGCCCGGAAGGTACTGCCGGCACCGTGCGCGCGGCGATCCAGAGTAACCTGCTGAATCAGCCCCAGCGCCTGTGGTATTTCGGCCCCATGTTCCGCTACGAACGCCCGCAAAAAGGCCGCCTGCGTCAGTTTCACCAGTTTGGTGTGGAAGTGTTCGGCATTGAAGGGCCGGATATCGATGCGGAAATCCTGATTATGACCGCGCGCCTGTGGCGCCAGCTGGGCCTTGCTGATCACGTTACCCTGCAGTTGAACAGCCTGGGCAACTCCGACAGCCGTGCGGCTTACCGCGAGGCCCTGGTGGCCTATCTCAGCGAGCGCCGCGAGCAGCTGGATGAGGATAGCCAGCGCCGCCTGGAGCGCAATCCCCTGCGTATTCTCGATAGTAAAAATGCGCAAACCCAGGAACTGCTCGCCGACGCCCCCTGTCTACTGGATTTCCTTGATGAGGAATCCGCCGCCCATTTCGCCCAACTGCGCGAAATGCTGGATGCGGCGGGGGTGAAATATGAGATCAACTCTAAGTTGGTGCGCGGTCTCGACTACTACGGCAAAACCGTTTTCGAGTGGGTGACCGACAGCCTCGGCGCCCAGGGCACTGTCTGTGCCGGTGGCCGCTACGATGGTCTGGTAGAGCAGATGGGTGGAAAATCCACTCCCGCAGTGGGCTTTGGCCTGGGTGCCGAGCGCCTGGTGCTGATGTTGGAAACCCTTGAAGTCTTGCCGGGGAGCCTGGCGCAACAGGTAGATGCCTACCTGGTGGCGGTGGGTGATGTACAATCAGCCGCCCTGGCCGCCGCCGAGCAATTGCGCGACGAGTTGCCTTGGCTGCGCCTGCAGGCACACTGCGGAGGCGGTAGCTTTAAGAGCCAAATGAAGAAAGCGGATAAAAGCGGTGCCGATTACGCACTGATTATCGGCGAGGATGAGGCTGCTAACGGTCAGATTACAGTGAAGTATCTGCGCTCCGACCAACAGCAACAGACCCTCGCGCTCACAGAGCTGGCGGCATTGCTGCAGAGCTGATTCAAATACTCAGGGTGGCGGAGGCCCCCGCCAGGATAGTTAGAAAACCACAGGAAAGGCGATTTACCCAATGTCTGAGCATCTTACCGAACAAGAACAAATAGAAACGCTGAAGCGCTGGTGGGCGGAAAACGGCAGGGGCATTGTAACCGGCGTGGTCCTGGCTCTGGTCGGCTACTTCGGCTATCAGTGGTGGCAGGGTGACCAGCGCGCTAAGGCCGAGGCGGCATCCGACCTGTACCAGGGATTTATTGAAGCGGTTTCCGCCAATAACAGCCAGCCCGACAACAAGCAGCTGACTACCGCGAAAACCCTCGCCGAGCAGCTGAAAAACGAATACGGCAGCCGTATCTATGCCAGTCAGGCCTCTCTGCGCCTGGCCGCTATCGCCGCCGACAAGAATGATCTGGAAGCCGCACAGACACAACTGCAATGGGTCCTCGACAACACCAAAGAGGAAGCTCTGGAGTTACTGGCCAAGCGCCGCCTGGCCACTGTGATTGCCGCCCGCGGCAACCCGGACGAAGCGCTGAAACTGATCGAGGGCAATGTGCCTCCGGCCTTTGCTGCCCTCTATTCCGAGACCCGCGGCGATATCCTCAGACAGAAAGGCGATGATGCGGGTGCCCGCAGTGCCTATGAGCAGGCTTTATCCGAGTTGTTGCCGGAACAGGCGGGCAGCACACAGCTGCTGCGCCTCAAAGTGGAAAGCCTGGCGGTGGCCTCTGGCGAGGAACAGGAACAGGAACAGAAACCAAGCGAACCAGCACCTGAGGGAGACGAGTGATGGGATTTCTCAATCGCGCTGTGGGGCGCACGGCAGCAGTTGCCCTGGCGGTAGCCCTGGGTGCCTGCGCCTCCAACGAGAGCAAGGAAGATGTCGAGCCGGTGGAGCTGGTGGATTTCGCCCCTAGCGTCCAGCTGCGCGAAGTCTGGTCGGCAGATGTGGGCAGTATCGACGAGAAGCGTTATGCCATGCTGCAACCTGGGTTGGCAGACGGCAAACTGGTCGCCGCCAGTAGCGATGGTGAGGTGACCGCCTTCGATCGCAGCAGTGGCAGACCCCAGTGGGAAACCGACCTGGATATTGAATTGAGCGGTGGCGTCGGTGTTGGCCTCGGCCTCGCCGTAGTAGTGGACTATCGCGGTCGCGCAATAGCCCTGGATCTGAACAACGGCGCCCAGCTGTGGAAGTACCAAGTTTCCGGTGAAGTGGTCTCCGCGCCGGCGGTTGGCTCCGGGGTTGTGGTCCTGCAAACCGTGGACGGCAAGCTGGTGGGGCTCAATGCCAGCAACGGCGAAGAACTGTGGAGCCACAACACCACCTTGCCGGTACTGACTTTACGCGGCACCGCGGCGCCGGTGATCAGCGGCGGCCTGGTGGTCGCCGGTCTCGACAACGGCAAATTGATCGCCCTGGATGCCCGCGATGGCATTCCCCGCTGGGAGCAGCGCGTTGCCATACCGCAGGGCTCCGCCGAACTGGAGCGAGTTGTGGACATCGATGGCTCGCCGGTAGTGCGCGGCGATCTGGTGTTTGCCGCTAGCTATCAGGGCCGGGTTGTTGCCCTGTCCAAAGAAAATGGTCGCGGCCTTTGGGCGCGCGATGCCTCCACCCATCACGCGGTAGCTGTGGGAGGTGGCAATGTTTACCTCAGTGGTGCCTCGGGTAGTGTGTACGCTTACAATGTGGGCGCCGGCCAGATTGCCTGGAGTAACAACGAATTGCTGCGCCGCGAGTTGAGTGGCCCAGCGTACTTCCAGGACGTTGTGGTTGTCGGTGACCTGGAAGGTTATCTGCATGTACTCGACCCCAATTCCGGCCAGTTTATCGGCCGAGAAGAGGTCGATAATGACGCGATCCGTATCCCCATGCTGGTGGATGGCGACCTGCTATTTGTCCTGTCTGACGACGGCAAGCTGGTTGCTCTAACCCTCGCTCGGGGTTAATCGCGCAAGATTGCTGCGGCGGACAGGCAGTCCGCCATGGGGCACAAAGCCCGCAAAAGGAGCCTGCTTCGCAGGTGAATTGAAATCGCCCGCCTTGTGCGGGCGTTTGTATTTATTTATTAGGCTAAAGCCAGAATTCTATGCTGCCAGTTATCGCCCTGGTCGGGCGCCCCAACGTGGGCAAATCCACACTGTTTAATCGTCTTACCAAGAGCCGCGACGCCTTGGTGGCCAACTACGCCGGTTTGACTCGCGACCGCAAGTACGGCGAGGCCGAAATCGACGGACGCAAGGTGCTCCTTGTCGACACCGGCGGTATTACCGGCGGGGAAGAGGGCATGGATGCGGCTATGGCGCAGCAGTCCATGCAGGCTATCGAAGAGGCGGATATCGTGCTGTTCCTGGTGGACAGCCGCGATGGTCTGACACCGGCAGATGAAATGATCGCCGACCAGCTGCGCACCCGCTCAAAGTCCACCTTTTTGGTGGCCAACAAGGTCGATGGGGTCAACCCGGATATCGCTCTGGCGCCTTTCTACGAGCTGGGCATTGGTGAACTGTTCCCCACCACGGCCACCCATGGCCGCGGTGTGCGCAGCCTGATGCAGCGCGTGGTGGAAGACCTGCCGGAGCCTGCGGCAGAAGAAGAGCCTGAAGAGGCCACCGGAATCAAGATCGCTATCGTCGGGCGCCCCAACGTGGGTAAATCTACCCTGGTCAACCGCCTGTTGGGCGAGGACCGTGTAGTGGTTTACGACCAGCCCGGCACTACCCGCGACAGTGTCTACATCAATTACGAGCGCGATGAAAAGCCTTACACATTGATCGATACCGCAGGTATCCGCCGACGCAAGAACATTAAGGAATCGGTGGAGAAGTTCTCCATCGTCAAAACCCTGCAGGCGGTGGAAGACGCCAATGTGGTGGTGCTGGTGATCGATGCTCGCGAGGGTCTGGTAGATCAGGATATGCACCTGATGGGCAGTGTGATCCAGGCGGGGCGCGCGCTGGTAGTGGCGTTAAACAAGTGGGATGGCCTGGAGGCGGAGCACCGCGACTATGTCAAAGCGGAGCTGGAGCGCCGTCTGCGCTTTGTTGAATTTGCCGATGTGCATTTTATCTCCGCGCTGCATGGCACTGGTGTTGGCCATTTGTACGAGTCTATCGAGGCTGCCTATCAGAGTGCCACAGATAAGCTTTCCACCAATCACCTCACGCGCATCCTGCAGTGGGCGGTAAGTGAGCACCAACCACCTCTGGTGCACGGACACCGTATCAAACTGCGTTACGCACACGCCGGTGGTCAGAACCCGCCGGTAATCGTGATTCACGGCAACCAGACCGAACAGGTACCGGGGCACTATGTGCGTTACCTGGAAAAGACTTTCCGCAAGGCTTTGGAATTGCACGGAACACCGGTGAAGATCGAATTCCGCACTGGTGACAACCCTTATGCGGGTAAGAAAAACAAACTGAGTGATCGCCAGAAGGCCAAGAAGCGCCGCCTGATGAAGTTTGTGAAAAAGAAAAAATAAAGCTTTATCCGCCAGCAAGCCAGAGTGTCGCCAATTCCCCCCTAGTGTTGCATTGCGGGGGGGACTTTACGGGTTAATATCCTTAACGGTTGATCGCGGCCCGACCGGGATCAGGGAAGACACCTAAGGAGATGGCGATGCTGGAGCTTAAAAATCCTGCGCTGTTGCGCACCCAGTCCTATATCAATGGCCAGTGGATCGATGCCGATTCCGGCGCCACTTTCGATGTCAAAGATCCGGCCACCGGTAAGGTGGTCGCCAGCGTAGCCGATCTTGGCGCTGCGGAAACCCGCCGCGCTATCGAGGCGGCCAGTGCCGCTTGGTCTGATTGGGCCGCCACTACCGTCAAGGAGCGGGCCAAGTTGCTGCGGCGCTGGTACAACCTGGTGATTGAAAACACCGAGGACCTAGCCAGAATTCTCACCGCCGAACAGGGTAAACCTCTTTCCGAGGCCCGCACTGAAATTGTCTATGGCGCCAACTATATCGAGTGGTTTGCGGAAGAGGCCAAACGCGTTTATGGGGATGTCATAGCCCCACCTGCCAACGACCGCCGCATTGTAGTGATCAAGCAGCCCGTAGGGGTCACCTGCTCGATTACACCGTGGAATTTCCCCAACGCCATGATTGCCCGCAAGATGGCACCGGCTCTGGCTGCCGGTTGTCCGTTTATCGCCAAGCCGGCTCAAGAAACGCCGCTATCTGCCCTGGCGCTCGCGGTATTGGCGGAGGAAGCGGGTATCCCTGCTGGTATTTTCAGTATTGTCGCAGGGTCATCGGCCAAGGATATTGGTGCCGAGATGACCAAAAACCCCCTGGTACGTAAGTTTACCTTCACCGGTTCCACGGCCGTGGGCAAGCAGCTGCAGGCCCAGTGCGCAGAAACCATGAAGAAAACTTCTATGGAGCTGGGTGGCAATGCGCCGTTTATTGTCTTTGACGATGCGGACTTAGATGAAGCAGTGAAAGGCGCCATCGTCTGCAAGTACCGCAATGCGGGGCAAACCTGTGTCTGCGCCAATCGGATCTTTGTTCAGGAAGGGGTGTATGAGGCCTTCGCAGAAAAATTTGCCAAGGCGGTGAATGAATTGACGATGGGCAACGGCTTCGAGGAGGGAACAGATATTGGCCCCATGATTACCATCAAGGCGGTAGAAAAGGTAGAGGAGTTAGTGGAAGACGCCCTGCAAAAAGGTGCGAAAACCCTAGTGTCTGGCGGCCCTGGCTCTATGGGAGACCAGTTTTATGCCCCCATAATATTGGGCGATGCCACAGAGAAGATGAATCTGTTCAAAGAGGAAATCTTTGGTCCGGTAGCACCCCTGTTCAAGTTTTCCACAGAAGAAGAGGTGATTCGTATGGCCAACGATACTGAGTTCGGTCTCGCCTCCTATTTTTACTCCCGTGATATCGGCCGGATCTTCCGGGTATCAGAAGCTTTGGAATATGGCATGGTAGGGGTTAATGAAGGCATCATCTCCAATGAGATGGCTCCATTTGGCGGTGTGAAAGAATCAGGACAGGGGCGGGAAGGTTCCAAATACGGTATCGAGGATTACCTGGAAATAAAATATCTGTGTATTGCAGGTATGGATAAATAACGTCTCCAACTGGTTTAAAATGCCGGGCTCATCATTGAAAATTGGTTTTCTGGAATTTCCATGGTTGTTGAGCCCATAGCCCGTGTGCACTCTTGCTTTGGTGAAAAATTTGGCGTTCCCCGGCAACCACTGCTCGCCGATGCCAGTCGGGCCAGTATCGAACTGTTACCGCCCCTGAATGTAGCGGATGCGGTAGCAGGGCTCGAGGAAAACAGCCATATCTGGGTTGTCTTTCAGTTTCACCAGGCCGCAGGTCAATGGTCCGCCAAGGTGCGCCCCCCACGACTGGGCGGCAATAAAAAACTCGGTGTACTCGCCACACGCTCCCCCTTTCGCCCCAATAATATCGGCCTTTCGGTGGTACGTTTATTGGAGGTACGAACCTCGCCAAAAGTCGAATTAATTGTTGGCGGAGCCGATCTGGTGGATGGCACGCCAGTTTTGGATATAAAGCCCTACGTACCCTATGCGGATGCCCTGCACCATGCTGAAAGTGCCTTTGCCGATGCCGCCCCGGCATTAATCCCAGTAAATATCCCTGAAAAGATCCTTCATCAGGCCAGAGCTTATGAAGATGACTGGGGCACAGATCTGCCCAGGTTAATTGAACAGGTACTGGCCCAGGACCCCAGGCCCGCCTATCAGAAAAGTGATCCACAGCGCATTTATGGTATGGCTCTGTGTGGTTTTAATTTGTGTTGGCGCTATACGGAAAATGGGATTGAGGTGGTGTCACTGGAGTCTTTGTGAAGGCTTTTTCCTCAGGGGTATAGGATTTCTTCTCTCGCTAGCGACTTCTTACTTTGGATACTGTGGTAGATAGTAGTGATATGTCACCAACATTCGAGGAAATTGCAATTTCTCGACTTGTAGCACTTGCCTGAAAATACCCAAAACCGGTAAGAGAGTGCCCCATGTCAGTAAGAGAAACGTTTAACTATCAGGGCCTGGAAGCAATTCGTGTAGGTCGTCTGAATATGGGGATCAACACGACCTTTGTCGTGTATAGGCTTAATGGCACGGTAATAGATACTGGCCCCAGCAACCAATGGAAATATGTTAAGCCGTTTATTGAGAATACACCGCTAAAACAACTATTACTTACTCACCACCACGAGGATCACAGTGGTAACGCCGGTGCTATCCAAAAGCTCACCGGCGTGCAGGCTTTTGCTCCGGACTTAACTATTGGGATATTAAAAAGGGGCTTTCGTATCCCCCCCATGCAAAAACTTTTTTGGGGAACTGCCGGAAAAGCCGAAGTGGCGCCACTACCAGAGGATATACGTATCGGCATAGAGAAAGTGCAACCTTTGTTTAGCCCAGGTCATGCCAAAGATATGACTTGCTACCTGTTGCCAGAGCGCGGCTGGTTGTTCAGTGCGGATTTATTTATCGCCAATTACTTAAAGTTTCTGCGTATCGACGAAGATATTCCCACCCTGTTAAACAGTATTAAAAATGTACTGGGCCACTCCTTCAAAGTGATTCTCTGCCCACATAGAGGGGTTGTGGAGGATGGCTGGCAGCAGTTGAACCAGAAATATGAGTACTTGCTAAATATTTCTGCAGAAGCCCAGCAGCTCGAACAGCAGGGGCTTCCTTTAGAGCAGATCACTCTGCGCTTGCTGGGAAAAGAGGGCTTGGTTAGCGTTTTAACTGGCTACAACTTTTGTAAGAGGAACCTAATTGCCTCTTGTTTAAACGTTGATTTAAATAGTATGGCCCGCTTTTAATTCTTTACTCTGTTCTTTGCTCTGCAAGAAATAAAAGAGTGGCTCTTGCTTTTACACCCTATGACTTTACCAAGTACTCAGAGAGTGAAGCGTATTCGTAGATAATTGGCTTGCATGAATTTGGTGTGATGATTTGTCAGTTGTGAGGCGGAAACTGACTTATTTATTAGCTTCTATAATAAACCGCTTGATCCGTACCCCAGCATGCTTGCGCATTACTGGATGTATTTTTTGGTAGTAGGCATCCATCACTTGCTGGGAGAATTCTTTTCTTTGTGGGTTTTGCAGGTGCCGAAATTGAGGCACCCAAGATAAGAAAAACGCTGTGAGTGTGTCTCGGGTGTCAAAGTTTTCCACATGATGAATTTCATCGATCCTGGGGAGGTAAAATCCAGCCTCCTCAATATAATTGCGCATTTCGTTCAGCGTATAGTGATTGTAGGGATTGAGAAAATTCTCAAAGTAAGGTTGCCACTGAGTACTATTTTGGAATTCGTACACCGTGTCCCAGAAATTTTCGTGGTCAACCTGGAAGCCAACCACAATTTTCCCATTTTCTTTTAAGTATTTGTAAAATCCACCCCAGACTTTTTTCTGGTCTGCCACCCAGTGCAGGCAGCTGAAAGAAAAAATAATATCGAACTGCTTTTCAAACTGAATTTCATCGGCACTCATCTGCTCGAAGGCGAGGTTGGGTACGTCGGCGTGGGCTTTGCGGGCGTGGCGAATCATATCTTCAGTGAGGTCCACACCGATAATTTTGCCATTCTTGAGGCGCTCGGCCAGATAGCGGGTAATTCTGCCATCGCCACAGCCCACATCGAGGATAGCGCTGGCCCCTTGATAGCTGCAGCGCTGGATGGCTTCCATGGCCTGTCGCCACTGCATGGAGGAGGCCTTCACATACTCTTGGGCCTGCCATTTGTCGTGTCTGGTGGATTTCTCTGAGGTCATGGCGGCATAACCCTTGGTAGTGGGACCGCTTACCAGTCTAGCCTAGATACAGTGAATAAAGTTGTTGCCCAGTAAACAGGGAGGTTCAACAGTGAAACTCAATGGTTCCTGCCACTGCCAATCGGTGCGTTTTAGTCTCCAATGTGAACAACCCTACCCATTTACCCGTTGCTACTGTTCGATTTGCCGCAAGGCAGCTGGGGGAGGGGGTTATGCCGTGAATCTGGGTGGGGACTATCAGTCGCTGGTGATTAAGGGGAAGGAGTTTATTTCAGTGTATCAGGCGGTATTGCGCGACGAATCTGGTAGCAGTACCACCAGCCCAGCACAGCGCCATTTCTGTTCTCGCTGTGGCAGTGCGCTTTGGCTGTGGGATCCCCGCTGGCCCGATCTGGTCCACCCATTTGCCTCTGCGATAGATACTGAACTGCCCATACCGCCTGAGCGTACCCATGTGATGTTGGCTTTTGCCAAAGCCTGGGTAGAGCCGGATATTAGAGCCGAGGACAAACAATTTGATGAGTATCCAGATGAGTCACTGGCAGAGTGGCATCAACGCCATAATTTATAATGAAGGGTTAAGGCTTGGGGGCTGGATAGTCAGCGGGGCGGGCCAATTGGCCGCCCTGCAGTTGGTGCTAAGTAGTAAAAGCTTGCTATGGGGCCAAGTAGAGCACCAGGTTATCCAGGAATTTCAGCAGATCGGCTTTTTCGGCATCGCTAAGGGCTTCAAATTGCTCCTTACTGGATTGTGCCTCTCCACCGTGAAAGAGAACAGCTTCTGTCATAGTGGTGGCGCGGCCATCATGCAGATAGGGTGCTGTGGAGCCTACTCCCCATAGGTTTTCGGTGAGGAATACAGAGGCTCCTACATTACCTTCATCGAACTCCTCAGCAAGGGCCCGGCCCATGTCGTGTCGTTTCAGGTCGCCATAGAGCCGCACAATCGCTCCACCATTTTCAGATTCCTCGAATTGACCCAGCGTCTGACCGGAGGGCAGCTCCTGAGGGTTATCGAGAATGTCTGTCAGCAGGTTAAATTGCAGTGAAGTGGTGGGTAGCCCGGCAATATTGCCTGCGGGATAGGTCTCATCGCGATAGCTGGCGTGCTTCGAGGGTTCATAAAATACAGGTGAGGCGACCTCCATCTCGGGGGAGTGACACGAGGCGCAGCTGATGGAAGAGAAAATTTCCTCACCATTCTGAATGCTGGCAATGTCCGCCTCACTGAGTGGTAAACCGTAGGTTTCTTTTTCTTCCTCATTCAGGGTATCAATCACGCTGTTCAGCTCAATCTTGGTGACTGGTCGCGGTTGTGCGGCATTGTAGATCGTCAATGCGGTAATATCCCCGACGCTCAGCTCATTGGTGATGGAGTCGAAGTCACTATCAGCATCGCCTACCAGTTCGGTGGCCTGCATACCAAGCTCCTGGTGCGCGGCTCCGCGAACAAAGGCCCGCACGAAACCCGTTAAGCCTTTCCACTCAAAGGGACGAACAATGAGGTCTGTATCAATACCGGCGAGATTGTCATAGTTGACATTTTCACAGGAGACGGAAATTTCTCCAAAGCTCACTCCTTTGGCTGCAATCTCCACGCTGGCACTTTCACCAGAGGCACAGCTGTCAGCGACGGCTTGATCCCTTAGGCTTTGTAATTCGGTGGTCATTTCTTCAGCCACCAGCTGCACTGCACCCATGCCGAACAGGTGAGGGGAGTTACGCTCAATGAAACCTTTTTGTTTACGCTCAGGGTCCATTCGGATCACATTGTCGTTCACACCACCACCGCCATCAGCAACGGGGACATTGTGACAGCTGATGCAGGAATCGCCGTTGGGACCTGTTGCCCGGTGGGGCAAAATATTGGCCCAGGCCATTGGGCCCCTGAGATCTGGGCGAGGGAAACTGGTGAAGCGCTTGCCGTTACCGACATTAACGCCCACTCCGTCGAGGGCGTTGTAATTTATCTCAAATAGCTCATCGCCTTCTTCGAAAGCATGAACATAGGCCTCGATAGGATCCATGGTTTCTAGTTCGGCCTGGTTAATATGGCCACCGAGATGTATTTCTACAGCACCGGCTTCCAGAATTTGTACGGTGTTAAAGATCGCACTGAAATCAAAGGGTTGTTGCCTTGGCGGTCGAGGGCCCTTTCTAGCGCTCTTGGGCACCCGATGTTTATCGTGTTTAGAACCAAAATCCGCAAGGACTGGTGGTGCAGTAAATGTTAGAGCTGATATTGCCAGGGAAATAGGCAATAAGTGTCTTTTTGAAATCATCAGCTATATCTCCCGGTACGAAATAGGGTGCGGATGGAGCAGTATTTTTTATGGAAATGCACCGGAAGAAATAACGGCAATCTATTTAGTGTCTGCCCAGACAGTCACAGGAAAAATTGCTAAATAGAACCTAGGCAAGGACCTATTCATTCTCACAAAGTGCATCTCAATAACGCTAAAATGCATCCTTGCAAGCCACTCGTGGAAAACCACTAGTGGGATTAGGCTCAAAAAAATAGGGAGATTTACCGAAAGATAGCTTTAAGAGAGAGCTAACTTTCCGTTAGAGCTAATGCCCGAAGTACGACCCCAAATATTTATTTTTGCCCATAACCCTCTGCGCATTTGCGCAGGCCTTTTGTATTTGTCTTACGTGTCTTAGTTGTCACCTCGGTCTTTGAAGTTCCCCATTTTTTGCGGAAATCAAAAAGTTGTTTTTCGGTGACAGGAAACCTAAGAGCGAAGGTATCCCTACTTGTGGTCAGACTAGTATGGGCTGCTGGTCTAAATGACAAAATGATAAAGGGTTAGTTAAGTTTTTGGTTTGCCTCGAGCTTTGAAGCAAGGTCTAGGGCAATTTTTCACTGCATCTTGCTAGGGGTTGGCGGGGGATTTGATATCAAACGTGGACGGCAATAACTATGAAAAAAGGGTTATTGCAGCTTGGATTAAAACAAGTGAAACATTATTTATCTTTGGTATTGTCATTGAGTGCCGGTTTCACTGACTGCTAGTTAGTAACCCCATCTCCTATTTTGCTTTTCACATAGGTTATTCCCGCAGTTTAAAAGAGTGCATAATCAAAAATGATTGTATGTTTCTTTATACCTTTGCTTTCTGGGTGGCATAACCAGGGTACATTGGGGAGGATACAAGGCACCTCCAGATCATCGAATGGCCTACTCTTGCTCCTCTAAAAGGCGGAGAAAACTTAAATTGGCGCCATAATCCTTCAATTGGCGTGTTAATTGTCTTTGACGCCATATATTTCGTACTACAAACAGTGAGATAGTTCTAGTAGAGATCGTTGGCTTTCTCTGGGACATAAGCTCGGATGACGCTTAGCGATTGAATTAACCAATAAGCGAATGGATTTTGCTCTTGGATCGGAGTCCCGTCTAGAGAAGTTGGTCAGCGAGCTACTTGCTGCAGAGGGATTTTTACTCGATCCAATATCATTTTTTTGTCACTAATCAATGAGGTCAGGGTGAGAAAAGTACTGGTTCTTGGCGGGGATGGATTCTGTGGGTGGCCAACATCTCTTCATCTTTCTGATGCAGGCTATGAAGTTATCATTGTTGATGATTTTTCCAGAAGGAAAACAGATATAGAGCTTGAAGTAGAGTCTCTGACCCCGATTCGGCCTTTAGGGGAGAGACTTAGGGTTTGGCAGGATGTGTCGGGCCGAAATATTCGGCATGTTGCAATTACTATCGGTAAAGAATATCACAAGCTGCTAGAGCTGTTGATTACCGAGAAACCCGACGCGATTGTGCATTTCGCAGAGCAGCGTTCAGCGCCTTATTCAATGAAATCCTCAAGTCATAGACGTTTGACGGTTAATAATAATTTGAGTGCGACTAACGATGTTCTTGCCGCAATTGTAGAAAGTAAATTGGATATACATCTTGTTCACCTGGGTACTATGGGGGTTTATGGATACGGTACTGCCGAGATGAAGATTCCGGAAGGATATCTTAAGGTACAGGTTGAAGAGGATGGTGAGTGTAGGAGTAGAGAGATACTATACCCATCTAATCCCGGGTCTATCTATCATATGACCAAAGCACAGGATCAGTTGTTGTTTGCTTTTTACAATAAAAATGATGGGTTGCGTATTACTGATTTACACCAGGGTATTGTTTGGGGAACTCAAACCTCTCAAACTCGCCGAGATCAATATCTTATCAATCGATTTGATTATGATGGGGATTATGGCACTGTACTAAATCGCTTCCTAATGCAGGCGGCGATTAACTATCCTCTAACTGTCCATGGGACTGGTGGACAGAAGCGCGCGTTTATTCACATTCAGGATACCTGTCGCTGTATTCAGTTGGCTATTGAGCATCCTCCAGAAAACCGGGATCGAGTCAAAATACTGAATCAGATGACTGAGATACACCGCGTCAGGGATTTGGCCAAGTTGATAGCAGACAAAACGGGGGTGGATATAGCCTATGTGGATAACCCAAGAAAAGAATCTGCAGAGAATGACTTATTGGCTGTTAATGATCAGTTGCTGGAGATGGGGTTGCGACCAATTACCCTAAACGAGGAACTTCTTACTGAAGTAGAGCAGGTGGCAAAAAAGTATTCCGGTCGATGTGATCAAAGAAAAATACCTTGTTTGTCAAAGTGGTAAATAGAGGGGCCGATCCATATATATGCTGTGTATTAGTATATTCATTAATACGTGATGGGGCGCGCTTCTATCTTTAGGGATGAAGGTTTTCTGGTATGAAAATATTAATTGCTACGGATACTTATCCAAAGCAGCTCAATGGTGTGTCGCGGGTTCTTGAGAAAACGATAAAAGAATTATCTACACGAGGGCATGAGATTAAGCTTTTGTCAGTGGATGACTTTAAATATATCCCTTGGCCAGGGTACCATGAAATAAGAATTGCCATATTCCCCGGATCTCGACTTGCCCGTATTGTGGATGAATTCTCCCCTGATGCCATTCATATTATGACCGAGGGACCAATTGGTATCTCAATGCGTAGGTATTGCAAAAAAAGGGGGTTAAGATTTACCACTTCCTGGCTTTCCAGATTGTCTGAGTATGTTTCCCTGCGTTATAAAATCCCAGTGAAGTGGCTGCATAAGTTATTAGTTAATTTCCATCAGGCAGCAGCACAAACGATGGTAACTACTGCAAGTATGGAGGCCGAAGCCAAGGATTTGGGGATCAACAGGATAGTGCGCTGGCGTCGGGGAGTGGAGTTAGACAAGTTCCACCCTGTTAAAACAGATATATTTGCAGGCTTGCCCAGGCCGATTCTGTTAAGCGTTGGCCGTGTTGCTGTAGAGAAATCACTGGATAGGTTTTTATCTATCAACATCCCTGGAACCAAGGTGGTGGTAGGAGATGGCCCCCAGCTAAGTGCTTTAAAGAAAACATTTCCAGAAGCTATCTATTTGGGCGTAAAAGAAGGGGATGAGCTAACAGAGTGTTATTCTGGGGCGGATGTATTTGTATTTCCGTCTCTAACAGATACTTTCGGCTTAGTGAACCTAGAGGCGCTTGCCTGCGGCCTACCAATTGCCGCTTATCCAGTTACGGGTCCAAGGGATATCATTGGTGATGCACCTGTTGGCGCTATGGATAATGATCTAAGGGTGGCAATTCAAAGAGCCCTTTCCTGTAAAGCGGATGATTGTATTGCCAGGGCAAAAACCTTTTGTTGGGATTTGGCTACTGAGGATTTTCTCAAAAATCTGGTGCCTGTCAATATGGAGCAACCATTAGTGGCTGATTATTGAGCGTGAAGAAAAAATCAACAGAATAGCTGCTATTGAAGTATTACTTATAAAGTAGATAACAAGTAAATTATGAAATAAGAATTCAGGTCAGTTTTCTTGATTTAAAAGCCCACAGTGTCCTGCTCCAGGTCAAGATTAGGCTTTTACGTGGGGAGGCCTTTTCGAAAGTTGTAAAAACATTTTGAAGTTTATGATATCGTTTTTTTCCAAAAAAGATTTTGACTGGGCGGTTAAAGCTGCGTAATTTATCACTCCCCCAATCCCCAGATCGCTATTGTCATTCCATAGAATCCTTCAATATTTTGATTCATTCCAGTTCTAAAAGAAGCCTTAAATCCTGGCTCGTTCAACAGAGTGGCTGCATCTGAGGGAGCTTTTAGCGCAGTTTACGGCATATATTTATCAGTATCTTTGATGGCACTGCGCGCAACATAAGTACAGGCCTATCGAATAAGAAAGTAATCTCGTAGATTCTCGCGATGAATTTTAGAACCTGGTTCTTCGGTATCAAAGTTACTTTTACTTCATCCAGGAGTACTGCTGGAGAGGTGAGAGATATCTTATAAACTCTATTAGGAATACTTTAAGCGACTGAAGCTAGGTGGGGCGCACCACCAGAGTGTCCTAGAATAGGGAGCTGATCCAGCTAGAGATAACTTGATAATTCCCCCATATCCTTTCCCCGATCAATCAGTATTCTACTCTTATGTGGGGATGAGATTGCGATATCTGGCTGGTCTAAGGCTATCATCTTTGTACTAAGGGCGGTGACAAGTGTGTGATCGAGATTGTGAATCTCCTTGGAATCTGAAAAAAATTTAGAATTACAGGATAACCCTTGAGGGCGCCGTATTTATCGAATGAGAGACTGCGCCTACCCCTGAGAATTAATACGGGAATAATGAGAAGGTAATAAACGACTCTATTACTGATCTAAAGTAGTTATTCGGGAGTATATTGTTGGTGGATATCTATAAATGAATTTATTCATTTTCCAGGCATAAAGCCCAAGGAAAAGTGTGTGTTAAAAATAAAGTCTGTCTTGATAATTGTCATTGGTATTTTGGCTTTTGGTTGTGGTTCCTGCATTTATGCACAGGAACAGGCTTCAGGTGAACATGTCCGAATTCGTTGGTTGGCCCCTTCTATTTTTGAGGAAAAGGTTTCAGAAAAAATTGGCTTCTACTTTGAAGTGGATCTAGGTTGGCACGTATATTGGCAAAATTCAGGAGACTCAGGTGCACCACCTCGTTTTGACATAGACGCCGAGGGCGCAAGTCTGGGGAAAATAGAATGGCCTTTTCCCACTCGTCTTAGGGTAGAGCACCTAACAAACCTGGGTTATAAGGGAAATGTTGCCTATCTTTTTGATCTGAAGCCCAAGCCAGGGGCGCAGGAAGTCTCTTTGAAGGCAGATCTGGAATGGCTTGTCTGTAAGATTGAGTGTATTCCAGGTCGCGGCACCATGACGTTATCCCGCCCCGTTGAAAAGCAGTCCAAATGGGCCCTAGAAGATCTGGAAGTTCGGAATCAGTTTGCGGAAAGAGTACCTCTTCCACAGGAAAGCAGTCCTTGGAGGCTGGACTCGCTGGCATTGCAAGGAAAAGACCGTATACGCCTGTTGGTCGAAGCTCGTACGCAAGGCCGTGCGCCACAGGTTTTCCCTTTAAATGGAAAAGTTTTCTCACCCGCCAAGCCAATAATGGAACGTGATGGTGACACCTTCGTTTATATTTTTAAGCGTCAAACTGATGTGGAAATTCCCGCAGCAGCCAGCTTTGTATTGAGTGATGGACATCGCGCCTGGGAGTTTGACGAAGTAGCGTTTAGCAGTCCCTTGCCGGCAGCAAAGTGGCGTCCACTTTGGCTGATCATACTTGCAGCTTTTGCTGGGGGAGTCATTCTAAACTTGATGCCCTGTGTTTTCCCTGTGCTTTCTATCAAGCTTTTTGGGTTGATAGGAGGAGGCTACAGCAGTGGTTCGAGATTAAGAGAGGGGCTTCTATATTCTGCAGGAGTGGTTCTCACCTTTACAGCACTTGGCCTTCTACTTTTGGTACTTCGTGCAGGGGGATCCTCAATTGGCTGGGGGTTTCAACTACAGTCACCATCTGTGGTATTGGCACTAATAGTACTGTTTTGGGTGATGGCTATGTCTTTTCATGGTGTATTTGAGTTTGGTCATCACTTAGTTAGGGTAGCGGGCCTAAGCCAAGGTGGTACCTTTGCTACAGGCGTACTTGCGGTATTTGTCGCGGCTCCCTGTACGGGACCTTTTATGGGGGTTGCTCTTGGTACCGCAACAGTTTTACCTCCCTTAGAAGCCATGCTTATTTTTGTTTGCATGGGGATCGGCCTGGCTGCGCCATTCTTGATTCTCTGTATTAGTCCTGCCCTTATGAATCGCCTCCCATCACCTGGGCCATGGATGGATAAGCTCCGTCAATTATTGGCTTTCCCCCTTTACGCTACGGTGATTTGGTTGCTCTGGGTCTTTGGGCGTATGGAAGGGGAAACAGGCTGGTTACTAGGTACCTCAATGGTACTACTGGTAACTTTTGCTCTCTTGATGATACGTAATTACTCTGGAATCGTTAGGGTAATTTCATGGGGAGTACTAATCATTAGTTTGCCAGTAGGCTTTATGCTTTTAGGGAAAGAAGAGCAGAAGTCTCTTCCCATTACTATGGGCTGGAAGAAGTATGATCCACAGTTGCTTAAGCAGGCGCAACAAGAAAAACGCTCGGTGTTTGTCGACTATACCGCAGCTTGGTGTGTAACCTGCCAAGTGAATAAGAAGCGGGTACTCGATAAAGAGAAAACATTAAAAGTGTTTCAGGAAAATGGCGTTTTACTACTTCGTGCCGATTGGACCAGAGAGGACCCTGTGATCACTGAATCTCTGGCGGCATTAGGGCGTAACTCAATACCTGTCTATGCCTGGTATCCTGCAGGCGCTAAGAGACCGCAAATATTGCCTCAGATACTGCAGGAATATATGATCATCGATTTATTCGATGAAAGTGAAGGTTCCAAGAAAGACCTAAATAAAGAAGGGAAGCCCTCTTCAAGTCGTTAGGAATTATTGGGTCTGTAAGGTTAATTCAGTCTGAATGTGAAAAATAGGTGAAGGCTGTAGTGGGTATTCACTGGTATCGAATGTCGGTAAAACTGATAGTCTTCTCCATGCTGGCTATTTTGGTAATGGCGGCGGTGGCCTACTATCAGCAACGGGACATCCCAGAAGATCTGGCGCCACCGCTGAAAGGGGAGACTTTGAATGGGAATTTAATAGACCTTAAACATATGACGACACATGGGCCGGTGCTTATTTATTTCTGGGGCTCATGGTGTCCATATTGTCGCATAGTATCTCCTAAAATATCTGAACTGGCGCGAGAATATCAGGTCTTGAGCGTCGCTATGCAGTCTGGAGATGAGGGAGTGGTTAAAGAATATATGCTTCAACATAATTTAAAGTTTCCAACAATTAATGACCCTATGGGTAGTATAAGTGGCCAGTGGGGGATCAAAGTAACGCCAACGATGATTATCGTGGGGAGTAATGGACAGATTGCTTGGGTTACCACTGGGGCTACCTCCAAGCTAGGACTAAAACTACGCATGGAGTTGACGGATTAATCTCATAAGCGTGAACGCTATCTTCTCTTCCTAAGATGTCGTGCTATTTACCCCTAGTTTCCCAGATACTTAGCCCTTCACCACTAGATATAACTATCTTAAATCTCTAGTCTTCCCAATTTATTGATTTCAGGTGACGGAGGCTTGTGTGTCGGTCATCGATTCATTTGATTACAAAGATCTCGATGCGCAGAGAGTTGGCAGGTTTGACTTTGGAATTAACACCACATTTATCGTTTATCGATTAAAAGACACCATTATTGATGCAGGGCCTAGCAATCAATGGAAATACGTCAAGTGGTTTGTGAAAAATAAACCCTTTCGTCAGCTTCTTCTAACGCATCACCATGAAGATCATAGCGGCAATGCTGGATCTATCTATAAGCTGACAGGTGTTCAGCCTCGAGCACCTAAAGCAACGATTGAAATTTTAAAGCGTGGTTTCCGTATACCACCACTTCAAAGGCTTATTTGGGGAGCACCGGGACTCGCGGAAGCTGCGGAGCTGCCAAAGAATTTACGCATAGCTGGTGAGAAGGTAATTGCTATCCCGGCTCCGGGGCATGCCAAGGATATGACCTGCTATTTGATGGAGGATCGGGGTTGGATATTCACGGCAGACCTCTATGTGGCGAGTCATCTGAAGATGTTGCGTAAGGATGAGAGCATCCCAATTCTGATGCAAAGCATACGCAAAGTGCTTCAATATAATTTTGAACTTATCTTGTGTCCCCATCGGGGTATGGTCGAAAACGGTAAGAAACGACTACAAGATAAATATGATTACTTGCTTAACTTATCGTGTTCTGCCCAGGAGTTGGGGCGACAAGGAATCTCCTTAAAAGAAATTACCCGTAGACTTTTAGGGAGGGAGAACATGATGGCTTTTCTCTCCGGTTATAATTTCAGTAAAAGAAATTTAATAGCCTCCTGTATGGCTTTGGAACCTTCCATGGATGATGAGTAGCCTGCTGGTGTTTGCACATCTCGCATTTTTTAAAGTGCAATATTCCACAGTTGGTTGTTTCTAGTTGCTACCTGGCATAAATTTATTGCTTCAAATTATCAGAATTAAGTGAGAATACGGTGGAGAAGGCGGTAAGAAGAATAGGGCTACTTGGTGGTATGAGTTGGGAGAGCACACAGCTCTACTACAAGTTGATTAATCAAGGGGTTAATCGGCAACTTGGCGGGCTGCATTCCGCAGAGATTATTTTATACAGTGTCGACTTTGCCAGGATTGAAAAGCTCCAACGAGCGAGTCAATGGGAAGAGGCTGGGCAGATGCTGGCTCAGGCGGCCCAGGCATTGGAATCCGCTGGGGCGGACTGTGTTCTTATCTGTACCAATACCATGCATAAAGTGGCCGAGCAGGTAGCGACTTCGGTGGATATCCCTCTCCTGCATATTGCAGACGCTGTGGCTGAAATTTTACTTAGGGAAGATGTTCAGAAAGTGGGACTTTTGGGTACGGCTTTCACCATGGAGCAGGATTTTTACCGTAAGTATATACAGGAAAAATATGGAATAACCCTGATTGTTCCCACTGCCCCTGATAGAGAAATAGTACATAGTGTGATCTATGAGGAGCTCTGTAAAGGAAAGATCAAAGCTTCATCAAGAGAGGAGTATCTCCGCATTATCCATTTTCTGTCCGCCCAAGGGGTGGAAGCTGTGATTCTAGGCTGTACCGAAATTGGTATGTTGGTCTCTCAGGAGGATATAGCGATTCCACTGATGGATACTACTCAAATACATGCAAATAAGGCTGTGGAGTTTGCCTTGGGCGACATATAGCTTATTTGGGGTTTTGCTAGGGGCTCACAGTAGACAGTAGGTTCTAGTGAAGCCCAGTACCCTTTAGTGGATGATGATCCCTTCAAATTTTTATTTCTTAGGACAGTCAGTTTCACTTTAGGGTAAATATCATTTATTATTCTACCTGTGCTCGATATGGATGATAATTACTTACCTCGCATCCAATTTTTTCGGTTCGATAATTTCCTTTAAGTTCGTTTTATTCCTAATATCCTCAATGTCATAAATGACATTATTTCTAGATTAGACATGATTTAAATTGTCAATATCTGTTATTTAGGTATTTTAATTTTCCATTTTTACTGGCATTTTTTACCTGTGTCACGCTTCTTGCAGTGATTAAAAATGATGATGTTCATCATTGGGATTTTCTGGCTAAATTTGTGTGTAACTCAGTGCAGGCTATCTAAAGCAGGCGCAGATTTCTCTGTATCTGGCCTCGTGCATTTGTAAGCCAACACGCTGCCGAAAATGGATCGATTAGGATTAGAAGATAAAACTAATAATTGACAGGGTAATTACATGAAAGAAAACAAGAAGCGCTGGCTAGCGGCCTGTGGCGCTCCATCGCTGTTGGCAATGGCGGTTGCTGCAGTATCCAGCCCGGCATTTGCCGAGGATGCTCTTCTGGAGGAGGTCATCACCATCGGCACTCGCGTTGAAGGACGCTCTGCGACGGATTCCTCGGCACCTATCGATATTGTCACTGGTGATGAGTTTGTGAATCAGGGGGATGGGGATCTCAACAACCTTTTGCGCAATGTGGTGCCTTCCTACAATGTGAATGCAAAGCCAATCTCCGATGCTGCCTCGATTGTACGCCCAGCCAACCTGCGTGGACTGCCGCCGGATAGCACCCTGGTATTGGTGAATGGCAAGCGTCGTCACCGTGCTTCTGTAATCTCCTTCTTGGGAAGTGGTGTATCGGATGGCGCTCAGGGCCCGGATATCTCCGCTATACCAGCCATAGCCTTGAAACAGGTGGAAGTTCTTCGCGATGGTGCAGCCGCCCAATACGGCTCTGATGCTATTGCCGGGGTCATCAACTTCCAGCTCAAAGATGCTGCCGAGGGTGGCACTGTTGAAATGAAGCATGCCACTACCGCGGAAGGTGATGGTGACCAGAGTATGGTTGCTGCTAACTTCGGCCTGCCACTGACCGATTCCGGCTTTGTCAACTTCAGCATGGAATATCGCGAACAGGATTCCACCAGTCGCAGTACCCAGCGGGATGACGCCGCACAGCTGATTGCCGATGGCAATACCCATGTTGCCAGTCCCGCGCAGATCTGGGGGCAGCCGGAAGTAAATGATGACACTAAGTTCTTTATTAACAGTGCTATTGAACTGAATGATACCGTTGAGCTATATGCCTTTGGTAACTACGCCAGCCGTTCCACAGATGGAGGATTCTATTATCGTAATCCTGAGACTCGGGCAGGCGTTTTTGCAATGGAGGTTGATTCAGATGTGGATAGTGATGGTGATGGGGAACTCGATAAAATTCTAGTTCCTTTGATCGGTGACTTAGACCCCAGTAATGGTATTGATAACTGTCAGAATGTCAGTGTATCTGAAGCCCACGATCTCGATGAGTGTTTCTCCTTTACAGAGATGTTCCCGGGTGGTTTTACCCCGCGTTTTGGTGGCGACCTGGAAGACTATTCCATGGTCTTCGGACTGCGCGGTGAGTTGGCTAATGGCATTGGCTATGATGTCAGCGCCAGTAGGGGGCGTAACGAAGTAGATTTCAATATCTACAATACCGTGAATGCTACCATGGGCCCTGATACTCCAACCAAGTTCAGCCCTGGCGGATATGCGCAAACTGAGACCAATTTTAATATTGACCTGACCAAGGCTGCGGAAGTTGCCGGCAAAACACTGTATATGGCCGGTGGTTTTGAGTGGCGCGAGGAAGAATTTCAGGTCAAAATGGGAGATGAAGCCTCCTGGACTACTGGGCCCTTGACTGAGCAGGGCTTCTTGATAGGTTCCAATGGCTTTTCTGGTTTTGGTCCGGAAGTAGCTGGTACTTTCGATCGGGACAATATTGCCCTTTACACGGACCTTGAACTGGAAATGACCGATAGCTTGCGGTTGGGTGCTGCCTCACGCTGGGAGGACTTTTCTGACTTCGGAAGTACTTTCAACTACAAGCTTTCCGCGCATTGGGCAATCAATGACATAATTGCGCTGCGCTCTACCTACAGTACCGGCTTCCGTGCGCCTACACCTGGTCAGTCTAATATCAGTAATGTGACGACGGCATTTACCGATGGTCAGTTGGCGAACCGTGGCACTATTCCTCCAACTAACCCCATCGCGGAGCTAAAGGGAGGAAAGCAACTGCAGCCAGAGGAGTCTAAGAGCTTTACCATTGGTACTATCATTGCTGCTGGCGACTGGGATATTACCCTCGATTACTTCCAAATTGCGGTGAGCGATCGTATTACCCAGTCTGCTAACCAGGAGCTGAGTGACGCTGAACGTGCTCAGCTAGTGGCAGATGGTATTAGTGGTGCTGACTCCCTTCAGTATTTCCGTTTTTACACTAACGACTTTGATACCAAGACTCGTGGTATCGACCTAGTTGCTACTTATCCACTTGGCGATGCTACCGATCTGAGCTTTGCTGCCAACTGGACAGACACAGAAGTTACCGACTTCAGTCCGGATACAATGGATGATATGCGGCTTAAGCAGCTGGAAGATGGTCTGCCAAATGTTCGTGGTAATGCAACCGTTTCTCATGCCGGTGATGGCTGGCGTGGATTGGTTCGTTTGAACTATTACGGTAGCTATTGGGAAGCGCATCTGGATGATTACAGCCTACCCATTGATGCCGGTGATGAGTGGACTGTGGATATCGAAGGTGCTTACGACTTTACAGAGTCTTTGTCCCTGATTGCTGGTGCTGAAAACCTGTTCAATAACTACCCAGATAAAAACCCCTGGTCAGGTGTTGCAGGTGCTGAGTACCCAGAAACAGCGCCTATGGGCTTTAATGGTGCACTCTATTATGTGCGTGCACAGTATGAGTTTTAAGCTTTAAGGTAAATTAGAGGGGGAGCTTTGCTCTTAGCAAACGTTCACCCTTTAGATTTTTACCTTCCATGAAAAAGCCCGCAAATTTGCGGGCTTTTTTGTTACATATCCCAGAGAGAATTAGTTGCCATAGATAGGGTAATGCGTTCTTTGTCTTGTATTTGCTTCAAATCCTCGAAGACTTCTTTTACTTCCATCGACTCAATAGCGCCATAAACGGCTTCATAGAGGCTTGAAAAATACCGATCCACTTCCCGTCCAATATTATTGACCTCTTTAATAGTTGGGGGATCACTTAGTGGTAGCTGTCGAATAAAATCGTGAGCGCTTTCTTCGTGGGTATACTGAAGCCAGGTTTGCATGACTCTTTGCTGAGCGATTTCTCCATAATTTGAAAGATTTCTCGCCATACGTTGTTCGTGTTCCAACATATGCTTTAACAGTAACTGTGTTCTGTAGTCCTCAGATTTGTCAAGTAAATTCTCGTATAAGCCAGCCATATCCAGGTGAAATTTCTCGGCATCTTGAATGATTTCAAATGCCTGCTTAAAAGTTTTCATAGATTTGCCCTTTGATACCTAGGAAATTGTTATTGGGCAGAAAATGGTCGTATCTTCTAGCGGCCATACCCTAATTAATCTTTATAGTGCATTTATCCAGTTGATCAAGATTTGAGGGAATATACCAAAGATCAATAGAGCAACTGTCAATATAAACAAGAGTAGCTGACCTGATACAGCGATTTGTACAGTTCCTGTGTTAACAGTGTCATGTGTGCTATCACGTTGAACCATAGTTAGTAGCAAGCGTAGATAGTAAAAAAGCCCCAGTGCGCTGCCGATTACTACACCTGCCAGGAGTACCCACATTTGCCCCTCTACTCCAGCAGTAAATACATAAAATTTGCCGATAAATCCGATAGTTAAAGGAATACCGGCGAGGGAAAGCAGCATAGCGGCAAAACAGCTCGCCAGCCAAGGTGAGCGCCATAAAAGGCCCTGGTAGAATGCACGTTGATAAGGGTTTTGTGCGTCTGAAAGGGGATTTTCAGGATACTCACCTTTAAGAATTTTTTCCTCAACAGAATCAGCGACTAAACCTACTACCGCAAAAGATCCCAGTGTGGTGATTATGTATGCTATCAGGTAATAAATAACTGCCTCAGTGCCAAAAGTGCTTTTACCAATGATAAAGGCCACAATCAAATAACCAATATGACCAATAGAGGAGTAGGCTAGAAGGCGTTTGATATTTGTTTGCATTAATGCCAGAAGATTGCCAACTAACATACTGGCTATAGCTGCTATAGAGAGCATATCAATTAAAACCTGACTACTGTAAAGATCCAGGATATTAAAGAATCGCAGTAGAAATCCGATTACGGCACCTTTACCTATGGTTGCTATTAAGGCTGTTGTTGGTGTTGGAGCCCCTTGATAAACATCAGGTGTCCAAATATGAAATGGAACTAGTGATAATTTAAAAGCTACAGAGATAAGGAGCAAGGTGACCCCAGTAGCAAATAAAGTAGATGTTTGGGATAGCTCGGTTATCCGTGAGGCTATGCCTATAAAATCCAGAGCGCCACTTGCACTATAAATCAGTGCGATACCAAATAGGCCCAATGCAGTGGATAAAGCAGATAGAATCAGGTATTTAATCGCCGATTCAAGGGATTGAAGTTGCTCACGCTTGGGGGATAGGTCTCCAGTCAATGAAAATCCGAGCATTGGATATAAAGAGAGACTAATAAGTTCAAGTCCAAGAAAGAAGGTAGCAAAGTGACTGGAAAAAATAAGCGTGCAGGCTCCTAACATTGCCAGCAGCAACAGGATGTAATACTCCTCAGGATAACTTCCCGAGATCCCTTTGGGATCACAGCGCAAACGCAGGTAATTAAAACCCATGATGCTAATCCCAAAGGCGGTTAAGAGTAGAAGGAGGCAGAAAAATAAAGCCGTATAGTCGACTAGAATTAATGCAGTCACCTGAATAGAGCTGGTCGCTCCAGATAGAGTGCCAGCAACCAAAAAGCAGGATGCCATGGCTAACACTAGGGTAATCATGGTGGTTGCCAATGCACCCAGATGTCCTCTCCAAAAAGATACCTGTAACAGAAGAATCACTATACCTGCACTTAGTATCAGTAGGGGCAGTATCCCAAAAAGTTCCTGAGCACTCATGGAGTTGTTTCCTCTATTGAGGTGTGTTCAAGCTTAATCGGATGAATCTGAGTAGATAATTTGTCTCGAGTGGAATTCTGAATATACAAAGCTGCTTCAATTTTTGCGGTCGATCTCTGTACGGTCTGGTCAGCAATATTGAAAATCGGCTGTGGATGCAAACCGATAAATACCAAAAGTCCGGCGAGCGTGAGCAGGGCACAGGACTCTCGTATAGTAAGATCTGTCGTTTCTTGCTCTCGAATGGGTTTTTCCAGTCTTTTATTTAGCTTACCGAAAAAGACTTTTTGCATCATCAATAGGGCATAGAGTGCAGCACCAATAAGCCCGATAGCCGCTAGGGCTGTTATCCAGTGATTGCTGCGGAAGCTCCCTACAAGCACTGTGAATTCAGCAACAAAGTTGCCGAGGCCGGGAAGGCCCAGTGATGCTACCGCAAAGAAAAGCGCAACAGCAGATAACTTTGGCAATCTGGCCCAAAGGCCACCCAGTTGCTGCATATCCCTGGTGTGGAGGCGATGTTGCAAGGTCCCAACTAGCGCAAATAAGGCTGCGGTACTCAAACCATGAGCAATCATTTGCATTACAGCCCCTTGTATAGCAATAGTGTCAAGGGCGTAAAGACCAAGCAAAACAAATCCCATGTGGCTAACACTGGAGTAGGCCACGAGTCTCTTCATGTCTCTTTGGGCAAACGCGAGCATCGCACCATAAATAATACTGATAGCTCCAATGGTCATCGCGACAGGTGCAAATTCTATTGAGCTCTCGGGAAATAAAGGTAGATTGAAGCGTAATAGGCCATAAGCACCAGTTTTAAGGAGAATAGCAGCCAAAAGGATACTGCCTGCTGTAGGTGCTTGAGTATGTGCATCGGGCAGCCAGGTATGGAAAGGTAGAGCTGGTAATTTGACTATAAAAGCAACAAAGAATCCCAGCATTAACCAGTAGGCAACTCCAGGAGAGAGGCGGGCATCTAATAGTACATTGTAATTAAAGGTTAGCTGCCCAGTGTTGGTGTAGTGAATGTAAACCAAAGCAACGATAGCAATCAACATGAGAAGGCTACTGGCTTGGGTAAAAATAAAGAACTTGATAGCGGCATAAATACGCTGCTCATATCCCCATACCGCGATAAGGAATAGCATGGGTATCAGCATGACTTCCCAAAAAAAGAAAAACAGGAAAAGATCAATAGCGGTAAAAACACCAGCAACCCCAGCCAGAGTCCAGAGGTAATTGAAATAGAAAAATCCTCTACGGAAATTTATATCGTTCCAAGTCATCAAGACCCCAAAAATTCCCATAGCCAGGGTCAGCGCCAGCATGAGAAAGCTTAAGCCATCAATGGCAAGATGGAAGTCAATTCCAAATCGGGGAATCCAAGGTATCTGTAGACTATCCCACCAGGGTTTCGTTGTCCCCACTCCGGTAGAATGAATAAATGTGGAATAGTTTGTGAGTAATAAGGCGGCGAGTAGAAGGCTGATCAAACTAATCCAACGTCCACCAGCCTTAAAATAACGCTCTGACAGCCAAGCTACTATGCCACCGGTGAACAATATAATAATGATTGTCAATAGGGTCATAAAGCCACCAGAAGTGCAAGGAATAAAATTGAGCCAATTGTAAAAGAGGTTAGGTACCAACGCACCTGTCCATTTTGAGAAGAGCTTAAAAGGGCGTTCATCTGCCGACTAGCTGCCGCGGTCCCCTTGTAGAAGCTGTCAATAATATCGTTATGGTTTATTTTGGTAAGGTACTTGAAGGGTCTAACCAGTAGATGGTCATACAACCAGTCAAAGCCCCAGCCAGAGAACCAAAATTGCATAAGGGGCGAGCGTTGTTCGCCGGCTTTCTGTTCATGCAGAAATAATCGCCAGGCGATGGTTAGGCCAATCAATGGCATTGCTATGGCAATAACTTCGATCCAAGGTGAGTGGTCTTCATCTGGGCGAACACCAAATACAGACTGTAGGGGTGGAGCTAATAAGCCACCAAATAATGCCAGCACTGCGAGAATGCAGAGAGGTATGCTCATCACAGGGGTGTTGGCATCCTTACAGTGGGCGGAAGCTATGCCTTCTCTTCCGAGAAAAACCAAAAATAATAGACGGAAGCTATAAATCCCAGTTACTAATGCTCCGAGTATACCGGCAAGCCATAAAATATTGACTCCCTGGTGGTACTCCCAAGCACTCAGCAATATATGGTCTTTACTATAGAATCCCGATGTAAAGGGGAGTGCGGCAAGGCATGCGCATCCGATAGCAAAACAGATAAAAGTTAATGGTATTTTTCTGTAGAGGCCACCCATAGAATAAACATTCTGTTCATGGTGTAGGCTTAATATCACTGAACCTGCGGAGAGAAAAAGTAAAGCCTTAAAAAAAGCATGCGTCATTAAATGAAATATCGCACCCGACCAAGCACCGACCCCTAGTGCAAGGAACATATAGCCGATCTGGCTGATTGTGGAGTAGGCGAGTACCCTTTTTATATCGCTTTGAGCTATTGCACTAAAGCCCGAAAGCAGTAATGTGATAGCGCCGACAAGTGCAACAGCAGTCATTGCTACTTCGGATAGCATATAAAGAGGATGCATGCGTGCAATCAAGTAAACTCCCGCGGTAACCATAGTGGCAGCGTGAATTAAGGCGCTAACAGGTGTTGGACCTGCCATCGCATCGGGCAGCCAAGTCTGTAGTGGTAACTGTGCAGACTTGCCCACAGCACCTCCGAGTAGAAGCAAGCAAGCTAAAGTAATTACTTCGGTATTTACATCTTGACTATTTACAGCAGAGGTAAGTTGTTGAATATTCAGTGTTGAAAATTCATAGAACAGCAGGAACAAACCGATGGCCATTGCCGTATCGCCAATACGGGTAACAATAAACGCTTTTTGTGCAGCAGTGCCATTGGCTGGCTCTTTATACCAAAAACCTATTAGTAGGTAGCTGCAGAGCCCAACGCCTTCCCAGCCAAGATAGAGTAAAACCAGATTATCGGCCAAAACTAGAATCAACATGGCGCATACAAACAGATTCAGATAGGCGAAGTAGCGGCGAAAATCTAGATCCTCCCGCATATATCCCACTGAATAAAGATGAATCAAAAAACCTACCCCTGTGATGATCAATAACATCACCATGGTCAACCAATCTACGTGGAATTTGAAACCCAGTTCCAAATTGTCCACCAGCATCCACTGCCATAAAGTAATACTGACTAGCTCGGATGGAGTTCTCCAAAACAATGTTATGGCGACGGTTATAGTTAATAGTGCGGCTAAGCCAACACTTCCTACGCCGATACAGGCTACTAACTTTTGCGGAGGCTCATTTCGATGAAAGAGGGGAATAGCAACCAGAGTCAGGAAGCCAACTAGCGGTAAAAGGGGTACCCAAGCCAATAGCCCCTGCATATTAACCTCTCAGTTCATTTAGTTGATCAATATCGACGGTGTGTTTACGATGGTAAAACTGCAGAACCAAAGCGAGTGCAATGGCAACTTCCGCAGCTGCTAAGGTGACCACAAATACAAACATCACTTGACCATCCGCATTTCCCCAGTGCGCACCGGCTACAACAAACATCAATGCTGTTGCATTTGTACATATTTCTACACACATCAACATGAAGATGATATTTCGTCTCATCATCAAGCCGGCTAGGCCAAGGCAAAAAAGAATGGATGCGAGAAGAATACCTACTTCAAGGCCTGGTGCAGTTTCAATTGGCATTGCTGGAATCCTCAGTGTTAATTTTCTTACGCCGAGCCAGATGGAAAGCACCGACTAACCCCGCAAGTAATAACATTGAGGCCAATTCTACGGCGAGGACATAGTGGCTGAAGAGGGCGATACCAATTTGCTTGGGGCCTATGTAATAGAAAGTTTGATGTGAAGAAACCTGCCCACTACTTACCAGTATTATCAGTTGAGCTAACAATAGGGCAGATAATAAAGCTGGGCCGAACCATGTTTTGGGTTGAAGCCAAGTTTGCTCCTGTACCACTGTGGAATCTCCCTGGTTAAGCATCATTATCACAAAAATAATGAGCACCATAATGGCGCCTGCATAAATGATGACTTCAAGTGCTGCAGCAAGAGGGGCGCCAAATTGGTAGAAGATTACAGCCACTGCCAGTAACGACGTCACAAGATAAAGAAGGGCGTGAACAGCATTTTTGTGAAAGATCACCATCGTAGTGGCCGCTACCGCTATGGCTGCTGTCAAGTAGAAGATAAAATTCATATGGATGTTCCCTCCAGATTAAATCTTTTCCAATTTAGAGGCGATCGATAACAGCATCTTCAGCTGTGTTAGAATAATTTTTATGAGTGTTTATTTATAGGTGGTAATAATTTTAACCGTGAGATCATTTCCTTTGTTCATGTTTTATCTTTTTAAAAAATAAAGGTTCTCCGATTACCTTGATTTTTCAGACTATAAATTAAGACTCTTAACATTAATCGGTTCCGCTTCATTTTCCGCCTGCCCTTTATCTTTTCCTTTTATTGCTTTGCCGGCGACTTGATAGAAGCTGTAGTCGTGATATTTACCTGGTCCGTCAATTAAGAGATCTTCCTTTTCGTATACCATATTTTGTCGGTCGTATTCACACATCTCAAAGTCAGGTGTTAGTTGAATTGCATAAGTAGGACAGGCATCTTCACAGAGCCCACACATAATGCAACGAGAGAAATTAATACGGAAATACTCAGGACGCCAACGGCCATCAGGGTCTTCTGTCTTTTGTAATGAAATACAGTCGGGAGGGCAGGCAACCGCGCAAAGATTACAAGCAACACAGCGCTCATCCCCATTGGGGTCTCGGCTTAAAATAATTCTTCCGCGATAGCGTGGTGCTAGGTAGGGTTTTTCCTCGGGGTACTGAACAGTAACATTGCGCCGAAATAGATGCTTAAAAACCAACCACATGCTGCGTATTTGACTGGCGATCATTTTCTTTCTCCGACAATGCCGGCTAGATATGATTGAATACCTAGGCGACCCATAACAAGATTCCAGCGGTAGCGAGCAGATTTACCAGTGATAAGGGGAGCATGACTTTCCATCCAAATTTCATCAGCTGGTCGTATCGGGGGCGTGGTAAGGCGGCTCGCAGCAGGATGAAAATGGCAACCATGAAAGCGGTTTTCAGGCAGAACCAGATAATAGGAGGAAGTAGGGGGCCATGCCAGCCCCCTAAAAATAAAGTGGTGATTAGTGCGGATATCAGAATGACGGCAAGATATTCACCGACGAAGAACATCCCAAATTTCATGCCTGAATATTCGGTATGAAATCCTGCAGTCAATTCATGTTCTGCCTCAGGGAGATCAAAGGGCGTTCTGCGACTCTCGGCAATACCGGCGATGAAAAAAACTATAAATCCCAGAAACTGAGGCACGATAAACCAGGTATCGGCCTGGGCATTGACAATATCTCGCAGGTTGAAACTACCGGACATCATCACTACGCCCATCAGGCTCAATCCCATAAAGACTTCGTAAGACACGGTTTGAGCGGCGGCCCTAAGGCCTCCCAAAAGAGCATACTTATTGTTGGAGGCATAACCACCGAGGATGATGCTGTAAACCGCAATGGAACTCATTGCCAGTACAAATAACAGACCAATATTAAGATCAGAAACGCCAACATTGGGTGATATGGGTACAACGGCAAAGGCAATTAACATCGTTGCCATAACGACAGTTGGTGCCAGAACAAATACGGGTATATCGGCAAATCGAGGAATGAAATCCTCTTTGAAAAATAATTTAATCATATCGGCAATGACTTGCAATGTGCCAAATGGACCTACACGATTTGGCCCTGGCCTGTCTTGCCAGAAACCCAGCAGTCGCCTTTCTCCCCAGGTGAGGATGGCCGCCAGTAATACCGTAACGATAAGTACTCCGAAAATATTTAATAGAGTCATCCAGATTGATGTACTCATGGCTTATTGCCCCTCGCTAATTGCAGGTGTCACTGCCGGACGTAAAGCGGCATAGCCGGGGATCTGGGGAGCTAGGGTTTCCAGTCCAGGCAAACCAAAAGGAATGCCAATACAGCCGTTAGGTATACTGATACAGCTCTTTAGCTCAGCCCTGTAGACTCCACAGTTAGTTTCAATATCTACCAGTTCTCCCTCTTGGGTCGTGTATTGAGTGATCACATCAGGATGTATCAATACGAAGGGAGCATCAATGACTTCAGAAAATGACATCGATTGATTACTGAGCTCCTCACTGCCAAATAGGCGATAAATGGGCAGCATCTGCAATTTATTGTCATTTTCGGCTGGTTTTATTGATTGATCGTCCGAAGTATTCCACTCATGGAGAGACTGTTGGGAGCGCTCAATATATTTACCCGATGGGCCGCCTTTGCGCTCACCGCCAACTTGCTGCTGGAACTTAAAAATAGACTGGTTCGAATTCCATCCAGGTGACCAAATATTCGCCTGCAGTGGCGTTTTATTGGGATTGTGTATGCCTTCCATGCTGAAGCTCATGGGAGCATCAGGATCAATTACAGGAGGTGTCTCTGAGACATGCTGTTGGGCGTGAATAGCTGTGCGGCCGCTATAACGAGCACTTTGGCGAGCAACCTTAAGCCCATCAATACGATAGTCTTCATTTGGACCTAGTTCCGACAGAATCCTCAATGCCTTAAATTCCTTCGCTATGGCATCACTGAGATCTGTGCTGTGCTTCCAGTGGCAGAGTGGTGAAAGGTTATCGGATTTTTCTGTGCAAAAATCTACGGCATCTACCAGCCAGCGCCAGCTCTCTTGTATAAAACCTTTTCCCTCATAGACTGCATAAAAACGCTGTGCCAGACCATTATTGTTAACATAGGTACCTTGTGACTCAGCAGTAGTGGATGCTGGAAAGATCCAGTTTGCTCTCTTGGCAGTGGACGTAAGAAGGGTATCAATAAGAATCACTTCATCCACGTGAGTAAAGATTTTTTCTACTGATGGTGTGTCTAGTCGCCGATATAAATCATTTTCCAGCACGATAAGACTAGTGGGCATATCCTCGCTTGAGTCTGTTAATGACTCCAAAAGTTGTTCCAGATAGCCTTCTTTTTCATTGAATAACTGGATCATTCCCAGGCTATTCACTTCGCCACAGTTTAAATACAACTTTGTGGGCATCTTTCTATGATCGCTGAGTACACCGGCTAGTTCTGCTGCCGCCATTAGAATGCTGGAGCTCCTACTGGAAATTCCAGAAATAATGAGAGGATTGGTCGCATTGAGTAGTAGTTGTGTAGTGTGTTTGACTTCTTTCTGAAGCTCTGAAGAAATATCTGGGCACTGATTACCTGACCCAGTTATTTCCCGGGTAAGGGCTTGGGTAAAGAGGGCAATTTTATCTGGCGATTCAAATAGGGTAGTTGCGCTAATGTCTGCGAGCTCAGTAAGCTCCGTTCCAATAAAGGTAATCGGATTGGGATCACCCTCTAGCTGTCTAACAGAAGCATCTTGCCAGAGAGGTATCTTTAGATTCTGTGCCTGTTTTTTTTGACGGTTTCGTGCTGCTTGACGTACGGCCAGAGCAATTCGTGGCGCCGTGTTATAGATATCCTCGCCGATGATCAGAACTACATCAGCGGCTTCTATTTGAGGCGTGTTGGGGCTGGTAATCCGTTGGTCGCTTTGTATGTGGTTTACTAATTGAACTAATTGGTGATCGAGACGGTTTAGTCCAGAGAAGAAGTTATCGGCCCCGACTAACTGACGTAGCGCATAATTATTTTCCAGTGATGCCCGAGGTGAGCCAATACCGATGATTCTTCGCAGCTGGCGTTGCGCAGCGGTGATTTGTACCGATAGGTGCAGGACGCCATCACGGGGACTGACCCTTCGATGGAGTTGATCTTTTGAATCTGCAGTGGAACCGATGAGATCTTCTTCCTGTGCACTTAAAACATGATTAATACGTGCTGCGCTATTGACATATTCGTATCCGAAGCGTCCCCGATCACAGAGAAAATAACCGTTAATATCGTGATGGTAGAGGTTGGTAATACGCCTTAACATTGGTTCGTAGCTGTTACTAGATTCCCTTGCTCCAGGTGCAGTATTACATCCCACTGCACAATGCTCACAAATTGAAGGCGCAGTTTGCAGATCCCACTTACGTACAAAATGTGCACTAAAAGTCTTGTCCGTAAATACACCAGTTGGGCAGACTTCAACTAAGTTGCCACTGAAGCCATTTTGTAACCGGCCTTCTTGCTCTCGGCCAAAGTAAACCTGGTGATTTCGGCCGAGTGCCTGTAAGTCATTTCCTCCGGCATAGTCGTTATAAAACCGTATACAGCGGTAGCAGGTAATACAGCGGTTCATTTCGTGATTGATAAAAGGGCCAAGATATTGATTGCGATGTGTGCGCTTTGTGCCTCTGTAGCGGCGCATGGTATGGCCTGACATTTCTGTCATGTCCTGTAAATGACACTCACCCCCCTCCTCACAAACTGGGCAATCGTGAGGGTGGTTGGTCATCAGATCTTCAATTATGCTGCCGCGAAATTCCTGTGCCGCTTCGGCCTTAACACTGTAAATGCCACCATCACGAACTGGCGTCATACAGCTCATAATCAAGCGGCCTGATTCATCTTCACTGTCTTTATATTCGATCATCGCACATTGACGACAGGCACCTACCGAGCCCATTTCCGGATGCCAGCAAAAATAGGGAACGTTTAAGCCCAGAGTCAAGCAGCTGCTGAGTAGGTTCTGATCACCATCAACCAGATATTTCTCGCCGTCGATTGTAATGGTTGGCATCGCTAATCCATTATGCTTTATCGATGATATTGGGAGCCCTGGACAAATAGTTTGTTAATTATTTATAGGGGCAACAGCCTTTCTTTATATGGTCTAGGAAGTCCTGTTCGAATAATTTGAGAGCACTCTGAATAGGTTCTGCCGCTCCAGGAGCCAGTGCACAGAAGGTTTTACCGGGGCCAATTCGTTTACACTGTTCTTGTAGTAGCTCTAGATCCTCGGGTAGCCCCTCTCCGTTTTCTATTCGCTGTAGAACTTTCACAACCCATGGCAATCCATCCCGGCAAGGGGTACACCAGCCACAGGACTCTCGCGCGAAAAACTGGGTAAGGTTTAGCACTAGCCCAACAGGGCAGGTCTTATCATCCATGACAGTAATTGTGCCGGTTCCCATGCGGCTACCAGCTTTGCCGATTACGTCGTAATCCATGGGGAGGTCCAGATGGTCGGGCCCGAGGAAGTCGGTAGAGCCACCACCTGGAAGGAAACCTTTCAGTCTGAGTCCATCTCGCATGCCTCCGGCATGCTGCTCAATAATCTCGCGAATGGAAGTCCCCATGGGCAGTTCCCAGGCGCCCGGATTTTTGACCTTGCCGCTGACACCAAAAATTTTACTGCCGGCATCCTGACCCACTCCCAAGCTTCGATACCAGTCGACTCCGAGAGCCACCAGATGTGGGATATTGCAGAAGGTCTCTACATTGTTCACCACCGTTGGTTTGCCCCAGAGGCCACTTACCTGTGGAAAGGGCGGTTTTGCTCTGGGGATTGCGCGGCGTCCCTCAAGGGCGTTGAGCAGCGCTGTTTCCTCTCCACAAATATAATTACCGGCACTGCGATGGACGAAGATTTCCAGTGAATACTCACTGTCAAAAATATTATTGCCAATGAATCCTTGGGATCTTGCCTCCTCAATTGCAATTTCCAGGCGCTCTGCAGCCAGATGATATTCCCCGCGAATGAAGATATACCCAACAGATGCACCTATGGCGTAGGCTGCTATTGCCATGCCCTCTAGCAATGAGTGAGGATCACGTTCCATCAGGAGTCGGTCTTTGAAGGTACCTGGCTCCATCTCATCGGCATTGCATACAATAAACTTCTGGTTTGGTGAGTCTTCACCACGGGGAACAAAGCTCCACTTTAATCCGGTATTAAATCCCGCACCGCCACGTCCACGTAACCCACCCTCTTTGACGAGATTGATAATGTCATCCGGCGCCATAGCGTGGGCCTTGCGCCATCCTTGATAACCATCGTTAGCCAGGTATCGTGTGATATCCGCTGCGATATTCTCTTTTGTGATGTTTTTAGTGAGAGGATTTGTCAGCATGGACTTGTTTCTTTTTATCGATTAATGCGTCGATGGCTGATTCATCGAGATTTCTATACATTTCATCTCCAAGCATCAACACCGGCGCTTTATCACAGTCGCCAAGGCAGGGTGTTTCCAGTAGGGTAAAGATCCCATCATTAGATGTCTGTCCAGGTTCAATTTGCAGGCGCTGGCTTATATGTTTTTGCAATTGATCGCAGCCCATAATCCAGCAGCTGGAACTTTTACATAGATAAATTACTTCCTTGCCAACAGGTTGGCGGAAAATGAGTTGATAATAGGTGGCTACACCTTCCAGTTGGGCCGCGGGTATTTGCAAGTAGTTTGCAATCGCCTGAAGACTGCTATCTGAAATCCAACCCCGATGCTTTTGTACGATTCTGAGAGCCTCTAAACCCACTGAAGATTTGCCCTCATAATGAGCGGCCTCTTTATCAATTTCTCTTTTTTCCTCGTCAGTGAGGGTTCCTGAGAGTTTTTCTGGATCCTTGTTGCTTTTCTCCATTACTTCAATAAGTTCCGGTTCTAATAAGCTGGACATTTGCGCCTCCTATGTTGGTATCACGGAGGCATCTAGAAGATGCCGTTGCCGCCGGATGTTATTGCGGCAAGAGGACATCGGACTGCGAAATGCATAAATATCCCCTCCCAAGTCTAAGAGTGATTATTTGTTGTTATCGATCCACATCCGCCATAACAAAATCAATACTGGCAATAATTGCGATTAGATCTGCAATTAGTAATCCCCGCGACATCAGAGGGATCATTTGTAAGTGTGGAAATGAGGGGGTGCGTATTCTAGTGCGATATGATGTTGTGCCCCCATCGCTGATAATTTGATAGCTGTTGAGACCTTTGGTGGCTTCAATAGGGAAACACACCTCACCAGCTGGCATTACCGGCCCCCAACTGTTATTGACAAAGTGTTGAATGAGCGTTTCGATATCCTGCATAGTGCGCCCCTTTCGCGGCGGCGTCGTCAATGGATGATCGGATTTATAAGGGCCTGCCGGCATATTCTCCAGGCACTGGCGAATGATGCGCAGGCTCTGCCACATCTCATCAACCCGTACACGGCATCGATCAAAACAGTCACCACCATCATAGCTGGGAATATCGAACTCAAATTGGTCATAGCCACTGTAAGGACGCTTCTTGCGTAAATCCCACTCAAGTCCGGTTGCGCGTAGGCCGGGGCCTGTAACTCCCCACTCCATTGCCTCAGCGGTATTGTAGACACCGATTCCTCGAGTGCGTTTTTGTAACAGTTTGTTCTTGATTACCATGCCGTCGTAATCGCGCAATCGTTCGGGCATATAGTCGAGGAATTCCCGAACCATTTTATCCCAGCCCTCCGGCAGGTCCTGGGCTACACCGCCGATACGAAACCAGGCCGGATGCATTCGTCCACCGGTGATGGCTTCGACAATCCCAAAGAGTTTTTCCCGGTCGATAAACATGTAAAAGACAGGCGACATCTGCCCGACATCTTGCGCAAAAGTACCAAAAAATACCAAATGGCTAGAAATACGAAAAAACTCGCACATCATCACCCTAATCACCTGGGCACGCTCGGGAACTTGTATACCGGCGAGTTGCTCAAGGGCCAATACATAGGGCAGGTTATTCATAACGCCACCCAGGTAATCGATGCGGTCTGTATAGGGCACATAGGTGTGCCAGGCCTGACGTTCCGCCATCTTTTCTGCGCCGCGATGGTGGTATCCGATATCCGGCACCGCATCTACTATTTGTTCGCCATCGAGTTGCAGGGCGATACGAAATACACCGTGCACGCTAGGGTGGTTGGGCCCCAGGTTTAGGAACATAAACTCCGAGTCTTCATTGGCGCGGGCCATACCCCAGTCTTCTGGGCGGAACAATAGTGCTTCTTGTTCCTTGCGCTCTTTTTCTTCAGAGAGGCTGAAAGGGTCGACTTCTGTGGCGCGCGCATGATGATCTTTACGGAGGGGGTGCCCTTTCCAGGTGGTGGGCATCATTATTCGACGTAAGTGAGGGTGCCCTTCAAAATTGATGCCAAAGAGATCCCAGACTTCCCGTTCATACCAGTTGGCGTTCTGCCAAACACTTGAAATCGATGGTGCTGAAAGCTTCGATTCGGCCAGTGCGACCTTAATGCGGATAAATAAATTTCTAGTGAAAGAGAGCAGCTGATAGACCAGGGTGAAATCACTGGCGGGCTGCTTTTCAGGCCCCTCTCCACGATTTACCCGCAATCGCTCATCTATCGCGCTGAGATCGTAGAGCATGGCAAAGGGGCGAGAAATACTCTGTTTAAGGAATTGCAACAGTGGAGTCAGGGACTGGGTGTCTACCCATAGGGTGGGCATATCGTCACAGTTAGGCTGTAACCAGTAATTGTGTAAGTGATACTCCAGGTCGAGGTCGCGCAGGAATAATTCAGCCTCCTTGCTATAGGCAGTCTCGCTGTGAACACTTTTTGCTATAACACCTGTCATGGGAGTCCCACTGTTATTTTTCTTGGTGCGCCTAAAGCTTTGTTAAACCGTATCTGGAGAGCGCAATAGTTCTGTGCGCATGCGTTCTTCTCGGTGTAAATCTCTCTGGCTCGGTTTGGCTACTTTTCTTGTTCCCTGTTCATCCACTACCCAACTAAAGTTTCTGCGCTCGGCGGCGACGGACTTTTGTAACAGGGTAAGCCCTTGCAGTAATGCTTCTGGGCGAGGAGGGCAGCCGGGTACATATACATCGACGGGCAAAAATTTGTCGACCCCCTGCACCACGCTATAAATATCGTACATGCCTCCAGAATTGGCACAGGAGCCCATGGAAATTACCCAGCGAGGTTCGATCATTTGTTCATAAAGACGCTGAACCACTGGTGCCATTTTTAAGAATACGGTGCCGGAAATAACGATAAGATCGGCTTGCCTTGGCGTTGCACGAATCACTTCCGCGCCGAATCGGGAAATATCGTGTCGACTGGTAAATGCGGTGGCCATTTCCACATAACAGCAGGAGAGGCCAAAGTTAAATGGCCAAAGTGAATTAGAGCGCCCCCAGGCAACCAACTCTTCCAACTTGGCGAGTAGGACATTCTTTTGCAGGTCTTCCTCCATCTCTACGCTATCTGTCTTACGTGAGTCGGAGGCAATGACATCGTCGGCTTTACTCAACTTCCAGCGCATGGTCTTTCCAGCTTTTCTTTATTGATGGTTTTTGCGATTGATCAGGCTTTTCTGCTCTCCTCCCCACTCCAGGGCACCAAGGCGCCATAGGTAGATCAATCCCACCAGTAGGATGACGATAAATATGGTGGCTTCGATAAAGCCGAGTAATCCGGTTTCATAGAAGGCAACTGACCAGCTAAAGAGATAAACCGCTTCCAGGTCGAACACGATGAATAAAATGGCAACCAGATAGTAGGCAACCGATATTCGCAACCGAGCGCTGCCCTGGGAAATAATGCCTGACTCAAAGGGTTCATCGGTTGCGGGGTCTCTTCTCTTTTGCCCAAGAAAATAGGAGAGACTGAGCATAAGTACGATTAATGCGAGTACGGCGAGGCAATAAACGACCAGTGGCCATACTTCCGGGTTAAGCTGCTCTGGATAGTTCAACTTCTTTCTCCCCGTTTTTCTATTGGGCCCCGCCCGTATTGATTATTAGTACCGCCGCGAAAACACTGGATCAAGATGGGCGCTTTCTTTGTTGATGAAAGCGAATTTGACAATGGGCTTTTATTCTTGATTTGGCATCTGTTTCAATGGACGTTATTTAAACCCAAAATCCTTGTCTGGCCGTTCACTGTTTATAAGGCCTAGCTGTAGATTGCGCCAGTGCCACTAAGGAACGTTTACTTCTTACGCTTTTAGTTTTTATTAGTTGGCATTCTGTAAGAATTAACGACAGTGGATGAAAGGCTTCACATTTTTTCCGTAAATGGAAATGTTTAAAAGGATCAATAGACAAATTAATGAGTGAAGAGACGATATTTGGAAGGGAGTCGGGGGAAAGTAGTGAAATAATAATTAATAAGGGGGTAGATCCCCCTTATTATTAGCAACCAAATCTGACCAACTTAAAGGTTACTGATTCACCGGCTTCCTGCCAGGTGATAGCTGCCTCCGCTTCTTCATCGATATTGTCGACGCTGGGTGCTGGGTGCTGGGTGCTGGGTGCTGGGTACTGGGTACTGGGTAGTAATGCAGCATGATGGTTTCGCCCTCTGGGCCAGCTGGAGTTTTTGCGCGCTGCAAGATTGCCTCGGTGATATAGGGCATTAGCGGGTGCGTTAAGCGCATAATTGCAGACCATCTTCGATGGGTGGTTTGGGGGCCGATAGCTAGAAACTACCGACTATCCGATTTATATGACTGTAAGCGTCATTTGATAAAATCTATCATCTTCGCTTTCTATGACAAACCCTAGGCGACCATAAAGTCTATATGCTGGACTACGTTTAAATACTCGTAGATCAATGAACCCTAGTTGTTTTTGCCTTGCAAGCTCGATTACCTTAGAAATAATTAAAGCGCCTAACCCTTTGTTCTGTTGAGTAGATACAACTTGAATATCTCGCAGTTGACAGCGATTGTTTTCGAATGAGAGTCGAACAACACCAAAAACTCCATCAGCGTTCACTACATCATAGTTTTCAAGATTTTCAATTGCACTGCGTACATCTGATAAAGTCCAGTCAACGCCATACATGTCATAGTACTCCTGCATGTTGGCAAGAGTAAGTTTTGCAGATTTATCCAAGTCTTGGGTTTTAATAAATTGTGTCATTGGTAAAATTATAACGTCTCAAACACCGGATGACGCGACAGCTGTGTCTGGTTGATTTGACTTATTAGTAGTGAAGTAGTCAGTAATTTGAGCTTCCACTTCTTTCCTACAAATCTCAATTACTTTATCGCCCACCTCGTCATTGAATGAAGATTTAAATATGCATTGAATAAAAACACCTTTTTCACCAGAACTAAAAGACATATTTTGGTAGCGAAGACCTAAAAGATTACTTAAATCTTGACCCTGGAGCTCTACAACTTCTTTTTGAATTTGATGATGTAAATTGCCATTCCAAACAAGATTAGCTATGACAGGGGCTGCCTTGAGATTCTCCTCATGATTCTGGCCTCCTTCAACTTGAATATTATAATTCTTTGAAGTGGATACTTCGCAAGCACCAATAAAAAGAATGGTTATTAATAAAATAGTCCTCATTTGAAATTCCTTACTTCTAATGCCTAAAGCACCTGTGGCAAAACCGGAGCGAAGCGGCAGTTTTGACGTTGGGTGCCTTTACTTGATACGCCTAAGACGGGCATGGACTAATCGGGGTGAAAGTCCCCTGTAGGAAGATCACCATTTAATGGGTTCCATTAAATGCTAACTACTGGCGAATGACGACTGCAACAGCCAAGGACACCGAAGCCGGGTGATCTAACGGGTAGAGTCAAAGATGCAATTGTGTAGTGAAAGTTCATGCTTTTAACTGGGGAAGTCTGTTTAATTTACTACAGTGAAGCTGTCAGGACGGTAACAGACTCATGTATAGGCCTAACCGGTTCGAGACTATCGTTAAGTGCATGGGTAGGGAACCGCTGATTACGTACCCCGCGATGACTGGTGTAGTAGCCGGTAACTATAAATTGCCGGCTACACGATTTTGAGCTACTCAACAACATTGCCAGAGGAACTTACCGATCGTTCCCTCTTTATTTATGAATGCGTATGAAACACCGGAGTCTCCAAAATTGATACTAAATGGAACTTCACAGGAATCTAGCTGCATAAGAAGTGACCAATCATCCGTATTTCCGGGAAATTCGTCACCTTGTAGAAAGCTAGGTGTCCCACCAATTTTATTTCCTCCCAGCTTATTACAGTATTTTTCATAGTCATCGTCAGCTAGTTCAAAGCGTTCTGCTTCTGGAATGAACTCTGGGTCTTTTGAGGCTGAAAGATCAACAGCTAATTCGATGTCTATTGGGTAAAGACCAGTTTTCCCCTTTACCTCAACAAAGTCCTGTAAAGTTGGTCCAGTGGTGATATTTCGTACCTTAATTTGAGGCTTACCACCCGGTTGAATAATTACTGCATTCTCGCCACCATCTGGCTCCCATGTTCCATCAACGTACTCATCATCATCTGTCATGAAGATATAGGCTACTTTTCCCTCACAACCTGGGAATAGATCATTTGTAAGTTTGATCTGACAAATAAAGCGCATGGGAGAATCCATTTCAGAGCTTATTGGCCATTGAGCTTCCTCAAGCCAATTGGGCTGACCGCCAAATTTTGTAACAACATCAGAAATCGGTAATTCAGTTACTTTGAATTTTATTGTATTCCGAGTAATCATACTTATCCTTGTGTACTCTAAACCCTTGCTAATAGGCTGCTGAAACTCAGTGTAGGCTGTCCCGCGGAAGCGGAACGGAGTGTACTTGAGTAACTTGGTACGCCTAGTATGGACGTGAACTAATGGGGTGAAAGCCCCCTGTAGGAAGATCACCGTTTAATGGGCGTCATTAAATGCTAACTACCAGCGAATGGCAACTGCAACACCGTGAGGTCTTGTGAGGAGGAAGCCGCTAGCAAGACTACGAGCTGACGAACAGAAACATCCTATAAGGCTTAGCCTGGAGGGGCACCGAAACGGGGAGGTCTAAGGGTAGAGTCAATGGTGTAGCTGTGCAGTGAAAGGTCACATTCTTATCTGGGGAGATCGGTTTAGCTTGCTGCTGTGAAGCTGTCAACGTGGCCGCTGACTCAGGAGTAGTGCACTGACATGATACTCTACTCAAATGAAGAGCTACTCGACACTTTCGTTAGGTAGAAATTCATTACGGATAGGGAACCGCTCATTGCGGACCCACACAATGGGCGGTGTGGGGGCCGGTAGCTAGAAACTACCGGCTACCCGATTTATGCGCCTGTCTCTGCCTAATCACAGCGACATCTATGTAGTTATCAAATAGTGCTTATTTACGATTAGCCCACGGAGATTTATTTTCAAAAGTTGAGATATACAGATTCTCGACTTTATCTCGAGCCCACTGGGTTTTGCGTAAAAATTTGAGCGAAGACTTAATTGATGGGTCACTCTTAAAACAATTGATATTAATCCTATCAGCCAAACCATCCCAGCCATAATGCTCCTGCAAACGTGCAACAACCTTCTCAAGAGCAATACCATGTAGCGGATTATTTGGTTGTTCTTTGCTCATTCTTCAATCAATACTCTATGTTTAATGCCGCGAGCATGGGCGTGAACTGATGGGGTGAAAGCTCCCTGCAGGAAGATCACCATTTAATGGGTGCCATTAAATGCTAACTACTAGCGAATGGCAACTGTAACACCGTGAGGTCTTGTGGGGATGAAGCGGCTAGTTAAGCTATGGGCTGACGGACCGAAACATCCTATAAGGCTTCGCCTGGAGGCGAGATGGGCAAGGACACGGAAGCCGGGTGATCTAATGGGTAGAGTCAATGATGCAGCTGTGTAGTGAAGGTTCACACTCTTACCTGGGGAGATCTGTTTAACTTGCTGTTGTGAAGTTGTCAGTGTGGCCGCTGACTCATAAGTAGGCTCAACCCGCTAGTCATCATCGCGGGGGTAGAGAAAAAGTGGTGGAACACAGCAGCGCCTCGGTCAGTAATGACTAAGGTGATTAAGCAGAAGTCAGCCGACGGCATAGTAGCCTAATGCAAAGATTAATACCTTGGACATGGTGAAGGCCTGAACCTAAACTCCACGAGTTTAAAGACAGGGCTAGCCTACGGATAGGTTTCCAGTCGGATAAAGTTGAGGTAGCGCACTGCCATGACACTCAGATCAAATGAAGAGCTGCACGATACTGTTGTTGGGTAGAGATTCATTACGGATAGGGAACCGCCCATTGCGGAGTCCCATGATGGGTGGTGTGGGGGCCGGCAGCTAGAAACTACCGGCTACCCGATTTATATGAATTACTCACGTAATTTGCAATAAGTTTGTACGCCACCATATGTGACCTTCCACTGTTTCTGATTACTTTCATTATCAGAAGACACTAATGAATACTCTATTGTTGCCTGCCCACATACTATCTCTGGGTCTACTGATCTTCTACAAAGTCCATAATTTCCATTTTTGTCAGAGACCCAAAAATCCTTGTACCTCGTAATTCGAGGTTTGGGTATACTCTTGTACATCGAGCCATCTTCTAGAAGAGAAATTAGCTCTATAGAATTCATTGGCGGCCTGTTAATAGCTTCCCAGCGACGAGCATTACCAAGCTCGCCACATCCGTCGGGCAGACTATTTTGTTTCCATGTAATAGCATCTAAAGCAATAGGATCTGGCTTCACATCTAGTTTTCGATATTCTTTGAATTTACCTAGCTCTTTGAAATCATTTACAGCGTATAAAACTAATCCGGTTCGAGCGCAGATATTGGTTGTATATACGATTTCGTCATCGGTCAATTCATCAATCGACTTGTGATTCTTAATTGTTTTTCTATCTCCAATAATACTAAGGGAGGCGGCATTTGGAGCTCCATCTATTTGCTTGTTATTCCAGTTTTCTGCTTTTCTTCCGAAACCGTAAACTATTAGGTTGGTCCCAGGCTTTAAAAATTCACGGAAGAAGCCTCCACAGCTAGAACCCTCTACATTAGTATGCATGGTAAACTTACTACTAATATTACCTTTCCATACCCTAGCAACATCGAATTCCAATAGAATTCTAGGTTCCCATTCCTCTTTAGAGTCCACAAGCGTGAAGTTATCCACTATGCCTGCAAAAACCACATCTGCGGATTCCTTAGCTTCATTCACGCTTATGGGGGCACATGTACACGCCCAAGACTGATAGGAAACTAATAATCCAAATATTGGTAACAATCTAAACATATATATGTTTTCGTTTTACGAGACTAAGCTCAAACTCACAAAACGCCTTTAGCAAAGGCAAATTGCGGAGCCGAAGGCGTAGTAATTTGTCCGCTTGCCTAAATTTAATACGCTCAGCATGGGCATGGGCATGGGCATGGGCATGGGCTAATGGGATAAAAGTCCCCTGTAGGTAGATCACTATTTAATGGGTTCCATTAAATGCTAACTACTAACGAATGGCAACTGTAATACCGCAAGGTCTTGTGGGGAGGAAAACTTCGAGCTGACGAACAGAAACATCGTATAGGGCTTAGCTGTAGGCGAGGTAGGCAAGGACACTGAAGCCGGAAGATCTAACGGGTAGAGTAAATGATGCACTTCAAAGCTGAATGAAGGCAATAATTACAGTCGCAAATACAAGGATTTATAATTTCGAGTGGCTCAGCAAACTGAAACTCAACTCGCCATCGGTTACATTTACACGATCCTTTATAGAACATAAAAATTTGTACCAATTACAATTAAGCACAGCATTCTCATTTTCGACGAGGAAGGCTTCCCGCCTCCAACATTGTGGACTATATGTGATAAGTTTTATTGAGTCCGCTTTACCTATTGTTGTTATAGGTACGCTCGTTTGTAGTTTGCATCAAGAAAGAACAAAATATTTATATTTTGACTTACAGTTGCCTGCAAATATGAGATAATACTAGACTTACTTCTCAGCCCATTTGTAGTTTGGATTTATCTTAATGAAGAAATTATTAAGTGTGTTGCTTTCAGCAGCAGTGCTTACTGGTGTTGTTGCACCGAAAATTACCGGTATTCAACTTGAGTCATCCATTGATGAAATAATCACTGCCGCGAATGAAAATTCGGCATACACGGTTGAAGTAAAAAGCATGGATTCATCCTGGTTTTCAACCCAGACCACCTTTTTGGTAAGCATGGATCTCAATGCTTTCTCGGATGTATCAGATACCCCTGAACTTGAACCTTTTTCTGTAGAAGTAGATTTCAGTGCTTCCCACGGCCCCTTTCGCTTCGGTGAACATGCCGGTTTCGGATGGCTTGGCTGGACGCTAGAAGTTGCCGGTGATCAATTACGTGAACATTTGGTGTGGGCTGAGCAAACTCCTTTTTACCAGCTTCATGGCGATATGAATGCTCTAGGTGGTTATTACTATAACGACAGCATTACGCCATTTACTACTGATATTGAAGATCATAAAGCTCAATTAACTTTCAGCGGTTTTCAGGGTAAAGGGCAATATCAGGATGGGCAACTAACTTACCAAGGGGGTGCCGATAGCCTTACCGTCACTTCTGAGTTAAGGGATGTCAAGGTTGAGAGGTTGACTATGGATATGACCATGCCTTCCTCCCTTAAGGCAATCTTTGAAAGTGCTTTTTATGATTCTGATACAACAATTAACTTTGGTGCCATCAGGTTAAATGATAGAGAACAAAACGAAAATATTGACATTGCTGACCTATATGTGAAGGCCAGTACTGAATTCAACCAAGAAAAACAACAGGGAAATATGCAGGTTGCCTACGGCTCTAAAAAGATCGACATAGCTGAATTCCATGGTGAAGATCTGGCCCTTGAGATTGAGGTCGCCAATATCAGCCAAGAATTTTTGAAGTCTTATCAGGATTTTGCCAACTCACTCAATACGCTACCTGCTGAAGACGCAGGAGCTAAGGCCATGGAGTTTATGAGCGCTAACCTGTTATCTTTAGTGGCTGGCGAGCCTCAAGTGAATATTACCAGCTTACGAGGTACTTTCCCGCAAGGCAGCTTTAACAGTAACCTTCATACTAGCTTAGTTGGCATTAGCGCGTTACCGGAGCAATCACTAGATCCGGCTTTCTGGCTGTCACATGCCTTAGTTGACGGCAAGCTAAGTGGAGATAAAGCCTTGATTGAATTTATGGCCGTACAAGTGATGAAAGTTCAATTGAAAAATAACCCGCAAACCCAAGGCATGAGTGAAGAGCAGCTGGAGCAAGTAGCTGCTCAACAAGTACCGACCATATTAGAGTCTCTTGAGCAACAAGGTTTGTTGGTATCAACCAATGACGGCTACAGCTCCAATATCAGCCTGAAGGACAGCGAGTTTAAGGTTAATGAAAAACCTATGCCGCTGCCCCTTTAGCGGATATTAGCCGTTTGTGATTGAAGTGGCTTACCTTAAGCCACTTCATACTTTTTTGCGTCAGACTGACTGTTTCCTCCTCTTCTAAGGCTGACGATTTATCGGTTTATTGTGTTAACGATGTTTACCTAAGCTATAAACAAAGCGGGACATGGTTTAGTTTTTGTTATTGGTGAAAACGTAAGAATACAAGCGCTAACGGCTGTTAACCCATGGTTATGACTTTTTAAGCCCTTTTAGTATGGCTACCGAATGCTCCCTGGTCTTACGATAAAAGTCCTTTCTTCCTGAGACTGAAGCAAACCCTGTCGTTGCAAACATTGCGGTCATAACCTGACCATATTCGGAAAAATACAATTCGCCGGCTTCACTTGAAATATTTATGCGAAGGTCTTTGTCCAGCTCCCAAGCCCCTTTATCGAAAAGAGCGGTATGCATACCGGGCTCCAATTCTAACTCAAAGACCCCTCCATTCTTGAGGCAGCTAATTTCTTTTTGGTCGATAACCAAATCAGGGGAACTTCCAGATCCGTAAAATGATGCTTGGCGGAAAATATAGGCTATGGCCTTTTCATTTTTCGGCTCGTCAACCTGATCAAACGCTGGCCCAGTTGCGGTGCATCCTATCAGCATTACTGAAAAATAAGTAGAATGGTTTGCTTCATTGATACTCCTGAGTCATAACAGCCGCTACTATGAGTAGAAACTACCGGCTACCTGATTCAGTTGAAAACCCTATTAGAGCCTCATTGCTTTGAGGCCCAAATTGCCAACCTATGCATGATAGCCTTCTGTGATATTTTGTCTTCTTGAAGCGGTTGAATAACTTTATCGTGCACTAAAAGACGATAAATATATTCGAGCTTCTCGTGAGCTGAATCGGTAGCTTCGAATTCGACAACTCCTCGCTTGGTGCCATACGCAGTACCAAGTGCTATAGCCTTTTTCACTAACTCTTTTTCGTTTTTGAGTTTCTTCATTATCATGTCTCAAAGAGGTCGTCGATATTACGCACCTAACGTCCGCCTCAACTGCCTGAGGCTGCTGCCACCTTTTTTGCCAAAGTTTTGGCAAAAAAGGTGACAGTGGTCGGAGGTTAGATTGCAGATGCTTGGTATGCCCAGCATGGGCGTGAACTAATGAGGTGAAAGGCCCCAGTGGGAGGATCACCATTTAATTGGTTCCATTAAATGCTAACTATTGGCGAATGGCAACTGCAACACCGTGAGGTCTTGTGGGGAGGAAGCCGTTAGCAAATACGAGCTGACGAACAGAAACATCCTATAAGGCTTAGCCTGGAGGCGAGGTGGCCAAGGACACCGAAGCCATGTCATCTAACGGGTAGAGTCAATGATGCACTTGTGTAGTGAAAGTTCACACTCTTACCTGGGGAGGTCTGTTCAGCTTGTTGCTGTGAAGCTGTCAGCGTGGCCGTTGATTCATAAATGGCCCAGCCCGCTAGCCATCATCGCGGGGATAGATAAAAGTGGTGGGACATAACAGCGCCTCGGTCAGAAATGACCAAGGTGACTAAACAGAAGTCAGCCGACGGCATAGTAGCCTAATGCCAAGATGAATACCTTGGACATGGTGAAGGCCTGAACCTAAAGCCATGAGTTAAAAGGCAAAGCTAGCCTATCGATATGTTTCCAGGCCGATAAAGTTGAGGTAGCGCACTGCCATAACACTACCCTTGGGTAGAGGTTCATTACGGATAGGAAGGCGCCCATTGTGGACCCGCACGATGGGTGGTGTGGGGGTCGGTAGCTAGAAACTACTGGCTACCAAATTTAGATCTTTCCTATCAGATATTCTAGGTGCCTCTTATCTGTGCCACAACAACCACCTAAAACTTTAACCCCATAATTGGAATGTAAACTTATCATTGCACTACCCCATTCATGAATATCATCAACCTGTACACTACTTGCGAGCTCTAGTTCTTGGTGAGATAGCGATGAAGCATTTGCTTGAACACCAAGTAATCTACCACAAGGCACCTTATCTAACTTTATATATTTAGGGTGTACGCAGTTAATAAAGTAGCCAAGTGGTTTTTTTGATTCTAACAGCTCATCTATTTCAGAGATTGCTATATGAAGAGGAGTACCATCTAACAAATTACTTTGATCATCTAGTACAAAGCTAATAATAAAGGGCTTAGATTGCCTTGACATTAAAATAGCTAGACCTAGTGCTTCTGATAAGCTTGGTAGCGTAACGGCCATGAGATAATCAACATCTGTATTTGAAAACTCATTAACCTGCCAAGAATGAAAATATTTAGCTTCAGAAATAGAAAGGGATTGCTCAGGTCTATAACAGTCATTTTTACAGCCAATGAGACCGCCGACTCTAACATTATGATTAGTTTCAGGAATCAACGAACGAATAAATGCAATAGAATCTTGATTGATACATTCTGGAAATTCAGATGCTAATACACGTTCATAATTAGCTCTCCATGTTGGAGCTGCAATTAGTAAAGGAAGGCTAGCTTGAATAGCTAAGTCAATATATTCATTGTAGATCTTGGCCAAAGATGACCTGCCGATCGGGCTATAGATAAGATGAGCATTTATAAGATTTTCATCAAGACTGATCTCTGGCATCTCACGTAACCGCTCCCTAGATTCCCATAACAACCGACACACTTGGCGATAGCGAAGGAGGCCAGCTGGCTGTAGGCTAGTAAGCTTCCACACAAACAAGCCAGGAACCTCATGGGAACCCGTACCAGCCAGCTGACCTTGAAAGAACGATACCAGATTGAGGTCCTTAATGGGCAGAACTATTCAGCCCGAGCCATTGGACTACGCCTCAATAGATCCAATAAGACCATCTCTCGTGAGCTTGGTCGTTACAGCCCTTACTGTGCCGAGAGTGCCCACCGTCAGGCACTGCAACGACGGCACGGAGCTATTAAACATACCAAGCTCGACTTTGCCATGCAGGTACAAATCGACCACCAGCTAAAAAATGCAAGTCCTGAACAAATCGCTGGGCGAATGCGGCTTGAACGGTGTACGAAAACGGTTAGTTGTTCAACAATTTACCGCTGGGTCAGTCGACTTAACTGGAGGTCACGTCTGCCAAGGAAAGCCAAACCTTATCAGAAACGGGCAGGTTCCGAGGCAGGCGTAAAGCTTATTCCAGAGCGCATAGATATTGATCAAAGACCTGCGATTGTCGATGAAAACACTGAGATAGGTCACTGGGAAGGCGATACAGTTTATGGTCAAGATGGCTATCTGGTGACACTGGTTGAACGAGTTTCCAAATTATTGCTCACTCGCAGAGTCCCAAATAAGAGCAAGAAAACAGTGAGCCGGGCGATCAAGCAGATGTTGAAGCCATATCAGGCCATCTGCAAAACCATCACCTTCGATAATGGTGGAGAATTCGCAGGTCATCAATCGATTGCGCAGAAGCTAGGATGCAGAATATATTTTGCGAAACCTTACCACTCCTGGGAGCGTGGGCTGAACGAAAACACTAATGGTCTCTTGAGGCGCTTCTTCCCGAAAGGAGTGGAAATAGGCAAGATACCAAAAAGCCGTATTGATGATGCAGTGTTTCGAATCAATACTCGCCCCAGGAAGGTGTTAAATTACTTGAGCCCACTGGAATTTTTGGTGGGTAAACGTGTGTCACTTATGTTGGCAATCTAGGCTCAACTACCGCCGCCTCTGACAATATAAAATCTTGACTAAGTAAATCGTGCATAAAAGTCCCGGTTAAATACAATTAATACCGTGCTCAGCCTCAGCTTGCTGCGGGTGCATTGTCTAAAATAATAGGCGCGCAGCGACCGTGCAAAAGGTGCCCGCAGTAAGCTGAGGACTGCAGCGCATTGTTAGTTTTTTTCGCCTACTTAACCAAGCAGCACCCACTATAGAAAGTAAAAGCCACCCTGACATTACGATATTGAAATTACGCTGCTGATCTGCTTCAGAATTGTAGAGCCTGAAATCTGCCAGGCTCAAGCCCCATCCAGCTAAATACACTAAGAAGAAATAAGAAGCCTCCCTCTGTAGAGTTGTCGCGTTTGGGCAACTTGTTATGTATTGTATTAGCTGCATTGTAGGCACGATTTTAATTTTTATTTAAATCAATGTTTACCCCTAATCTTGGTAACTATCTCATTAATTAATTCAGCAGGTAATAACGATTTAGACAAGTACTGCTGCCCTCCAGATTTAGCCACCAAAATAAGCCCTAAATCAGTTTCAATAATATGCTCGATATCTGCCCACGACAGAGCTGTTATCGTATAAGGATTCTGTGTCTGGATTCCATCCTTATCTATGGTTAATTTCACTTCACTACCGGCACTTCTCCCAAGCATCTGCCGTGCTAACCACCAAGCTCGTCGAAATCGAATATGAATCAGTTCCAGTACGCCTAATGCAATTAAGGTGTAACTTGCGATCTTAGGTTGCTCAGTAAATAACAGCAATCCCGCACCAGTAGATAATAATAATGTAGGAAGAAGATAACTGGGTTTGACATTTTTCCCATAGGGTAGAGACTGATCATAGCATTCGGCAAGGTAATCTCTAGATAAGGTAAATTGAGTATTAAAAGGCTGCATAAAAACAACTTATTGTGTCTGGTAAATTTGTTCACTTGCCTAAATTTGGCACGCCCAGCATGGGTGTGGACTAATGGGGTAAAAGTCCTCTGTAGGAAGATCACCGATTAATGGGTTCCATTAAATGCTAACTATCAGCGAATGGCAACTGCAACACCGTGAGGTCTTGTGGGGAGGAAGCGGCTAGTAAAGCTATGAGCTGGCGAACAGAAACATCCTATAAGGCTTAACCTGGAGGCGAGGGGCCAAGGGCACCGAACCCGGGTGATCTAATAGGTAGAGTCAATGGTGCAGCTGTGCAGTGAAAGGTCACGTTCTTACTCTGGGTAGATCAGTTTAACTTGCTGCTGTGAGGCTGCCAGCGTGGCCGCTGGCTCAGAAGTAGCGCACTGCCATGATACTCTACTCAGATGAAGAGCTGCTCGACACTATCGTTGGGTAGGGATTCAACGGATAGGGAACCGGCCATTGCGGATTGGCACGATGGGTGGTGTGGGGGCCGGTAGCTAGAAACTACCGGCTACCCGATTTATGCGCCTGTCCCAGCTTAATCACAGCGACATCTATGTGGCTACCAAATAGTGATTATTTACGATTAGCCCACGGAGATTTATTTTCAAAAGTTGAGATATACAGATTCTCGACTTTATCTCGCGCCCACTGGGTTTTGCGTAAAAACTTGAGCGAAGACTTAATTGTTGGATCGCTCTTAAAGCAATTGATATTAATCCTATCTGCCAAACCATCCCAGCCATAATGCTCCTGCAAACGTGTAACAACTTTCTCAAGAGTAATACCATGTAGCGGATTATTTGGTTGTTCTTTACTCATTCTTCAATCAATACTCTATGTTTAATGCCGCGAGCATGGGCGTGAACTAATAGGGATGAAAGTTCCCTGTAGGAAGATCACCGTTTAATGGGTTCCATTAAATGCTAACTACTAGCGAATGGCAACTGTAAGATCGCGAGGTCTTGTGGGGAGGAAGCCGCTAGCAAAATATGAGCTGACGAACAGAGCATCCTATAAGGCTTAACCTGGAGGTGAGGTGGCCAGGGGCACTGAAGCTGGGTGATCTAACGGGTAGAGTCAATGATGCAGTTAGGTAGCGAAAGTTCACGTTCTTATCTGGGGAGATCAGTTTAGCTTGTGCTGTGAAGCTGTCAGCGTGACCGCTGACTCATTAGTAGGCTTAATCCGCTAGCCATCATCGCGGGGATAGATGAAAGAGGTGAGACACAGCAGGGCCTAGGTCAGTGATGAGCAAGGTGATCAAACAGAGGTTAGCCGACGGCATAGTAGCCTAATGCCAAGATGAATAGCTTGGACAGGGTGAAGGCCTGAACCCAAACTCCATAAGTTAAAAGACAGGGCTAGCCTACCGATATGTTATCCAGTCGGATAAAGTTGTGGTAGCTCACTGCCATGACACTCAACTCAAAAGAAGAGCTCCTCGATACTATCGTTAGGTAGACATTTAATTCGGGTAGGGAATCGCCCACTGCGGACCCGTACGATAGGTGGTGAGGAGGGCTGGTAACTAGATACTGCCCGCTGCCTGATTTAATTGCTTGGTGTGATATCGGATTTCTTACCGCCAGCAATATATGTTTCTATGTAATTTTCAATTGTACTGGAGGGGAAAGAATAAACCATCACATTAAGAAGACCATAAATCTCAGTATCTTTTATAGATGTAGATTCTACATTCAGAGTGGTCTGAATATTATTGTAGGTGTCCATGTTTTGAATAATATATTTTTCACCCCATTGATACATTTTCTTCCTCTCCGCGCCTTGAAAATCCAAGGAGAAGAGTAATCATTTTTGCTTGGTCTGCCGAGCACCCTGACTGGATAAGGACTACTGAGATTTCTATACCTCGCTTTAGGCCTCTATGCTCACCAGTAAGATAAGCAGTTACAACTAGACAAAAAACTACCAAACTTCTAATAAAGTTTGTATATGGCATAATTTCTCTTTTGGTAATTAATACTGTGCTTAGATGAGGACAAATATGGGTGATTTATGCGCAATAATGGGAGCACAACGATCACACGTAGCGTGCACAAAATTGGCTTTCGGCCTGAAGTGCATTGTTAGCAGCTTCTTCATGAACCACCCCAAAGCAATAGCCCAACAATCGGTAAAATCGATGCGAATAGAGCAAGAAAGGGTGCAGATTTCTTCTTTGATGTCTCGATAAGATAGAGCGCAATCTCCGATGAAAATAGACCGGTTATTAACATTGAGTTGAAGCAAATCATTAATAGTGCAAGTGCGGTACCATGTACAGACCAGTTGAAAGCAGAATGTATAATAGAAACAATTGATAAGCCCAACGTAAACGCAACAATTGAACTTGTTACCTGCTTCAGTCTTAGCTTTAGATGTGCCGCTGAATCATGAAATATATTACATCGAAATTCCAAACGAGATATACAAACCGCAGCAGAGCCTAAAATCAAAACACCAAACAGCATTAAGCCATAGGCCTGAAAAGAAACGAAGTCTGAAAATAGCGCATTAGCCCAAGATTCTTCAGATGCGATTCCTGCTCTTCTAGCGGGGGCATAAATTATCATAAAAATTCCAACAAGCGCCCCAGATAGCGAGAAAAATGGTAGATCCTTTTTAAGCTCACTTAAGAACTCGCTATATGCTTCTTTCAAAATCTCATTCATTACTCTTTTGACTCCTTTCATCAGCTAGCATCCACAACATCGGCGGAGCGTCAGCGACGTCCAGCGGAACGAGGTGGAGCAATTGTGCTTGTACTTGGTACGCCCAGTATGGGCGTGTACTAGTGGGGTGAATGCCCCCTGTAGGAAGATCACCATTTAATGAATTTCATTAAATGCTAACTACAAGCGAATGGCAAGTGTAATACCGTGAGGTATTGTGGGGAGGAAGCTGCTAGTAAAGCTATGAGCCGATGGGCAGAAACATCATACAAGGCTTAGCCTGGAGGCGAGGTGGCCAAGGGCACCGAAGCGGGTTGATCTAACAGGTAGAGTCAATGATGCAGTTGTGTAGTGAAAGTTCACCTTCTTATCTGGGGAGGTCTATTTAGCTTGCTGCTGTGAAGCTGTCAGCATGGTCGCTGACTCATAAGTAGGCCCAGCCCGCTAGCCACCATCGCGGAGATAGAGAAAAAGTGGTGGGACACAGCTGCGCCTCGGTCAGTATTGATCAAGGTTATTAAGCAGTAGTCAGCCGACGGCATAGTAGCCAAATGTCAAGACTAATACCTTGGAAAGGGTGAAAACCTGAATCTAACTCCATGATTTAAAAGATAGGGCAAGTCTACCAATAGGTTTTCAGTTGGATAAAGTTGAGGTAGCGCTCTGCGACGGCACTTAACTTAAATGAAGAGCTGCTCGACACTATTGTTGGGTAGAGATTTATTGCGGGTAGGGAACCGCCCAATGCGGACCCACTCGATGGGTGGTGTAGTCGTCGGTAGCTAGAAACTACCTATATGACTGTAAGCATCATTTGATAAAATTTATGATCCTCGCTTTCTATGGCAAACTCCAGGCGACCATAAAGTCTATATGCTGCACTACGTTTAAATACTCGTAGATCAATGAAATCTAGTGTTTTTGCCTGCAAGCTCGATTACCTTAGAGATAATTAAAGTGCCTAACCGTTTGTTCTGTTGAGTAGATATAACTTGAATATCTCGCAGTTGACAGCGATTGTTTTCAAATGAGAGTCGAATAGCTCCAAAAACTTCATCAGCGCTCACTACATCATAGTTCTCAAAATTTTCAATTGCACTGCGCACATCTGATAAAATCCATTCAACGCCATACATGCCATAGTGCTCCTGTATGTTGGTAAGAGTAAGTCTTGCAGATTTATTCAAGTCTTGGATTTTAATAAATTGTGTGATTGGTCAAATCATAATGTCTAAACAACGACGAGGCGACAGCTGTGTCTGAATGGTTTGACTTATTAGAATTGAAGTAGTCAGTAATTAACATACAGGTAAACCATCGACTCTGGCGGTGAGACTTGACAAGGCTCAGCTGTTCCGGCGTGCAGAGTAAAAATATGGCCTCCATGAACCGGCAAGTTCTAGAATGAGGCCATATGCGAGATTGGCAGTGCCAAGCTCACGTAAAACATTATTGCAGGTACCACGTGGTATTTGTGCCCAAGTATCGAAAGAAAGTGTTATTTGGGACATTGAGACGGGAGATTGGAGCAATATTCCGAGATATATGTTGTCAAAAGGGTGTTGAGTTGATCGAGGGGTACGCAATGAGGGATCACATTCATACGCTATTAATGATTCCTACGAAGTTTAGTGTTTCTAATACGGTTGGGTTTCTGAAAGGGAAATCTGCGATCCAGATATTTCAGAAGTACAAGAATGTACAGAGAAATTTCACAGGAAGACACTTTTGGGCTCGGGGTTACTGCGAGAGTACAGTGGGGCTTGATGATCAGATGATTAGAGAGTACATCAAGAATCAAGAGGTCGAAGAACGCCGGCAAGATCTGATGTAACTTGCGGGGTTATAACTAGCCCCTCTGGGGGCTTTCATCATACCACTCGCTATGCGGGTGGTTGCTGATTGAGCTTCCACTTCTTTCCTACAAATCTCAATTACTTTATCGCCCATCTTGTCAATGAATGAAGATTTAAATATGCATTGAATAAAACACCTCTTTCACCAGAACTTAAAGACATATTTTGTAGCGAAGACCTAATAGATTACTTAAATCTTGATCTTGGAGCTCTACAACTTCTTTTTGAATTTGATGATTTAATTTGTTATTCCAGACAAGATTAGCTATGACAGGGTAGGCTTTAAGATTCTCCTCATGATTCTACCATCCCTCAGCTTGAATAGTATAATTCTTTGAAGTGGATACTTCGCAAGTACTAAGAAAAAGAAAGGTTATTAATAAAATAGTCCTCATTTGAAACTCCTTACTTCTAATGCCTAAAGCACCTGTGTTAAAACCAGGGCAAAACGGTGGTTTTGATGTTGGATGCCTTTATTTGATACGTCAAGCATTTCGAGACTATCGTTGGGTAATACGGATTGGGAACCGCCCATTGCGGCCCCGCATAATGGGTGATTCAGAACCGGTAGCTAGAGGCTGTTTCATAACTTGAAATCGGTTTTTTTCACGCAATTACATAGCAAAAAATCCAGCAATACTGAGCCGATTGAAGTCAGAATTAACCAATGATCAATTGACAATCGAGACTGTTTTGAAGGCATCCTGTGGGTTATACGTTCTGGAGCGCGAAGGAAAGATCTTCCTTCACACTATCCATCACCGAGTACATACTGGAGAAGGCTTTAGTTTTAGGAAGAGCAAGGAGCTTGGTTACAGGTATGGAGTAGGTTCCTGGAGCTGTTGGATCAACAGTCTTTGCTTAACTGGGAGGAGGTCTTTTCTGATGGCAACTTTGAACCACCAAAAAAGGGGGCTTCGAAATCGGGAAAACTAAGCGGGGCAAGGGTTCAAAGTGGATGGTGGTGGACGATGGCGAAGATACTCCACTAGGAGGCACCATTACTTCGGCCTCACCAGCAGAACTAAAGTTATTACATCCATTATTTGATGTTACGTATAAAAATACAAAGATTCATCGCTTAGTTTATGATAAAACGGCGAACTCTGATCTACTTCGAGATAGTTTGTAGGGTCGTGGAATCGACCTTATCTGTCCAAATAGGAGAAATAGCAAAAAAACTCAAGGCAGGATGGTAAAAAGCTCAGAAGGTATACTCGCCGTTGGAAAGTTGAGCGGTCTTTTGCGTGGCTGGTAAATTACCGCCATTTTGTTGTTAGAGAGGAACGATATTCGTTCAATTATCGCGCTTTTTCTATATTGCATGCATGTTAATTACATTAAAGAAGTTATGAAATAGCTTCTAGTATAACCTCTTCAAAATCAATACCAATGTACTCATACTGCTTCTCTCTAGCAACTACACAAATTACTCTTGAGGATGTATGTATGATAGAAACAATGAATCCATTTGGCCAAACAGGAGCTCTATATTAACCTATGGAAATGCTCGACAATCCGTTATAGTCGGGGCAGAAAATAGAATGACTTTTGAACACCAAAACGTACTGCTAGAAATTCCGCTTGACATTTTTCTACTGCTGTTTTGATTTTTTTGAGAAATAGATATTTAATTCTGAAAACAGTTTAGGCTTGTAATTCGAAGCATTGAAATCGCATGCAATCATATGAACTGAGCAAGTACTATTGCCCCAATATTGGGTGTCACATACGAAATCATTTTTCGGCTTTGGGTTATTGTTTGATAAAACAGGCTTTGTATCATCCAGGTTCCTTTCGTTTTATTCTAAGCTGATTTATTTTTTTGTAAGTATTTAACTTTATCTATGATTAATGAGACCTGTTTAACAACCTCACTGCTATATTCGTTAATAAAAAAGTGATCTCCTGGTAGTTGAATTATTTTGAAGTGGTTACTGGTTAACTCGCCCCATGCTGCTAGCTCTTTTTTTCCTATATCTGTATCTTTTTTTCCATGTAAGACAGATATAGGAAATGGCATTTGAACTCGTTTTGCTTGGTAGTTATCAGCTATTTTGAAATCTGCTCGCAATAATGGAGTGAACAACTCCATTAATTCTTTATGTGCGAGTATTTCTTTAGGGGTACCATTTAATTTTTCTAATTCTCTAATAAACGACTCTTTAGGGAGGTTGTATATAAGTTTATTCCTATTTTTTGAGTGAGGAGCTCTTGATCCAGAAGCAATAAAGTATTCAGGCAAAGGCATTCGAAGAGACATTAACTTACAAGATAGTTCGTAAGCAACTCTGCTACCTAAACTATGACCAAATAAAATGTAAGGAATATTGGTAATATGTTGTGCATAGTTCATTAACTCATCGACAAGACTACTAATATGCTCATGAGGTTTCTCTGCTATTCGAGCCCCTCTTCCTGGTGGTTGTATTAAAACGACCTCTATATCACTATAAAATTTGTCCACCCAAGAAATATAAGTGCTTGCTGAACCTCCAGCAAAGGGAAAACAGAACAAACGAATTTTGGGGTTTTTTATTGGTTTTGGAACTATAAATAATTTGCTATTAATCAACTTGCGCTCCGGATAAATTATTTTGATAATTTTGAATTTTCATAAATTAACTGAAAATTAACTTGTTGACAACGTTTTAGATGCATGTATGATCATCAAAGAATCTTGGTTTCGGATAATAAATGTAATTGGTAAGAGGGACTCAGCTGATAGATTCGGCAACCCTCCCAGCCAAGAGAAAGGCACTGATGAGCTAGTGTCAACTAAGCGAGAACGAACGTACCAAATTTACAGTCTAAGAAGAGCTGGACACTCTCAGAAAGCAATAGAAAAGTTTTTAGAGAGGTACCCTTAGGCGATCAGCCGAGAGTTGCGACTCAATATAGGGTTGCGAGGATGTCGCCCAGTATAGCCATAAGCATGAGGAGCTAAGACGCCAGCAAGCGCATAAGATACAGAAAGTGACTAATAGCGAGTGGCAACAAATCGACATCCTAACTCAGAAAGAATTAAGCCCTCAGCAGACTGTATGCTAATTAAGAAGACATACGAGTGGATCGTTAAATCATGAGGCGATCTACCAATTCATTTATTTAGATTAGAAAAATGGTGGGGACCTATACAAACAACTTAGGATTGCATCAAAGCTCTATCGCAGGTGCTGCTATAAATATGATCGACGTGGAAAGATCAAAAGTAGAATGAGCATAGATGATCGGCCTTTGTTGTGGACCGGATGAATCGGGTCGGAGACTGGGAGGGTGATACCGTTAGAGGAAAGTGACGTGGAAGAATTTTATTGACCATGGTTGAATGCAGGATATTATTTACTGGTATTATTAGATTGATAGGTAAGCGATCAGACTTGTTGGCTGAAGCAGCGGTTAGTCATATGGTGAGCTTCAAAGATGAAATCAAAAAAATTATCTTCGCCAATGATCTTGAATTCACTAGCCATGAAACGATTGTACAAGGCTTGGAGGCTGATATTTATTTTACTCACCCATACTCATCCTGGGAGAGAGGGATCAATGAAGATACTAACTGCCTAATTCGAAAGTATTAACAAAAGGATACCGACTTTAATAAGGTAACAGTCGAGCAGGTTCAATTTGTAATCGATCGCTTGAATAGTAGATCAAGAGCGAGTTGGGCTGGAAAATCACCAAGTAAATTATTTATAGAGATGTAAGATGATCTGCTTGCAGTATAAAAGGATTTCAGTTATTACTTGAAACCAAGCATCTCATTTATGCCATAATTCATTGCAATAGTTGCAATTAAACACTGCTTAAAAGGATTTAAGTTGATAAAGCGCTCAGTATTTCAGAAAGGTAACATTTCATTTAATTATTTGGTTTCATATTGTTCCGGTGATAGCCCTTGGATTTGCTTGATATTGCCTTTTGGGTTGAAGGTGGATATTGCACAGCCATTTTTCGAAACCTTTGCCAAACGGTTTAATATAATCACTTATGAATGTCGATTAATACTCGCTCCACCAAGTCGCAAAGTAGTTCAGGATGAGCTGACTGTAGATAATCATGCGAAAGATTTACTTTCCCTGCTAAAATACAAAAATATTAACAATGCAATACTCGTTGGTTATTGTTCCGGTGCGGGTATCGCACTCGCTACAGAAAACCAAAGCCCCCAATCATTTAGCCATTTAATACTTATTAATGGTGAGTATACCTTATTGGATGACCCTGACTGCATAACACAATATGGAATGGACATTAGTAATTTATTGCCAATTGCAGCCATGAGCGAAGACAAAGCCCAATTCATTCTTAGTCGTCTAAAATTAGAAAATCCAGATGTTCCTTGCGGTGTTAATCTTCCTTTTTCACAAGCTCATTATTTTCATCGTTATGCAATCAACTACTTGTCTTATCGTTCCGTAGAATATAAAAAGTTAGCACGCGCTGTCTCAACACCTACTTTGTTAGTAACAGGCACAAAAGACTTGCAAACGAATGTTTCAAGTACTGAAAAAATTCAAAGTCTGATTTTAGATTCGCTTATACATATTGAATCAGATGGAGACCATTACGGCCTGCTGCGAGAACGGTCTAAAACATTAGCTTATCTCTACGATTATTTAAGCATGGAGTTAACAGGTGTCGTATAATAATATCGGAGCACTATTGGTCCATGAGCTAGTTGAAATACAAGCACAGATAGCCTCTCAAAACATAGCTGTTAAATATAAAGAACATGAATTGACTTATGGTGAGCTGAATCAAAAAGCAGACCTATTTGCCAACTACTTAAAATCTACAGGTGTCAACCAAGACGATGTTGTTGCATTGTCGATGAAACGTTCTTTTGAAGTCATTATCGCGATGCTCGCTATTTTAAAGTGCGGAGCTGCTTATCTTCCCATTGATGACAGAGCGCCTCTTGCAATCACCTTAAAAAATTTAAGCGAAGCAAGTGTTAAACATATAGTATCAACAGGCGATTGTAGCGGTTTGCTTGAAGATGATCGACAGGCTATTGAATTTAAGGATTACAATCAAATACCGGACGTAGAACAGACCCAATTAGCGGTAATCACTTCTCGCGTAAATAAACACGAAGCTAGATGTTATGTCATGTTTACATCGGGCTCTACAGGAGAACCTAAAGGTGTTCAAATACCACATCGAGCTGTTGTTAGATTAGTTAAGGATACTAATTACATAAAGATTAAAGTATCAGACACAATTTTTCAGTTTGCACCACTCTCTTTTGATGCCTCGACGTTTGAAATATGGGGAGCACTCTGTTCAGGGGCGACATTAGCACTTTATTCAGGTGTAATACTAGACCCTAAACTATTCTATCGGGAAATCAAAGATAACAAGGTGACCATCCTTTGGCTTACCGCCGCACTTTTTCATTTAATTGCTACCCGATATATTAATGTACTGTCCACAGTGAATGTTGTGTTGGCCGGTGGCGACGTTTTGTATCCAAAAATGATCAACAAATTGCTAGAGACATATCCAGAAATAACTGTAATCAATGGGTATGGACCTACTGAAAATACGACGTTTACATGTTGCCATCGTATGACTCATGCTAACAGACCTAATTCTGTTGTCCCAATTGGCAAAGCGATTACCGGTACGGAAGTATTTATTTTGGATGGCCACTTAAAACCAGTTGATGAAGGTGATGTTGGGGAATTAGTGGTTGCCGGTTTAGGGGTTTCTTTGGGTTACTTAAATAATAAAAGTGATAGCTTTTTTGAAAATTCGTCGATTGCTGGCGGCTTACTTTATAAAACCGGTGACTTAGTAAAAAGAAATGTTGACGGTGATATTGAATTTGTTGGTAGAAAAGATAATCAAGTCAAAATTAGAGGTTATCGAGTGTCCCTTGAAGCTATCCAAAACAGTTTGCTTGAAGTAGAACATGTCGATGAGGCTGTGGTTTTATTGGAGCAACATGACACAGGAGAGCAGCTACTCATCGCGTTCTTAAAAATTGCTAAACAAAGTGATTTGACAGCTAGAGATATCAAGCAATACCTCACAACCAAGATAGCAGATTATATGATTCCTGAAATGATTGAATTCTGTTCCGAATTACCTATCACAAAAAATGGAAAAATCGATAAAAAAAGTTTGAAAAAATAGAAACTCAATCGAAATTAACTCAATTGATAGTAAGGAGAGAAAATGAGTGAAGTTAAGATAAGTGAAGTAATTAGAGGTTTCTTTAATAATAAGCCAATCTTTAAAAACCTTTCCGATGAGCAAGACTTTTTTGACATAGGTGCTTCATCACTAACAGTAGTTGATTTGCAAATTCAAATAGAAGAAGTTCTTAATTTAGAGGTGGCTACCTCCAAATTAATGGAAAATCCGACCCTAAATGGATGGATTTCTTCATATTTAGACGCATCTGAGAGAGCATAGTAGTCCAAATAATTAAATAGGATACATAATCCAAGTAGAGGGAATTATGACCAAGAAATTTTCTTTAACTTCTGAAGAGTTAAAATCATTCCGTGAAAAAGGCTATGCAGGCCCTTTTGATTTATACGAAAGAAACGAAATTTTAGCAAAATATAAAAAGATCCGTGCCGCATTGTTCAATCGAGAAAATGCCGTTTACGATTTAGACAATAGAAGTCTTATTGCTGGTTACGATCGCCACTTCGACGTTGATGAATTGACCCAGCATATTGTTCGTCATGAAATTGTTGACAAAATTTCTAGTATCTTAGGTCCTGACTTAATTTGTTGGCGCAGCGAGATGTTTCCGAAATATCCAGGTGATGAAGGTACCGATTGGCATCAAGCTGACACCTTTGCACATGCATCAGGTAAACCACAAGTAGTATGGCCGATGGAAAGCGGTTTCGGTGGTGCGGTTACCGTTTGGACAGCATTAACTGACGTAACAGAAGAAAATGGCTGCTTACGATTCATTCCTGGTACACATGAAGAAATGGTTTACGACGAATCTTTGGAAATGAAGTACTCACCGGAAACTGTTAATTCAATGGAAAAAGATGGTATAAAACGTGGCTTTTTTGGCTACGATTACCGGAACCTACAAAAAGACAAAGACTTTGTGCCAAACGAAGATGATGCTGTTTCTATTGAAATGAATGCAGGTCAATTTGTCATTTTTTGGTCAACATTGATGCACTCTTCTTTACCTAACATCACAGAAAATCAAACACGTATGGCAGTTACTACGCGTTACGTGCCGTCCTCAGTGAAAATATACCCTGATTCTGATTACATTGACGAATATGGTAGTAAGATATCGTTAAACAAATATGGTGTTGTTGTTGTTGCTGGTGAAAACAAAGAACCAAGTAATAGAGTAGTAACACATAACCTAAAAGGTACGCCTTTTACGGCATAACATGGTTATGTGGGTGTAGAAATAAAACTCCTTGTCAATTTGATAAGGAGTTTAAACCATTATAATAAAGTAAAAATACTCATCAGTATGCAGGGCGGTTGCACTACAAACCCTGGATAATGGCATAATGTCGCACTCTATAATTGATGCTGCTATTAATGAAAAAGCCAGTCCCAAATACTTTTCAGCGCTGTAGTGGTATAGCGCGGAGGATCTGGTGCGCCTGAGACATTACGCGCTTAAATTACTCAAGCAGAATAAGAAGACAAAAATAGTATTTAAAAAACGCCTTAAAGCAGACTTAAGTAACGATTAACTTTTGAAGCTTCTCAATGGAGAGCATCAGGCTGCTAATTTAAAGGATAGTCATTATTATTCATAACAATATTGAGAATATCTCCGAACATGCTTAGATTGTAGTGTAATTTTCCTTTATCAGTACGGCAAGTCTGGCAACACTAAAATTAGTACGCTAATTCAGACCTTAAGTTGAGATTTTTAAGTATGGAATTCATTCAGCGAATATATAAATCATCACCGATGATCATTTTATTCATCACATTCATTGTAATTCCCGCAAGTTTTTTTATTTTTCATGGGTATCAACATCTAGACAATAGTGTTCCTAAGAGTTCGGGAGAAATATCTGTTGAAGGTGTTCAGGCTAGTGTGAGAATTAGTACAGATCCACAAGGTGTTAAGTATATCAATGCAGAAAGCGACTATGACGCCTATTTTTCCATGGGGTTTTTGCATGCACAGGACAGATTGTGGCAGCTAGAATTACAACGCAGAGTGGCAACGGGAACATTGAGTGAGATTTTTGGCAAAAGTGCTCTGGATGTTGATATTTATATGCGCACAATGGGCATTGCTCGAAACGCAGTTGAATCATTTAATGTGATGAACGATGAAGCGAAGGCATCGTTGGTTGCTTATTCGGCAGGTATCAACAGTTGGATAGAGGCAAGTCATTCACTTCCTATTGAATTCACTTTACTTGATATTGAACCTCAACGCTGGCAACCGATACACTCAGTTGCTTGGTTTAAAATGTTTGGGCTAGGATTATCGGGGGATTTTCAAAAAGATATTCAACGGCTTGTCATGTCTTCATTGCTTAATGATGACAAAGCAAACGCGTTAATGCCAAACAGAGATAAATTATTAACACAAGACACAAAAGAATTAACGCAAGTGTTTGCCGATGGCTTAAGCGTACTAGATGATATCAATGCTCAGCTGGAAAATGATTGGGGAATAGGCGGCAACAATGTAGGCAGTAATGCTTGGGTTATTTCTGGTGAACACACCAACAATGGTTTTGCCTTGTTAGCAGCCGATCCTCATCTTGCTATTCAACTACCTTCTGTCTGGTATATGGTTTCTATTAAGGGAAACAAGGTAAATGCTTCCGGTGCAAGTATTGTTGGCCTTCCTATTATCATGCTAGGTAAAAACGAGCATATCGCGTGGGCCAGCACCAATATGATGGCCGATACCATGGACTTGTATTATGAAGAAATAAACTTAAGCAATAATCAGCAATATTTGCGAGGTAATACATGGAAGGACTTTACAACATATACCGAAAAGATCGCTGTTAAAGCCGATTTTCCATCCATGTTAAGAGAGCCACTAAAAGCGATTGAGATCCAAGTACGAACAACAGAAGAGGGCCCCATTGTTTCAGACATTGTCAACGTGTTTCAACAACCTGTTTCATTGCGCTGGGTAGGCAACGAATCTAAAGATACCTCTTATGAAGCTTTTTTCCGCCTGAATTATGCTAACAATTGGGCTTCCTTTAATCAAGCGCTAGATTTATTAATAACACCTGCTTTAAATGTCGTTTATGTTGATCATAAGCAAAACATCGGTCAACTTGGCGCTGGTAAAATACCGATTAGAGGTCAAGGAAATGGCAGTTTGCCGGTGCCCGGATATGATTTAACCTACTCTTGGCAAGGGTTTATTCCACAGTCACAAATGCCTCAACGTTACAATCCAAGTGAAGGCTACTTGGTTTCTGCTAATAATGCTGTGGTATCCACTGGTGTTGAGCATTTTATTTCAAACGATTTTGCAAGGCCTTATCGAGCACAACGGATAAAGGCGTTGATAGAAGAGAAGTTAAAGCAAGAAGAAAAACTATCAATAGCGGATCAGAAATTGATGCAACTTGATATGTTTGATCTGGAAGTCGCACAAATATTGCCACGACTGACAGACATTGAGTCGAGTGACGAACATATTAATCAAATGCTAGACATTTTGCGCAATTGGCAAGGAGACACAAAAGCAGAAAATATTGGTCCTACCATTTTTTATACCTTGATTCGACATTTAAAGCACGCACTGCTAAGTGACGAGTTTCGAAGCTATTGGCGTGACCAAAAGTTTAATTCACTTAAAGGTACTTTTATTGAGCAAACCAGTATTTCGACGCTAAATAAGCTGCTTGATAGTGACGCTATTGACTGGTGTGACCGAATTAATTCAAGAGAAAAGGAAACGTGTCAGGACATTATTATACAAGCCATGCAGTCTTCGTATGAAGAGCTTGTTGGTCTGCAAGGAGATGATATGTCAGATTGGCAATGGGGTGAAGTTCATCAAGTATTGTTTGCACATCGCCCATTTAGCACGATTCGTGGCTTAGATTCAATTTTTGAACGCCGTATATCTCAAGGTGGCTCGCCTAACAGTATTAATATGTCCGATTTTGTTTTTGAACCAGGTAAAGGATATGTGCAGTCTGTTGGTTCGACTTTTCGCCAATTAGTTCAGTTCAAGAATGAGAGCCATGAGTTTTTATACCAAAATTCAACAGGACAATCCGGAAACCTAGCCAGCGACAATTACGATGACACTATCGAGTCGTTTGCAGATGGTGAATACAACTCATTAGAAAATCGTACCAATGAAATAGAAAAGACTTTGATTCTGCTTCCGTCAACAGAGACTAACCAGAGAAGTAACAATGAAAATTTTTAATATATTAATAGGTACAGCGCCGTTTAAAGTTTTTATGTCGTTACTCTTCGGTACGCTTGCGGGCATAGGATACGCATTTTTGATTCCTGTTGTTCTCAATAGTTTCACTGACAACACAGGGTTTGAGACATTGCAGCAAGCGCCAAAATACTTTTTGGGTTTTGAAGTAGGAAATTACAAATTTGCTGCCTTATTCGCTTTCTCTTGTTTGATCATTTTAGCAACCAGAACCTTGTCACAATTGACCCTGTTACATGTTGCCATCGATACTGCGTCACAATTGCGATTAAAGTACTACTATATCATCGTAAAATCTCGCTTATCTAACTTAGAGAACGTTGGTTCATCGAGATTATTAGCCTCTTTTACATCTGACGTTAAAGCAATTGTGGCTGGCTCGATGATGCTGCCTGAACTACTGATTAGTACGGTGACCATTTTTGGCATGATGGGATACCTCTGGTACGTAAACTCAGAAATTTTCACCTTTATTTGCGGCGCTATTTTGTTTGGATGTGTCACGTTCATGATCCCTATTCTGCTCGGTATTAATTTTATTGTTAAGACAAGAGACAAGGTTGATGAATTACTTGAAGGAGTACGTGGTAATACATATGGGGTGAAAGAGCTCAAATTGTGCCATGCAAAACGTGAAGATTACTTTGAAAACTCATTAATAAAAGTTGAAAAAGACTATCGCTTTCTAAACAAAGCTGTCGTGACTATTGTTCGTTGTGCAACGAACTATGGCGATATGATGAGTTTCTTTATCATTGGATTTATGGCGTTTGTTTTTCTGAATTTTAATTCAGTGGGACAGGGAGAAATTCTTGCGTCAATTATGGTGCTTTTATATGTCACAGGGCCAATAAGCATAATAATGATGGCAATACCAGAAATAAACACAGCCAATGTATCACTGAAAAAAGCGGAGTCGCTCTTTGATGAAATGCCTTTAGAAGATATTTCTCAAGATGTGAAACCGTTACCAACATGGCAGACCATGCGTTTCAAAGCAATTTCATATCAGTATTCTGCTAAAGAAGGCAATGAAACTAAGAATTTTTCTATTGGACCTCTCGATTTTGAAATAAACAAAGGGGAAATAACCCTCGTTGTTGGTGGTAATGGCTCGGGAAAATCTACCTTGGCGAAGCTTATTTCTTCGCATTATTTAGCCGACTCGGGTCAGATCTTTCTAGATAACCACGAAATCGATAGAGATTGGATTAATAGCCTTCGCAACGAAGTGACCGCTATTTATACAGACTTTTATTTGTTTGAACGCTTATTAGGTACGACAAAGAGTGCTGACAAAGAAACTGTCGAACATTTCTTAAAAGTATTAAAACTTGACCATATTGTAGACTTTGAAAATGGTCGATTTTCTACACTTGATTTGTCCGACGGCCAGAGAAAGCGTTTAGCATTGCTCATTTCTTTCTTAGAAGACAAACAAATTTATGTATTTGACGAATGGGCCGCCGATCAAGACCCAGAGTTCAAAAAGATTTTCTACTACGAAATTTTGGCCAACCTAAAACACAAGGGCAAGGCAGTTGTCGTCGTCAGTCACGATGAAAGGTTTTTCGATGTTGCGGACCATATGATTGTCATGGAGCGTGGGAAACGGATCTCCGATGTAAAAAAAATAACAGAAAAGGCGAGTTAGTCACACCAAAAAAACTTAGAAAGTCAGGCGCGTAGTTTAGGCAAAAAGATGACACACGCTTACTTTCTTTAATTGAATAGTAAATGGAATTCATCAAAAACAGATTGATGCCACCGACAAAAAAATGAAAGGATTCTTTTGGAGCTTCACACAATGGCAGTTCAGTATTTTCCGCTCTCTCAAACTCAGCAAGATATTTATTTTGATCAATTACATTACCCAAACAACCCTTTGTATAACGTAGGCGGATATGTTCGTTTGGGAACAGTTGATGTAGATAAATTGACTAGAGCTCATCAGAAGTTGGTGATGCGTCATGATGCTTTTGGTATTCGTATCTTTTCTGACGGCGAAGGCATTCGCCAAACAATTAGCAATGAACGAACGTTGGACTTGCCATTCCATGACTTTTCTCAAGAAATTGATGCAGAAAAAAATGCAGATGATTGGTTAACGGCGTTATTTGAAACACCGCTAGAGATAGAAAATTGTGAATTGTATCGAGCAGCCGTGTTGAAAATTGCTGACGATGAATTTCGGTACATTTGTTTTGGTCACCATTTATGTATGGATGGTTGGGGCTTTGCCAACTGGATTAAACAACTGGGTGGCCTCTACAACGATGACGATACTATTATTGAAACACCGAAAAGTTGGTCCACGGTCATAGAAGAAGATGGCCAATATTTGCATAGTAAAAAGTTTGAAAAAGACAAAGAATTTTGGCTGTCTCATTGTGAAAATCTACCTGAAAAATTGTTACAACCACAGCATATTCACAGAATAGAAAATGCGAAAAAAATTCGCAGTGAAAGAGCTATTCTAGAGCTTTCAGCGCAAGAAATCGCAGCGATCGCTCAATTCGCAAAGACACATAATGTTGGTGTTAATCAAGTTTATTTGGCATTGACTGCCAATTACTTTAGTCGATTATACGACACCGACGAATTGGTATTTGGTGTACCTGCGCATAACAGAAAGAGCCATGCCCAAAAAGAAATGATTGGTGTTTTTACAAGTGTCAGTCTGTTGAAACTCGACATTGATAAAAGTGCGTCTTTTGCTGACACCTGCAAAATGATATTCAGTCAACAAAAGAAAAACTATAGACACCAGCGTTATGCGATAGGCCGACTCAAAAGTGATTTGGACGTACAAGCGGACGAAAACTTAATTTATGATGTCGCCTTTAACTATTTGCAGCTAGAAAATGACTTGGTTGTTGAAGGGCATCAAACCCAGTTAGTCTATTTAAGTCACAATCACGAAGCGACACCAATTAGCATCACAGTTTGGGCTTCTGAAGCGAACAATACTGCAGAAATTCAGTTCGACTATAGCCTTGCCTATTTTGATGCACAAGACATCAGCTTAATGAAAGCAAGATTCGCTCATTTAATTGCTTCACTCGCTGATAACGGCGATTTACCGTTAGCGCAAATCGAGGTCTTGCCGGCAACAGAAACAGCTAAACTCCGGGACTTGGCTTGTTCAAACGGTGGGTTAACTGAAACTCAGCGCGAACCTTTGTGTAGGCAGTTTGAAAAAATCGTTGCTGACCTACCACAAAACCTTGCGATCAAGTCACAAGACGGTGTCGAAATTAGTTATCAAGAGCTAAATAGTTTAGCCAATCAATTAGCGGCTTACATGATGGAGGTCGGTGTAAACGCAGGAGATCGTGTTGCCGTATGCATACATCGCTCTTGGCACAATGTATTGGCGTTGTTGGCAGCTAATAAAATTAGTGCGAGTTTTGTGCCTGTTGATCCTAATTATCCGTTAGAACGCATTGAGTATATGCTTAAGGACAGTGCGCCATCGCTGGTTATTTGCCAAGCTAGTTTGATGAGCAACGTCACTTATGATTGTGCAAACGTCATCAAAATAGATACTTTGCTTGAGAAGCTAAGTCATTACTCCGGTGACAATATTTCCGTGCCGGTAAGCGAGACTGCTCCGGCATACATTATTTATACGTCCGGCTCTACCGGTCAACCAAAAGGGGTGGTGGTTCCTAACCAGTCATTTGCAAATTATGCCAATGTTATTGAGCACGACTACCAAATAACTCAATCAGACAGAATCCTTCAGTTCTCTTCAATTTCTTTCGATATTTTTATCGAAGAAGTGTCTGCATCTCTAATGACAGGAGCAGCCCTTATATTCAGCGCAGACAACATCATGGATGCGAACGAATATTTTGTGAATCAGATTATTGATGAACGTTTAACTGTCGTTGCATTGGCAACGGCATACTGGCAGGGTTTATGCGCTGATCAAGATAGTTTAGACAAACTAAATAATAGCAATTTAAGGATTGTTAGCGTAGGTGGCGAAGCAATGTCATTTAAGGCATTGAAACAGTGGCGCAACACTATCGACAGCGATATTCGTTTGTTCAACACCTATGGACCTACTGAAGCCACTATCATAGCAAGTGTTTATGATACGGCCGAATTTTCAGGGAAACATCAGCATGTACCAATTGGGCGTCCTGCTCGTAATTCTGAGTTATATATTTTAGATAACAAATACCAACCTGTAGCGGTCGGACAAGTAGGGCAGTTATATATTGGCGGAGACAGGCTCGCACAAGGTTATCTTAATTTACCGGAAAAGACTCAATCTCAATTTGTTACAGCTGCTGACGGACAAAGGCTTTACAAAACAGGTGATTTGGTTCGATGGTTAACTGATGGAAACTTGGAGTTTATTGGTCGTACGGATCATCAAATAAAGCTTCGTGGTTACCGTATTGAACTACACGAAATCGAAAGTGCAATCCTGAGTTGTCAGGGGGTTCGTGAATGTATTGTGGTACTTGATAGTGAACCAAAACAATTAGTTGCGTACATGGTCACTGATGGGGAGCAAGAATTAATCGAGCAAGTTCAGCAACAACTGAATCAACGATTGCCAAGTTATATGGTGCCACAAGCTTTCGTAAACTTAGCGTCGATGCCGCTAACTGCAGTCGGGAAAATAGATCGCAAAGCACTACCTAAAGCAGTGGCCGTGAGGCAGTTAAGTGATCATATTGCGCCTAAATCACCAATAGAAAAAGCGCTTTGCAGTATATGGCAAGATGTCTTGGGCATCGAAAGTGTTGGTGTGCGAGATAACTTTTTTGTTATTGGTGGTGATTCTATTATGTCACTACAAGTGGTTTCCCGTGCACGTGCTGTAGGTCTGCAAATGACCGCGAAGCAGCTGTTCGAGTTTAATACTGTAGAACAATTAGCCGGGCAGGTGACGTATCAGACTGCAGAGGTTGTTTCTCAAGAAGCTCGTCAAGGTGAACAAATTTTGTTGCCAATCATGCAGCAATGGTTGGCAAGTGATTCTATCGACAAGAATCATTTTAATCAGTCTATACAGCTGCAAACCCCTAGTGATTTTAACATCGCTTTTTTAACCCAAATCGTTAATGGTCTTTGCCAACGTCATGACGCACTGAGGTTGGTATTTAAGCAAACTGCAGAGAGTTCAGAAAACTCACTTTGGTCAGCTAACTATAGTGATGTAACAGCTGATATGATTGCAGAGGCAATCAGTTACTACGACTTTACCGGGTTATCAGCTAAAGAATTCCGGACGTCAACATCAGAGATTACACAACAAGCACAACGCAGTATTTCATTTCAAAAAGGTGTTTTGTTTCGTGCAATTTACTTTGAAGGAGACGAGGGCAATAGTCGATTGTTATTGATATTTCATCATCTAATCGTTGATGGTGTTTCATGGCGTGTATTGGTTCAAGATATCACATTAGCATATCAGCAATTGTCTACCGGCAAAGATGTATTATTAGCAGCTAAAACTCACTCATTGCAGGAGTGGGGCGCGTTTTTACAGAATTATGCGCAAGGCGACACACTGTTAAATGAAAGAGCATTTTGGCTTGAGCAATTTTCGCAAGACGTACCCTTGTTGCACTTTGACGATAAGACCGTCGAAAATCGATACGGCACCGTTAAAAAGCTTAAGATTAAATTCACTAAAACGCAAACGAATGCGTTATTGAGTCAGTGTCACAAGGCATATAATACTGAAATTAATGACTTACTTGTTTCTGCACTTGTGATGGCTAATCAAGCTTGGACAGGTGCTTCAGCACTTCGCTTTGACATGGAAGGTCATGGTCGTGATGTATTAAATGGTTCGCTCGATGTTAGCCAAACAGTGGGTTGGTTTACAAGCTTGTACCCTGTGTATCTCGATATTCGAGAGAAAGAATCCATTGCTTGTGTAATCAAAACGGTAAAAGAGCGATTACGCAGTATACCAAACCGCGGTATCGGTTTTGGTTTACTGCATGATTTACTACAGGACGCTGAAATCCGACGGAGAAGACAAGTTCAACCATCAAACATAGTGTTTAACTACCTGGGGCAATTTGAACAAGCAGCTAGTGATGAACATGTATTCAAGATGGTTGACGGCCTTGCGACTGATACAGTAAGTGAGCATGCACAAAGAGAACACGAGCTAGAGTTTAATGGGCTTATCAGTGATTCAATCTTAACGTTTGAATTAGATTATAATTGCCTGCGGTTTGATAAAGCGTCGATTGAGCAATTTGCCAATGCATTCGAGAATGCCCTTGCTGACGTTATTTCACATTGTAAAAAGAAAAATCAAACCTGCTATACACCAAGTGATTTTCCTTTAGTTAAGGTGAGCCAATCACAGCTGGAAAATTGGCAAGAACAATACCCCGATATGGAAAATTTGTATGCGTCTACTGACATGCAAAAAGGGATGTTGTTTCAAAGTGAACTTGAACCGTCTTCATATTTAACGCAGCTTCATTTAGATTTGGCGACGAGCCTCAACGTTACTGCTTTCAAAGATACTTGGCGATTAATGGAAGCTCGTTATCCTATTTTACGTACCGTCTTCGTAGGCGAACAATACGATCAACTCGTTTTAGCCAAAGCAAAATCCTCTTGGCAAGAATTCAAATGGGAAGTGGATGATGTTGAATTTGAAAGTCAATTTGAAGACTTCTGTTCAAAAGACAAAGAAGAAGGTTTCGATATAAATGCCGGGCCACTGATGCGCTTTGCGCTCATCAGTAAACCTCAAGGCAACTACCGTTTCTTATGGAGTAGCCATCATGCCTTGTTAGACGGTTGGTCTGTAGCAAATCTTTTCGCTGAAGTATTTCAGGCTTATGAAGCGATAAATGAAGGGAAAGAAGTACCATTTGTGGCAACGGCCAAATTTGAGTCTTATATCAAGTGGTTACAACAACTTGATAATAATAAGGCGAGCACCTATTGGCGAGAAACACTAAATGATATTGACGGCGCTACGCGCTTGGGTGCGGAAAAAACAAATACCAATGCCATCACTCAAAGCGCAAATGTTGTTCAATCTTTTGTTGATGAAACGATTACTACAAACTTAGAACAGTTAGCAAAACAAAGTAGCACTACTTTAAGCACTATTGTTCAGGGGGCTTGGGCTTACTTGTTGCATCGTTACAGCGGCGAACAACAGGTGGTGTTTGGCGAAACGGTATCGGGTCGACCGGATTCTATCGTAGATATAGAACAAATGGTTGGGTTGTTCCTCAATTCAATTCCTGTGTGTGTCGACTTTTCAGAAGAAAAACCCTTAGTTTCATGGCTTCAAGAGTTATATCAAGAGAGCCTCACCAGAAAAGAACATGGTCATGTTTCATTAAACAAAATTCAAGAGTTGTCCCCCTTAAGTAATGACACAGCCTTGTTTGATTCATTGGTTGTCTTTGAAAACTACCCAATTGATCAGGTTGTTTCCGAGCTAAATACAGTTTTCGACTTAAGTACGTTAAGTGTTGTTGAAGAGAGTAATTTTGGTATGACAGTTCAAGTCATGCCAGGAAAGCAACTCGAATTACTCTTTAAATACGACGAAGGTAAATACTCGGCACAACATGTCGGGAGAATAGCGAGTTCAATGCAACAAATACTCTTGGGGCTTTGCAGCGGCATCGAATCTATTAGCCAACTTTCTTTGATTTCAAATGAAGATAAATCTGTTCAACAGCAATGGCATCAAATCAAAGGAGCCTACCCAAGCGATCGGACCATCCCTGCACTATTTGAAGCGTGTTTAGATGAATATGCCGATAAAACTGTTATGGTCTCAGATACAGAGTCATTAACTTATGCAGAATTAAACAAAAAAGCGAACCAACTAGCCAATTATTTACGAGAGGAAGGTGTCGGTGTAGGCAGTTTTGTTGGTATTTGTATGGATCGCGGTCCGCAAATGGTTATTTCAATGTTAGCCATTCTAAAAGCGGGTGCGGCTTATGTGCCAATTGATTCAGGCTATCCAACGGAACGCATAAGTTACATTATCAAAGATGCAAAACTGTCCGTCATTCTAACAAATAACAATACGATAGACGCGGCTTTGGTTCAGCAATGTAGTGTGATTGACTTACATTCGAGCCAGCAAGATGACTCACTCGCTCAAAAAGATATCAATAACCTAAACTTACAATTAACAGATCCTGCAGAACAACAAGCCTATGTTATCTATACCTCAGGCTCAACAGGTAAACCCAAAGGCGTAGTCTGTAGCCACTTAAACGTCATTCGATTGGTTAAGCACGCTGACTATGTTCAATTGGAGCAACAAGACATCATTGCCCAAGCATCAAACGCTGCATTTGATGCTGCCACTTTTGAAATATGGGGCGCTTTACTCAATGGTGCTTCACTTGAGTTCATCGAGAAGGAAATACTACTTGACGTCAATGCGCTAAGCACATGTTTAGCTGAGAAGCGTGTCTCAATCTTGTTTTTGACAACTGCATTGTTCAATCAAATGTCATTGATTGCCCCCGCCGGTTTTTCGACCCTCAAGTATGTGCTGTTTGGCGGTGAAATGGTGGATAATGGTGCTGTAGCCAGAATTTTCAAAGCCGGTAAACCAGAAAATTTAGTACATGTTTATGGCCCAACAGAGAATACAACGTTTAGTACACATTATCCTGTTCAAGCATTATCAGAAGAGGGTGACTATCCAATCGGAAAAGCGATAAATGGCACTTTTGCTATGGTTGTAGATTCAAACATGAATCTATTACCCACAGGCGTCACAGGAGAGTTAGTGCTTGGTGGTGACGGTGTGTCGATGGGCTATTTGAATCAGCCTGAACTCAGCAAACAGGCTTTTATTGAGCACCCTGATTTTCCAAATCAAACTTTGTATAAAACTGGCGATCTCGCACATTTAAATGAAAATGGCGATATTTTGTTTGTTGGTCGCGTCGATGATCAGGTGAAAATTCGTGGTTTCCGTATAGAGCCTAGCGAAATAGCGACAACCATAAATAATCACGAATATATCCTCGAATCTTATGTCTTAGTGAGGGGAAAAGGAGCAGATAGGCAGCTACTTGCTTATTGTGTTGCCAAAAATTCACAAGCATCCACAAGTGAGCTTGACCAAGCACTTTCAGACTGGCTAAAAGGGCAATTGCCTGAATATATGCAGCCAACTGCGTTTGTATTCATGGATAAATTGCCGATAAGTGCAACCGGTAAGATAGACCGGAAACGGTTACCAGAGCCAACGTTGAACCAATGGGTGACAAGAAATTTCGTTGAGCCTAAAACGGAAACTGAAAAAGCGCTTAGTGTGATTTGGTGTCAACTATTGAAACTAGAAAAGGTCAGCACAGACGTTAGCTTTTTTGAATTGGGCGGACATTCCTTATTAGTTGCTCACCTAGCAAGTGCCATTAGCAAAACCTTTTCTGTAGAACTAAGTATACGTGAAGTTTTTGAGGCAAATACGATAGTAGACTTGTCAAAGTTGATTGATGGTAGTGCGCCGAAGAAACAGGCAAACATCACTATTGTTTCAAGAGATGAGGCTATTCTGGCGTCATTTACGCAGCAGCGCTTATGGTTTATCGATAAACTCGAAGGCGGCAGTCACTATAACCTACAGAGTGTTTATGAGCTCGATGGAGACTTTGATAGTGTTTGTTTTGAGCATTCGCTAAACGCGCTCATAGAAAGACATGAGGTGCTCAGAACTACGTTCAGTGAACGCGAAGGACAAGTTTATCAAACTATCCAACCTTTCAATCGTAAGGCGTTTGCTTTAGGTCGCCACCAAGTGACAGGGCTAAATCGAGATGAAGTGATAGTTGAGATAGAAAGGATTGCTTATAAACAACAAGTTCAGCAGTTTAACTTAACTCAAGATTTAATGATCAGAGTAGACATCGTAGAAAGTGATCACGATCTTAATGCATTGGTCATAACCGTGCCGCATATAGCGTTTGATGGCACAAGTTTAAGTATTTTTACAAGAGAGCTTAGCCAACTTTACAGTGCTTTTGTAAAAGGCGCAGATAATCCACTTATGCCACTTGATATTCAATACGCGGATGTCGTTAATTGGCAAAGGGAGGTTTTATCAGGAGAGATACATAAACAACAATTGAGCTATTGGCACAACCAATTAAATGGTTTACCGCCTGTTCATCGCTTATTACTTGAAAATGAACGTCCACAAAAACAGGTCTTCGTAGGCTCCGAATACTGTTGTCGTTTAAACAGAGATTTATCCCAACAACTAAAAGGTTTTGCTCAACAACAAAAAGTAACCTTGTATATGTTGTTGCAAACTGCCTTTGCAGTGCTACTTGGCCGTTATTCTGATGAACATGATATTGTTATGGGGACGCCTATTGCGGGGCGTAATCATGCTGATGCTGACCCACTCATCGGTTTTTTTGTCAATACATTAGTACTTCGTACGAACTTGGCGGGAGAGCCAAGCTTCGTTTCATTACTAGAAAAAAACAAGCAGCTCATTTTAGATGCCTATGCCAACCAAGACTTACCGTATGACGCAATCGTTGATAACTTAGTCGCTCAACGCAGTTTATCTCACAATGATTTGTATCAAATCGTCTTTACCGTTGAAAACTACGAACCCGGTATTTTTGATCTACCAAAACTAACGTTGAAGCCAATTGAGTTTGAAAATAAACAACATAGTCCTGACTATGACTTAGGTTTGCATGTGACAGACATAGAAGATGGGTTGCAATTGGTCTGGGACTTTAACAGTACATTGTTTAGCCGTGTCACCGCTCAAAGGTTGGCAAGCAGCTTTGAAGTACTGCTAACTGAGATACTTAAAGCACCACAGCAACCCATTAGTTTGCTGCCTTTGATGGATGATAAACAAGCAAGCATCATTGAGACTAAATGGAGTCAATACAAAACGGATCTGGTTGATAGTAAAGGGACCATTTTCGTAAAAGAAAAGTCTGGTTTGCTTGCTCCGATAGGGGTAGTGGGTGAATTGCATGTCGGTACTGACCAGTCTTTGGCAACGGCGACTAAAACAGGGGTGCTGGCCTATTGGTTACCAAATGGTGAATTAGTATATGTCGGTAAACGAGACGATCAAGTACGCCTAAATGGCTATGAATTCAACCTCGCACAAGTAGAAAGCATTATCACGTCTTTTAGCGGTGTTAGTGTTGCAAAAGTTGTGCTTGATGATAACAGCAATCTTGTGGCGCATATTGAAACCACTGCAGAAATCAAAAATACATCAGGATTTGTGACGACGCTCAACCAGTGGCTAGTGACAAGGGCTGAAGTGCAAATGATACCTGAGGGGTACGTCCTAAATCACTCATCATCAATCTCCTGGTTGAAAGATTGTGAAAGCCAAGTGCCACAATCCCAAACACAACAGAAGCTGATAAAAATTTGGACTAAGTTACTAAACGTTGATCATGTAAGTGCTAGCGACAACTTTTTTGCGCTAGGTGGAAATTCACTTAGTGTCGTTTTACTCGAAATGGAAATCATGGCGCAGTTTGCAGTTGAAGTGTCTGCCATGGAGTTATTTGAAAACTCGAACATAGCACTTCAAGCAACATTGATCGATTCAAAGGTCGCTACTGCAAATGTTCCTTCGTTATCAATTGCACCCGTTGCACGAGAACTCGATTTGCCATTATCTTTTGCTCAACAGCGACTATGGCTGGTCGATCAACTTCAAGGTAGTACACATTACAATGTTCAAAATGTATTACGGCTCAAAGGTCATTTTGATTTTACGGCCTTTGAAAAAGCGCTTCAGCATTTAGTGCAGCGTCACGAAATATTGCGAACATGTTATGTAGAGAAAGACAATCAAGCGCGACAGGTTATACAAGCAGCGCCAGAATTCGAACTCAGGCAGGTTACGTTAAGTTCAGCCAATAACTATCAGGAAGTTAAGCAATATATTGAAGAGGAAGTGACTCAACCATTTGACCTGTGTAATGACATTATGGTGCGAGCGCAAGTCATCAACCTAGAGGACAATGAAAATCTGTTGGTGTTAACGATTCACCATATCGCATTTGATGGTGTCTCACTTGAAACCTTTACAAAAGAATTAGCAACGCTCTATCAAGCATGTTTGCATCAGGAGAAGCCTGAGTTACCTGCATTGGCAATTCAATATGCTGATTTTGCACAATGGCAGCGTGATTGGTTGTCGGGTGACACCTTGGATGAGCAGTTAAACTTCTGGCGAGAGTATCTGGGTGATTTGCCTACCGTCCATAACTTACCGTTAGATAAGGCTCGACCGTCTCAGCAAACCTATAATGGCATTGCGCATACAGCTTTGATAGATGCTGCGTTAAGTAAGCAAGTTAGGCAGTTTTGTCGAGACCACGATGTTACGCTATTTGTCTTTTTACAAACAGTGTTTTCGGTCTTGTTATCCGGCTATTCGAATGAGCAAGATATTGTCATTGGTAGCCCTGTCGCAAGCCGCACCCAACCTGAAATCAAGTCGCTCATCGGTTTCTTTGTAAATACACTGGTGCTTCGAACTGACTTAACCGGCAACCCTGAGTTTAAAACGCTAATGGCGAGACAAAAATCGCAACTTGTTAAAGCGTTTGAACATCAAAATATGCCCTTTGAAGTGTTGGTGGATGACCTTAAACCTGAGCGAAGCACTGCTCATAATGCTTTGTACCAAATTGTTTTTGCTGTGCAAAACTTTGAGCATGGTTCCTTAGATTTAGGTGAACTAACACTGGAACCTTTTGAATGCGACGATGTTCAGCTCAACGTGGATTATGAGCTTGGATTACACGTAACAGAAAAAGGGTCGGAGATAGAATGTTATTGGTCATGCAATACTTCGGTGTTTACGTCAGAGACGCTCAGACGTTTTGCCGACTCTATGCAAACTCTGTTAAGAGGTATTTTGGCTAATCCTCAATCTCATATCCAATCGTTACCTTTATTAAGTGCTGAGCAAGAGCAATCAATCGTTCAAGATTGGAATCATTCTAACGTTACATTTGACCGCAATTCTGGGATTTGTGACTTGTTCGAGGAGCAAGTGGCAATCGAGCCTGACAAGATTGCGGCTGTTTTTGAAGACAGTGCAATAACTTATCAAGAGCTAAATGAGCAGGCTAATCAAGTAGCGGGCTTCCTTTTGGAGAATTATGTAGGCCAAGGCAGTGTTGTTGCGCTTTGTGCAGACCGCTCTTTAGACATGCTCGTAGGGTTATTGGGTATTTTAAAAGCGGGCGGCGCCTATTTACCAATCGACCCGAATTTACCGGAAGAACGCATTGATTTTATGCTTGACGATGCGAATGTTGAACTTGTCTTGACGACAAGTGAACTGATGGCAGATTTGGATTTTGATGATCTTAAGGTTCTACCACTCAATGCAAATATGCGTGCTCGTTTACTGGCTCGTTTCAGTTTGAACAACCCGGAATCTTCGCAGCGAACTGGTGAGCAACTTGCTTATGTTATGTATACCTCGGGCTCGACCGGTCAGCCTAAAGGGGTGATGGCAAGTCATAAGAATGTGGTGCGATTAACAACCGGTGCGCACGAGTACATTGATATTGAAGAACCGCTAAGAGTGTTGCTTGCAGCGCCTATTTCATTTGACGCCGCAACGTTTGAAATATGGGTGCCGCTACTTAACGGTGGCACTGTTTGTTGTTATCCGCATGATATAGTAGACGTTAATCTTATTAACAATACGATTGAGCAGCACCAGGTAAATTTAGCATGGTTGACTGCCGGTTTGTTTGACATCTGGGTTGACGCTAAAGAGACGCCACAAACTCCGCTACGTACGATAATTACTGGTGGAGATGTTGTATCGGCAAAATCAGTTAAACGTCTTTATGATAGTCATGCCGAAATTACTGTTGTTAATGGTTACGGCCCAACAGAATGTATCACTTTTGCCTGTTGCTATGTCATTCCTCGTGATATCAAGGCTGATCAGTCATTACCTATTGGTAAAGCCATAGCAAATACTGCTGTCTACATCTTATCTGAAAAAGGAAACCCTTTGCCAATTGGTGCAGTGGGTGAATTGTTTATCGGTGGAGATGCCGTTTCGCACGGGTATTTGAACCTAGAGTGCTTAACAAGTGAAAAGTTTATAGATGACCCATTTTGCAATGATGATGTAGCTAGGATGTACAAGACTGGTGACCTCGGTCGTTGGTTGCCATCAGGCGAAATCGAATATGTTGGACGAATTGACCAACAAGTAAAAGTTCGTGGATTCAGAATAGAGCTAGGTGAAATTGAGCAACAGCTAAATACTTGCTCAGGCGTTAAAGATTGTGTTGTTACTTATCATAACAGCAGTTTTTTAGCTGCCTATGTTGTGCTAACTGACGATCATCAAGATGTCGATGCTGCTCAATTGAGTAAACTCTTAAAGGCAAAACTGCCTGAGTATATGGTGCCAAGTGCTTTTGTAATTATTGATGAATTAACACTAACCTCGAACGGGAAAGTAAATCGTAAACGCTTACCAGAGCCTGAGTTTAACGATGTTAAAGAATTAGAATATGTTGCACCAGAAACTGAAATTGAGCAAAAGCTTAGTGTCATTTGGTCCGAGTTACTATCGGTAGAAAAGCCCTCTATCGACATACCATTTTTTGACATTGGTGGTAACTCGTTACTTGCTATGAGCTTGACGATCGAGATTAACAAAGCGTTCTCAGTAAATATTGCGCTACGAGATATTTTTGAGCACAGTACAATCGCTTTGATGAGTGCTTTGATTGAAAATGCAAGTACTATTGAACACATTAGTATTGGCAAGGTTTCCCGTGAACAATCATTGCCTCTATCATTTGCTCAACAACGACTTTGGTTTATTGATAAATTAGAAGGAAGCACGCATTACAATATGCCAAGCCCTCTAGTTTTCAGTGCAGATTTAAATTTTGCCTGTCTTGAAAGAGCGCTTGCAACACTTGTTAAACGCCACGAGGTGTTGAGAACCAATTTTGTGGAAATGAATGGCCAAGCAAGCCAAATCATTCGTGAGAATGTTGATTTCTCTTTGCCACGTTCTTCTTTGATTGAATTAACTTACCAACAACAGCAAGAAAAACTCGAACAACTTGTGCAAGCTGAAATTTCACTAGCATTTGATTTGAGTCGTGATCTTATGTTGCGAGCGAAACTGGTAACAGTGAATACTCAGGAAGGTAATCTTGAACATGTATTATTGTTGGTGATCCATCATATTGCGTTTGATGGTTGGTCAATGGGTATTTTTACCGATGAGCTGAACCGTCTGTACAATGGGTTTGTCAATAACCAAACATTGCTGTCAGAACCACCATCATTGCAATACGCTGACTACGCGAGCTGGCAGCGTAAATGGCTTGAAGGAGAGACACTCCATCAAGGGTTAACTTACTGGTCTGAACAATTAAAGAATCTGCCGCCTGTCCATAGTTTACCTTTGGATTATCAAAGACCTAATCATCAGTCTTTTTCGGGAATTACTCATAAGCAGCCACTAGATGGCGAATTGTACAACGCCATAAATAAACTGTGTAAAGCAAAAGATGTAACATTGTTTATGATGTTGCAGTCGGCCTTTTCGGTTTTAATTGGCCGTTATTCAAATGAAACTGATATTGTACTAGGTACACCAACTGCCGGGCGTAATCACAAAGATCTTGAATCAATGATCGGTTTCTTTGTGAACAATCTAGTGCTGCGTAGTAATCTGGATGACAACCCAACATTTAGTGAACTGTTGGAGAAAAATAAGAAACGGATTCTAGACGCCTACACCTATCAGTACATTCCATTTGAAATTCTGGTTGAGGAACTTAAACCTGAACGAAGCATGAGCTTTAGCCCTCTGTTCCAAATAGTGTTTGCCTTGCAAAACTTTGAAAAAGGTGAGCTTGATCTGACGGGGGTTTCAACACGACCTTACGAGAGTGAAGATAATCAACTGACACCTGACTTCGAACTGGGCTTACACGTCAATTTTGACGGTGGTAATGTTGTTTTTGATTGGTCTTGTAATACGGCTGTTTTTAGTGAACAGACGCTCAAACGCTTTGCGAATAGCATGGAAGTTTTATTACGAGGAATTGTGACTAATCCGGAGCAAAACATTCAGTTTTTACCAATACTAGGTGAAGTAGAGCGTGATTTTCTTGTCTCCACGCTGAATGATACATATGTGGACTACGATAGACATCAATGCATTCATGAACTCATTGAAAACCAGGCTCTAAATAATCCAAATTTGTCGGCAGTCACCTACGGTCGTGAAAGTTTAAACTTCGCGCAACTAAATGAGCGAGCCAATCAACTGGCTCATTACTTAAGGGAGCAAGGCGTTAAATCAGGCGACTTGGTTGGGCTGTGTATTGAGCGCTCAATCGAAATGGTTGTAGGCCTACTGGCTATTCTCAAATCGGGTGGTGCTTATGTGCCATTGGATCCGAGCTATCCTGTAGAACGATTAAATCATATGCTCGCTGATTCCAAAACCAAGTTGCTTGTTACTCAACGGAATGACTTTACTGAATTCTTATTTGCCCAAAATACACAAAAGATATTTGTTGAAGATATTGAACAGTGGATAAGTCAAGACTCTAGCAATATCTGCAAACAAACAATAGGTCTGTCTTCTCGTGATTTGGCCTATATGATTTACACCTCAGGTTCGACAGGTAAACCGAAAGGGGTGATGGTTGAGCATCAAAACGTGCTTAATTTCTTTACAGGGCTGAATCAACAGTTTGGCACATCAGGCAACCAAGAACACTGGCTTGCGGTTACCAGTATTAGTTTTGATATTTCTGTATTAGAGCTCTTTTGGACACTAGGTAATGGTCAGAAGGTCGTCATTCAACCGGATCGTCCTGTACCGGTAGAAAACACGCGCTCTCTCGATTTTAGTTTGTTTTATTTTGCGGCCGAAGAAGCAAAGCAGCCTGGTGAGAAATACAAACTGTTGCTCGAAGGCGCAAAATTTGCCGACGAACACGACATGGCTGGCATTTGGGTTCCCGAACGTCACTTTTCAAGCTTTGGAGACCCGTTTCCAAATCCTTCTGTCGCAGCAGCAGCAGTTGCAGCGGTAACAAAAAACATAGCGTTACGCTCAGGAAGTGTGGTGTTACCACTACACGACCCTATTAGAGTCGCAGAAGAATGGTCAATGGTAGACAATATTTCAAATGGACGTGTTGAGTTATCTTTAGCCTCTGGCTGGCATCCAAATGACTTTGTACTGGCGCCCGGCGATTATCACACGCGCCATGAAAAGCTCCATAAAAATACACAAATATTAAAAGACTTTTGGCAAGGAAAACCGTTGCTCCGCACTAATGGTGTAGGTCAAGAGGTTGAAGTGTGCTTACATCCGCAGCCAATACAACCCAAACTACCAACTTGGATAACAGCCGGCGGTAATCCCGAAACATTTAGACAAGCTGGTTTAACAGGCGCTCATTTATTAACACACTTGTTGAACCAAGGAAAAGAAACACTTGCAAATAATATAAAGGTTTATCGTGAAGCCAGAATTGAAGCTGGCTATGACGTAGAACAGGGCAAAGTAGCTGTGATGTTACACACATTTATCGGCGATGATTTGGATGAAGTAAAACAAATCGTTGAAGGCCCGTTTAAAAACTATTTGCGTCAATCCATCAATCTATTGCAACCATTGGCCGAGCAAGCAGGTCTCGATCTAGATAAAGATCTAGATACCTTGTTAGATATGGGGTTTGAACGTCATTTTCAGACAAGTGGTTTGATGGGAACACCTGATGTTTGTATGCGTCAATTACAAGAATTGCAAGATATAGGGGTTACGGAGATTGCTTGTCTTGTTGATTTTGGCATCGACCATCGAATGACCATTGAACACTTACCTAAGCTGTACGAATTACAACAAAAAGTAAGACAAGTAGCAGGTCAGCAAAAATGGTTAGCCAAACGACTAGAAAATGACTGGTCATTGCCAGACTTTATTGAAGAGCACGGTATTACACATCTACAGTGCACGCCTACATTTGCTCGAGAGCTCGCTTTAGATGAACGAGGTACGCATGCATTAAGGCAGCTAAAACAACTATGTGTTGGTGGTGAAGCCTTGACGACAGAACTTGCAGATTTGGTGTTAAATCACTTGCAAGGAAAGATGTTTAATATGTATGGCCCTACCGAAACAACGGTGTGGTCAGCTATTTCTGAAGTTACATCTCAACATATTGAGCTTGGCAATCCTATTGCAAATACATCGTTTTTTGTTGTGGATAAGTTTAACCAGTTGGTACCAAAAGGCGTTGCCGGAGAGCTATTAATTGGCGGCGATGGTGTTACACGTGGTTATCATCAGCGCGATGAATTAACGATTACTAAATTTATTGCAAATGGATTTGATTTGCAGGTATCCCCGACAAGTAAACTCTATAAAACAGGTGACCTGGTACGCTGGTTACCGGAAGGTGGTATCAGATTTCTGGGTCGAATTGATGAGCAGGTTAAGGTACGTGGATTCCGAATCGAATTAGGCGAAATTGAAACCTGTATACTCAAGAACAGCCAATTTTTAGAAACTGTTGTGATTGCAAGGGGGGAACCTAAACGTCTACTGGCTTATGTCGTTGCTAAGGCGAATTATACGGTTGATTATAATGAGCTTCGTGGACAATTAAGGAGCTTTTTGCCTGAGTACATGATTCCTTCGGCGGTTGTTCAATTGGCGGAATTACCACTAACACCAAATGGCAAGATTGACCGAAATGCATTGCCTGATCCGGAAACTCAACTGACAGGTTATGCACTTTACGAAGAGCCCAAAACTGAAAACGAACGCTTATTGTGCGATGTTTGGCAGTCGGAGCTTGGTATAGAAAAAGTCGGCGTAACAGATAATTTCTTCTCTATTGGTGGAGACTCGATTTTGTCCATACGGGTCATCGCTGCTTGTAATCGCAGAGGGATAGGCCTTGCTACACGTCAACTATTTGAGCATCAAACGATTCGTGAGCTTGCAAAGCAAATTGGTACGCAGTCAACTGTTATTGCACCTCAAGAGGCAATTGAAGGGCAGCAGGTACTGTTGCCGGCGCAACGTTGGTTCTTAGAAAATGGCGATAACATTGACCGTTCCCATTACAATCAATCTTTGCTGCTAACCGTACCAGCTGAGTTTAATGTTGGTCAGTTGGTATCCTTGATTTCAGCAATTTATGAGCGTCATGATGCATTGCGTTTGCGTTTTGCACAATCCTCTGAAAATACTGAACCAGCTAACTGGCAAGCGCAGTATGTGCCGCTTGAGACCGCTTTGATAGAAGCCTCTGTCAGCATGGAACATGTGGTCGCTAACAATGAAGAGCAATTTTTACAGGCATTGGCTGAAAAAGGTGAAGGCATACAAGCAAGTTTGTCGATAGAAGACGGGCCGTTAATGCGAGCAATGCTGTTTTCATCAGAACATTTTGGCTCACGTTTGTTATTAGTACTACATCATTTAGTGGTCGATGGTATTTCATGGCGGAGTCTATTAACTGACTTAAACCAAGGCTACTCGCAATTAATTAGCGGGGAGCATGTCTCTTTGTCTGAAAAAACCTCTTCGTTACAACAATGGGGTGAGTTCCTATCACAATATGCTCAAACAGAAGAAATCAAACAAGAATGTGAATACTGGCTCGAGCAATTATCGATTCCGGTTGCACCACTAGCACCAGGCAATCAAGAGGTAATTGACAACACAGTTGCAACAACCTCTCATGTTTCTTTTACACTTGATACAGACCAGACAACGGCGCTACTAACAGACAGCAATAAGGCATACCGCACGGAAATTAATGATTTGTTACTTGCAGCATTATTGTTTGGGATAGGTCAGTGGACCGGCGAATCGGCGATAAGAATCGATATGGAGGGGCATGGTCGTGAAGCAATGGACGCGACTATTGATCACAGTGATACCTTAGGCTGGTTCACGAGTATTTATCCATTAACACTACATTGTGAAAGTACAGCTGATATTGCTCAACTGATTATTGCAGTAAAGGAGCAGATTCGTCAGGTGCCGAAAAAAGGCATTGGTTATGGACTACTGAAGTATTTGGCTCGCGATGAGGCAATTATTAAGCAGTTTCGAGGAAATGAGTCTGCTGTCATTTTTAACTATCTCGGACAAGTTGATCAGTCTGCCGGAAGCGACAATTTATTTAGTATTGCTGACGAAGAAGCCGGGAACATTATCAGCCCAAGACGTCAACGTGAACATCAATTGAGCATTATTGGCAGTGTGTTAAATGGCCAACTAACTTTTACTGTCGCGTACAACGGTAAGCAATACAGCAGTAGCGACGTTATGGCATTCATTGACGGCGTTAAATCAGGCTTAGTCAATATCATTGGGCATTGTTCAAGCAGTGACGGTTGTTATACGCCTAGTGATTTCCCAATGGCTAATGTTGAGGTGTCAGCACTGCAATCATTGCAACTGGATTATCCCAACTTACAGGATCTTTACCAGTCAACGCCAATGCAACAAGGTTTGCTGTTTCACAGTTTGATGGATAAATCAGCCTATGTCACCCAGTTGTACTTGAACGTTTCAGGAACACTTGACGTAGAAGCCTTTAAACAAGCATGGCATCAAGTTGTTCAACACTATGATGTATTTCGTACTGTTTTTGTTGGTGAAGAAATGCACCAGTTAGTGCTTGCGGATGGCCTGCTGGACTTTACCGTTGAAGATCTACGAGGTTTGGATACTGACACGCAAATCGAAAGGTTCGAAAAATACCGTTTAGCGGATAAGCAAAGAAGTTTTGATATTCAAGCTTTACCATTATTGAGGTTATCGTTATTTAAGTTAGACGATGAGACCTCGAGAATGTTGCTTTCATACCATCACGCGGTGATGGATGCGTGGTCACAAGCGATTGTACTCAAGCACGTCATGCAATGTTATGAAGCAAATATTTCAGGTGGTAAAGCGACGTTACCTGCATTAATCCCTTATCGTAATTATATTCAATGGTTAGAGGAGCAAGATAAACCTGCGGCGCAACAATACTGGCATCAGGTTTTGGGTGACTTCGAATCTCCTAATGAAATTGGCATTAATCAACTCATTGTCAACAATAATGAGGAAGGACCTGGCTATAAAGAGGTATTCCTTTCGGAAGAAAAAACGGCAGCACTTCAAGCATTAGCTCAATCTACACATACAACCTTGAACACGGTTATTCAAGCAGCGTGGGGCTATCTAATCCATCGATATAGCGGCGATGATAAAGTCGTTTTTGGCGAGACCACTGCCGGCAGACCTGCAACATTATTGGATGTAGGTCAGATTGCCGGTTTGTTTATTAACACATTACCTGTAAGGCTCGATTTTGATCGAAATATCGAGGTAGCAGAGTGGTTGCAATTGGTTCATAAACAAGGCGTAGAGCGAGAGTCTTATAGCTATTTACCATTACTTGAAATTCAAGATTTAAGCGGGATAGAGAAAAATACTTCATTGTTTAATACATTGTTTGCGTTTAACCATTTCCCAATTGAAGAAGCCGTTGAAGACGACGATAGTGCCCACGGTTTGCGTTTTACGGACTTTGGCGACGATGAACAAACAAACTATCAATTGTCATTCAGCGTGGCGGTGAGTGAGCGATTAGAATTCTCTATCGATTACAAAAAAGAGGATTTTTCTGAAGCAACAATAGACAAGCTGTTTGAGCATATGGAAACCATATTGGATGGCATGTTGTTTGGCGGGCATCAAAAGGTCGCGAACTTACCAATGCTGACAAACGGCGAAATACAGCAGTTTGAAGCGTGGAATAATACCGTCAGAGGATATGATAGTAGTACTTGTATTCATCAACTATTTGAACAATTAGTTGAGCAAAATCCGGAAGATATCGCAGCCGAATATTGTAATGAAAAAATAAGTTATAAAGCACTAAATTCTCAGGCAAATCAGGTCGCGCACTTCTTAATGGAGAACGGAGTAGTAACCGATTCTTTAGTGGCTATTTGCTTAGATAGATCACTCGATATGCTTGTTGGTATGTTAGGTATCCTCAAAGCTGGTGGCGCTTATTTGCCAATGGATCCGAACCTTCCAGAAGAACGCATTGACTATATGCTCGATGATGCAGGAGTTGAACTTGTCTTAACAAACAGTGATTTAATGAGTCAGTTGGACTTTAGCGACTACAGAATTCTACCGCTAGATAGAGGTATTAGATCTAAGTTGCTTGCGAAGTATGAATCGATAAATCCAACCATTACATATTCTTCGTCACAGCTTGCATATGTTATTTATACCTCGGGTTCAACCGGCCAACCTAAAGGTGTTATGGCGACACATAAAAATGTTGTCCGCCTTACACATGGTAGTCAAGATTATATTGATACTAGCGTTAAACCACGTGTTCTGGTTGCCGCGCCAATATCCTTTGACGCTGCAACATTTGAAATTTGGGTGCCATTGCTACTGGGTGGTACAGCGGTTTGTTATTCACATGAAAAAATTGATATCGTCCTGATCAATCAAACGATCGTTGAGCACAATGTTAATACAGCGTGGTTAACATCTCGATTATTTGATTTGTGGGTAGATAGCCCACAATGTGCAAACACACCACTAACAACGATTATTACCGGTGGTGATGTAGTTTTAAGTAAGTCAGTCAAGCAACTTTACGACGTCAACTCAAATATTCAGGTGGTGAACGGCTATGGACCTACTGAGTGTGTGACGTTTGCATGTTGCCTTCCTATCGCACGAGACTTTGATGCAAACCAATCACTGCCAATAGGTCGAGCTATTGGAGATACCCTAGTATATGTCTTGTCAGAAGATCTGAAGAGACTGCCGGTTGGGGCTGTTGGTCAATTGTATATTGGTGGTGATGCGGTAGCACGTGGCTATTTGAATCAGCAACAACTTACAAATGATAAGTTTATTGATGATCCTTTCTCATCAAGAACTGATACACGAATGTACAAAACGGGTGATTTGGTTCGCTGGTTACCACAAGGGCACATTGAGTATATCGGTCGTGTTGATCACCAAGTGAAATTAAGAGGCTTCCGTATAGAGCTGGGTGAAATCGAGCATCAGTTGTCAACGTGTCCTGGTGTCAAAGACACAGTTGTTCAATTGCTTCAAGGTAAAGGTGATGATACTAAGCGTTTAGTAGCATATGTGAATCCCGAACCAACGATTGATGCCAGTGATGAACGTAAACTAATAGATACCTATCGTGATTATCTAAAAGATAGGTTACCGGACTATATGATGCCTGCAGTGTTTGTTGTTATGTCGGTAATGCCGCTAACAGTGAATGGCAAGATCGATCGTAAAGCGCTTCCGGCACCGTCAGAAGAAGCTATTCAAAAAGTCGCATATGTGGCGCCAACGAACGAATTAGAGTCGGCTATTTGTGAGGCGTTTGAACAAATTCTTGGTGTGAATCAAATCGGCATCGAAGATAATTTCTTTACGCTAGGTGGTGATTCCATCATGTCAATTCGTGTGGTGGCTAAAGTTAATCAATCACTTGCACACACTGAATACGCTGAACTGGGGGTAAAAGAAATATTTGCTCTACAAACAGCAAAAGCGTTAGCGGAGTTTATGACCGAAAACGCGTGTAATTCTAAGACGAGATTAGAATTAGAGCCATTTTCTTTGCTAACTGACGAAGAACGTGCAGCAATTAGCGACGATGACTTAGTTTTATATGATGACATTTATCCGATGTCCGAGTTGCAGCAGGGCATGGTATTCCATACTCAACTGCAGGATAAAGGAGAAGTTTATCACGATATCTTTAGTTACCACATCAAGATGCCTTGGGATCAGGCGCTATTCGAATCTGCTGTTGATTTAATGTTGCAGCAACATCCTGTTCTGCGCACAGGATATTATTTGGACGGTAAACGACCATTACAAAAGGTATACAAGTTAACTGAATTGCCATTAAGTTGTGGTGACATTCGACATCTTTCTGAAGAGGAACAAGATAAATTTGTTTCTGATTGGATGCTGCAAGAAAGAGTCTCTGAGTTTGATTGGCATGGCTCACTATTTAAGTTGTTTGTCTACCGTAGAACCGATGATAGTTTCGAATTTTGCATAAGCTTCCATCACGCTGTTTACGATGGGTGGAGTAATGCTAAGTTTATCAGCCAACTGTTTGTGCATTATCAAAATGCATTAGCAGGTAAGCAACTACCTTCTCCCGAAATTGAATATGTTTTCCGTGATTTTGTTGCCCTAGAGCTTGCTGCACTGGCAAATAGTGATTCAAAAAATTATTGGCTAACAAACTTAGAAGAAGCACCAACCAAACAAATTCCCACCTTAAGCAAAGGAAGCTTGCACCAAGATAGAGTTGATAAATTCTACAATGTAGATGGGTTTACAGAATATTCTCAGCGACTTTATCAATTGGCAAAAGACTTGGGTGTACCGTTGCAGTCAGTGTTATTGAGCGCTCATTTCAAAGTGCTGAGTAGTGTGAGTGGTCATTCTAAAGCGTTATCGTCGGTTGTTGTCAATGGACGTCCTGAATATGAGGGTGGAGACAGTGGCCTAGGTTTATTCTTGAATTCAATGCCTGTTTGTTTTGACTTGGTTTCTGATTGTAGTTGGGAAAAACTCATTGGAGATATTGCGACACATATGAGTGATTGCATGGCCCATCGTCACTATCCATCATCCGCCATACAGCGGGATACCGGACGCACATTTTCTGAGGTTATTTTTAACTATACGCATTTTCATGCCTTTAATGATATTCAAGGAAATACTAATGAGCAGGTGCTAGATTCACAGGGTTTTGAGCAAACCAACTATGACTTTGTTGTGAATTTCTCCCGGTCATCGATGGACTCTGATCGTTTGTCTTTGTATATCAATTTTGATATGAACCGTTACGATGAAGCCTTAATAGAGCGGTTGGGTAAATATTATGTTCAAGTCTTTAAGGATTTACTCGAAAATGTCGCTCGCGAACATCATTTGTGCTGTGTAGTTGACACAGAAGAACGCCATCAACTCGTTAACGAGTGGAACAATACTGCAATTGATTATCCCCATTTAAACAGTGTACAAAGCCTGTTTGAAAAGTGGGCGATTAAAGAACCTGAAGCTATCGCATTGTCTTTTAATGGTGAAATTACTCGTTATGGACAATTAAATACCAAAGCTAATCAACTCGCTTACTATTTACAACAGCTAGGCGTTGAAGAGGGTACATTGGTTGGCGTGAGTCTGGAGCGCTCTACTGATGCCGTAATTACGATGCTCGCGGTCCTGAAAGCCGGAGGCGCTTACGTGCCAATTGATCCGCAATTACCAACTGAACGAGTTGCGTATATTATCGAAGATGCGTCGATTGGTTTGATGTTGGCAGATTGTACTGCTGTAAAAAAGGCGTCGGATTATTGTGCTTCGGTGATAAGCATCGATGAAGCATTATGGGAATCTGTAAATCAGTTACCTGTTAACAATCTGACAAATAGCTGGTTCAGTGCACAACAATTGGCTTATGTAATGTACACATCTGGGTCAACCGGGCAGCCTAAAGGTGTCATGGTTAATCACCAGAATATTGTTGGCCTTGTAAGCGACCAAAATTACGTGAGTATTGGGTTGGGTGATGTCGTCGCACAGGCTGCCAGTACAGCCTTTGATGCTGCAACATTTGAAATATGGGGTGCACTGTGTAACGGTGCCAAAGTAGCCTATATAGATAAGGAATCATTACTACACCTGGATACGTTAGCATCAGTTTTACAGCGAGAAGCGGTCACGATCATGTTTGTGACAACGGCTCTGGTAAACCAAGTTGCTTTCCAACGACCTTCCTTGTTTGGCCAATTGCGTTGTTTATTGTTTGGTGGAGAGCAAGTTAATTATGCTGCCGTTGAAAAGATCATAGAACATGGTAAACCAAGCAAGTTGTTACATGTTTATGGCCCTACTGAAGCGACTACTTTTTCTACGTTTGCTGAACTAAGTGGTTATTATAATGAGCAAACTCGACCAATAACAATTGGACGACCATTAGCTAACGTTCAAACATATGTGATGAGTCAATTTGGCACGCTTTTACCTACCGGTGCTGTTGGCGAGTTATATATTGGTGGTAGAGGTATTGCTCGTGGCTACTTAAACCGCAGCGCCCTTACAGATGAGAAGTTTGTAAACAATCCATTCGAGAGTGATTCGTCATCAACCTTGTATCGAACCGGGGACTTGGTTCGTTTACTTTCTGACGGTTCGATTCATTTTGTTGGTCGTACGGATCACCAAGTGAAAATACGTGGCTTCCGTATCGAACTTGGCGAGATAGAGCACCAACTTACGACACTTGAATCTGTGAAGGAAGCCCTAGTGGTTGCTATGACAGACCCTGAAGATGTCGAATCTCTGAACAAAAGACTAATCGCGTACGTTGTTCCGGAAACGAAGGTACCGGATCAAGAACGATCAGCGTTGTCCGTTGAATATCGCACATGTTTGCAATCTTGTTTACCGGAACACATGGTTCCTTCAGCTTTTGTCGTGCTTGATGAAATGCCGTTGACACCGAATGGTAAAGTTGATCGCAAAACACTTCCAATACCAGCGTTAGTAGATTTCATGTCTACAGACTATGTGGCACCAATCACAGAAACTGAACAAAGGCTCTGTGAGATATTGGCTGACCTGCTGTCGCTAGAAAAAGTGAGCACAGACATTTCTTTCTTTGAACTTGGTGCTCACTCTCTGATGATGGGCAAGCTCAATGCAATCATAGAAGAGCATTTTTTTGCGAACTTGGAATTGCGAGTGCTTTTTGAAAATCAAACTGTTAGCTCATTAGCCAAATTGATAGATCAATCACAAAAAGTAGAACAAGTGAATATTGAACGTGTGTCTAGAGAGCTCACCTTGCCGCTATCGTATGCTCAGCAGCGTATGTGGTTTGTTGACCAAATGGAAGGAAGTACACATTACAACTTACAAAATGTGATGGTGCTGGGTGGGCATTTTGATCATGTTTGTTTTGAAAAAGCGTTAACAGCCTTGATAGAGCGTCACGAAGTATTGCGTACTCGTTATGAAGAACATCATGGTCAAGCGTGCCAAGTGATTCATCCTGCATCAGCATTCAAACTCGAAGTTCAAATGATAGAGGGCGAAAGTATTCACCAATGTCGTGAACAAGTAACAGCTCTTTCAGCCATTGAAGCCAGAAGAGCTTTTGATTTGAGCACTGATTTAATACTTAGAGCACGTGTACTTACGCTTGTCGATACTGACAGCAAAGAAACGTTTGAACGAATTTTGCTACTGACAACCCATCATATTGCTTTTGATGGTGTCTCGACAGCAATCTTCACACAAGAACTTGGGGCATTATACGCAGCTTATTTGACTGGCCAGGAAAGCCCGCTGTCACCGCTACCCATTCAATATGCTGATTACGCCCAATGGCAAAGAGAGTGGCTGTCGGGTGACAGGTTGACGCAACACTTAGATTATTGGCGTGAGCAGTTGAGCAACATTCCGTCTGTTCATAGGTTGCCTCTGGATAAACCCAGACCTCAAAAACAACAATTTGAAGGGGTTGAGCTACGTTGTTTATTGGACAAGGACGTTAACAACGAAATCAAAGACTTCTGCCAACAACATGATGTCACTTTGTTCATGTTTTTGCAGACAGCATTTTCGGTGCTCTTATGTCGCTACTCAAATGAAACGGATATTGTAATGGGGACGCCAATTGCAGGTCGAACACAGAGGGAAACAACTCAGCTAATTGGCTTCTTTGTTAATACTCTCGTTTTGCGCACTGATTTATCAGGTAACCCCGCGTTTGACCAACTGTTGGGGGCCAACAAACAGAACTTGCTGGATGCGTTTACTCATCAACATATTCCTTTTGATATGTTGGTTGATGAGCTTAAACCTCAACGTAGTGCTAGTCACAATGAGTTGTATCAAGTTGTTCTTGCAGTGCAAAGCTTTGAACAAGCACCGCTTGAATTATCAGGGTTATCCATCAAACCGTTTCAGCATGAGGATAACCAATTAACACCAGACTATGAATTGGGTCTGCATGTTACTGAATTTGAAGACGCTTTGGAGCTAGTTTGGTCTTGCAGCACCGCGGTATTTGAGCTGCAAACCTTAGAGCGTTTTTCAGAGAGTCTACAAGTGCTGATCAAAGCGATCTTAACTAATCCTGACACCAGTATACGAGCCTTGCCACTTACTCTAGATGAAGAGCAAGCAGGCAAAGATAATCAAGAGCATGGTTTTGAAAATGAAGAGCAGCTGGCCATGGAAGAACTACTTGCACAACTAGAGGGGATGCTTGAATCAGATATCGACTCTGTTCTAGCAAATGAGGAAGATTAATGATGAGTAACAACATCAACAAAAATAGCAATAAAAAAGCGCAACTAAAACAACAACTAGCAAACCTTAGCTCAGAGCAAAGGTTGTTATTGCAAAAAAAACTCGCTGCTCGTAATGCTGAGAAAAACAAACTTTCGTGTTTGCATCAACGATTCGAAATCACTGTTCAACAATATGCCGATAAGCAGGCATTGGTGTTTAATGATGAAGCGCTTACGTACAGTGAAGTAAACGCGCAGGCTAATGAAGTTGCACATTATCTTATCGACCAGGGTGTCAAACAAAATAGTGTGGTAGGTATTTGTTTAGAAGACAACGAACAGGCATTTCTACAATTTGTTATCGCTATGCTTGGTATATCCAAGGCCGGAGGGTCTTGGCTGGTAATGGATCCTGAATGGGACGAAGACCGCATTGACAGAATAATAGCTGACAGTGGTTTGTCTTTGTTGCTGACGCAAAGTGAATTGCTCTCGGAAGAAGCATTTGAAACGCTCAAATTGATTCCGATGGATACGGACATTAGACGACGAATTTTAAATCGTTACTCTCAAGAAAACGTCGATAGTGTCTCGTTGAAACATCATATAGAGCAACAGCTATATCTAGATTACAGTGACGTTAATAAAGAAGGCGTAATGATTAGCCATGGCAATTTGCTATCTATTATTGACGATAAGCAACTGTTTGATATTAATCATCAAAGCGTAGTTGCTCAACTTAACCACCCATGCTTAGCAGCGAATGTCGTTGAAACATTCGCTGCCTTAATCAATGGCGCAAAATTAATCAAGTGTAATTCAAATATCGGTCAAATACCGGCGCAGATAAAAGAGTTCGGAATAGACTGTTTGCTAATTAAAGCATGGGTGTTTGAGCAATTGATAAATGTCGAACCTGATGCTTTTTCTGACGTTCGCAGTGTAATCGTCAGTGGCCACCTTAGTACATTAACAACAGAGAAACTCAGTGAAAAAAATAAACCAACATCTCTAATCGTGGTCAATGGTCCAATTGAATCTTGTGGTATTTCAATGCTGGCAACATTGGCTGATAACAATATACCCACAATGGGTGTTGGAATTCAGAGTATTCAAACTTTCATATTAGATGAATATGGTTATGCAACACCTAAAGGTGCTGTAGGTGAGCTTCACATTAGTGGATCTAGTGTTTCAAGCGGCTACTGGCAAAATCAGGTTAAAACAACAGCTCATTTTATTAAAAATACGATTGTAGCTCATGACAATCAAACATTATTTAAAACGGGCACGTTAGTGCGTCAATCAGTTGATGGAACTCTAGAGTTTATCGGCAATTGCGCTGATCAAGTAACGATAGGTGGTTTGACTTTTAACTTAAATGAGGTTGATGAAGTATTACGACAGCACGCCGATATCGCTGTCGCTAAAGCTGTTATGTGGCAAGGGGAAAAACTAGCGGCATTTCTGGTCACCAAGCAAGATATTGATAATGAGCAGGCATTTACTAATGACCTTAATCGTTGGCTCAAAGGAAGGCTAGAAAAAGCGATGATGCCGGTTGGCTACAACCTTATGGCTGATTTACCGCTAGATATAAACAACGAAGTATCGCTAGATAAGTTGCCTGAGCCTAACTGGTTTAATGAATTTGAATATGTAGCACCAGAAACAGAGCTGGAAATTAAAGTTGCCTCGATGTGGGAAAGGCTGCTTGACGTAGAACAAGTAGGTTTGAAAGATAACTTTTTTAATCTAGGTGGTAACTCACTTACTGCGGTTAGATTAGAAGTAGAAATCATGGAGCAGTTCAACGTTAAGGTTACCATACTCGAACTGTTTGAAGCGGCGGATGTTGCATCACAAGTGAAGCTGATAGAAGCAGGCCAAAAGCAAAACATTGTGCCCAAAATTTTACCTGTTTCAAGAGAAGGTGCGCAATTGCCCTTGTCGTTTGCACAGCAAAGACTTTGGTTTATCAATGAACTTGAGGGAGCCGGTGACCAATACAATATGCCGTTAGGGTTGAAGCTGTCAGGACAACTAAATATAACGGCTTTGAAGAAATCACTCAGCGATATCGTGATGCGTCATGAGGTGCTTCGCACTGTTTATTTAACAAACGAATCGGGTATAGCTTACCAACAGTTGTTAGATAATGTGACAGGACTGGAGCTCGTTGAAGTTGATTTTAGTGCATATGCTGAAGATCAAATTCCTTTATTGGTAAAAGACTATTGTGCAGTTGAAGCAAGTAAACCATTCGATTTACAAAATGATCTAATGATCAGAGCGTGTTTATTAAAAGTAGGGCACAACGAACACACACTGTTAATTACCATGCATCATATAGCCACAGATGGCTGGTCGCTTGGTGTCTTTATTCATGAGCTAGGCGCCATGTACAATGCAAATGTAGATGGTCGCCCAAACCTACTGAACCCACTAGCTATTCAATACGCTGACTTTGCAAGTTGGCAGCGTGAATGGGAAGGCTCAGAAATGCTATCCCGGCAAATGTCGTTTTGGAATAAACGACTAGAAAACCTGCCTCAATTACACAGTTTGCCTTTAGATAAAGTACGACCGGAGGTGCAAACTTTTGAAGGCGCTGTGCATTGTCGGCAAATAAATAAAAGACTCAATGAGCAATTAAACCAGTTGAGTCTTGCAAATGATTGTACGTTGTTCATGACATTACAAACCGCATTTGCGTTGTTGGTTTCAAGGTATTCGAATGAACAAGATGTTGTGATGGGCACGCCTGTGGCCAATAGAACGCAGGCAGAGTTGTCTTCTTTAATAGGCTTTTTTGTTAATACGCTTGTTTTACGAACAGATTTCTCAGATGACTTGTCGTTTGTCGACGTTCTAAAGCAGTCCAAACAATCAATCCTCGAGGCATTTGACAACCAGCATGTACCATTTGAGATGCTGGTGGAACAGCATCAACCAGTTCGTAATTTTAGTCATAGCCCATTGTTTCAAATAGCTTTCATCTTACAAAACAATGAGATGGAAGAATTACAACTACCTGGCCTCAATATTACGCCAATTGATCAAGAGCACAGTGTCGCTAAATACGATCTCAGCCTGAGCATGCAAGAAACCGAGCTAGGATTAACCGCTAGTTGGGAATACAACACAGATTTATTTGAGAAAAGCACGATAGAAAGGATGGCAGAAAGTTTTGAAATTTTGATTAGTGCAATAGTAACTTCTCCAGGTGCGCAAACAAAAAACCTTCCTCTGCTGTCAGCGATTGATCTTGAGAGTGCAGCATTACAACGACGAGGTAAAGAATTAGATTACGATAAGTCGTTATGTTTACATCAAGTATTTGAAAATCAGGTAAAGAAATCACCAGAACACATTGCCGTTGTTTTTGATGAGCAGTCTCTGACATATGGCGAACTAAACGAGAAAGCTAACCAATTAGCTCGATATTTATTAGATCAAGGTATTACAGCTGAGAAACCGGTGGGCATTTGCTTGGAAAGGTCAGTGGGTACTATGGTTGCCATTTTAGCCACGTTAAAAGCGGGTGGGGCATATTTACCTCTAGACCCTAACTATCCTGATTCACGTATTCAACACATGCTCAATGACAGTAATACGGCTTTTGTCATTACAACCACAGAACAAGCTAAACGTGCTGTATTTGAGTCACAGAAAATAGTGAATGTAGATGAAGTAGCCTTGTATCATGATTACTGTGTTACGGATTTAGCTAACGTAAAAGTAACGCCTTCAAATTTAGCATACATTATTTATACGTCAGGCTCGACCGGCGTGCCAAAAGGCGTCATGTTAGAGCACGAAGGTGCTGTTAACCTTTCAAAAGACCAACAGGTTAGATTCGGTGTCGGCAATGAAAGCCGAGTACTTCAATTTGCTTCATTGAGTTTTGATGCAGCAACTTGGGAGTGGGTAATGGCTTTGCTTAATGGTGCGCAATTGCATATTTGTAGCGACCTGCAAAAACAGACTCCTGTGTTATTACAAGACTTTATGGTTGAGTCTAAAATTACTCATGCGACTTTGCCACCTGCGCTTTTGCCACATATGCAAGCCCATGCACCATTTAGCCTAAAAAGCTTAATTGTTGCTGGTGAAGCTTGTGATGAGCAACTCGCTTATTTATGGGCGTTACAGTACTCGATGTTCAACGCCTACGGACCAACAGAGTCAACTGTTTGTGCAAGTGTGGCACCAATTACACTTGATAAGCCAATAAATATTGGCTGTGCAATTAGTAATACCAATCTTTATATTCTAGACAGCGAACAGCGACCGGTACCACAAGGGGTTATCGGCGAGCTCTACGTTGCTGGCGTGAATGTGGCTAGAGGCTATATCAATCGACCGGAGCTCAGTGACGTTAAATTTATAGCTGATCCTTTCGAACATGATAAACGCTGTTACCGAACAGGGGATTTAGTACGTGTAAATTCACATGGCGATATTGTGTTTATTGGACGTGCAGATGATCAGATAAAACTTAGAGGCTTTAGAATTGAGCCAAGTGAAATCATGAGTGTTATCAATACTCATTCATTCATATGTGAATCTTTTGTAACGGTTAAAGACATTGGTAATGAAAGCCAGCTAGTCGCATATTTGGTCGCTGGTAACCATACTGAAAGCGAGCAGTCTATTGTTCAGGCGGTTCGTAAATGGTTATCAGAACGAATGCCGGAACACATGCATCCAAGTAACTTTATTGTCCTGGATACAATGCCGTTAACCATTAACGGAAAGGTAAATTTAAAAGCGTTACCAAGCCCGGAGCACAAGTCTTTTGATGACTATGTCGCACCAGCTAATGATATCGAGCATAAGCTGTCAAGCATATGGTCAGCATTGCTTTCTATCGACAACGTTTCAACCAATAAATCATTTTTTGAATTAGGTGGTCATTCTCTCTTAGTGACTCGTTTAGTCAGTGCAATTAGAGAGGCATTTTCTGTCAATATTGAAGTGAGGCAAATATTTGATAATCAAACAATCTCAATGCAAGCAGCGCTCATATCTAGCTCTGATGATGTTTGTCACAATGCTATAACCGCAGTGACACGCGATCAGCAGCTTAGTTTGTCATTTGCACAGCAGCGATTGTGGTTTGTAGATAAGTTAGCTTCTAGTACGCATTACAATATGCCGATTGTGCTCGCGTTTGAAGGAGACTTAGATCAGGCTAGTTTTGAAAAAGCATTGTCAACGATCATTGCACGACATGAAGTGCTGCGAACTAATTTTGTTGAAAAAGCAGGTGTTGCATACCAAGTCATAAGAGATGCGAAAGATTTTACTCTCGAGCAAGAATCGCTGACAGAATTATCGAGCAGTGAGCAACAACGATTCGTAACTAATTTAGTTGCAGAAGAATACGAACACGCTTTTGATTTAACACAAGATCTGATGTTGCGCGCAAGGCTGTTAACCTTGTCGGAACAGGAATATTTATTATTGGTAACTACTCATCACATTGCTTTTGACGGATGGTCGATGGGTATCTTTACTCATGAACTCAATACTTTGTATAAAGCATATGCTGAAGGTGAAAATAACCCATTAACGATACCTGATATCCAGTATGCTGATTTTTCACAGTGGCAAAGAAATTATTTACAAGGTGACACCTTAGAAAGGCAACTATCCTATTGGAAGCAGCAACTTGATGGCATCAATCCAGTTCACAGCTTTCCTTTAGATAAAGCGAGACCTGAAGCTCAGTCTTTTGAGGGTGCTACCTACGTAAACCACTTTAACGCAGATTTGACTAATAAAATCAGGTCATTGTGTCACGACAATGATGTCACTCTGTTTATGTTCTTACAAACAGCGTTTTCAGTATTAATCGCCCGCTACAGCGGAGATTACGATGTTGTGATGGGAACACCAATATCCGGGCGCGCTCATCATGAAGTCGAGTCGTTAATCGGTATTTTTCTCAATAATCTAGTTTTACGAACTCACTTTGAGAGAAACGCTAGTTTCGAAGAGGCTCTCACACTTAATAAACTTAACATTTTGGATGCATTCAGCCATCAGGATGTGCCATTTGAGTTGCTAGTTGACGAACTTAAGCCTGGACGGGCTTTTAATCACAATGCTTTATATCAAATCGTATTTGCACTGCAAAATTTTGAGCAAGGTGAATTAGAGTTAACAGGGTTAACCTTTAAGCCTTATCAATTAAAAGAAAGTGTAGTGAATGTTGATTATGAATTGGGTCTTCATGTAACAGAGCTTGAAGATCAATTGATGTTGGAGTGGACTTGTAATACATCGGTATTCTTGCCTCAAACGATGTCACTTTTAGCCAGCAGTTTGCATCACCTCGTAGATGCTATTGTTGAGGATCCACAGCAAAATATTCACGCATTACCTGTGCTAACCCCTAATCAGCTCAAAACATTGTTAGTAGATTGGAATGATGTACAGCGTGAGTACCCGGTTCAAAAAGGAATTCATCAGCTATTCGAGCAACAAGCTGAACAGAATTGTCACAAAACAGCATTGCATTTTGATGGGCAATCATTGACCTATCAATCCTTGAATCAGCAAGCTAATCAAATCGCCAACTATTTGGTAGAACAGGGTGTAGAAAAGGGAGATTTAGTTGGGCTTTGCTTAGAACCGTCAATTGATTTAGTCGTTGGTATGTTGGCTATATTGAAAGCCGGCGCCGCCTATGTTCCGCTGGATCCAAGCTTGCCGGAAGATCGTGTTGCGTACATCTTGGCTGATAGCCAGCTCAAATGGATCATCAGTCAACAAGAACAAATAGAGGACATGCCATTTGAAGAGCTAAGTGTCTTACCGATAGATGCACCCATTTGGCAAAGGCTCAGATCTAGATATAGCGACCAAAATCCAACAGTATTTCTTAGTGATTCGTGTAAAAATGCATTGGCTTATGTCATTTATACCTCAGGATCTACCGGACAGCCAAAAGGTGTAATGGTTGAACATCACAATGTTGTAGGTTTAGCGCGAGACCAACATTATGTAGAGATTGTTAAAGAAGATGTTATTGCTCACGCAGCGCCTCCTGCTTTTGATGCTGCAACTTTTGAAATTTGGGCAGCATTATGTAATGGCGCCAGTGTCGCTTACATAGACAAACACACCTTGCTGAATCCCGATGCGCTTGAACAAAAAATTATCAATGAATCGGTATCCGTTATGTTCCTGACGACCGCGGTCGTTAATCAGGTGGCATACGAACGTCCAAGTTTGTTTGGTAACTTAAGATGCTTACTCTTTGGTGGTGAACAGGTTAATTACGAAGCGGTACAACAAATCATAGATAACGGAAAACCTGACCATCTATTGCACGTATACGGCCCAACAGAAACGACGACTTTTGCAACGTATGCAGAATTAACCGGTAACTATAAAGAAGATGAACTTCTGATTTCGATCGGTGGCCCTCTTTCAAATGTAGAAATTCATGTCTTTGATGAACATGGACAATTGGCAGCAATGGGCGCTGTTGGTGAGTTATACATAGGTGGTCGCGGCGTTGCTCGAGGTTACTTGAACCAAAAAGCATTAACTGAAGAGCGATTTGTATCGATGCCTTTGCCGGGCCGTGCTAAACAGCGTTTATACCGAACAGGTGATTTAGTGCGTTGGCTTCCTTCAGGAGAGTTGGAATTTATTGGGCGAGTTGATCATCAAGTTAAGATTCGTGGGTTTCGTATTGAACTTGGCGAAATCGAACATCAATTGACGTGTTTCCCTAACGTAAAGGAATCTGTTGTAGTTGTTCGACACAATAATATTGAAGGTACTTCTGATACTAAACAGCTCGTGGCTTATGTTGCAGGTCAGGGGCTAACTGACTCTGATGAAAAGCAAACCCAAGTGGTTGCCGATTTGCGTCAATTTTTACAAGGAAAATTGCCTGAACATATGGTACCGGCTATTTACGTTATTCTTGATGCGATGCCATTAACGAATAATGGCAAGATTGATCGAAACGCACTGCCAGAGCCGACACTGACAACAATCGATAAAGCCAACTATATTGCACCAACTTCTGAAACAGAAAAAAACATGTGCGCTATTTGGCAGGAGTCTTTGGGCATTGACAAAATTGGTGTTAAAGACAACTTCTTTAATTTAGGTGGCGACTCTATTTTATCAATCAGAGTTGTTTCTAAAATGAACGAATTACTCGGTCAAGACAACGCCATCAGTATCAAAGATATCTTTAAGTATCAGACGGTAGAAGAGTTATCAATGAGGATTGATGACGGAGGCAATGAACAGTCGTTTAGCTTGCAAGTAGCGCCATTTTCACAACTGACAGACAGTGAAACCAGTTTGTTGGCAGAAGATATTGCGCTCTATGATGACGTCTACCCTATGTCTGAATTGCAAATAGGAATGGTATTTCATTCTCTATTGCAAAGTAGTGGTGAAGATTATCACAATATCTTTAGCATCCAAGTAACAACGCAATGGGATGAATCATGCTTCTTTGCCGCGATGTCTTACATGTTCGCTTGTCATCCTGTATTGCGTACCGGGTTTGAATTAGAAGGTGAAAGACCACTACAAAAAATCTACAAATCTGTCGTGTTACCTTTTACATTCAAAGATATTAGTCATTTAGATGAGAGTGCACAAAACAAGTGTATTGTTGACTGGATTGAAGAAGAGAAAAACAATCCATTCAACTGGTCTGGTCCACTGTTTAAAGTCTTTGTTCACAAACGTTCTAATCAAAGTATAGAGTTCGGTCTTAAATTTCATCATGCCGTTATTGATGGTTGGAGTGACTCAATGTTTGTTAGTCAATTGTTCATTCACTATCAAACATTATTGGCAGGAGGCTCGTTACCGGAAGCCAAACAGGAATTTGTATTCAGAGATTTTGTCGCGCAAGAGACGGCTATTTTAAAGGACGCTAACGCTCAACAGTATTGGCAACTCATGCTTGATGACGCGCCTATGCAACAAATTTCTTGTAGGCCAAAAAACAAGCACAATCAGGAATCTAGAAGCAAAGTTGAATACTCCGTAGACGCTGTTTTTGATTTGTCAGGCAATCTGTTGCAGCTTGCCAAAGATCAAGGTGTACCAACACAATCGGTGTTATTGGCTGCGCATAGTAAAGTATTATCGTTGTTAAGTGGACAGTCAAAAGCGCTTACTTCTATGGTCATCAATGGGCGACCAGAATATGAAGGTGGTGATAAAGGTATTGGGTTGTTCTTAAACTCGATACCAATGAGTTTTGAGCTAAACGAATGTAGTTGGGCTGATTTAATTCACTCCGTTACCAAGCGTATTACCGATAGTATGAATTATCGTCATTACCCGTCATCTGCAATACAGCGTGAAACGGGACGATCTTTCTCTGAAGTAGTATTTAATTATACGCATTTCCACGCTTACGAACACCTTGCCGAACAATCTGAACTTGCTTTTAGTAATGCACAAGGGTTTGGTCAAACCAATTTTGATTTTACAGTGAATTTTTCGCGGGCTATTGGCGAGGATAAGATAAAACTCACGATTACATATGATCAAGATATGTATGATGCCAAGTTAATTGAGCAAATTGGTGCATACTTTGTAAACGTGTTTAATGCGATGTTAGTTGATATTGAGCAATCTCACTTTACGGCTGATTTATTGACTCACCGTCAGCAAGAAATATTATTGACACAATATAATGCGACTACTGAATCGTATATAAATGATTGTGGTATTCATCAGTTATTTGAAGAAAAGGTATTGTCTCAGCCAGAAGCCATTGCGCTTGTTTTTGAACAACAACAATTAACATATGAAGAGTTAAATCACAAAGCCAACCAATTTGCCCACTACTTGTTTTCACAGGGAGTAAAAGAGAACTCGCTGGTTGCATTATGCATGACACGTTCAGTTGAAATGTTTGTTAGCATTTTGGCGATTCTTAAAGCGGGCTCTGCATATTTACCAATCAATATGGACTCACCTCAAGAGCACATCAATTATGTGCTCGAGGACAGTAATGCTCATTGGATTATTACTGAGTCTGCGCTTACAAGCGGGTTTAATACTCAAGCTAATTTATTATCGATTGACGATGAGGATATTAAACAGGCGATAAATGCATGCCCTAAAACGAATGTGGACACTGCTGACATAGCGAATCATCTGGCCTATGTAGTTTACACCTCCGGTTCAACGGGGTTACCAAAAGGCGTCATGATTGAACATCACAGTTTGTGCAATTTAGCGAGTTATTTGGTTAAAGAACTGGACATTAATGCACAAAGTAGAGTGTTACAGTTTGCTTCAATCGCTTTTGACGCATCAATTTTTGAATGGTCTATGGCGCTTTGTGGTGGTGCAGCACTTCACGTTGCTCAAAGTGCTACAACAAAGTCATTGTTGCAATTTGAACAAATGGTTTCGGATCGTGAGTTGACACATATGATTCTGACACCTGCGCTCCTGCCGCAGTTAAATGTTGAGCGATTTAATTCTGTCAGCCACATGATTGTTGGTGGAGAGGCATGTTCTCGCGAAACTGCTCAGATTTGGTCTAGAAATCGTAAATTCTATAACGCTTACGGTCCAACCGAGAGCACGGTGATGGCAAGTATAGGTAGTTTCGAATTTGACCAAACTAAGCTACACATAGGTAAGCCAATTGACAATACTCAACTTTATGTAGTGAACCAGGGTATGCAGTTGCTTCCTCCCGGGACTGTAGGTGAATTGGTTATTGGAGGAGTTGGCTTAGCAAGGGGCTACTTGAACCGTGAGTCACTTACTAACGATAAGTTTGTCACTCGTTCATTTTTGGATGATACACATACAAGGCTATATAAAACGGGCGATATGGTGAAGTGGTTACCTGATGGCAACCTTGAATATATAGGCCGCTCTGACAATCAAATTAAATTGCGAGGGTTTAGGGTTGAGTTAGGTGAAATTGAGCACGTATTGAGGGAGTGCCATGAGCTAAAAGACGCCGTGGTTGTTGCATCGGGAGAGAGCATTGATAAACAACTCATTGCATATCTCGTCCATAATGAAGATTGTAGCGTCGAACACAAACAACAATTAGTCACACAGTATCGTCAATACCTGCAAAGTAAGCTACCGGCATTTATGGTCCCTGCGGCATTTGTTTGGTTAGACGCTTTGCCGTTAACAATCAGTGGTAAAACTGATTTTAATGCGCTACCGGATGCAGATATGTCTTCGTTGACCATTGGTCGTTATGTGGCACCAGAAAATGATATTGAACGGCAATTAGCTGAAATATGGCAGTCGTTGCTTGGACAAGAACAAATAAGTGTCGACGCCAGGTTCTTCTTAATTGGTGGTCATTCTTTATTGGCCATGAAACTTGCCTCTAAAATAAAGGCAAATTTTGGTGTCGAGTTACCTCTATTTCAATTAATGCAAGCACAAACCATCCGTGCACAAGCACACCTTATTTCACTAGGTGATGAAGGCGAAGCGTCTGACACATTAGTAGAAATTCAACGAGGTGATGACAATAGTGCTAAACCTGTCATGTATATGGTGCCTGGTTTTGCAGGATACAGCCATATATTTACTGAGCTTGCTGCTCAATTAGGCGAAGAACAACGGGTCTTTGCATTCAATCCTTCTGGTTTAGATGGAAAAAGCGTTATACACGAAAGTGTTGAAAGTGCGGCACAAAGCAATGTTCAGCGCCTTTTGGCAAATCAACAAGAAGGACCTTATGTTCTTTTGGGCTATTCAATGGGAGCAGCAGTTGCTTTCGAAATGGTTAAACAACTACAAACTATCCATAAACTATCAGCCCATTTGATTGTTTTAGACGGTTATGCGCAGTATGACGGTGTTGAACAACACATTTTTTCAAAACTAGATAAATCAATAGAACAAAATGTAGAAGATACTGGCTGGACAGCAGGTATGGCGGCAGTAGTTAAAGCACAGGCAAAATGGTCTTATAAGAGTTCGCCATACACGCTAGAAAACCTGTTGGTTATTCAATCAGAAGATTGTGATATTAACTTAAGTGAGCAATGGCAACCGTTTGTCAATCAGTGTGTTGATTATCACGTCGTAGGCGGTGGTCATCAGACTATATTGCAAATGCCTTTTGTCGAGGACATTTCAAGAAAAATCATATCACATCAGGAACGAGCTATGTTGGTTGAAAAATCAGCAGAGCTCGTATAATTTTAAATACCTAAACAAATAACTTAATCAAAAAAGGTAAGGGAGTTATGTATTACTTAAAAGAGCAGGCCTATTTCGAACCGCTATTTAACAATTGGTATGCGTGGCCATATTTATTACCACCAGTACAAGGTGCTAGACACACTGTTCATACGCATACAAGGATAATGAAGTCGTTTGTAAATAATGCGCATCTACACATTATGGCAAGCCAAGAACCCGGAATGTCAGGCTCAGACTTTTTAGCTTGTAGTGAAGACCAAATTGAAGACATTAAATCTCTGATAGAATTCACGGAGAAAGAATGTCCGGATTTGATTGCTTTGTCAGCGGCAGTCGCTGAATTAGATGAATTAATTCGTACTCACACGAATGGTGAGTCAATAGAATATATCTACGAAAAAATTCCGGCACCTCTAAAAGGCTATGTAGAACTTTTCTTTGATATGGAACACAACCCCTCTTATCGCCTGATTGAAGGGTTGTTATACAAGAGTGATTATTACAAACCACAATTACAAACGGTTGCGTTTGGCCTAGTCTCTGAAACGAATCAGCGCCCATTTGTATTTAGCACGCCTCGTTTAGTTGATGATGCCCATATGCACATTGATTTGGATTTTAATTCACCTATCCTTGACCGTATCTTAAAAGCGAGACAACATCCTTTAACTGCGGAAGAATTGGAAGCCTTATTTGCGCAATGTAATTGTCGTGGTGGCCTCACCAAAGAAGATTTATTTACGACTGAACCACCAAAAAATCCTCACACACCGGTTACCCAGGGCATTAGGTTGGAATACACCGGGCATGCAGGATTTTTAATAGAAACTAAAGATATCAGTATACTCATTGATCCTGTTATCGCGTCAGTACATGAATCCCACATCGGTGATGTTTTCAGCTTTAATCAGCTACCTGAAAAGCTTGATTATATTTGTTTAACTCACTCACACCAGGATCATGTAAATATAGAAACACTACTACAGCTACGTCATAAAACGGATACCTTAGTGGTGCCCAAAAACAACGGTGGTTCGATTGCCGATCCGTCTTTAAAGTTGATGCTGCAGCAGTTGAATTTTAAGGTTCTAGAAGTGGAAGACATGGAAGAAATTCCATTGCCGGGTGGTAAGATAATTGCCTTACCATTCTTGGGTGAACACGGTGATCTAAATATTCGCTCCAAATCAGCATGGCTTATCGAAATGTACGGTAAGAAGCTATTTATGGGAGCCGATTCGTCAAACTTAGATCCTAATATGTATCACCATATTCATAAACAAGTCGGCGATCTTGATTTACTTGCTATTGGGATGGAATGCGTAGGTGCTCCTTACACATGGATGTACGGTGCATTGCACACTAAGAAAGTGAGTAAACAAATTAAAAACTCTCGTCGCTTAAATGGTTGTGACTCAAAAATTGGTTACGGTATGGTTGAGATATTTAAGCCAAAAGAAGTATATATCTATGCTCTCGGACTTGAGCCTTGGTTTAATTACTTTATGGGGCTTGATTATAGTGATGACTCTGAGCAAATCATCGAATCAAATAAAATGCTTCAGTTGTGTTACGATAGCAATATAAAATGTGAAAAAATGTTTGGTAGTAAGACTCTGGTATTTAATCAATAAACGATGCAGTAAAATAGAATTAGCAATCTATGGATTAAAGTTCAGGTTGCTTTAACACTCATTTTACTTAATGTTTTTCGGCCAACTGTTGTTGGTCGAAAGCCCTATAAGAAAGGATTGTCGAATCCTAGAAGGGGTAGAAAAAAGTGGGGATAAATAAAAGATAGATTTTTGGCACAATATTAAAAGTAAAAAAGGAAAAAAGTAAAGATTTTGCTCGTATCTTTTTTCTTTGCACTATTTGAGGTTGAAATATTATTAACTGTTTTAACATTCGATTTTTTACATAACTATTCAGTTATACATAAATTTAAAGTATCTATTTTCTTTATTGGGTTATATTTATCATTCTTAATGATCATGTCGGTATATATAAACTTTAATAGAGTTGTCAGTAGTTAGATTCGGCACCAACTTATTTATCCAATGAATTTCTGTTGGAAATATTGCCAATACCGACTTTTTTTAATTTGTTATATATTGAACCATAGGAAACTAGCTGTTGGGTGCTCTAAGTGCCAGCGTATTTATTCTCTCGCAGCTGGTGAGAGGGAGCCAGCAGAAACACCTTTCGTGAACAATGGAATACGAAGGCGCTTTGCTTTGATGAAGGCAAGTGCGCCGCTACGGCCTATCAGCGAGACACTTATGACGAACTTCGAAAAATCACAATTAATATTGTTTGTCTGTACAGTACCTAATGCTGTGCTGATTTCTATAAATTACACTGTAGTTGTTCGAGCAAGAAGTTGTGTTGTTAGCGTTTTCTTTTTTGTGGTGAAGAGGTTGATGTGGGGCTTGCTCGCCACAGTCGAAGCCTTCAAGGCTTGGACAATACTCCCTCTGCCTCTGCCTCTGCCTCTGCCTACTACTCTTGTTTCTGTTACTGATCCTGGTTAACGCATGGATCAAGTAACCGTCAGATAAGGCTTGTTGAACCCTTCGCAAAGGGTTTCGAAAGTGTTAGAAGCTATTTCATAACTTCTTTAACGTAATTAACATGCATGCAATATAGAAAAAACACGATAAGGGGATAAATATCGCTCCCATCTAACAACCAAGCGGCGGTAATTTCCCAACCACGCAAAAGTCCGCTCAACTTTCCAGCTGCGAGTATACCTTCTGAGCTTTCTACCATCCTGCCTTGAGGCTCTTTTCCTATTTCTCCTGTGTGGACGGATAAGGTCGATTCCACGACTCAACAGACTATCTCGAAGAGGATCAGAGTCCGCTGCTTTATCATAAACTAAGCGATGAATCTTTGTATTTTTATAGGCAACATCAAGTAATGGATGTAATAACTTTACTTCTGCTGGTGAGGCCGAAGTAATGGTGCCTCCCAGTGGAATACCTTCGCCATCGACCACCACCATCCACTTTGAACCCTTGCCCCGCTTGGTTTTCCCGACTTCGAAGCCCCCTTTTTTGCTGGTGCAAAGCTGCCATCAGAAAAGATCTCTTCCCGGTTAAGCAAAGACTGTTGATCCAACAGCTCCAGAAACCTTCTCCATACCTGTAACAAAGCTCCTTGCTCTTCCCAAAACTGAAGCCTTCTCCAGCATGTACTCGGTGATGGATAGTGTGAAAGAAGATTTTTCCATTGCGCTCCAGAACGCAAAACCCACAGGATGTCTTCAAAACAAGCTCGATTATCAATAGGTTTTGGGCCTCCCTTTCCTCGTTTTAACTCAGCTAGACAAGGTTCGATCAATTTCCATTGATCATTGGTCAACTCTGACTTGAATCGGCTCACTATTGCTGGACTTTTTTCTATGTAATTGTGTGAGAATAACCGATTTCAAGTTATGAGGCAGCCTCCAGTTCAAGAAAGGGTAGTTTGATTTATATCAAAAAAAGAAAAGGGGGCAGAGCCCCCTTTTTTAAATCAGAACCACTCTTTAATGGAGCGGATTATCAGAACCATTAAAGGTTGCTGATTTCCTCAAGCTGCTGTTGCAGACGCTCGTGAGCACCTTTCATTTCTGCGAGCTTGTCCTTTTCCTTGGCAACAACGGCTTCGGGGGCTTTGTCTACAAACTTGGGATTGTTGAGCTTGCCTTCAACTCGTGCGAGTTCTTTGGAAAGTTTATCAATCTCTTTTTGTAGACGGGCGCTTTCGGCTTTAACGTCGATCAGGCCGGCCATGGGTACCAGCAATTCCATATCGCCTACCAGGGCAGTGGCGGAGGCTGGGGCAGCTTCTCCACTTTCCAGCCAGGTGATTTCTTCGAGGCTCGCCAGTTTGGTCAGTAGGCTGCGGGCTTGCTCCAGCAGTTCTTGGTCACGGCTGGAACCGCCGCGCAGGATCAGTGGGATTTTTTTCGCCGGGGAAATATTCATTTCACCGCGAATATTGCGCACGCCTTCAATAACCTGCTTCAACCAGGCAACGGCCGCTTCCGCTTCTTCGTCGATCTTGCTGCTGTCGGCTTCCGGGTATTGCTGAAGCATAATGGTGTCACCGTTGGAGCCGGCGAGGGTTTTTACACGCTGCCAGATTTCTTCGGTGATAAATGGCATCAGTGGGTGAGCCAGACGCAAGATGGTTTCCAGTACGCGGATCAGGGTGCGGCGGGTGCCTTTCTTTACTGCGTCGGAGGCGTTGTCGTCCCACAGTACCGGCTTGGACAGTTCCAGGTACCAGCTGCAGTAATCGCTCCAGATAAAGTCATACAGGGCCTGGGAGGCGAGGTCGAAGCGGTAAGTGTCCATGGCTTCGCGCACGGTGATTTCGGTGCGCTGTAGCTGGGAAATAATCCAGCGGTCGGCGACAGTCAGCTCGAAATCGCTACTGTTGTCCTGGCCACAGTCCTGTCCTTCACAGTTTTGCAGCACGTAGCGGGAGGCATTCCAGATCTTGTTACAGAAATTGCGGAAGCCTTCGATACGGCCGACATCAAACTTGATGTCGCGGCCGGTGGATGCCAGTGAGTAGTAGGTGTAGCGCAGGGCATCGGTACCAAAAGCAGAGAAACCTTCGGGGAAGTCCTTGCGCGTTTGCTTTTCAATCTTCTCGCGCAGGTGCGGCACCATCATGCCAGAGGTGCGCTTGGCTACCAGGCTCTCCAGGTCGATACCGTCGATCAAATCGATGGGATCGATCACGTTGCCCTTGGACTTGGACATCTTCTGGCCGTGGTTATCGCGCACCAGGCCGTGCACGTACACGGTGTTAAACGGTACTTCCTTCTTGAAGTAGAGGGTCAGCATCATCATGCGTGCGACCCAGAAGAAAATAATATCGAAGCCGGTGACCAGTACGGAGCTGGGGTGGAAGGCTTTCAGTTCTTCGGTATCTTCTGGCCAGCCCAGGGTGCCGAAGGTCCACAGACCGGAGGAGAACCAGGTGTCGAGTACGTCGTCGTCCTGGCGCAGGCTGATGTCGGCGCCCAGGTTGTGCTTCTCGCGCACTTCCTCTTCGCTGCGGCCAACGTAGACTTTGCCTTCGTTGTCGTACCAGGCGGGGATGCGGTGGCCCCACCACAGCTGGCGGGAGATACACCAGTCCTGGATATCGCGCATCCAGGAGAAGTACATGTTTTCGTAGTTTTTCGGTACGAACTCAACGCGACCATCTTCAACGGCGGCGATGGCTTCATCGGCCAGGGGCTGGGTTTTTACGTACCATTGATCGGTGAGCCAGGGCTCGATGACGGCGCCGGAGCGGTCGCCGTGGGGCACCTTGAGGGTGTGGGGCTCCACTTTTTCCAGTAGGCCGAGGGCGTCCAGGTCATCGACAATCTGGGTGCGCGCGGCAAAGCGCTCCATGCCCCGGTATTTTTCCGGCACTGCGTCGTTCAGGTGGGCGTCGGCATCGAGGATGTTGATCATCTCGAGGTTGTGGCGCTGGCCCATTTCGTAGTCGTTGAAGTCGTGGGCTGGGGTGATTTTTACACAGCCGGTGCCGAATTCACGATCGACGTATTCGTCGGCAATAATCGGGATTTCGCGATCCGCGAGGGGCAACTTGATGGTCTTGCCGATCAGGTGCTGGTAGCGCTCGTCTTCCGGGTGTACGGCTACGGCGGTATCGCCGAGCATGGTTTCCGGGCGGGTAGTGGCAACTACCAAGTGGCCGGAGCCGTCGGAGAGCGGGTAGCGGAAGTGCCACAGGTGGCCCTGCTTCTCTTCGTTTAATACTTCCAGGTCGGAGATCGCGGTGTGGAATTTCGGGTCCCAGTTCACCAGGCGCTTGCCGCGATAAATCAGGCCGTCTTCATACAGTTTGATAAAGACTTCCTGCACCGCTTTGTAGAAGCCGTCGTCCATGGTGAAGCGTTCGCGGGACCAGTCGGGGCTGGCGCCGAGGCGGCGCAGCTGGCGGGTAATGGTGCCGCCGGACTCTTCCTTCCACTCCCAGACTTTCTCAATAAACTTGTCGCGGCCCAGGTCGTGGCGGGATACGCCTTCGGCGGCTAACAGACGCTCTACCACCATCTGGGTGGCGATACCGGCATGGTCGGTGCCCACTTGCCACAGGGTGTTGTCTCCCTGCATGCGGTGGTAGCGAATCAGGGCATCCATGATGGACTCCTGGAAACCGTGGCCCATATGCAGGCTGCCGGTGACGTTCGGCGGCGGGATCATAATGCTGTAGGGCTTGGCCTCAGTATCCCCGGAAGGCTTGAAGTAGCCGTTCTCCTCCCAGGTTTTGTACCACTGCTGTTCGATGGCGTTGGGCTGGTATGTTTTGTCCATGCGGGCGGGAAACCTTGTGTTAACTGACTGCGGGCGCAGCATTTTGGCTCAGGATAGTCTGGCGATTGCTCTGTCTGCGCGGAAAAGGCGGCAATTATACCGCCGGGGGTAGGGTGGGCAAAAGGCAGCTTTGGGGCTAAATCGCACTCAGTCCCAGATCTCTAGCTCGTCGACCACCTTTTCTATCTGGGCACGCAGCTGTTTTTCCAGTTGAGGAAGCTGCTGGGCTACCAGTTCTTCAATGAGGTCGCTGCGCTGGCGCTCTTTCTCTGAGGGCTCCAATTTTTCTGAGGGGCCTTCCCGCTCAGCGATCGCCTGGGCCATCACCAGTGCCTGGGTGCGGGTACCCGCACTGGCGGTTTCGATGGCTTTGGGCTTGGGTTGGGCCGGCTCCGCAATTGCGGGGATGCGTCCACCGGTCAACCGCGAGCGGATATGGGCGGGCAGGAAGGGGTTCTCGGGTGCTGGGGCAAGGCGCTCCTCTGAGGTTTCAGTTGCAGCAGTGGTATCTGGCTCAGTGTGTCCACTGTCCAGCTGGGTGTCATTGCCTGGCTGATCATCGCTCTCATCTAGGTGCTCTTCCATTAGGTGCTCTGCCATCGGGGCTTTTGCCTCGGGCTCGGCGGTCTTACCTGGCAGGTTCTGTAGGGGGCGCAACAGGGCAAGATCTGATTCCGCCAGTTGCACTTTATGCTCTTCGGTAAGAGTTTCATCGACCGGGGAAAATAATATCGGCAGGTCTTCCTGCTCTAGGAGTTCCTCTTGCTCCAGAAGCTCCTCCTCTTTGGCGTCCACCACACTGGGGGGAGCCGGGAATTCCGGTTCGGCGGATAACAATGGAATATCTGCGGGGGGAGTGGCTTTTTGTATTTGCGGCTTGGCCGAGCCCGCTACCTGATTGAGCAGGGGAATTTCATCGAGATCGTCACTGTTAAGGAGGTCGTGCAGTGAGTTCAGCTCGTCGAGCAGCTCGCTGGACTGTTTGCGTGGTTGTCCGCGCTGCTTGTGCTTGTTCTTTCGACCGGACATGGTGGTTGCCAGTGATTACATGCTCTGGTTGATCTTGTGGGATTGTAACGGATATCCGCGGTCGCGGAAGTGACCAAATCGCGATCGTGAGCGCTGCAGGGCTGTAGTTTCCTGAACAACGATTTCGGCGAGTCGTTCGAAGCGACTGAACCAGTTGGGGACTTTACTGCACAGGTTGATCAGTAAGCCGTGGTGCGCCTGTGGATCTTCGCCGCAGTTGATTTCAATAGCCGCCTGCTCGCCATTCGCCTGGTTGGCATGGGGCAGGAAACTGTCCTCACGAAAGGTCCACAGCAATTGATCGAGATGTTCGGCACGCGCTTGGTTGTCGACCGCAAGCAGAACCCGCAGGCCGTTGCGATAGGCCTTTTCCGCCAGGCGACAGGCGAAAATATCCGCTTGCTGGGGCTGGTCGGAGGAGAGGATGTAAAAGTCGATTCGGGTCATGCTGGCTTTTATTTGTACAGAGACGACAACGGCCCGCGAGGGGCCGTTTCGACAGCCGCTCGGGGCGGCTATTGTGCGCTTTTGGCAGTTATTTTCCCAGCAGGTATTCCACCAGGAGCGGTACTGGGCGGCCGGTGGCACCTTTGCACGCACCGGATTTCCATGCGCTACCGGCGATATCCATGTGCGCCCAGGTGTACTCCTCGGCAAAGCGGGACAGGAAGCATGCGGCGGTAACAGAACCGGCATCGCGGCCGCCGATGTTCTGCATATCGGCAAAGTTGGAGTCCAGGGCGGGCTGGTACTCATCCCAGAGCGGCATCTGCCAGGCGCGGTCGCCACTGGTTTCGCCGGCCTTGAGCAAGTCCTGGGCGAGTTCTTCGTTATTGGCGTAGAGGCCGCTGGCGTGATGACCGAGGGCGATAACGCAGGCACCGGTGAGGGTGGCGATATCGATTACTGCGCGGGGCTTGTACTTGCCGGCATAGGTCAGTGCGTCGCACAGTACCAGTCGGCCCTCGGCATCGGTGTTTAGAATTTCGATAGTCTTGCCAGACATAGAGGTGACGATATCACCGGGCTTGCTGGCGCGGCCGCTGGGCATATTTTCTGCGGCGGCAACCAGGCCGATCACGTTGATGGATGGCTGCAGTTCGACCAGGGCATTCATCACACCGAATACGCTAGCGGCGCCGCCCATGTCGTACTTCATCTCATCCATGGCCTGGCCGGGCTTGATGCTGATACCGCCGCTGTCGAAGGTGATACCTTTGCCCACCAGTACAATGGGCTTCTCGCTGGTTTTACCGCCCTTATAGTTCATGGCGATCAGGGCCGGGGGCTGGTCACTGCCCTTAGCTACGCTGAGTAGGGCGCCCATGCCAAGCGCCTGCATTTTTTTCTCGTCGAGTACAGTCGTGGTGAGTTTTGCATGTTTTTTGGCCAGTGCGCGAGCCTCTGACGCCAGATAGCTGGGGGTACAGATATTGCCGGGCAGGTCGCCCAATTTCCGCGCTACATTGCTACCCAGTGCTTGGCCGGCACCAATGTCCATCCCTTTTTGGATGGCTTTCAGCTGTTTGCGATCAATGGCATGCAGGGTGAATTTGGCCAGGGGATAGGGTTTGGCGTCGGTGAGGAACTCGGTGAAACGGTAGCAGGCCAGTCCAGTGGCTAAGGCAATTTGCTGGGCCTGCCAGGTTTTGTCCGCACCTTTTACCTCTATTTCGCATAGGTAGCTGGTGGCGTCCTTGAACTTTTTCGCTACCGCGGCACTGGCGCTGGCCAGTTTGCGGAATTCCGCCTGGCTGATATCTCCCTTGCCGGTGCGCACCACCAGCACTCGCTCACTGGGGCCGTCCAGCAGATCGATTAACTGAGTGCTGCCAAGCTTTGCGCCCAGGTCACCGCGCTTGAGAATTTTGCCAATGACTCCCCCTGTGAGTTGATCGAGGGTTTTTCCACTGGGGCTTAAGCCATTTTTGGCATCTACCGAAATAATGGAACAGGCTGCGCGCTGCTTGGAGATATCCGAGACCTTTGCGGAGAACTGCATTTTTCGCTTTCCTTAAAATCTGACAATAGATTGCATGGCTCTGAACCGAGACATAGCAAGAATTTTTAGTGATAATGCGTCGCACAAGTGTAACCTGCCCGTCTATGGATTGCTGTACCCGGTAGGAAACTTGTTCGATTGGAGTCCAATTTCATCACACCGCAGTCACCAAGGAATTCGTTCGCCCTGTGATTATTTTCCGCTATCTCTGCCGCGAGCTGCTGTTTGCCACGCTGGCAGTCAGCGCTGTTTTGCTATTAATGGTGATGAGTGGCCGATTTGTGAAATACCTTGCGGAAGCCGCCGCAGGGGACCTTTCGGCTAATATTCTTTTTTCCCTGATGGCCTACCGCCTGCCGGGATTCCTTGAATTGATATTGCCGTTGGGGTTGTTTGTCGGGATTCTTTTGGCCTATGGGCGTCTCTATGTAGAGAGTGAAATGACAGTGCTGCACGCCTGTGGTTTCAGCGAATGGCGCCTGCTGTTTTACACCCTGGCACCGGCTATGGCAGTGGCCCTGTTTGTGGCTTCAATGAGTTTGTACCTGACTCCCGCCGGTGCAGAGCGTTCCAACCTGATGCTCAATGCGGAAAAGTCCCGCAATGAATTTGATCACCTGATTCCGAAGAAATTTATTTCCACCAGCGGTGGCCAGGCGGTGTATTACGCCGAGGCCCTGAGCGAGGATAAGTCGACCATGCTGGGGGTGTTCCTCGCCGAATTGAGGGCCACAGAAGAAGAAACAGAAGCGAACCATCAGGTGGTTATTCGTGCCAAAGAGGGGGTCCAACAAATCGATCCCGAAACGGGGCTGCGCTACCTGGTACTGCGCGATGGCTATCGTTACGAGGGCGTGCCGGGACAGCGGGAATACCGGCAGATGTCGTTTTCCAGCTACGAGGTACTGATGGAACCACCACGGTTGCGCAGCCGTTGGCGCGACCAAATTGAGTCGGCCCCCACTACGCAGCTGATTGGCAGTGACAACCCCAGGGAGACGGCCTACCTCTACTGGCGCTTGAGTTTGCCGGTGTTGGTGTTGGTGGTTGCGGTGCTGGCGGTACCGCTATCGCGTACTAATCCGCGCCAGGGACGCTTTATCAAGATGTTCCCTGCGATACTCCTATACCTCATTTACCTGGTGGTTCTGCAGGGGGTTCGCGGGGCTGTAGAGGATGGCAAGTTTGCCAACCCCGCGGTGATCTGGTTGGTACACCCCCCCTTCCTACTGATTGGGTTATTGCTTCTGGCGGCGAGGAATTGGCGCCCTAAACCCAAACCATTGCCGGAAGGTGTCAAGGAGTCGGCCGATGTATAAGTTGGATATGTATATTGGCCGCACCATTGCCCTAGCGGTTTTCGTGGTGCTGCTGATCATTCTCGGCCTGGATATTATTTCCGCCATCATCGACCAGCTGGGAGACCTCAAGCACGATTACGGCTTTAGCCAGGCAATACAATATGTCCTGTGGAGATTGCCAGGGCGCATTTATGAGCAGTTGGGTTTCTCCGCGCTCGTTGGCTGTATGGTGGGGCTGGGGACTCTGGCAGGCACCAGTGAACTGACCGTTATGCGCGCAGCCGGCGTCTCTATAGGTCGTATCGCTTGGGCAGTGATGAAACCGATCATTCTGCTGATTTTTATCGGCTTAGCGCTGGCGGAATTTGTGATTCCCAAGACCAATGTGATCGCAGAGAACAACAAGGCACGCGCTCTGGGTGAGCTTGAAGCGAGCGGTCTTGAAAGCGGTTTGTGGCTAAAAGATAGCGGCGAGTTTGTGCATTTTAATGCTGCCCTGTCGGATGGCGAACTCTATGGGGTAACCCGCTACCAGTTTGCGGATAACCGGGAATTGAAGTGGGTGGAGTTCTCTGAGCGAGGGCAGTTCCAGGATGAGCAGTGGCTGCTTAAGAACAGCCGCAGCACACAGTTCCTGCAAGAGGACACGCAGAGTAAGGACCTGCCAACCAGTGTATGGAAAGCGGAAGTCTCGCCGGAGTTGTTTGCCCTCATAGTGCCGCTGCCCTCGGATCTTTCCCCACGCAATCTCTGGGATTACGGCACTTACTTGGATCGCAAAGGCGAAGATTCCGGCCGCTACTGGTTGGAGTTCTGGAAGAAAATTCTGCAACCGCTGACCATCGCCAGCTTGGTAATGGTGGCAATTTCCTTCATCTTTGGCCCCCTGCGCGAGGTGACCACCGGGTTGAGAGTTTTTACCGGGATTATGGTGGGGATTATCTTCCAAACCGTGCAGGGAATTCTCGGCCCCTCTTCATTGGTATTTGGCTTCCCGCCGCTGTTAGCCGTACTGGTGCCCGTCCTTCTGTGCTTTGGTGCGGGCTGGCTATTACTCAAGCGGGCCCGCTAGGTAGATTACTTTTTCTTTTCCCGCTTGGGCAGCAGGCGCACCTGAGACTCTGAAATCAGGTCATGCCAGCTGGCCTTGTCAGAGCGGGCCCAGGCGGAAAAGAAACCGAGACCCAGGCAGGCGATAGAGAGGGGTGCCACAATGGCGCGCAGGATACATTGGCGCCAGGTGAGCTGCACTCCGTCCGGGTTGGCTACGATCAGACGCCACGCACGCATGCCCACAGTTTGACCGGCGACCCGCCAGGACCAGAAAAAGTATCCGGCAATAACCGCTAGGGCGCCCAACTGATAAATCGGGCCGCCGACACAGGGGCTGTAGTCCATAGCCTGAGGTTGGCAGTTCAACCCACCGAATACTGAAGCTACTGGAAGCGCAATAAAGCCGTACACCATCATCAATCCCATCAGGATCAGCAAGTCGTACATCAGGGCTGCCAGGCGTCGGCCGACGCTGGCGATTGGAAGTTCGGGAAATGAGGAAGGGGTACTTGAGCTGCTCACGGCTATCTCCGCCAAAATCGATTGGCGGAGATTCTAACAAAACGAGAGGAGGGGAAGGGCAAGTCGTCTGCCAGGTTTAAAATTCGTACTCGAAAGAGATCTTGAATTTGTCGTCAGAAAGGTTGATGCCATAATCTACCGAGTTGCCTATCTTTCCCCGGTTGGTGGTGTAACGCAGAATACTTTTCTGCACCGTGCGCTTGTTGCGCTGCTTGTAGGTATCCAGTCCGATTTTAAAAATTTTGAATAGTGCCTTACCGCCAGTGGTTGGTCGGAATTCACTGGGATTGGTATGCATTTGCAGCCATTGGTAGTTGAGGCGTCGCTGCGTGCTATTCATGGTGTTGTTGCGGAGATAATCCGCAGCCTGGAGTAGCGCGGCATTGTCCATGGCGAAGGCGCTGTCAGAGAAAAACAAATTTTCCGATTGAATATTTAGGGTTTGTTGAGAATCGGGGATAAAAAGTTCGTCGGCAGAGCAGATACAACAGGTGGGCAATAGAAATATTCCAACTGCCTTGGGTAAGGATTTGCCCGGTCTGATTCTGAAACTGCAGAGTGCCATTTTTTCTACCCCAGAGTGTTGCATCTCATTTCGGAAGGCCGCAAACGGTCGTTGAATTTATTATGGGATATTCACCTCAAAGCGTTTTCCCATGGAAATTAGGCGGCTTCTGCTACTTCACTTACTGGACAGTCTCAAATTGACGGAAACTTCCCTGAAAGCCGCATGGATTGGACTCTTTTCCATTTTTGTCCAAGCAGTCGTGGGTGTGAGTAGGAGAGCGCCAATGTTTTTTTATTATTGTTTTGATATTGATACGCCACAGCTGATGAAAAATTGATCTTGCCTGGAGGGCTGTATTTTACCGGACTAAATAAGGGGCTTGATGACACGCGTGAAATGTTGTCGCTGAAAGCGTCTATGCTGATAATCTGGCACTGAAAAGCGGGTGCCCCTATCCCTCTCTGCGGATGCCTCTACCCCTCTCTTAGGGATGACGAAACTAGGGTTGGAGGCGAAACTGCCCAGCTAGGATTAGCGAGGCCGGCTTGCCGCTGGTGGGATTAATCGGTTCACGCAGGGTGGTGAGCTCTAACCCATGTTCAATGAACAGGTGAACCCAGCTGGACACCGTGCGGAAATACCAGGGGGCCGCCTCCTGAAAATCACCCTCTATGCCCTCCCAGGAGCCCGGGCGCCAGCCATCCTGGTAATTTTCATCCCCACAAGAGAGTAGGGGATGCAGAGTTTGCACCAGCAGATATCCCTGTGGATTGAGTAGGGAGCAAGCGTTTCTGAAAACGGCGTTGGTTGATCCTTCTCCAATCAGCGAAAAGTTGCACACTATTAAATCGAATTTACTCTCGAACGCCTGCGGCTCCAGCTCTTCATAGCTGAGAGTGCAGAAGTGTTGCCGTTCTTGCCCCCGACGCTGGGCCTCACAAATTAAGTCGGCTGTGCCGTCGATACCCCAGACATCTATGCCCTCTGCTGACAGGCGGCGGGCGAGCCATCCCTCTCCACAGCCAATATCCAGTACGCTGGTGGGATTATGCGCCAGGATAGCCTCAACAATTGCCCGGTCGGTAATCAGCTTGCGACTGGGTATTGCTGCTCGATCTATCGCCCTGATCCACTCATCGGCATTGTTGTGCCAGCTGCGTAGGACTTTATTGTCGCTGAATTCGCAATCCCTCATCTTTGCACTCCCTCATCCCTGTAATTTTGTTGGGGTTGAGTGTACCGTCGAGGGAAATCCAGCTGCAAAGGTGCTGAGGTCCCATGTCCACTCATATGGTGTTTGATTATGTGATCGTAGGTGCCGGCTCTGCCGGCTGTGTATTGGCCAACCGGCTGAGTGCTGATGAGCAGCATCGGGTTTGCCTGCTCGAGGCAGGGCCCCCGGATCGCAGTCCGTTGATATCCATGCCCCTGGGTATCGGGATGTTGCTGTCAGGCACTGACTATAACCTCCACCATTACACTGAACCACAGCAAGGCCTGAACAAGCGCCGACTGTTTTGGCCGAGAGGTCGTACCCTTGGTGGCAGCAGCGCGATTAATGCGATGGTTTATATCCGTGGTCAAGGTGAAGATTATGATGCCTGGGAAAACGCGGGTAATGCAGGCTGGGGATGGCGGGATATTTTGCCTTACTTTCTTCTTTCGGAGGGCAATGAGCGTGGCAGTGATGCCCAGCATAGTGGTTATGGTCCTCTCACTGTAAGTGATCTGAAGTGGAAAACTGAGTCTGGGCACGCTTTCCTGCGCGCAGCTCAGTCTGCTGGGCACAGGGCAAATAATGATTTTAATGGCAGCCAACAGAGTGGAGTGGGCTTTTACCAAGTAACACAGCGCAGAGGTCGGCGCTGCTCTGCTGCTGCAGCCTATTTGCACCCGATAAAAAAGCGCCCCAATTTACGTGTGCTCACGCGTAGCCCAGTCGCTCGGTTGATATTGAGAGGTGACAGGGCTGTGGGGGTGGAACTGCTCAGTGGGAAAAAAATATTGGCCAATAAGGAGGTATTACTCTGCGCAGGCGCAATACAGACCCCGCACTTACTATTGCTCTCAGGCATTGGCCCACATGAGGAACTGCGTAAGTTTGATATTCTTACGCAGAACCACCTGCCTGGGGTGGGTAAAAACCTTCAGGACCACCTCGATATCTCTCAGGTGGTGGAGACCTCAGACCCAGTCACTTTTTCGAATGACCTGTGGGCGAGAGTGAAGCATGCCGTGCGTACGCCAGAATGGTTCTTCCTGAATCGGGGCCCACTGACCAGTAATGTCGCCGAAGCGGGTGGATTTGCGAGTTCAACCTTGGCCAACGGCCGCCCAGACATACAATTCCACTTCACGGCAGTGCCATCCTTTGATCACGGTTTCAATAAACAGCCGGGGTATGGTTACACCTTGCATGCCTGTGCATTGCGCCCCAAAAGCCGTGGTGAAATAACCCTCAATACAGAGGATCCCAAAGCTTTGCCGAGTATCCAGCCCAATTATCTCAGTGAGCCTGAAGATATGCAGGTGATGCTGGAGTCATTCGAAATGGCTCAGGACATCATCCACCAGGAAGATTTGCAACGCTACCAGAAGCGCCTCTGGCTGCCGGAACAGAAGCTCAGTAGCAAGGCTTCTATCAAACACTATATTCGACAGCATGCTGAGACAATCTATCACCCGGTGGGCACTTGTAAGATGGGCAATGATGATCTTGCTGTAGTCGATGCGGAGTTAAAAGTACATGGAGTGGATGGACTGAGGGTTGTGGACGCCTCCATAATGCCGGCCCTGATCAGCGGCAATACCAATGCGCCGGTGATTGCTATTGCGGAGAAGGCGGCGGATCTGATTTTGCAGCGCACTTCTCCATCGATGATGAAGAATACTCAAGCTCAGGAAGTTGAATGATCTGGCAATGTCCTCTCTGCGCAAAGCCATTGACGTTAGGTAAAGATACCTGGCGCTGCAGTAACCGGCACACATTTGATCGCGCGCGGGAGGGTTACGTTAATTTGTTACCCGTCTATCGCAAGCGGCGCAAAGATCCGGGCGATTCCACAGAGATGCTGCATGCGCGGCGTCGTTTTCTCAAGGCGGGCTATTACCGCCCATTGGTGGATGCGATTACCGCGTTGTTACCCTACCAATCTGGGCGCCGGCTTTTGGATATTGGCTGCGGGGAGGGCTACTATTTACGCCAATTGGAGTCTGCCGGGTGGCACGGCCATGCGTTGGCTGGGGTGGATATCTCAAAGTCCGGTGTGCGCATGGCGGCAAAAGCGGATAGTGGTGCTCAGTTTGTTGTATCCAGTAATGCCAACCTGCCGGTAGCCTCGAATAGCGTGGATCACCTTTTACGCATTTTCGCGCCGGCACCAGATGCTGAGATGCTGCGGGTAATAAAAGAGGGGGGGCACTTGCTGGATGTCTCACCCGGCCCGGATCACCTCTGGACTTTAAAAGGACACCTCTACCGGGAGCCGCGTAAACATCCAGCGCCAAAACTGGTTGAGGGTTTGTACCCCGAGGTCGATATGCGCTGCTGCTTTCCTTTTGAGTTGCGTGGGCATGAAGCGATTGCGGATTTCCTTGCGATGACGCCCTTTGCTTGGAAGGGGAATAGAGAGGCACGTGCGGAGTTAGAGCGGCAGGAGAGCCTGGTGCTTGAAGCGGATTTCATCCTGCGCCGCTTTATCAAGAGAAAGTAATCCGGTAAAGATGATAAAACTGTATTTTGTGTGTGAGCTGGCACTCGGTGTAGTAGAGGTCTAAGAAAGAATTATGGCGACACCCAAAGACTATGCATTTATGCGTAGAGCCCTGGAATTAGCAGAACTCGCCGCAGAACGTGGAGAAGTGCCGGTTGGGGCCGTACTGGTGCGGGAAGGCAAGATCATTGGCGAAGGGAGTAACCGCCCTATTGGCAACTGCGATCCCAGTGCTCACGCAGAAATTGTCGCATTGCGTCGCGCGGCGGAGGCAGAGCAAAACTACCGCCTGCCCAATACGACGCTCTACGTCACAATCGAGCCCTGCACCATGTGTTTTGGAACCTTGATGCATGCCCGTATCAGTCGTCTGGTTTTTGGTGCCCAAGAGCCTCGTGCGGGTGTGGTTGAAAGTCAGCTGAAGTTGGCAGAGGCCGGCTTTTTTAATCATAAAATTTCTGTGGAGTCTGGGGTGATGGCTGAAGAGGCGGGGAGACTGGTTCGCGAGTTTTTCCATGATCGACGCTGAAATGGCTTTCGCATTTGCGGTGAACTCCATAATCGTTGCGATTGTGGTGTTGATTCATCACGAAGTGCTCAATGCTCTGGTGCACCTCGGGCGCTGGCTACCGGTGCGGCACAACTTTGCCATAGTGCTGGGGGTGTTTGGTGCCCTTTTGGCTCACGTAGCGGAAATCTGGCTCTTCGCCTATGGCTATTACTTTATGGTGAACTCGCCTTATTTCGGCACCCTGGAAGGGAATTTCAATGGTAGTTTGCTCGACTGCGCCTACTTCTCATTTACCACCTACACCTCACTGGGCTTTGGTGATATTGAGCCCTTGGGGCATTTACGCTTCACCGCCGGCCTTGAGGCCCTGACGGGGCTGGTAATGATTACCTGGACTGCCTCGTTTATGTTCCTGAAAATGCAGCGCTATTGGGATATTTAGCGACTAGTATATTTAAAGCTTTATTCGGGCTGTGCGCCCAAGGCGCTGCTTTGGTTTCTCTGCGGGATAAAACTGTTTTTTATAGCGGTATAAGTAGATATGGCGCTCAATACTGCGCCACAGTTTGCCAAAGGGGTGCAGCCAGTAAAGCCATTGGGAAACTCTGGCTTTGTGAACGTTGGATTTTTCGATGCTGGAAGTGTGCTCGGTTTCCCACAGTAGATGGGGTTCGACACCATAAAGTTTCAGGTCAAATTGCCAGAAATGGTCAAAGACTTTATCGATAGGCTCGAAAATCCGATTGGCATAACCGAGCAATTTTTCCATCCCTCTGCGATTGATCAGATAACCCTGGGCTCCGCACCAGCCCCGCTCCGGTCGAACCAGCTTGTGCACACCGTCATTTAGGCACCGGATGATCTTGCGCTTTCTCACTTTTAAGCCCATTAAACGGACCATCTCTACTTCTGGGGGCAAGCGCTCCAGCTCGGCCAATACTCTGCCAAAGTCGTCTTCCAACAGCACGTCGTCTTCCAGTATGCAAACCCGCTGTAAGCCGGCCTGATAGGCCTGGCGAACAGCACGGAGGTGGGCCAGGTAGCAGCCGATTTCAGAATTCTTTAATTCACACAAATGGCGCCAGCGCGTGATGCTATTACAAATGACTTCATCGGCTTCAAGCTTGGGTACACCGCTGCGACCATCGACACCAGCGATTTGACTGGCACGCAGACGTTGGGACTTGAGTGCGCTTAATAGTTGATTTACAGGCTCCCCCTCTGGATACATTGTGATCACCCAGCAGGGGGTGTGGGCAATAAAAAGGGGGATCTTTTGTGGCCGGCGGTTGAGCGTAGGTCGGCTGCGTAGCGGGAGTCGGGGGGCTAATCGGCGGCGGGAGCGAAGCGGCAAGCGTTCTACGTTTGCTGCGGCCAATGTCCAGCTAGGTCCCAAATAACTCCTTCGGCGTTTTTCTAGTGCCACTGCTTGTAGTTGGCCTGTAACTGGTTTGAGCTCTTGTTGCGAGCTAGTGGTTTGGAAGCTGAGATACAGTGCCTACACATGTTTCTATCTCATTAAGCCAATCATGGTTGAACGCAAATAGGCTGATCGAGTGGGCCTATCAATAGAACGCCCCAAGGTATTGGTCACAGAGCTGCCATCGAAATATGCCCGGTTTTCCACTAATTAAGCACTATCTTCCTCTAGCATTGCCACAGGAAGCGTTACACCACTGAATCTTAATGTCCGACGTCATGGTCAACACGGCCAATGGGTACCTGAGTGGTTTTTGAGTGTATAAAGCTGTGTTCGCATCTAACACGTAGAGAGAGGTATTCTTTACGCTTAGTGGATCAGTTTTGAAAGGGTCAGCGGAAATTATTCCTGTCAAAGTAAAAATATTTACTCATCGCTCTTTCCCCGATGTTCCTAAATTTCCTGAGCCTGATATTTGGAAGCTTTTATGAAGTTGGATTTTATTAAGATGGCGCTCATTCTGGGTTTATTGAGCTGTGTGGGGCCCATTGCCATCGATATGTATCTACCGGCGCTGCCGGACATTGCTCAGGATTTGGGCGCCCCTGTGGAGGCTGCACAGTACACGCTGATGTCCTATTTTATCGCTTTCGGGGTGTGTCAGCTATTTTATGGCCCAGCGTCGGATATGTTTGGCCGAAAGCCCCCGCTGTATTTTGGTTTGGCTCTTTTCACTCTGGCTTCTGTTGGCTGTGCCTTGGCCCCCACAATAGAGGCACTGATTGTCCTGCGGTTCTTACAAGGGGTAGGCGCCGCTTCTGTGATGTCGATTCCCAGGGCAGTGATTCGGGATTATTACACTGGTACTCAGGCCACGCGACTAATGACCACAGTGATGTTGGTGATCTCCATATCGCCGATGCTCGCCCCGTTGATCGGAAGCACTTTGATAGTCCCCTTTGGTTGGCGCAGTGTGTTTTTACTGATTGCCTTGCTGACCCTTGCCAGCTTATTGCTGGCGGTAACCAGCTTGCCGGAGACACTGCATAGTCAGCACCGTGTGCCATTTCGATTTAATGCCATGCTCGGGGCTTTTTCCACGCTGTTGCGCGATCCAGTGTATGTAGGCCTGACTTGTATTGGCGGTTTGGGCATCGCCAGCTTTTTCTCTTTCCTGGCCACGGCCTCTTTTCTATACACTGATTTTTACGGATTGACGCCAACAGAATTCAGCCTGGCCTTCGCCTTAAATGCGCTGGGTTTCTTTACCTCTAGCCAGTTCGCAGCAAACCTCGGCGCGCGTTTTGGTTCTGTAGCTGTGGTGAAGTGGGCTACCGCAGGTTTTGCTATCGGCTCCTTGACGATGTGCATGGTGGTTTTTTCAGGTTTCGATCAATTTTGGTTGCTGGTAGCTATGTTGTTGACCTGCAATATATTTCTGGGGTTGGTAATTCCCACCTCTATGGTTTTATCTCTGGAAGAGCATGGGCCCATTGCTGGTACGGCTGCTGCTCTGGGAGGTGCCATGCAAATGTTACTTGGGGCATTGGCTATTGTTGTAACCAGCCTGGTTTTCGATGGTACCCCTCTGCCGCTGACGGCAGCTATTGCCGCTTGTGGTGTCGGCGCCTTGATCATCTCCCGCTTGACCTTAAGGGGAATAGCCCACTTGGCGGTGCCATACTAAAGCTTGGATTTGGTGAGGACTGGAATTTAGCCTGGGGTTAATGCGTTCGCCCATAATGTCCAGGGCTCACTGTGGAGGCTGGTTCCCGTAAAATAAAGAAGGAAGTCGGCAAGATGGATAATATTCTGGTTTATTCCGATAGTGTCTCTTGGGGCATCATTCCAGATACTCGCCAGCGGATGACTTTTGCCCAGCGTTGGCCTGGTGTTTTGGAGTTTCACCTGAATGAAAACCACCATAATGTGCGGGTGATAGAAAATTGTTTGAATGGGCGCAAAACGGTTTGGGATGACCCATTTAGAGAGGGCAGGCGGGGTGTCGATGGATTGGCTCAGGTCATTGAAATGCACTCTCCATTACAGTGTGTCATCTTGATGTTGGGTACTAATGATTTTCAGGAGACTCACGATAATAAGGCCTCTATGTCTGCCCAGGGCGTGGCCAAACTGGTCTCAGTAATCCGGAATGCGCCAATTGAGGCTGATATGCCAGTGCCTAAGATTCTTATCATTGCCCCTGTAACGATTATTAATCCCTGCGGGATTATTGGTTATAAATTTACGGGCGCTGAAAAACGTTGCGCCGGTTACGCCAAGGAATTAGAAAAAGTTTCCCATGATTTGGAAACTCTATTCTTAGATGCAAATAAATGGGTGAAAGTCAGTGAGCGGGATGGTATTCACCTGGATGAGGATCAGCATTTGTTACTGGGCAAGGTAGTTGCCGATTTTCTATCGGAAAACAAAGTCTTGCATTCGCCTTAATAACTGTTTGGGTAAGTAACTGATCCAATAGCTGATACTAGTGGCACCGGAAGTACCGGTGCCTGCCCTCGTCAGGATCAGCTGTAGGCGCCGCTGCTGTAAACCAGCTCGTAGCTGTGGCTGTAAAGTTCCAGGATATTACCAAACGGATCTTCCATATAGATCATGCGATAGGGCTTTTCCCCAGGGTAGTAATAGCGGGGTTTGGGCATACGCTTCCTACCGCCCGCGGCAACAATACGCTCGGCCAGCTCCTCCAGATTGGGGTCCTGTACACAGAAATGGAATACTCCGGTTTTCCAGTATTCAAAATTATTCTCTGGGTTTTCCTGCTTGGGAAATTGGAATAATTCAATGCCTATACGATCGCCGGTAGATATATGGGCGATACGGAAGCTGCCCCATCCCTCGCCAAAAACGTCAGTACACATATCACCAATGGCGCTGTGATCTTCACTTATTTCCGTTGGTGGCATAATCAGGTACCAGCCCATAACCTCTGTGTAGAACTTAACAGCAGCTTCCAGGTCTGGCACTGAAATACCGATATGAGAAAAGTTTCTCGGGTAAACATTCTTCATTAGTCGCTCTCCAAAAATTACTTTCGGTATAAGTTACTGTGCCAGGATCATTACGTATAATTATGAATTGTGATTTTTTTGAGTAATTTTTGTAATGATTAATCCTATGTGGCTGCGTAGTTTCTGCACTTTGGTGGAGCTGGGTAGCTTTACCAAAACGGCGCAGCACCTGCATATGACCCAATCTGGCGTTAGTCAACACTTACGCCGCCTAGAAGACTTTCTTGGCTTGGCGCTGATCCACCGGCAGGGGAAACAATTCACCCTGACCGAGGCAGGCGAAAAGCTATACCTAGAGGCTCAAGATATCGTCGAATCCCTCACCACGCTTGGCCAACGACTTGGCGAAGATCCAGCTTATGAGGGACAAGTGAGTGTTCAATCCCCAGGTAGTGTGGGCCTAAAGCTCTATCCAAAATTACTGGACCTACAAAGAGAACACCCGAAACTGACCATAGATTATCGTTTTGCTCCTAATCATGCAGTGGAAGAATCCATACTTGGTTATAAGGCAGACATTGGGTTTGTGACTAGTCCATCAACAATGTCGGAAATAGCGAGTCACCCACTAGGTAGTGAAGAATTACTGCTTGTGACCCCAGCGTCAGTCAAGAAGTTGAGTTGGAGGGTATTGCTAGAGTTGGGATATATCGGTCACCCAGATGGTGCTCATCAAGCGGGCTTGTTACTGGGGGCAAATTTCTCAGAATTCCAGCATGTAGATATGTTTAAACTCAAGGGGTTTTGCAACCAAATTGGCCTGATCTTGGAACCGGTCAGTATGGGCTTGGGTTTTACGGTATTACCCGCTCATGCAGTCAATGCCTTTCATAATTTTACGCAAATTAAGCCCCATCGCTTGGCGAACTCTATCACTGAGACTTTATTTCTAATTACACGTCGCCACAAGGCGTTACCGGCGCGGGTAAAAACTGTGGTTGCTCTAGCTAGGGAGTGGCTATAAACCGTTAGAATACTTCGGACATTTTATGTTGCGTTTTATTTGCTGGTTATATTTCGGGATTATTGCCATGGGTGCTCAGGCTGAGTTGCAGCCCAGTTCATCTGTTCAGCAGGAAAAAGACGAGATACTCATGCTGCTTGCTTACTCGGTTGCTTACCTTGATTGGGTGGACCCAAAAGAAAAGAAGAAACGCGGTTACAATATTGCGGCAGTCCTGTATGACAATGCGCAGGAAAAAATTATAGGTGTACAGCGCAATGCGGTTGGTTTATGTCGAGATAAAACCCAACATGCTGAAGTGCGATTAATGCAGCAATGTATTGGCAGTAAGTGTAGAGGGAAAGAGACTAATTCCCTGGATGATACAACGATTTACAGTACTCTGGAGCCCTGTATGATGTGTGGAGGCATGATGATCTTTCTCGAGGTCTCTAGGGTTGTTTATGGTCAGTCAGACCCGGATTTTGGAAAGAATATAGAGAGATTGAAGCAGAATTTTAAGTCTGATTGCAGATATGAATTTGAGTCGAAGCGGCATGTAGAAAATATCTGCAAAATAGATGCTCCTGCAAATTATCGAGCCAGAAATATTTATTCAGGGCCATCTGATTTGCTTCATAGGGCCCAGCTTGAAGGGGCATTTTACAATCATCGCTTATTGTTTAGCAGCACGATTACAGATTTTTTGATGAGTGCTGAAGCGAAGGGCATTTATCAGGCTGCCTACCAGCAATTAATGGATTTTAAACCTAAATACCAGGCGAATAATATTCTGCTATTGGAAAGCCAAAAGCAATTGAAGCAATTGGAAGGTGCTCAGGGAGATATAGATCGGTGTTTAGTGGGGGAGCTGCACCACCACTAATGTTGTAAAAAGTAAGTGACCTCCATGAATCAATAAGTTCTATAAAGGAGGCCATATGCGAAATTGGCAGTGCCAAGCTCTCGTGAATCACTATCGCAGGTACCACGTGGCATGGTGATTCGCAATGCTATTGGATGGCAATAAGTGGGAATAAGAGCTGAGCGCCTGTAATCATCTCTAGATAATGCTTATGTTGATTTAAGTGACTTTTTCTAAGGTTGAAATTACAAAGTGTTGCGCGTTAGGTCTGGCTCTGTAATATTACATAAATGGTATCTCTAGACTAATGATGTAATATTCACTATGTATCAGTTTACCTATGAGCCTACCCCAAAAAATATTCTGTTGGATTTGATGGGAGTTAATAAACGACATGAGCTGGCAACCAGTCAGCTGGGTTTTATATCTGATGCATTTGATGTTTCCACAAATAATTTGCGAGTGACACTAAATAGATTGGTGGGCACCGGCCTGATCACTCAAAATCGGCGAGGCATCTACAGTTTGACAGAAAAAGCACTGTCCAAACGCGCTTTTATAAACCGTTGGAAAAACAATACCTTTCAATACGATAACTGGGATTTCAGGTGGATAGCCTGCCACCTACCTAAAAGAACATCACGTGCAGTTCGTAAAAAATCATTAATGGTACTTGAATGGTATGGATTTACCGAAGGTTTGGATCACCTGCTGATACGACCCAATAATCTCACACTGAGTCATGCGGAATTAACCGATGTGCTGATTACACTAGGTCTTGAAGCCAATGCGCACTGCTTTGTCTTGCAGGAGGTATCGGACACACTGGTTGATCAATGGGGACACCATTTGTGGGATATTGAGCGTTTAGATCGTGAGTATGATGCCTTGGTAGATACTCTTGAGAGCAGTCTTGCAAACCTGGCATCAAAGCCTGTCAAAGTCTCTTTATCTGAAACATGCCGCTTGGGAGGCGAGGCTATCCATCGTTTAGCGACCGATCCTTTACTACCAAAAGTAATCAGGCCACAAAATAAATACCAGGAACTTAAAAATATTGTACGCAAGTATGACCGTACAGGTCGCAATATTTGGTTGGAACAATTGCAGAAGTTAGGCGTTGACACATAATCACAAAATGGTGACTTGCAATGAATATCCCCCTCAGTAAAGAAGAGGTTAAGCCGTTCCTACAGCGTAGTGATGCCAAGGCCTGGTGGATAGTGGTCAGCACTTGGCTCGGTATAATGGGAATTTTTACCATAGCCGCGTTATTGCCACACTGGGCAACTTATATTGTTGCAGTATTTTTACTTGCTGGGCGGCAGCAGGCCCTGGCAGCCATTATGCACGAAACTGGTCATAAAACACTTTTCGCTACTCGAGCCTATAACAATTTTGTTTGTAAGTGGTTGTCTTCACCGTTTTTGTTAATGGATGGAGAAACCTATATAAAAAGTCATATGATGCATCACCGCAAAGCGGGTACAGATCAAGATCCAGATCTGCAAAACTATAAGGATTATCCTGTCAGCATAAAGAGTTTGGTTAGGAAGTTCTCTAGAGATTTTTTAGGGTTAACTGGTTTAAAAGCGAATTTATATTTATTTTTGAGTGGGCGAGATTTATTAAGCCGTAAAAAGCGAGTGAATTTTCAGTTAACTCGAGGTTTATTCGTTAATAGTATCATGTTTGCCATACTGTGGGCTTTTGGTGTCCCGCAGTTATATCTATTATGGATTGTGGCTTATCTTACCGTGTATATGGCTATTATTCGGATGCGGCAGATCGCCGAACACGCTGGAGTCAAAGATCTTTACCACTTGGAACCAAAATACAATACGCGTTCGGTTCCCAGAGGTATTTTAGGGCTCCTGTTTGTCAGTCCCACTGAAGGTCTGAGTTACCACTGTGAACATCATGCCTTTATGGCGGTGCCCACATATAACCTCAGGGCGTTGCATAAGTTGCTAAAAGATCGTGGTTATTATGATGATGTTGAGCTGACCAGTAACTACTTCGGTGTTTTGAAACAGGTAGTGAAATGAGGCGTAGCTAAGGTCAAGTATTTATTTGCACCAGTGCCGCTTACTGGTGCAATGCTTTATGGGCATACTCAGCCAAAGTATGTGTGATTTCTTTAATTAATTTGGATTTCAAATTCCAAACATGCCAGTACAAGGGGATTTTCAGATGCTGATCTGGAGTCAGCTTGATCAGTTTCTCTTGTCTTAACAAATCCTCCACTTGTATATCTGGTGCCATTCCCCAGCCTAAGCCCAATGTCAGAAAATTGAGGAATCCCTTAGAGGAGGGGATTTCATGAGACGGGTATTGGCCGGCCTCTATGCCCCAAAACTGCTTTAAGTAGCGGCTTTGCAGCTGGTCCTTATAGTTGAATTCAACTGCGGGAGCATAGCGAAATTCATCCACATCGACTGGGTCCGAGAAGTAGTGTGCTTTAAAAGCCGGAGTGCATACGGGGTAGTAGGCCATGTGTCCCAATGGAATGGACTGACAGCCCTGCAGGTTACTGGTTACCGAACTAATACAGCCAATGACTTCTCCGTTCTTGAGCAGCTCCAAGGTGGCTTCCTGGTCATCGACCTTCAAGTCAACAAGCAGGTGGTGGGAACGAATGATGGGGGTTACGGCTTTAAGGAACCAAGTATCCAGGCTGTCCGAGTTAAGGGCGATACGCACCTTATTTTGGTTGCTATAGCGGGTTTTGCTGCCCTCCGGGTCTATGTCTGCTAGCAGCTCGTGTTGCAGGAGGTGCATCTGTTGGAAATAACCCAGCACCTTGAGACCGGCCTCGGTGGGTCGCAGTGGTGTTGAACGTATCAGCAGGGCCTGACCGACTTGTCCCTCAAGCGCTTTGATTCGCTGGGATACTGCAGATTGACTGACGTGAAGCAAAGCGGCGGCCTTATCAAAACTCTGCTCCTCTACCACGAAAGCAAAGGCCTGAAGCTGTTTAAGATCTAACATAAGATATTCTTATGAGGTATCAATATAATTAAATTTACTTATTCTAGCTCGCCTCTTAATCTCCCGCCACTTTTCCGACCCGCACACCGCGGGCAGACCCCAATGACCACAGGAGGCAACGTGATTTCGGGTTTGCTACTAGCCCCTCTGACAAAGGGCTTTATCACTACTATCAGCTTGATCATGGCAATTGGCGCGCAGAATGCTTATCTATTGACGCAGAGTATTCGCCGCCAGTATCACTACAGTATCGCTGCGCTGTGTGTTCTAATGGATATTGTCCTGATCACCAGTGGTGTCTACCTGGTATCACACTTGGCCCAGGCAGAAGGGAACTGGATGCTCTGGTTGACCTGGTTGGGCGTGGCTTTCCTGGTCGGCTACGGTGCTATGGCGTTTCGCTCCGCCTTTACCAATAAGGGGCTGGAGGACAAGAAGGAGTGGGTTAAATCCAGGCGTTCTGCCCTAATCACCGCCGTGGCACTTACCTTGCTAAACCCCCATGCCTATGTAGATACCGTTGTTTTGATCGGCTCGGTCGGTGCTCAGTACGCAGGGGAAGGTACTTTATTCTTTGTAATTGGCGCCTGCAGTGCTTCGGTGCTTTGGTTTGCGCTGTTATCCGTTGGTGGCAGTATGATGCAGCCGCTGTTTAAGAACCCAAAAACCTGGCGAGTACTGGATGTATTGGTGGGTATTATGATGTGGTCGATTGCAGCAAGCTTGCTGTGGGCACAGTAACCAATCAGATTAACTGAGCGGTCATTGGGGGTTTTTTAAGTTATCCGCTCCGATTCATGCATGCCCGGATAAATCAGGCATGCATGAATAATTATTAGCTTCCCATTGTGGATAAGTGGAAAACCCTTTAGGCAATCGCCATCTCTTTATGTTCAGTCTTTCTGCTTAAGTGGCGACCCATATTGATAGCGGGTTTCTCAATCAGCTTGTACACCAGACTTCCCAGGGCAATACTCACTAGGGTCGTGGCCAACATATAGACCTCTACAGAATAAGCAGAAAATGACTGTGCCCACGACTGCTGTATGCTCCAATTCAGCCCACGCATCACAATGGGGTGGAACAGATAAACCGAATAACTGATGGTTCCCAACGCTACCAGACTGCGCCATGGCCTAAAGGGTACTAGCAGAACCACAAAGAAAATAGCCAAAGCAATTAAGTGAGGCAGAGCAAAGCGCAAGGGGTCTTCGGTTACGGGTTTACCTACAAAGTAAAGAAATAAAACCATTAGAGGGATTGAGAAGGTGCCTGCCACTGCGAGAATGGCATACCAGTAGTTAGTCTTACGCACATAACAATGCCGAATTAAGGTTCCGCAGAACATAACAGCGATACAGAAAGGAATATAAGTAACGCTTGGGGCCATCTCTGGCAGTTTTATGGGTAACTTTTCCAATAATTGCCAACCTACAAATAGAGATAACCCACCCCAACAGAAGAGTAGTAGGACCAGAGGGTTAGCCAGTTGCCGTTTGGCAAAAATCAACGCACATAAGCAGTAGAAAATTAATTCAACTGTCAAGGTCCAGTAAAGCCCTTGTACATTATCAAACCCCATTAACCCCTGTAGCATGGTTGTATTTGCGGCAATAGTGGCTGCAGGATACATCCAGTCGCTGATAAGCCAAGTTAGCCCTAGTGCCATAAATAGCGATGTCCAGTAGGCTGGATAAAGACGGAAGAAACGGCGAATGGCAAAGTTCTTTAAAGAGCTTTGAGTACTAGAGAGGCTGAAAGGAATAACAAAACCTGAGATTAAAAAGAAACAGATTACACCTATTCGGCCAAAATCTAGCTGGTTCACAAACTCAGCCAGCACGGTGCCATGTTGGGCGATACTGGAATTACGGATAAAAACTTCACTGCTGTGTTGCCAAACAACGAGAATTGCTGCAAGCCCCCGCAGTGCATCAAGATTCAGTAAACGGCTATTCATAGATTTGCTGTATTCCTTTCATCAGCAGTGTGAAACCCGTGGGTTCATATTTTTCTATATCACTATGGATCAGAGTGAAAAATCATGGCTGTCACTAATGGTGAAGCACAATTTTTTGTAAATAAAAGGTACGCTTTTGCAAGGCGAGTCGCGCTTGAAATCAGGTCGAAAAAAAGTGCTTCACAAGCATAAATGTAAGACTTTCAGAAGCTTCAACCAACACTGATCCATTAGCGGATTTTACCATAAATCTACGAATTAAAGGATGACCTGGTTACTGTTTGCCGATTCAATCGACCCGTTTATGTGCCTTACCATCAAAACTTCAAGGGTACAAAGTGATTCGTCACCAGTATCGCAAGTAAAAGAAACAAGAAGGTTCCCACTATCCAAATACAAGAGAGAACGATCGGCAGCGAGCGCATGATCATCCCATGTCCCTCATGGCCCGGCTGAGTAGAAGGAGTGGACATGGGCACGGTTGGCTTTATGTTGGCATCATGATTCGCTTCCGCTGAACAGAAGCCCAGGCAGGGCGCAGGCCCATCCTTCCCGGGTAAAGTCATACATCCATGCTTCAGATGGTTTTTAACAAGCCAATAGTTGATTGGATAAGCAATCACACCACCAACGATGCTTGCAAGGCTCATTCGAAACCAAAATGTGGCATTGGTGGGATCTTCCGATTCTGGCCACACTGAAGCCAGAATCACCATGGTTGGAATCATTCCTCCCATCACCATATTCATAGAAACGGTTTCGGCGAAGAATGTTTTGCGCACTGCCCTTAGATACTTTCCCTGGTACATACCCAGCATCATCAGTGCCTGAAAGATGAATAATCCACAAATAAAGCCGGCAATATACTCAATGGTGGCATCCCAGCCATTGGTGAGACCAAAGAAAGGGACGATGGACGCAGCAATAACAATGCCAGTAGCATCCCCAGCTAGGCAGTGCATCTCACTGTTAACGCTTTGTTTCCAGGTGGCACGTGTAAAGGCATCGTGACCACCGGGAAAGGGGCGTCGGCAAGTCAGTAGATACAGAATCAACCCAACAACACCTGTATATACAACAACCAATATCCACGCCATACGCTGTACCCAGCTGGTCGGCGCGTTGGTGATGGAATCCCAAACAACAAAGACCACGCTTATAGCCGCGAAAATAAACCAGACAAGCATTGCGCCATTTAGCATGTCAGATGCTCTTTAAGGAATAGGTCGGTATCTAGCAGTTTAATTGATAGGTACCAGTTTTGGAGAGTCTGAATGGGTATTAGCCCTATCTATTCGCAGCTACATGCAGGTACATATTGATATATCTTACTGACTTTTTCTGGGCTATGGTGCAGGATTAAAATCTTAGAAGGTATTAGGGCAATCCCTGAAGTACTCAATTTGAGACTGAGTTATATTTATCCGATTGATCCACCAAATGGCTTGGCTTAAGCTTGATTTGTTGAAGATATCTTAGATTAGCTTTTTTTTCATATTGATTTGACCTAGGCTCATATATTATTCATTTGATCCTGCTTGGTAAAATTTGATGGTGAGTTTTAGTAACTGCAACGATAGTGCCTAAATTTTTTTAGGCACTAAACGATGATGTAAAAATCAACCGAAAAAACGCTGCTAATTTCTACATTAATTGCAGCTTGTAAGTACATAAGGACTATTTATGTACTCAAAAATAGGTCTTACTACTGGGTCAGAAGGAAAGAATACACTGCGCTCAAGACGCGCTGTGAATACATCCCTGTAAGCTCGTAATCGGCATCCATGCCTCATACGGTCCCGAGCGCAGTGTATTCTTTCCTTCCCCCTTTTTAGTAAATGGAGAAGAAATGTCTAAAGATCCTCAACTAGTGGCCGAACAGCTAAGGAAGCCCTCCGGTGCTCTAGCCTCCGATACTGCATTGCAGATGAATAAAGCCAATAAAGCAACGAACATGGCCGCACTAGAATTGCTTAATGTGGTGGATCATGATCGTATTCTCGAGATTGGGCCCGGTAATGGTAAGTTTGCAGTCGATGTACTTCGTCAAGGTTCCAGCATTCGCTATACGGGGGTCGATTGGTCTAGTGATATGGTCGCGAGTGCGAAATCTCTTAATTCTAAATATATTGAGTCGGGACGGATGGACTTTAAGGTGGGGACCTCAGAGAAGTTACCGTTTGCCGACAGTCAATTCGAGAAGGCGATTACTGTCCACACCATCTACTTTTGGGAGTCTCTCAAAACGCACTTGTCTGAAATACGCAGAGTACTGGTACCTGGAGGAAAATTTTGTATAGCTTTTGGTGATAAGTCTTTTATGCAGAATTTATCATTTACACCGTTTGGATTTCAGCTTTTTGATGAAAGCGATATTAGAACTCAATTAGTTGAAGCTGGCTTTAGGGTTCTATGTTGTGAAAGACATGTTGAGTATGGAGAGAGTAATACCGGTGATCTGGTGGAGAAGTTAATAAATATTGTTTTATGTGAAGCTTAAACACAGACTTAAATATGGCTACAACAAACTTGCCCTTGCTGCTGAGTATATCTGGTAGGATTTGAATAAAAACTTGCTTTTTAAGGCTCAAGTACAGAATTGGCATTTTTTAGTATGGAAAATCAAAGAGAAGATTCTCAAGGTGTGGCCTCTGTTTGCTAGGGTGTTTGAATGATTAGTTGGATTAGTTATTGGTTTCGTTAATTTTGTATTGATAGGTATTATTATCTTTGCTTATATTGATGGCTACCTTGTGTATTTACCAATGTTCGAGCAATTTCATCTAATAATTGATCATGGTGCTTTGCATTTTTTTCACCAGATTTCTTTAGTTTTTTCAAGTTTTTAGGGGACGCATCATCTAATGTAGGGTTGGCATCATACAGATTTGGCTGAATCCGGTAGTACTTGGTGTTTTCTACAGTAGTTGAAATTTGTTTCAGATAATAATGAGTCATTTGAGCACCGCCACTCAGAGCGATATCGATAGAAGGTCTCGCCCAATTAAAAATTCCCCAGTCTTTCACTTCTTTGTACTTATAACTTCTTAGTTGTTTGCCTGTACCTAGAGATACAATAATCATATCCTTGATTCCCCCCACACCGCTGAACTTAATGGCCTCTGAATAGGCGCATAGGGCTGGATCGCTGGCTACCATTCCGCCATCTACCAGGATATATTTTTTATTAAGCGGTGGTAAAGAATAAATACGTGCGGGCTCAAAGTAAGTTGGCGCAGCGGTGCTGCCTCGTAATAAATCTCTTACCAAGAAGTCTTCATTCCTTACTGTGGCACAATGTTGTCTAAAAATGATTTGCTCTCGCTTTCTGATGTCGTAGGAGATGAAGCAAGAAGGTTTTAATAGTTTGCTTAACTTTGTATTTCCAAAATACTTTTTTAGCACCTTTTCTAATTCATATGTGGAGTATTTTTCCCCCCTGAGATATCTCCACTTATCCAGGTAGGGCCAGATTCCAGTATCAAATACCTTACCTCCTTCTTGTAGGTAAATATCGACAGCTTCCTGTGCAGTGAATTTTGGCCTTCCCTCTTTGTTGGGGCAAATATAGGCTGCACCTAATATTGCGCCGGTGCTTGTTCCTGCAATCAGATCAAAGAAGTCTCCTATTCTGGCGTCGGAGTTGCCCGATTCCACCTTTAGTTTATTCTCAAGAGCGACCAAGATTTCACCGGGTAATATTCCCCTTATCCCCCCTCCATCAATAGATAGGATTCTGATCGTCACTTTTATTTCTCCTTAGATCTATTGATTATATGTGATTCTAGAAAGATAGCACCAGCATGAACAATTAATACTTTAAATATTTCGTTTGATCAATATACCTCAGGAGAGATTGCTACTTTCAATAAATTACCTACTTAGAAGTATTGTTGATGATAATTTCCATAAAAGACTTAGAGAGAGTTTGCGTTAGTGACGGAAGTTATGCGTGCATAGATAAGGATAAATGAGGCTGCCGAACATTGAAAATACGATCATTCTCAATCCCCTCAAGAAAATGATATCTAAAAATAAAAAACACTGAGGAAATACTAATTTACAGATATACGCGTGTAATTTAGTGGTTTATATATAAATTTTTTTCGGTTCATGTGATCACTCGGAAAGCTTGGTCTACTTTCTTGCCTACAAAACTTGATGATATTGAATGAGGTTAGCCCTAGACTACCGTATTTCCCTATTACTATAAGGCTCAATGGTCTCGGCCAGACGCTCAATTTATCCTGCCAATATATAAGATCAGTTAGGCGCACATAGTAACTATCTTGACCCGGACTACAATGAATCAGGTTCAAGAGGCGCCGAAAGTGGAGCTTCTCAGATTAAGAAACTTGCTCAAGGGTACCCATTATGGCTATGAACCTCGCACAGAAACTGATCAAGAGTCATCTCGTGAGTGGTTCATTGGAACCCGGTAGCCCAATAGAGATCAAGATTGACCAGACGCTGGCACAGGATGGTACCGGCACTCTGGTGATGTTAGAGCTAGAGGCGCTTGGTTTATCACAAATCAAAACTGAGCTTTCCGCCCAGTATGTAGATCACAACCTTCTACAGACGGACTTCAAAAATGCGGATGATCACCTGTTCCTGCAAAGCGCTTGTCGCAAGTTTGGACTTTGGTTTTCACGTCCCGGTAATGGTGTAAGTCACCCGGTACATATGGCTTGCTTTGATATACCCGGAAAGACGTTACTTGGCGCCGATAGCCATACCTGTGCAGCCGGCTCTATGGGCATGCTGGCCATAGGTGCTGGTGGCCTACAGGTGGCCATGGCCATAGCTGGCGTACCCTTCGCGCTGAAAATGCCGAAAGTGCTCGGCGTAAAGCTTGAGGGTGAATTGCCGCCCTGGGTCAGTGCCAAAGATATCATCCTGGAAATGTTGCGCCGGCAAACGGTCAAGGGCTGTGTGAATAAGATTGTCGAGTATCACGGCCCAGGCCTCGCCAATCTGACCGCGATGGATCGCCATGTAATCGCCAATATGGGGCAGGAGATGGGTACTACGGCCAGTGTCTTTCCTGCCGATGAAGCTGTGAAAGCCTTTCTCAAACAGCAGCATCGGGAAAGCGATTATGTAGAAATGAAAGCCGATGAGGGTGCGAGCTATGACGAAGAGGACACCATTAATTTATCTGATCTTGAGCCGCTGATCGCCTGCCCATCCAGTCCAGACAAAGTGGTAACCGTACGTGAAGTGGCGGGTCGCCCTATTTACCAGAGCTATATTGGCTCTTCTGCTAACCCTGGGCTGAGGGATTTCGCCATACCAGCGCGTATCGTCGCAGGTCGTCGATTAGCCGACGATGTCTCTTTTGATATCAACCCAACCTCGCGCCAATTGCTTGAGGAGCTTAGCCGGAGTGGCGATCTCACAAAACTACTTGAAGTGGGCGCGCGCTTGCACCAAACAGGTTGTGGCGGTTGTATTGGTATGGGGCAGGCTCCGGCTACTGGCCGTATCAGTCTACGTACTGTGCCACGTAATTTTCCTGGCCGATCCGGCACAGCAGATGACCAAGTCTATTTATGCAGCCCTGAAACCGCCACTGCCAGTGCTTTGAAAGGTGTGATCACCGATCCTCGTGAACTGGACATGGACTATCCCAGCTTTAGTGAGCCGGAATATCTACCAGATATAAGACCTTTACTCCAGCCACCCCAAGAAATCCCTGTAGCCGTTGAGCTGATTAAAGGTCCGAATATCAAACCGTTGCCAAACTTTGAAAAGCTTCCAAACAGTTTAACGGGCCCGCTATTACTGAAAGCGGGTGACAACGTTTCGACAGATGAAATACTGCCTGCCGGAGCTGAAATTTTACCTTTGCGCTCAAACATCCCCGCCATTAGTCGCTATACATTTTTCCGTATTGATGAAAAATTTTACCAGCGGGCGATAAAATTGAATGGTGACTGTTTTGTTGTTGGTGGTGAAAATTATGGGCAAGGCTCCAGCCGTGAACATGCAGCGGTATCATCACGATTTCTTGGGGTAAGGTGCATAATTGCAAAAAGCATGGCTCGTATCCACCGCCGTAATCTCATTAACTTTGGTGTTCTGCCACTACTTTTTGAGAGCTTTGATGATTACGATCGACTTGAGCAGGATTCAATTCTTGAGATTGAAAAGCCAATAGCGCAACTGAAATCAAACAAATCTATAAAGCTTTTGATTAAGTCATCCGGCGAGAGTATTAATCTGCGCAGTGACTTGTCAGCAGATGAAATCGAAGTGCTAGAGGCTGGCGGTATGATTAATCAAGTGCGAGAAAAGTATCTGAGTAACGAGAAATAGTGGGTTTTACTACATCTGTAAATTACTCAGATGCTTTCATAGATACTTTTAATATCGAATAGCCTTTTACGCTAAGTGGCATCTTGTTTTTCTAACCACTTTAGAATGATCTGATTTGTTTCTTCCGGTTTTTCCTGTTGAATCCAGTGGCCGCAGTTGAGACTGGCTATATCAACATTGGGAACGAACTCTTTTAAGTTTGGAGCCTTAGGGATCAAGTCTCGATCGACGTAAATCATAAGTGCTGGCTTTTGGATGGTTGGCTCTACATCTGCCAAGATCTGCCAATTTCGGTCAAGGTTTCTATACCAATTAATACTGCTCATGAAACCTGTTTTCTCAAATGCGGAAACAAAAACAGCCAGTTCGCTATCACTCATTAAGGGCTCGCCAAGTGGCACTTTTGCTTTGGCGAGATCGATCATCATCATTCCAGGCTCAGGTGGTGCTGGAGGTATGTTCTTGCGGAATATATTGCGAAGGAATTGTGAAGTATTTGCATCTAACACAGTGTCCGCGATGCCTGGCTGTCGGTTAAAGTGAACGATGTAATAGTCGCTCCCTAGGAATTCTTCCATAAATTCGACCCACGGCTTTTCTGTGCGAGCCTGGTAGGGTAGGGCCATATTTATAATTTTATTGACCCGGTTTGGATGTAATAGCGCAAGCCCCCAAACCACCATTGCACCCCAATCATGGCCGACAAACGTGGCATCTTTGTATCCGTAGTGATCAAGAAGCGCGACGAGATCACCCGACAAGTTTTCAATGTCATAGTCAGTTACATCGGCAGGACGGGATGAATTGCCATAACCACGCTGGTTTGGAACGATAACGTGGTAGCCGGCTGCGGCAAGTACAGACAGCTGGTGGCGCCAAGAATAGGCATGTTCTGGCCAGCCGTGACAAAGTACAATAGGTTTTCCCGTATTCTGTTGGCCTGCTTCAAAGACTTCTAACTCAACACCGTTGACTGGAATAAGAGTGGGGTTGGGGAATTCGGTTAGATTAAACAATGTATCTCTCCTTTTTTTGAGGCTCAACAATGCCTTATGTGCCGGACAGCCCCTTTTCTTCGACTTGGGGCTACGGATGTGCGTTGCAATTTCAGAACTCCTTTGCTGAAAAGAACAAACATAGGCTAAAATCAAATGGTGCCAAATAATGTCACCATTTAATAATATCCTTACGAAATGAGTGTTCGCCTTCGACAAGACGCCATCGTGCGCAGCCTTCGCCGAAATGGTACTTCTACGATTGCTGACTTAGCTGAAGAGGTCGGTGTATCCAGGCGTACGGTGTTGCGTGATATTAGCGCACTGCGCGATGAGGGCTTTGTTATTCACTCTGACCCTGGTCCTGGGGGCGGCCTGCAATTAGACCCGCAATCGGTCCAAACCACAGCGCGCCTCTCGGTTGCCGAGGTCTTTGCACTCCTTATCAGCGTTGCATCAATGCGTGCGGCCGGGAATTTACCTTTTTCGGGGCTTGCAGATACTGGGCTTGCCAAAATAGAGAAGGCTTTACCACCGGACAAAGTACGTGATTTACGCCGGTTTTTAGACTGCTTATATATCGGTAAGCTTTCACCGCAGGTAGACGTATCAAATATTCAGGAAATGGAGCCCGCGCTGCTCCCCACTTTCGAGACAGCTTTTCTCCAGCGGTTACAACTAAGCTTCCAATACCGTGATGCAAAGGGATCTGTAACCAGTAGGGTTGTTGAGCCACAGGCGATGCTGATTTTACCACCTCTATGGTATCTGGTAGCTTGGGATCCCGCACGCAAAGATTTCCGTCATTTTCGAATGGACAGGATCAGCAAACCGGAGTATCTCAAGGGCAAAAAATTTCGGCGGCGACATGTCTTGTTCGAAGATAGTGTCTCTCCAATTCGGGATTTATCTCGTTAATCTTTACGAGCTTACAAAAGCTAATCTTTCGGTTTTTTTCGTTCTTAGAGTAAAATACTGTATTTATTCAGGCTTTTTTATAAGAGTTATGAGGGAGTCATTACGAAATAAGTCAACAATCCATACTAAGATTTTAAATATTTCTGACTGTTTTCACTTAAGCTTAAATCTTTCTTATTGATATAGTCTGAATATATCTTTACCAAGGTTCGTGACATCATAATTCTATTGATAGTTCAAGTAATCGTATAGATATGATTATGTCAGTACGGAGATATATTCCTGTTCTATTTCTGTAACTCGTTATTGACGGCACACTCCTTTAGTCTCTATTACATATTTGGCAACTTTTAAGCTGTTTTTAAAAGTTATACTTGCGACACAAACAGTATCACCTATGCTTAGGTTCAAATCACTAACTACCTGAATCACTCTCCTATTATTCAACTCTACACTATATGAATACTCTAGCGTCCCCCTGCTACCTGCACCTGAAAAACCATGGTGATATTTTGATGTAATTCTGCCAGTCTGTTCTATTACCTTTTCAGTATTACTCGCTAGGTTGATTACGTGGAGCAGAGTTAATAAAAAAAAGAGAGCTATTAAAGCAAATCCTTTCCATTCATCATAATAAAACTTCAAAATTTTGATTCTTCGCATTAGCTAGCCGTATAATATTCGAAGCTTTTATTTGTTTAATTAAACTGTAGTCACAGAGAGTCATGTGTATAGAGAATCATACTTCCTTTGTAAAACATTCAAGTTAGAATCAGGCTCTTTTTTTGATGTTTGGTTTTGGAATTTATGCTGGGGTCTTGTAGATGCATTTTAGCCTATAAAAGAGCCGTATACTTAGATAGATAGTTGTTAAAGTAAAAGCTTGTTATCAATTGGAATAAATTCACTCGCCGCGTTGAATAATGTGGCAGCTGTCAACTCTGGTACGCCATATACTTCAACCTTTTTATCTCTATCTAATCTGAGCTTATGCACAAGAATATCAAAGTCACCATCGCCTGAAACTAAAACTATAGTGTCTACTAAGCTTGAATATTCCATCGCATCTATCGTTATCCCCACATCCCAATCACCTTTGGCGGAACCATCGGACCGTTGAGTGAAGGGTTTTAGTTTCACCTCAAAACCGATAGATCTTAAGATATTTTGAAATTGATACTGTTTTCTATCGCCACGGTCGATGGCGTAGGCCACGGCTTTTACGACTTTCCTTCCATGAGTTACTTCAGACCAAAACTTATTATAATCAAAGTTTTGTTTATGGATTTGCCTGCATGTGTAATAAACATTCTGCACGTCAACAAGAATGGCAACCTTTTCCATTTGATAATCCAATAATGTTAAAAGCCTAATACCAAAAATAGCGATATTGACTGTTATTTATAATGTTGACACTTTATGTTGCTCGCCTTTCAATTTCAAGCGACAATTGCTAGTCAATACTAAATTTTGAATATTCTGGATTATAAAAACAGGATATTAAAAATGACAGCATGTATTGGCAAAGTGATGGTATATAAATTCAATGCTGTGCAAACTGAACGCTTGGAATCCCATCTACCATTAGCGAATAATTGTGCTGACCGACCAAGTTAGTGCTTAAATCGGTTATTCAGGCCATATTTCAGAAAATTTGTTTGTCTTAATAAGTAGAGTAGCGTTGAATGGAGTTCAGTCTCCCTTGACCACTTGTAATTGGTGCAGGGCTACCTTTCTGAACCACCCATCTTTAGTGATGTTCTTTAGCGGTTTTTCGTCGTTTTGACAGATCCCAGTATATTCCGCGACTCATTCAGACCTCAAAAATCTTCAAGACACCACTTTGTGATAACAGATTGATTTTTAGCCTATTCAGGGATCATTAAGGGTGTTGGGTCCATTGTGGGTTGACAAAGCAGGATCACCATATCTTATACTGTATGCATGTACAGTAGTTTGGTAAGGGTAGTCATGGGAACCAGAAGCATCATTTTCGACGGAGAGCCTGTCCGGATTTGCCGGTATCGTTCGGATTATGACAACCGAGCAATGTATGCTATCTGTATGCTGAATTATACGAAGTATGTGCGCAGCTTTTCAGTTTCTGTAGGTGTAAATCTGCGCAAGGAGTTGGACCTGACATTGACACAGATGCGGGAGGTTGAGCGCAGTATGGATTGGCTGGCAGCCCCTGCATAAGGATGTAAGGGCTTAAGCAGTTTTATCGATAAGGAGATAGATCATGGGAAGAAAGATCAATCGATTCGTAATTTTTGCAGAACGAATTCATTTGATGAATGGCGGTGCAAAAAGTTTTAGGGATTCTGCACCCACCGAGAAAGCCGCCATGGAGCTGGCAGAAGAAATTGCTAAGTCTGAGAAAGCGGTGTTTTACTCTTGGCTGCAAATTCTCGATATTATGACTGGCAACTATACCGAGTATTCAATCAAGACCGGTGGGGTGTTGGAAGAAAGGGAGTGTCCGGACAGTAAAAACTGAATAGCTAGTTAATGGTGCCCTCTGGTTTTAGTCAGGTTCGATAAAAGTGAAGAAGGCATCATAGAAGAAGGCACCATAGAAGGGAGCCTTAACCGTTGCGAGAGTGGCCAGGAAAATCCCTTTTCCGAGAGGTTGTTTTACTGCGAAAAGGCTATTAGCTATGTTGTTTTGCACTGTTTTAATTTGAGCTGTCACTAAGGTCGATATTGTCACTTAAGTGTCAGCTCACTTACTATTGCTATCTAAATTGATTGTTTTTGATCAGGTAGAGATTGAGCCTACGATCAAGGGGTTAATTGCCTTTCGTCTTTTAGATCTGGGATTATCTCTCGGTCAAAAAAATGATTTATTTGTAGTCATTGACAAGCTGCCCATTTGATGACCCCTTGAATTGTGGGTGTTCATCATCAATTTCGTAAAAATCAGATTTTTCGCTGGTGAAAATATGCCCCATTGTTTTCAACCCGGTTGGGCCATCTAGTGATCCTGCAATAATTCCAGTGGCATCGAGATTAAATGGCTCCCAGAAGAGGCTTGAGCCACATTGCTGGCAGAAGCCTCTGCGGGCTACTTCTGACGTTTTATACCACGCTAGCCCGTCATCTTTTGTTATCTTAATATTTATTTTGCGAGCCTTTGTGTGAGGGCCGAAACTTCCATGCAACTTTTGACACATACTACAATGACAGTTAACTACGTCGCGCAGTGGCCCTTTAACCTCGTACCGTACAGCTCCACACAAGCAACCACCGGAAGTAATTGTATTCTTGCTATTCATACAATGAGCCCGTAGTTGTAATAGTTGATTTAAAATAAGAAACTAAATTAAGCATTCTTTTTTATCATCGATAAGATGATTTGTTTGAATTGTAAATTCTGATCACACCAAGTGATGTAAACATAAATGTTGGTAGCTTGGCTAGTTATTTATCTGTCCTATGTCGATATAAATTACGAAATGGTAGAGGTTTTTTCATTTGATTGCTTGCCTGTTTTTTGTACCGCTATCGCTGCACTATGCAGGCAATGGCTGATGAGCCATTTGTTCGTACGGTGTTATCGCATGGGGTAGGGCACCTAGCACTCGACCGTGAGGATTTACTTTAGCAGCAAAGCGACTCAGTGCGGCAAAAGGTGGATACCAGAGCAGACTGGAGCCGGGAAACCCATGGGGATATTCGCGAGAATTCATTGCGCCGTATTATTGAAGCTGCCGAAATACAGACATGCTGTGACAGCGAACACCGCCAAGCCAGTGAGCATTCTGTGGAAGAAGTAGCCGGCGTAAAAATATTTGAAGCCCTTGGAGCTTTACGTTTCTTATCAGGTGGCGGCTTGAACTTGTCAGCCCTAGATAATCTAAATATTAAAACCGCCAGCGATATTAATATTTCAGTGGGCCGTGATGTAAAAGAACAGATCGGTAACATTCGCGAATCAGTAGCCAAGGTCCGCCAAACCATCAAAGTAAAGGACGGCGGCAAGGTTTGGTTGGGCAGTGAATCTTTAAACGTGCTGAAGGTATTAGAGGATTTGATCGGCGTAGTGTCGGCCCTTGCCGGCACACTCGCCACACATACCCACCCCGGTAATGGACAAAAGCGATTCAAGATACGGCAATCAATGGCCATAAGAGCAGTGCGGATAGTTTGCAGTCTCAACTTAAACCAATTACGGCCTAAGTTTTTATATAAAAGGAAAATGATTATGGAGCATAATATAAATAGATACGCAGTTTTTGCTGAGAGAATCCATCTGATGAATGGTGGAGCAAAGAGTTATAGAGGTTCCGCACCTACTGAAGAAGCGGCAATGGAGCTGGCAGAAGAGATTGCGAAATCTAAGAAAGCCGAGTTTTATTCCTGGCTGCAAATTCTGGATATTGTGACCGGGACCTATACCGAGTATTCGATAAAATGGGGAGGGGTATTGGAGGAAAGGGGGTGCCCTGACTTAAAGGGGCAGTGTTATCTACTGCCTTGATCCTTACACCCAATGGGCAGGAGGTGAGGCAGTAGAGTGTGGATATTTTGAAATGATAATAGAAGCTACAATTAGTCTCTTACTTTATGTGTTGGTTGAGATCCTTTGTGAATCCCTTTTCGTAATGGAGTAGCATTTGATTTGACCTTGTTTATTGCAAGTGCCCTTTTAGCTCTCTCCTTTGCTTCTTTTTCTGTACTATTCATCACGATCTAAATCCTGTTTTAAGTTGTCACTATTGGTTGATCCAGCACTTATTCCACCCTCATCATCGGAGCTGTATGGGGGCGTTTTATTTTTTTTAAGCAGTTGCCGAGCTTTTTCCCGAAGAAGTTTTTCCTCTTCACTCAGTGGCTTTTTATTGTCATCACTCATACTGGTTGCCTCAAGACTTTGTATAGATAATCAGGAAAATGCTCAGCACCTGTAGATGGAACATATTCAAAGTCTAGACTTTCGTAATATGAAATAAGGGGCTTTGCAGGCCGCATAATTCTAAGTTCTTTTGCACCAAGAATACCAGCGTAAGCAGTGGCGTTCATTATTGTTATAGGTACAACCCTTCTCGGGCCGAGTGGGTTTCCGGATCTTGGTGCTCCCTCAATTAGCTCTATTCGCATTCTGGTTTTACCTGCGGAGGGACGTCCATAAGAAAGGCCGCAAAGAGTTCCGCCATACCAAATTGACAGTTCAAAGCGCTTAGGAAAACTTTTTCGATACACCTTTGCGACTTCTTGCCAACTCCACTCTGCTTTAGGTCGTGAGCACTCCATATCATGCCATACAGCTGATGCTTTTAGTGCCTCATTGTCAATACCCAGTAGCTTTATGTGGGCATGATCTTGATAGGACCCTGACAGGCTTTCAGCGGTAACATCTCTGGCTATTGATCGTAGTTGTTCATACTTTTGATGTGCTTTATGTAATCCATATAGTGGAAGTTTCATCCATGTTTCTCGGAGTTTATTTATTGACACCATAGAAATATGCAAAAATTATCTGACGGTAGCACATTTCTAATGTGAATTTTTCAGTTGGAAAAATCTTTCATCAGTGCTAAACACATGATTCTTTCCCAATGGTTGATAAACGGGGCGTTCTGAATTGCAGGCCGGAAAATAATATCTTTTGCTTCCTCTAGAGGGATGAATGATAAAGCATTAATTTGATCTAAATATATAATCAGCCTTGAGCTTGCCTCCTTTGAGAATCTTAAATCCAAGTTGAAGTCTGTGAAGTGCTTATTCACCCGCTGTTTTTGAGTTTCCGGCCAGTGTTCTGGTGGCTTAACGAAGTACTCTATAACCCCAGGTTCATCATTAATATCTGCTTTGTAGTTTGCAAAAATCCACTGCTCATTAAAATAGCAATCTTCATCCAAGTATGGTTGGAGAACCTGCTCTGATTCATTGGTGGCAAACTCCTGCCCTTTGCCATCCATATTACAATCTCTACATGAGGGGACCAAGTTAAACGGCAGGACAGAAAATTGAGGAAAATGCGTTTTTGGTAGGTAATGGTCTAAATTTCTTGGGCGACCTATACCACCACAAAATGGACATTTTTCATTGGCCGCATTCATTAATGTGTTGTAAATATCACGTCCAGGTTTTTCCCCTTTAACTAAATAATTTTTATATAGATTTAAAAGGTCTGACTTCCTTAGCTGCCCTGTTACAAAAGGGTCATACCCGTTTTGGTTAGGGATCGAAGGTATAGTGTACAGTTCGCCAGTCGATGCTGAAGCGCTATATATCAAAGCGTTATCTTGAAAAAGGTGTGTCGCATTAATTACTTTTTGTCGTAATTCGTTATTGCCGGTGATTCCTTCGAGGCACTTTGCAAGTGCTTGATCTGCAGTGAGTGCAGGTTGTTCGAGCTTTATCACTGATGAGCACTCCGATCACGATGAGTTACAAGTGCCTTTAGTAACGCTCGCGCTTCCATGCCAAGTTGGTCTCCATAATCATGTATTATTTTTTTATATGAGTCGCCACTTTCAACGGATTTTACCAATAAATCATGAAAACCTGACTTCACCACTTCAAGACCAAAAACCTCTCTGGTTAAAACGCCAACATTCTCGCCAAATGTCTCGATATCAGGTCTGCGTGAATCAGTACATAAGCCAGTGCGATTGATTTTCCATACGCTAGATTTTGGTATTTCTTGGAGTACAACAGGAGAATGAGTAGCTATGATTGATACACCGTTTCGATCATGAAGTAGTTCTGATAAGGCGCGGATGAAAGCTGATAATAACGGTGGGTGAAGGTGGCTTTCTGGTTCATCAATAAGAACCAAGGTTTTTTCCTCAACCGTGGCAACTAACCTAGTTATTGTAAGTAATACCACAGCATGACCGGAACTCATCTTCTTGATTTTTTTTTGAGCTTCATCTTCAAGCTCCCCACTAGGAATTTCAGCTAGCTCCCTTAGGCTCATATGTGCAAAATTTTCATCTGATTCTAAGGTATTTATAGCTCTCAACCATCTATCCCGCTTTAATGTCTGACTAAAGCAAGATTTAAGAGCTTGAATGAAATCTTTGTGTATATCTGTGAGCTCTTTGAGTACATTTCCTGTTTTTTTGAGCCCTATATAAAAATAGCATGTGCCAAGAGATGGGTTAGGTTGTTCAGTGGGGGGGATAAAAGGATCAAAAGCACTGAATGAAACAGAGACTAAACTACTAAAATAATCGCTAGCAATAGGTTTTTTTCCCATGCTCTCAATATTATAAAACTTAGCCTCTGAGTACTGATTATTAGTGATTGTATTGATCATTCCATTTAGGAGAGTTGTCTTGCCTACACCGTTGCGCCCGATGATTGCATGAATATTTGTGCTTGGCTTGTAACCTGCCTCCACCATGAAATCCATTTCGATGCCTGAAACTTTAGCTGTTTTGGGTCTAATAAATTTAAAATGAAAATCCGTTAATTGTGGGTTGCCAGATAACACCCTAGCAAATTGCCCTTTAATGACTGATAAGCTAACATCCCTAAGCAATGAGGTTCGAAAAACATCTTCTTCTTTGGCTAGTTCAATTAACTGCGGCTTATAAACGATGTCTTTTAAGGCTAGAAGCAATAGGCTTTTTTCTATCTCTGGCAGGTTATAAATACTTTTGTAATAGTCTACATCTTGCCCGACAGAGAAATATCCATCAGGCAATTGTTGAAACCCACTGCCAATGAGATTATAGGTTGGGTCGCGTGCGCTTTGCCCTTGCCTGCCAATTTTTACATTGCCCAGCTCATGAAGAACCCCGTTCATGTCATGAATTTTCAAATAAAACATAGTTACAAAATGGAAGTCGTCCCAGTGGTCGATATGCAGATACGCTGTATTAACTCCTGTTTGCGGAGTTTGGGTTCCTTTTGGTAATACAATAAAATTCATTTGTTTATACTGATAAATATCGGTGTAGTCAGACATTAGTTAACTTGCTAGAAACTCCTTTATATCACCCTGCCTTATAGCCGGTAAACACTCACCTCTCTATTGTGGCAAAATCTCGAATTAATCAAGCAGTTACCTTCGATTAAAACAAAGATGCATCAGCGGATATAAAGCTATTTCTCTTATCTCAGTATTTCGCTGTTTTATTTCATTTTGAAAAGTCCTGAGGGTCAATGGCTTGATGGTTATCACAGGTGGACAGATGTAATCGCTTGTGAACTCTTATGTTCAGAGTAAGCGAAGTACTTGGGTAATGTTGTAGTGGTCCGCAACATTTTCATTTCTGTTCAATGATTAACTCATTGTGCACTTACGTACCAATTAAATATATGCAGTGGAAAAGCTTTTAAATATTGCTGTTATTTTTTCAGAAAATACCTCTTTGATTGTTATTTGCACGGTGAAAGGGGTTGTCGGTCACTCCACCCCACGCCTGCCGATTTTGGGCGCTCTTTTAGTTGGTGAAATGAGATCGTCGGCCCAGGCCTGAGTTAGTGCGGGGTTTGGGAATACTTTGGATTTCACACTTTGAAGAGATGGGAAGAGAAATGAAGAGGAGTTTCATTGGGGGAGAGCAATAGATTGATGGTGTCCACATGTGGGCGGGGGAGAGACAAAAAAATCCTGTGTGGACACAATGTGGACACTACGGAGCTTTTAAGCGCCATTCTTCAAAATTGAGGGAAGGTAAGCCAGAAATAAAAAACCCGCGAAAGCTAGGGCTGACGCGGGTTTGAGAGATGGTACCAGAGGCCGGACTCGAATATATTCCAACCTATTGATATTTATAAGAATTTTTGTAGGGTTTTTAACCGCAGGAAAAACATACAGACAAACATACAGCCCCTGTTATTTTTGATTGCTCTGCCAAAGGGCGGGAACACTTAATTGTTCTTTAAAACCTAAAAATAATACGATTTTTTTACACCCTGTTTAAAACACAATTTATTCACCCAGGCAGAATTTACAAACGTGTTGGCTTTACTAGGCTTTCCAGGTTGGTGCTCACTAACAAACAAATATAATCAACAGTCTGCTCACAAAATATTCCCAAGTTATACAGATTGAATTGGTTTGATAACTGGAATACCTTGCTGATTCGAAGACAGGAACCCACTAGATGTAGTGGGTTGGAATGGTTTGTAAGACTAGTGCTTTACAGGCTTTGGGGACAGTCTTCGTTTAGAAAGCAAATAGCCTAGTGCTCCAACACTAGGCCTTGCTTTCAATCTTAAACCGGTTTGCATTCACTTCTATAGGCAATGCATCTAGGTCCAAGGTTGTAATACCTGATAGTAACCAGGTAATACTCGACAATACAGTTGTAGTTGTCAACCTCAAGTCGAATCTAGCTCATTGTCCTATTTAGAGGTATGGGGTGGGTGTGCGCCGCCTTTTCACCTACGTATGGATGAGTGTGTATGAAAAAACGCTGTTGGTCTCGCCACTTCGCAGTCATGTTAAGTGTTTGTCTTTCTACTGCCGTCTTTGCCCCTGTTGGGGGTGATAAAGATGTTCTTAGTGATTCAGAGCTGCACGCTAAAAAGATGAGCTTTACACTTGAGGTTGACCTGAAGTTGTCTAAGGAAAAAAGTCGGGATAACTGATTCTTGTAAACTGCATGGAGGGCACCGCCCTCTGTGCCTTTTAGGCGCTTCAATCGTACCTTTCTCTTAATTTGTGTTTAACAAGATATCGCTTCCTTTGTCAGGTTTTATTGCTAGCAAATCTGCTTCACTGGGTGTATTGATGCGAAAAAAACCTTTATCGGTGTCAACATTTCTCAACAGGTGAGGGGCTCCCTTGATTGTGGAAAAGCCTTCCTTTTGAGGGTACCTAGCAGGCGAGTGTCAGCAAGTGTCAATCCGGCATGGAGCTGTTGAGGGCTGCCCTTGAGTGTGGGGTGCCTCTGTGGGGGCTAATTATTTTAGTCCATAAAAAGGGCTGAGATTTCTGGCTCGGTCAGTGGTGGGCCTCAGGTATTCTCAGGCTAAGGCCCATATCTGGTAGCTGTTGCAGCCTTCACCGATTGGGCCCGCTTCGAGGTTGTCAGGCTGATTAGTAGTGAGTCAGGTTGGTGCTGAATAGTAGGCCGTCGAGCTTCTCAGCCTCAACCACGTCTTTGAATGCGTCGGTGCAGTAGATGGTTATATAGGATTCCTTACTCCTAAATACCGGAACACCCTTCATCTTGTCTTTATCGAACTCAATACCCGAAAGCAGATTCCCATTCTTGCTGACTGAGCCGGGCACTACTGCGCTAAGGTCTTCAGCAATTGTCAGGGGGTTGAATAGGTAGAACTTGGTCCCTTGGTGAGTGCAGGGGAGAAACTCCCCAAAGGGGCCTAGAACGCGCTCTAAGGCCTGATAAGCCGATTCATGCAATACAAGGTAATTCCGCCACTTTGACAGTGTAGGAATAGCAGGAACAGCGTCATCAATGCTGAATTGAATCTCCAGGGGCACCCAGTCGTCAGCGTACTTGATAGGTCTAGTATCGATTACAAAATCATCATCCCCACGTTTATCTTCGACTTCATCGATATCGAAGTTCGGACTCATGTAATCGCTGTAGTCAGGGGATAGCTGGTAAAATTCCACATTAAACTCCGGCTTGTTTGCGGACTTCATCGGCTGGCAACATAACATAGTGAGGGAAGCTGGAGAATTTCAGGTCGTACTCAATGGCTTTGAGAACCTTCTCGACCTCGGCCTCGTTCAAGTTTTCAATATCTATTGCAGCGAATTCCAGCTCCAACCACTTGTAATAGCCAACTCTATGGATACGAGAGTGGGGAACAGCGGCAGGCATTTTGGGATGCGGGGTGTCAGCAGTTCTTCTGGGAAGCCATGTGCCATTTCTTATGTCATCTATCCTGATTTTCACACGAGCCAAGATAGCCCTGAGCGGTGTGGCCATTGAGTGGCCCCCTGAAACAATGGCGTGTGCATCGCAGTTACCGCCAGGGTGCGGTTTACCGTTCTTCTCCATGAACTGGCCAAGCCGGGTGGAATCATGCTCCTCATTTCTTATCTCTTTTCTCGACATTGTGACAGATTCTTGCCGGTACTTATCGAGAGTTGCCTCAACTTGGTCAACAACCTTTAACGCCATGTAATCGGCTTTGGTGAGATTCTCCTTAGAAACAAACCTGTCAATAGCCACTTCACGGCGGTCTTTCAGGTAAAACGGCTTCGGCTGCTCGTAGTGTCCCACTGCTTCTTCCCTCTTTGTTAGTACGTAAGAGGGGAGAATACAAAACCTTATAGAGGTTATATACATACACGGGATTACGTTTTTAAGGCCCACTTCTGGCCAAATTTTTTCGGCTTAAGTTGGTGGTTTGTCTAGCCTCTTGATGCACATGGTTTCACGTCGTGATTTGGTAGAGATATCAATGAGATGCCAAACATGACCCCAAACCAGGAAGAATCATTTAGGCGGCCAAATCCGGCCATCGACCTACAGAAAATCTTCATTTTCGCCAAAGCGTAGGCATTTTGGCCTACGTATCTCGAGATGTCTTGATTGTCCATTTCCAGTAGCTCACGCGCGCGTACTGGTCGCAAAACTCTGAGAAGGTGGCAATGGGGCGCACTCTCTGCTGCAAGGGCCTCTGTGGCTCTCTGAGCCCTGGGGGTTAGATGTTTTGGTCCGCCTCAGCGACGCTTAGGGAGCGCCTCAATGTTTCTCAGTAATTCTGTGGGCTAGCTAGGCTCTTATCTTTTTTCAACAATTCTGTATCCTCCCTGCATTATTCAGTTACGTAAAAGACCGCACTTTACTAAGCCGTAAAATACAAGGAAGTAAAATGAACTCAAAAAGTCTAACCAATAAACCAAGAGCGCCTCTCCAACCTGTAATGAGAATGATGCATTCAATTAGCCCATTGAGCATCCTCTTTCTCTTTGTAGTTCTTTTAGATGTGCATCTACTCAGATACTTGTACACAGGAGATTTAAACTGGGTAATAGCATTTGGTGCGAACTCTATAGTTCTTGGAATACTGCTTGTTTTTTCCTATTCATACCCTCTGGAGGAGACAGAGAAACTGCTGAGCAAATGGGATAAAGATTCTATAGATGTAACTATTGGCTTTCATGCGGAGGTGATACAAGGTAGAAATCAAGTCCGCTCAACCATTCAAAGCCGAATTACGGAAATCAGTGTAAAGTACGAGCGTATTCTGGCTTCCATGCTTCTTACAGTCTTTGGAACCTTGCTTGCCGGCTATGCTGCTATTTTCCTGGGTAACTTTTTTGCTCATTAGCCCACCACAAACACTATGATATTGCTAGGGAACCTCAACTGTTCTAGCCCTGTTGAGTCTGCATGTTCCCGATACCACTTTGATATTTCTTAATGCTTTGGACTTAAGCATTCCTCGCGCTTATTGCTTGCCCTCCAGGCGCTCCAGGTCCTCACGCTCACAGTCGATTAGGTTTGCCCATTCATCGGCAAGGTGGGCGCCGATAACTGCTAGCTCTCGGCTTGTCGTGTTGCTCTCGGATATTTGGCTGATGCTTTGGAAGAGGGTGCGCAGCTTGTTTAGTGATTCCAGGCTGAGGTTTGCGAGGTCGAGTGAGCGAACAATGAGGCTATTGGCTTGGGAGATAGATACAGCTGGGGCTTGGTTTGCCATGGTCTGGGCTCCTTGTATAAGTGAGCCGCTGCCCATGAGGTTCCAATCTCAATTGGGCGGCGGGCTAGTTTGGGTTGGAACTACCGCTACAAGGGAACGGCGGGCACAAGGCCCCCCAAACAGCCCACCATAAAAGGGTGAGAATAGGTGAGGTCTCGGGGCACAAAAAAACCGCATACGGGGGTAGGCGGCTTCGGGTCGCCTTGTAGTTTCGGGGTTCCAATCCCGGTTACGGATTTTGCCGCAACGCCTCCAGTATGCTCGCCCAGTGTAAAGCCTTTCAATGCTGGGCGTCGAATGTGCTGCCAATATTTTTGGGGGGTGCTTGGCTGCCCAAAACGCTCACGTGTGAATCAGGCTTGATGGCGTCACGAAACGTTACCCCACTTCGGGCACTGTTTCGAATAACTCCGCTTGGCTAAATCGCAGCTGTTTGCTAGCTGACGCTCCCGATTAAATCAGCTGACAAAGAGGTGGGCTCAGATTTAAGCCGACCTACTCTCATAACAGGCTAACCATTCCTCATTGGTCTGTTCTTGGGGGGGGATAGGTGTTCCCTTATACCCGCGTTCCCTTATTACCGTATTACCGCAGTTTGCATCACCCGTGGTTTGATTTGGCGGTAGGCCCCGTGGTTGTTGGGGTTGCGCCAATTCCTTACCCGGAACATTTACCCGGACCTTACCCGGAATTAACCCGGAAGTTACCCGAACTTTACCCGGAATATTTTGGTGGATGCGAGCCGCCAGTTCCCCCTGTTCAATGCGGAGCAGCGCAAGTGTCGCGGCCTCCAAGCGCTCACCGTTTGCTGGGTGCCCGGTAAATATTTGCCCCCGTAATTTGCCCATGCAATCGCTGAAGGCATCGAGGCTCTTTGGCATCTTCAACCCGGTGCGATTCCAGAACTTTAAGAAATTAGAGCGCTTGCCCATGCGGAAGCGCCCTTTGGGTAGGGGGCTCCCGGCCTTGCCATGCTTGGTGGTGCGCGCTCGTGTTGTGTAAGTGTTGAATATTGCATACCAGTCGCGTCCATCGATAAGGCTACGAAATTGGAGGGTGACACCCCCATTTTTTCTGGGTCCATAATTGCCTACTGAGTGGCCAATATATTCCAGGGCCTGTAAACCTGTGAGGCGGGCAGCTTCAGAAATAAGGGCGTGTTCGTTTTCAGAAAGCCATTTGGCGGGCACAGGCTGGCAACTGGCGGGTGAAAGAAATAGGCGGCCACTATGGACCGCCACACCGTCACCACGCGCTAGAAGCCGCTCTAGGAGCCCTCTAGCATCCTCTGTCATTAGCCCTCCGGTGTTTTGGGGAGCTCCTGTAGTTGGTAGCGACAGTTAGGTTTCATTGCTCTTTGCCTCCCCGTGGACTGCATCATTAGCTGCTTCCCTCAAGGAATAGAAGGCATCCAGAGCTTCAGGCATTGCTTCATAGTCGCCATGAACACCTTTTTTTCCATAGGCATCGATATGAGGGACGGGGTAAGTTTTGATTGGGTAGCCTTTTTTCCTGAGCTGGAAAATAATGTCTGGGCTATTACTGCTTCGAGTGGCGCGGTCCAGCTGTTCGCGGCTAACTCTCCCATATTTTTCGAAGCTCTCCATAGCCTTCATTTCACGCGGTGACAGTTTCTTGAGTCCCATAATTAAAACTCCCCCGCAATCATTTTGGTTTTAAGTTCGCGGATATAACCCACCTCATAAACGGCCTTAGTGGCTGATAAGTAAATGGGCGATTTTATCCGCCCCTGACGTCGCCAGCGCTGGAGGGTTTGCTTTGATACATCAAGTTCTGCTGCTGAGCGCCCAATACTTATGAAAGCTTTGTTGTCTGCCGGGAGCGGGGGAAGTTGATAATAGGGGTCGTTTGCTGCAGAAGAGGTGCGAAACTTTTTTTCCTTTGCGCCTTTGAGATTCTCAACAAGTACAGCATTAAGCGAGTTGATTAACTCTTTCACTTGAGGGTTAGTTACTTCAGGGCTTCTTAAATACTTGAGGAGAGACAAAGCTAACGACTTGGATTTCTCTGTACCAGTACTACCTTGAGATGCATCAAAAGTGCTTTTATTTGCATTTTGGAGGCCATGGGAAACGCTGGGGGCTGTTGACTGATTGTGAGAGTTTATGAGAGAGTCTTTATCCATTGAAAAAGACAACTTCAAAGACTCCCTATTTTCCATATCATCCGGAGTCAGTAGTCGTCCACTAATTTTATCTGGATATCTACGGTTCATTTATTTAGTACCTTCCTGAAAGATTGAGGTTCTGAATATTGAAGAAGGCCGTTAAACGGCCGAAAAGATGATTGCCCGCCTCGCTCCGCCAAGATTGATGGTGGGTTGGTCATCTTTTATTAGATTACTGTTTATTCAAACAGCTGTAAACCTATACACTTTCCCTCGGTTTGTCGTCCTTTCATTTCTGATTGCAGATTTTCAAAGACTCTCTAGAGACTCCCTTTTTTATTCAAACACTTAGAAGTCTTTGGGTGCTCACACTCGCCTGAGTTGTAGCCTGAATCTCCCTTTTGAAATTTTTTTGGGAGTTCTATTTTGGCGCATTTATCAACGTTATTTTTTGCGCCTATCCGACTTTTTAATCCGCCATAAGTTGAGCTGACAAACTGTTTTCGCTCACGAATGAATAAATGTTACGCCTGCCGGCTGCTTAAGACTGTCCAAATAATGAGACCATGCCAGCATGAATTCAGTGCGCTCCTTAAGATATTCGAAGCGGTCATAGGCTTTTCCATATTTGTCTCCGTTTGAGTGGTGAAGTTGTAGGTCAACAATACGCTCAAGCTCCACTGCGTCACGATTCAAACCAAGCTGAGTTCTTAGAGTTTTTGCGGATGCTCTGAATGATGCCGGGCTAGCCCCTTCAATGCCGCTTCTTCGCATCGCCATACGGACCGTGTTGTTTGTCATGTGGCGGCTTGTATCTCGGCCATTGGGAAACACCCAATCACTTTGGAATCGAAATGGTTCGAGTGTACGAATTAATTTAATGACGGTTTTTGAAAGAGGGACTATGTGATTGCCATTTTTCTTTACCTTCATAAAATCACTGGGTATCTCCCATAATCCTTTGGCAAGGTCGAGGTCCTGCCAGCGCATTTTACAAATCTCACTGGTTCGAAGGAAAAGATAAGGGGTTATCCGCATAGCCACAGAAACTGTGGGACTGCAGCGCGCTGACTCCATGGCCAATAAGGTTGCTTGAAGTTCTGAGGTGTTCTCAGGGGCTGGACGGTGACATTGGGTTTCTGTGGCGGGAGCAACCACGCCAAGCCTGAGTGCCGGGTTGTCCTCTCTAAATTCGTTATCAACCGAGTATTCGAATATTTGGCTTAAATAGTTGGCTATTTTGCGGCCATTCTCAAAGCCGCCGCCCGCATTGAAGTAGGTTAAGTAATCCTTGAGTTCCTTGCGTCGGATTTCTGCAATAGGCCGGTCGCCAATAAGGGGGTATAGGTGCTTTCGAATAATGAGGCGCGCTTTGTTTGCCGTGCTAGGGTTCCAGCGCTTAAGGCTTCTATCTGCGGACTTTCCCTCTTTAGCAGCCAGCCATAGTTCGCAGATATTTCTAAGAGTATTTCGCTCACGCTCTTTTAGCCTATTCCTTTCTGCCTTCTCTTTTTGCTTGGCCTGCCTTGCTTCTGCCTTTAACGCTCTGCGGCGTTCGGCTGGGTTGATGCCTTGTACTAGGGCGGCCTTGGCCTTAATGACTTCTTGGCGTGCCATCGTGACAGTTGTTTGGGGGAAGGTCCCCAGGTAGAGACGTTCGGATTTTCCGGCATATTTGAAGGGGTACTCAAAGCTTTTAGTGCCGTTGGGTTTCACGCGGACTAAAAGGCTATCACCTAGTCCTTTTGTGTAGGCGTTTTCTCTTGCAGGTAGTGCACGCACATCCTTGTCGTTCTTGACGCTCATTTTCCTTTTCTCAAAAGCATACAAAGAAACATACAGACCCCGGTGAATCATCCTGAAGGGGTATGAACGCAGGCTAGCAGTGAAAACCTAGTTTTTACAAGGGGTTAAGGCGATTTGGAATGGGGGTGTAGGAGTCTGAAAGAAAGATATGGTACCAGAGGCCGGACTCGAACCGGCACGCTTTTAAGGGCGGGGGATTTTGAATCCCCTGTGTCTACCAATTTCACCACTCTGGCACTTTCGCTGCTCGACCTTGGGGTCGGTGCGAAGAGGGCGTGATTATAGCAATGCTTTGGTCTGGGTCAACCAGTGATTTCAATAACTTAGCGCATTTTCTGTCGTCCCAGTTAACAGCTCCTAAAATTTCCTATAACCTTCGCGACCTCTCCATAGTTTCTAGATTTCCAGGATTCCATGCAGCGTCAGGACTTTGACTTTCATCTGCCCGATGAGCTGATCGCCCGCGCGCCTACTGAAGAGCGCCGCGGCAGCCGTCTTTTGTGTCTGGATGGGCCCAGTGGGGCCATTGCACATCGGCAGTTCCCAGATATTCTCGATCAGGTCCAAGCAGGTGACCTGATAGTCTTTAACGATACCCGGGTGATCCCGGCGCGTTTGTTCGCGCACAAGGAGACCGGCGGTAAGTTGGAAATCCTGGTGGAGCGGGTGCTTAACGAGACGGATATCTGGGCCCATGTGCGCTCCAGTAAGTCGCCCAAGCCCGGTTCTACCATTGTCCTTGAAGACGGTACCCGTATAGAGGTGACCGGCCGCAAGGATGCGCTGTTTGAATTGTCCTTCCCCAAAGAAGAGGGTGTGCTGGCGATTCTGGATCGCCTCGGCCATATGCCGCTGCCTCCTTATATTGATCGCGAAGACGATGCCAGCGATCGGGAGCGCTACCAAACCGTATACGGCCGCAACGCCGGTGCTGTGGCGGCGCCGACGGCGGGGCTGCACTTTGATGATGAAATGATCGGTGCGCTGCGGGCTAAAGGTGTCGAGGTTGTCTTCGTGACCCTGCATGTGGGTGCGGGTACCTTCCAGCCGGTGCGCGTGGACAATATTTACGAGCACCAGATGCACAGCGAAGTGCTGGACGTCTCCCAGGATGTGGTGGATGCGGTAGCCGCTTGCCGCGCGCGCAATGGCAGCGTGATTGCAGTGGGTACCACCAGTGTGCGCGCGCTGGAGAGTGCGGCACGCAGTGGCCAGTTACAGGCCACGGTGGGGGAGACAGATATCTTTATTTATCCCGGTTATGAATTCCAGGTTGTGGATAAGTTGGTCACCAACTTCCATCTGCCGGAGTCCACCTTATTGATGCTGGTGAGTGCCTTCGCGGGGTACCAGCATACGATGGCCGCTTATAAGGCCGCAGTTGAGGAGCGCTATCGCTTCTTTAGTTACGGCGATGCCATGTTTATTACCCGCGATCCCAATGCCAAAAAAGAAGAAGTCGCACCAGCGAAAGGAGATACCCAGTGAGCCGCGAATGTTTTATGCAGTTTGAAGTGGATAACACTGATGGCAAGGCCCGTCGCGGCCGCTTGCGTTTCCCTCGCGGTGTGGTGGAAACCCCAGCGTTTATGCCGGTGGGCACTTACGGTACTGTGAAAGGCATGTTGCCGAGGGATATCGAAGGGATCGGTGCACAAATTATTCTGGGCAATACTTTCCACCTGATGCTGCGCCCGGGTACCGAAGTGGTTAAAGCCCACGGCGACCTGCACGATTTTACCCAATGGTCCGGACCGATCCTTACCGACTCCGGCGGTTTCCAGGTATTTAGCCTGGGCGAGCTGCGCAAGATTACCGAAGAGGGGGTTTCCTTCCGCTCGCCGATCGATGGCAGCCCGGTATTCCTGGACCCGGAAGAATCCATGCGCGTTCAGCGGGACCTGGGTTCCGATATCGTGATGATCTTCGATGAGTGCACGCCTTATCCGGCCACCACTGACGAAGCGCGCAAATCTATGGAGCTGTCCCTGCGTTGGGCGGAGCGCTCTAAGAAGGCCCACGGCGATAGTCTGTCGGCGCTGTTCGGTATTGTGCAGGGCGGTATGTACCCGGAACTGCGCGATGTGTCCCTGCGCGGCCTGACCGAAATCGGCTTTGATGGCTATGCCATTGGCGGCCTGTCTGTGGGTGAGCCGAAAGAGGAGATGATCAAGGTCTTGGATCACCTGGCACACAAGATGCCAGAAGATAAGCCGCGCTACCTGATGGGCGTGGGCAAGCCGGAGGATATTGTCGAGGCGGTGCGCCGTGGTGTGGATATGTTCGACTGTGTCATGCCCACACGTAATGCGCGCAACGGCCACCTGTTTACCTTCGAGGGTGTGGTGAAAATCCGCAATGCCAAACACCGTCACGATACGGGCCCCTTGGAGAAAGAGTGCGATTGCTACACCTGCGAGAATTTCTCCCGCGCTTACCTGCATCACCTGGATCGCTGCGGTGAAATTCTCGGTGCGCAGCTGAATACCATTCACAATCTGCGTCACTACCAGCGCCTGATGCAAAAGCTGCGCGATGCTATTGCCGCCAACGAGCTGGAGGCCTATGTCGCGGAGTTCTACCGCGGCCTGGGTCGTGAGGTTCCACCACTTCAGGCCTAATCCTGTCGCACATTTATCCTATCTGGGGCACAGTCGATCGCACGATTGTGCCCCTGTCATTTGTCCGTTCATTCGATCCCCGTATAATCGCTTCCACTTTTGTCGGCGGCTGTGCACCTTGCAATCTGTGTACTGCGCCCACATATCGTGGCAGATTGCCAAGATTTACCGGCCCTAGGGGTCACACTAGAACAATGAGAACAGCATGAATCGCTACCCGATCTGGAAGTACTTTCTGATTCTCGCGGTTGTGGCCTTCGGCCTGATCTACGCCGCGCCCAACCTCTACAAGCCGGACCCTGCGGTGCAGATTTCCGGGCAGTCCAGTGCCATGGAGATGGATGAAAATGTCCTCACCAAGGCGCGCAAAGCCCTGGATGACGCGGGTATCGCCCACTTTGGTGGCGAGGTGGGTGATAAGGCGATTTTGATCCGCCTCGAATCCATCGATCAGCAGCTACCTGCCAAGCGCGCGATTCAAGAGGCACTGGGGCACAGCGATTACGTGGTTGCTCTAAACCTGGCGTCTACTACCCCCCAGTGGCTCAGTGATATCGGCGCCAGCCCCATGAAGCTGGGTCTCGACCTGGCCGGTGGTGTGCACTTCCTGATGGAGGTGGATACCAACACCATCGTAAAAACCAATATGGAAGGCTATGTGCAGGATGTGAAAACCAAACTGCGCGCGGCCAAGGCCCGTTACCGTAGCGTTAACCTGATCGACGATCGCGAGATTGTGGCGCGTTTCCGCAACGAGGAGCTGCGTAGTCTGGCCCTTTCCACCATGCGCAAGGAATTCCCGCAGTTGCAACTGCGCGAGACCGGCAGTGGCGAGAACCTGGAAATCCGGGCCACCTTGTCCGAGCAGGAGATCAAACAGCTTGAGGACTACGCGGTTTCCCAGAACCTCACCACCCTGCGTAACCGGGTGAACGAGCTGGGTGTGGCTGAGCCGATCGTACAGCGCCAGGGGCGCAACCGTATTGTGGTGGAGCTGCCCGGTGTTCAAGACACCGCCGAAGCCAAGCGGATTATCGGTAAGACCGCCAACCTGGAATACCGTATGGAGGCCCGCCCCGATGAGCTGGTCACCAACAAGGAGTACTTCGAGTACCGCAGCGAGCGCCAACAGCAGATGTACGGCGGCGCCTGGCTGGAGCGCAAGATCATCATCAAGGGTGACAGCGTGACCAATGCGCGTGTCGGCTACGATGAGAGCGGCCTTCCTCAGGTGAATATCACCCTGGATTCCCGTGGTGGTGAGCTGATGCACCGCGCCACCTGGAAGAACGTCGGCCGCCGTATGGGCACCCTGTTTATCGAGACGCGCTTTACCCCGCAGACCAAAATGGATGCCGAGGGTAATCAGATTGTCGAGCAGGTTAGAACCGAAGATAAAAAGATTATCAGCCTGGCCACCGTGCAGAGCGCTCTGGGCAAACAGTTCCGTGTAACCGGACTGGACAGCCCGGCAGAAGCCCAGGAACTGGCCCTGCTGCTGCGCGCCGGTGCGCTGGCCGCTCCCATGTACTTTGTGGAAGAGCGTGTGATCGGCCCGTCCTTGGGTGCGGATAACATCAAGGTGGGTGTGCAATCGGTACAGATCGGCCTGCTCGCGGTGATTATCTGTATGCTGATTTCTTACCGGGTATTCGGTCTCGCCGCCAATATTGCTCTGGCGGTCAATATGATTCTGCTGGTGGCGGTGATGTCGATTCTCGGCGCCACCCTGACGCTACCGGGTATCGCCGGTATCGTATTGACCGTGGGTATGGCGGTGGATGCCAACGTGCTGATCTTCTCGCGAATACGGGAGGAGCTCAGGAATGGGATGCCGCCCCAGTCGGCGATTAGTGCGGGCTTCGACAACGCCTACAGCACCATTGTGGATGCGAATATCACTACCCTGATCGTGGCGGTGATCCTCTACGCGATTGGCTCTGGTCCGGTGCAGGGCTTCGCGGTGACCCTGTCTATCGGTATTCTCACCTCCATGTTTAGTGCCATCATGGGTACGCGCGCAATCATTAACTTGTTCTACGGCGGTCGCCGTGTACAGAAACTCTGGATTTAAGGAGGCTGGCCATGAGTGAGACCAAAGTGGAAAGCGGAAAGATTACCGAGTACATGGGCAAGCGCGTGTACGACTTTATGCGCTGGCGCAAGTTTGCCACCGTACTATCTGTTGTGCTGGTGCTGGCTTCGATCGGGATACTGGCGGCCAAGGGCCTGAAATTCGGTCTGGATTTTACCGGTGGTACCCAGGTAGAAGTGGGTTACGAAGTTACTCCGTTTATTAATGACGTTCGCACTCAGCTGCAAGATGCTGGCTTTGAGGGCGCGACGGTTGTTAATTATGGTTCCGATAACGAGCTGATGATCAAGCTGCCCCCAGAGGTCGCCGAAGCAGAGACCCGTATCAGTGCCACCGATCAGGAGACCACCACGCCTATTGGTGACAAGGTGGTTGAGGTTCTGCGTGCTGGCAGTGAGGGCACCGTTACCCTGCGCCGTGTCGAACTGGTCGGCCCGCAAGTGGGTGCCGAGCTGCGCGACGACGGTGGCCTGGGTATGCTGGTAGCACTGGCTCTGGTGATGATGTACGTTGCTTTGCGCTTCCAGTACAAGTTCTCGATTGGCGCTGTAGCAGCACTAGGGCACGACGTCATTATTGTGCTGGGCTTCTTTGCTCTGATGGGGTTGGACTTCGATCTGACCGTGTTGGCGGCGGTGCTGGCGGTGATCGGTTACTCGTTGAACGATACCATCGTGGTATCCGACCGTATCCGCGAGAATTTCCGTAAAGTGCGAAAGGCTGAACCGGAGGAGATTATCAATATCTCCATCAGCCAGACGCTTGGCCGTACCTTTATGACCTCGTTCACTACTTTGTTAGTGTTGTGGGCGCTGCAGTTCTTTGGTGGCGAGCTGATTCATAACTTCTCCCTGGCTCTTATTGTCGGCGTGGTTGTGGGTACTTACTCCTCTGTATATGTTGCCGCGAACGTTCTGATGGCATTGAAGATCAGCAAAGAGGATCTGATGCCGCCAGTGAAAGAGGGTGCGGAGCTGGAAGAAGAGGTGCCCTAATTTGGGATAGTCTCTAAATTGAAAAGGCCGCTGATTAGCGGCCTTTTTTATGCCCCCGGTTTTTTCAGTCGCTGACAAGCAAATACTGAAATCGGGGCTTGTGACTGTGAGGTAATTACCGGGCTGGTTGCGAACAGTTAGCTGCGAGGCTTTTTGCCCAAGGTAATATGTTTGGGGCCGGAGGTGTTGGTCTGGCCGCTGACACCCTTGGGGACCTGCTCGATCTCGCCACCCTTCGCCAAAAAGGCCTGCACTTGCGCCTCAATACTCTCACTGGTCTCTAGAGGTGTGTTCTGCTTGCGACTGCTGGAAGAGGAGGATGCTTTTTTGGCCACGTTGACTGTCCGGTATTTTGGGTTAGCGAGTCATCATACAGCAAACTGCATAAAAAAGCACCCAATTGTCTAAGCGGCATCCATAGTGCGCAGTTTGCCGCCACGAGTGTGGCTAAAGGGAAAGGGCGCAGAGGGGTGGCGGAACAGGCTGTTCCGGCCACTGACAGGGGAGTGCTCGCAGGAGGCTAGTTGGCCTCCTGTTCCTCGAATTCCGTGCTGGCCACCGGCCAGCCGCCCAGTTCCCGCCACTTATTGACGATTCCGCAAAACAGGGTTGCCGTTTTCTCGGCATCGTATTCGGCGGAGTGGGCGCAGCTGTTGTCGAACTCGATACCGGCGACCTGGCAGGCTTTAGCCAACACGGTTTGACCGTAGGCGAGCCCGGCGAGGGTAGCGGTATCAAAGCAGGAGAACGGGTGGAAGGGATTGCGCTTGATCCCGGTCCGCTCCACCGCTGCATTGACAAAGCCCAGATCGAAGTGGGCATTGTGGGCGACCATAATGGCGCGGGTGCAGCTGTGTTTCTTCACAGCACTGCGGATCTTGCGGAACATTTCCGGTAGGGCGATTTCCTCGGGCCAGGCTTCGCGCTCGGGAGACTCCAGGTCGATGCCGATAAAGTCCAGGGCCGATTGCTCTACATTGGCGCCCTCGAACGGTTCCAGGTGAAAGCTGTGGGTCTCCAGCGGGAACAGTTTCCCCTCTTCATCCATATCCAGGATTACCGCCGAAATTTCCAGCAGGGCATCGGTACGCGCGTTAAAGCCGCCGGTTTCCAGGTCGATCACAACTGGCAGGAAGCCGCGAAATCTCTGGGCGAGGGAGCTCTTGGGTCCTGTGGGTTCTTCCGCGGGGGTCACTTTGAGTCCTTGTAAATCTCAGTTGTGCCGGGATGTTTTTACCCGGCGGGGTAGGGCATTCGCGGACCCGGGGCCCGCGAAGTTTTGGGCTGGAATTATACGAGTTTCCAGTTCAGAGTTTCACCGGCGGCCAGGGGGATCAGCTTTTCGCCGCCCATATCCAATTCTTCCGGCAGTGCCCAGGACTGCTTCGCCAGAGTAATGGTGCCCTGGTTGCGCGGCAGGCCGTAAAAATCCGGGCCGAAATTACTGGCGAAGCCCTCAAGCTTATCCAGCTTGCCGGCGCGCTCAAAGGCTTCGGCGTACAGCTCGATGGCGGAGTAGGCGGTATAGCAACCGGCACAGCCGCACTCTTGTTCTTTCTTGTGGTGCGCGTGGGGGGCCGAGTCGGTGCCGAGGAAAAACTTCGGGCTGCCGCTGGTAGCCGCTTCAATCAGTGCGGATTGGTGGTCGCCACGTTTCAGAATTGGCAGGCAATAGAAGTGCGGGCGAATGCCGCCCACCAGCATATGGTTGCGGTTGTACAGCAGGTGGTGCGCGGTAATGGTTGCGGCAACCCCTTCGCGGGCGCCCTGCACAAACTCGACGGCCTGGGCAGTGGTGATGTGTTCGAATACCACTTTCAACGTGGGAAAATCATCAACCAGGCGAGACAGGGTCTTCTCGATAAAAGCGTGTTCGCGATCGAAGATATCGATATCGCTGGTGGTGACCTCACCGTGTACCAGCAGCTTCATGCCGCAGGACTGCATCTCTTCCAAAGCCGGGTAAATATTGGCGATGTCAGTTACGCCGGAGTCGGAGTTGGTGGTGGCACCGGCGGGGTAGAGCTTCGCCGCGATCACGCCGGCGGTATGGGCCTGGCGGATGACTTCGGCATCGGTCTTATCGGTCAGATAGATGACCATCAGCGGCTCAAATGTAAGGCCGGCCGGAACATGCGCGAGTATGCGTTCGCGGTATGCGGCCGCGCCCTCACCGGTGGTGACGGGCGGCACCAGGTTTGGCATCACAATTGCGCGGCGAAATTGTCGGGCGGCATCGCCAACGGTGCGTTCCAGGGCGGTGCCATCACGCAGGTGAATATGCCAGTCGTCGGGGGCGCGAAGAGTGATTTGCTCCGTCATGGTACTCCAGGATATCAATTGCTGTTGAAGAGTCTCTGTGCGGCGCGCATGCTACCCGATGCGGGGTAAAAATGCGATGTGCGAGCCGGTTAAAAGTTAATCAATTGCGTAGACTCACACCTTGGCGCTAGTCGATTGCGAGCAGAGGCGCTACAATCGCGCCCCGATAAAGTATGTGGGTATTTATTGTGCCCATAAATACCGATGCTGGGCATACCTCCAAAAATAACCTCCCCCAGAACAACACAAATTTCACAGAAGGTGATCCAGGTCGCCGCACTTTAGTCGTGGTGGCGAAATCCGGCAGCAGAGGACAGCAATGAGCAAAATCGAGAAGGTGGTACTGGCATATTCCGGCGGACTGGATACTTCAGTGATCGTGCGCTGGTTGCAGGATACCTACGACTGTGAAGTGGTGACCTTCACCGCGGATATTGGCCAGGGCGAAGAAGTTGAGCCGGCGCGAGCCAAGGCTGAGGCCCTCGGGGTTAAAGAGATTTATATCGATGACCTGCGTGAGGAATATGTGCGGGACTTCGTTTTCCCGATGTTCCGTGCCAACGCCATCTACGAGGGCGAGTACCTGCTGGGCACTTCTATCGCGCGCCCGCTGATCGCCAAGCGTCTGATTGAGATCGCCAACGAGACCGGTGCCGATGCCATCTCCCATGGCGCCACCGGTAAAGGCAACGACCAGGTACGCTTCGAGCTGGGTGCCTATGCACTGAAGCCTGGGATTCAGGTTATTGCGCCCTGGCGTGAGTGGGATCTAAATTCCCGCGAAAAGCTGATGCAGTACTGCGAGCAGCACAAAATTCCCGTGGACTTCTCTTCCAAGAAGAAAAAGTCCCCTTACTCGATGGATGCCAACCTGCTGCATATCTCTTACGAGGGCGGCATTCTCGAAGATCCCTGGGCGGAAGCCGAGGAAGATATGTGGCGCTGGAGTGTGAGCCCTGAGGCTGCGCCGGAAGAGCCAACTTATATCACTATCGGTTTTGAGAATGGTGATCCGGTCTCTATCGACGGCGAGCGTCTGAGCCCGGCTACCCTGCTGGAAAAACTGAATAAGCTGGGCGGAGCCAACGGCATTGGTCGCCTCGATATCGTGGAAAACCGCTATGTGGGAATGAAGTCCCGCGGTTGTTACGAAACTCCCGGCGGCACCATTTTAATGAAAGCGCACCGCGCTATTGAGTCCATCACCCTGGACCGCGAAGTGGCGCATATGAAAGATTCCTTGATGCCGCGCTATGCCGATTTGATTTACAACGGCTACTGGTGGTCTCCGGAGCGCCGTATGTTGCAGGCCGCAATCGATGAATCTCAGGCAGTGGTCAATGGTGAAGTACGTCTGAAACTCTACAAGGGTAGTGTGAGCGCTGTTGGGCGCCGCTCTGCGGACAGTCTCTTCGATGAGCGCATCGCCACCTTCGAGGACGATGCCGGGGCTTACAACCAGAAAGATGCGGAGGGCTTTATCAAGCTCAACGCCCTGCGCCTGCGCATTGCCGCCGGTAAAGGAAGAAAGTTGATTTAGTCGACTTAGTTGATTTAGATCAGCCAAGGCCGGTGACGGATGCGCTTAAATCCTTATCCGGCCAACAGTGACAGTTATGTGTATGCCTTCGACGTTATAAGCGGGTTCATACATAACTGCCGCAGACCCAGTGGTGGGCCAGGCCCGCTCAGTGGATCCGAATTTTAAAAGCAACGGAAGTAAAAACATGACGACAACGGTGGCAAAGACCGGCCATGTGCCGGACTATGACTACAAAATCGTGCGCCAGTTCACCATCATGTCCGTGGTCTGGGGCATCTTTGGTATGGGCATGGGCGTATTGATCGCGGCTCAGCTGGCCTGGCCCGAGCTCAATGATTTCTGGCAGCCCTTCTCCCACTTCGGGCGATTGCGGCCACTGCACACCAATGCGGTTATCTTCGCATTCGGTGGTAGTGTTCTGTTTGCCACCTCCTACTATGTGGTGCAGCGCACCTGTCAGGTACGTCTTTGGGGTGGCTGGCTAATTCCATTCACCTTCTGGGGATGGCAGGTGGTGATCGTGGCCGCGGCAATTACCCTGCCGATGGGCTTCACCTCTACCAAGGAATACGCTGAGCTGGAGTGGCCGATCGATATCCTGATCGCCATCGTTTGGGTTGCTTACGCGCTGGTGTTCTTCGGCACCATCATGAAGCGTAAGACCTCCCATATCTACGTTGCCAACTGGTTCTTCGGTGCTTACATCATCACCATTGCCGTACTCCATATTATTAATAATTTGGAAATTCCGGTTGCTCCGTTCAAGTCTTACTCCATTTACTCCGGTACCAAGGATGCGATGATCCAGTGGTGGTACGGCCACAACGCGGTAGGCTTCTTCCTGACTGCGGCCTTCCTCGGCATCATGTACTACTTCGTACCCAAGCAGGCTGGTCGTCCGGTTTACTCCTACCAGCTGTCTATCGTGCACTTCTGGGCCCTGATCTCCCTGTACGTATGGGCCGGTGGTCACCACCTGCACTACTCAGCGCTGCCCGACTGGGCGCAGAGCCTGGCGATGGTAATGTCCCTGATTCTGCTGGCACCTTCCTGGGGCGGTATGATCAACGGCATCATGACCCTTTCTGGCGCCTGGCATAAGCTGCGCACCGATCCGACCCTGCGCTTCCTGGTGGTATCCCTGTCCTTCTACGGCATGTCCACCTTCGAAGGTCCGATGATGTCCATCAAAACTGTGAACGCTCTGTCTCACAACACCGACTGGACTGTGGGCCACGTACACTCCGGCGCATTGGGCTGGGTTGCAATGATCTCTATCGGCGCCCTGTATCACCTGGTTCCGGTTCTGTGGAAGCGTCGCGAAATGTACAGCACCAAGCTGATCAACGCGCACTTCTGGCTGGCTACTGTAGGCACCGTTCTGTACATCGCTGCCATGTGGGTTAACGGTATTACCCAGGGTCTGATGTGGCGCGCTTTCAACGCCGACGGCACCCTGACTTACAGCTTCGTAGAAAGTGTTGTTGCGAGCCACCCTGGCTATGTGGTGCGCTGGTTGGGCGGTGCCATGTTCCTGGTCGGTATGCTGCTGATGGCTTACAACGTCTACCGCACGATTACTGAGAAAGTAAACGATGCCGAAGCCGATAACACCGTTCGTGCAGTGCCAGCGGCATAGGAGTTTAGATCGTGAAGAATCATGACATCGTAGAAAAAAATATCGGCTGGATGATCTTTTTCACCATTATCGCCATCAGCTTTGGTGCCCTGGTGGAGATCGTTCCGCAGTTCTTTACCAAGGCGAACTACACTCCGCTGCCGGGTCAGAAGCCACTGACCGCACTGCAGCTGGAAGGCCGCGATATCTATATTCGCGAAGGCTGCCACGTTTGCCACACCCAGATGGTGCGCCCGCTGCGCGCCGAGGTGGAGCGTTACGGCCATTACTCCATGGCGCAGGAATCCGTGTACGAGCATCCCTTCCTGTGGGGCTCCAAGCGTACCGGTCCCGACCTGGCCCGCGTGGGCGGCCGCTACTCCGATGAGTGGCAGCGCGCTCACCTGTACAACCCGCGCAGCGTAGTACCTGAATCCATCATGCCGGCCTACCCCTGGTTGTTCGACAACGTGGTTACCGGTAACTACACCGCGCGCAAGATGGAGGCACTGCGTCTGGTGGGCGTCCCTTACACCGATGAAGATATCGCCAATGCGGCTGAGCCTTTCAAAGGTGGCAAGGTGAAAGAAATTGACGCTCTGGTCGCTTACTTGCAACAGCTGGGTACTCTGGTCACCCAAAAACGCTAATAGCGAGGAAGGAAACTCGTGACTATCGAAACATTGCGGGAAATCGGACTGGTTCTGGGATCACTGGCCTTCCTGGCTATTTGCTGGTGGGCTTTCTCTCCGAAGCGCAAGAAGCGCTTCGAAGAAGATGCCAATTTGCCATTTGCCGATGATGAGCAACAAGCCGACAAGGATGCGTCAGCCGCTCAGAAGGACGAATCCAAATCCGGGGAAAAGCCCGGGACTGAACGAAAACAGGGGCAGGATAAGTAATGAGTACATTCTGGAGTGTGTGGGTTATTGTACTCACCCTCGCCAATCTGGCGTTGATTACCTGGGTGCTGTTCGCCAACCGAAAAGTGGCAGTGGACGACCAGGCTGAACCGGAAAACAAAACCACCGGCCACGTTTACGATGGCATCGAGGAGTATGACAACCCGCTGCCCAAGTGGTGGTTCATGCTGTTTATCGCCACGCTGGTGTTCTCCGTTGGATACTTGGTGATTTACCCGGGTATGGGTAACTTCAAGGGCCTGAGTGGCTGGTCTTCTGTCGGCGCACTGGAGGCTTCCCAGGCCAAGGCCCAGGAGAAGTTCGATGAGCAGTTTGGTATTTATCTCGATATGCCTATTGAGGAAATTGCCCAGAGCCCAGAAGCCCTGAAAATGGGTGGACGGATCTTCGCCAACAACTGCGCTGTGTGTCACGGTGCGGATGCCGGTGGTAACTTTGGCTTCCCCAATCTGACAGATAACGCCTGGCTCTACGGTGGTACCCCGGAGAAAATCCTGGAGACCCTGAACAACGGTCGTCAGGGCATGATGCCTCCGCAGGGGCCGGTTATCGGTGAAGAAGGTGTGCGCAACACCGCCGAGTACGTGCTCTCTCTCAATGGCTTGGAGCACGACAAGGCGATGGCCGCCGAGGGTCAGAAGGTGTTCAACACCGTATGTATGGCCTGTCACGGAATGGATGCCAAGGGTAATCAAGCCCTGGGAGCTCCCAACCTGACCGATGATCTGTGGCTTTACGGCAGCAGCCGCGAGCAGATTCAGCACACCATTCGTGGTGGGCGCTCCAATATGATGCCCGCGCAGAAGGACAAACTGCGTGAAGACAAGATCCGCCTGGTGGCGGCCTATGTCTACAGCCTGTCCAAGCAGGACGAAGAACAGCAGTAATCGAATAAGGCCCGCCTAATTAGTCGGGCCTTTTTTATACAAGGAACTCCGGGTGCTGCAGGGACGGAGATAAAAGCCTCAACATAAGTGGCTACCTGTGCCCGCGTGCAGATTTTGCCCGTGTGAGAGTGAGGTTTTTGTGAGTGACTTGATCCCCACCCGCGAAGAGCAGGAAGGTAATGGCGAAGTTCGCTACCGCATGCTCTATGAGTCGGACGACAAGATTTATATTCGCCATATTCGCGGTATCTATACCCGAATTCGCAAGTACACAGGCCTGCCGCTGTTACTGGCTTTCTTTTTTATCCCCTGGATCAATATCGACGGGCGCCAGTCGGTCTTTTTTGATCTCCCCACCCGCCAATTCCATATCTTTTGGACGACCTTTGGCCCCCAAGACGGCTTCCTGCTCGCTTGGTTGCTGATTATTGCCGCCTTCGCCCTGTTTGCCGTCACCACTTGGATGGGACGGGTCTGGTGTGGCTTTACCTGCCCCCAGACCGTGTGGACCATGATGTTTATGTGGGCTGAGCGGGTTTGCGAGGGCGACCGCAATAAGCGTATGAAGCTGGACAAAGCGCCCTGGGGCGTAGAAAAGGTTCTGCGTAAGGGCGGTACCCATGCTATCTGGCTGCTGATCTCACTGGCCACGGCCCTGGCCTTTGTCGGTTATTTCTACGGTATTCGCGATCTGGTAGTGGACCTGGCCACCTTCCAAGCGCATCCACAGGGTGTCTTCTGGGTTGCCTTCTTTACTTTCGCCACTTACATGAACGCAGGCTTCCTGCGCGAGCAAGTGTGCAAGTACATGTGCCCCTACGCGCGCTTCCAGTCGGTGATGTACGACGAGGATACTCTCGCGGTTTACTACGACGCCAAGCGTGGTGAGACTCGCGGGCCGCGCAAAAAGAATGTGGATTACAAAGCCGAGGGTATGGGTGACTGTATCGACTGCTACTGGTGTGTACAGGTCTGTCCGGTAGATATCGATATTCGCGATGGTCTGCAGTTTGAATGTATCAACTGTGGCCTCTGTGTCGATGCCTGCAACAGCGTGATGGACAAGATGGGTTATGAGCGCGGTCTGATTCGCTTTACCTCTGAGGACGAGCTGCAGACTGGCAAGACCAACTTTTTGCGTCCGCGGTTGTTTGGCTACGCAGTCGTTTTGCTAGCCATGGTAGGATTGTTTTCGCATCAGGTGGCAACTCGCAGCCCCATCGAGGCGGAGATCACCCGTGACCGTGGTGCCCGCATGTTCCGGGTATCCCGCGGGGTGGTGCAGAATGTCTACACCGTGAAGATCAACAATATGGATCAGGCGGCCCATGAGTTCACGATTCGTGTTGAGGGCAACCCGAATTATGATTATTCGGTGCGCAAGCCGCGCAGCATTTACCTGAAGGCCGGTGAAATCTATCCGGTACCGATTCGGGTGAGTGTGCCCAAAACTCAGCTGAAGGATACCAAGCACGATATCGATATCGTGGTTCAGGCTGTCGACGACCAGGAGTTGGTCACTAAGCATCGAACGGTATTTATTGGTCCTAAGCAGTAGACGGGACACCGTTCCCGTTGCAAAGTACGGGCCCGTCCTGGCGGGCTCTACTTTTCTGCACAAAACGGTAATTTGGTAACGCGATGAATGAACCAACGTCGAAACCCTGGTATCGGGAATTCTGGGCCTGGATGGTCCTGGCACCGCTGATTGCGGTGGTTGTAGTCTCCTCTATTACGGTCTCCATAGCCGTGCGCTTCGCCGACGATCAGGTCAGCGATACCTATTACAAAGACAGTCGCATGTATCACTTCTCTGCCGAGCAGGACCAGCGTGCCAAAGCGTTGGGCCTGGCTGCTCTGGTGCAATTCCAGCCTGCTGAAGGCGGTGTTACCGTCGAGTTGAATGGCAATACCGACTACCCGGAAAAATTGCTGCTCACCCTGAGCCATCCAGTGGAGGAGGATCTGGATCAGCATGTCGTATTGTCGCAGCTCTCTGTGGGGCGCTATTCCGGTGAAGTGCCGGGCGCCTTAAAAAGTCGCTGGTACCTGCGCTTGATGCCGGAACTCGACCCGAGTGCGCACCAGGATGCGGAATGGCGCCTCAAAGGCGAGATCAACTTTGAGCTGGGCAATGCCGCCCCCATGAATCCCGGCAGTCAATGACCTCTTCTTGTTATCACTGCGGGCTACCGGTGCCCGCGGGCAGTAATCACTCGGTTGTGATCGAAGGTGCCCCGCGCAGTATGTGTTGCCCGGGCTGTGAGGCTGTGGCGAGTGCGATTGTTTCCGGGGGCTTGGACGGTTTTTACCGCTTCCGGGAAAAACAGAGCGATCGCCCGGAGCAGAACCAGCCGCAAGAGCGCTGGAAAGCCTACGACCTTCCCGAGGTGCAGCAGCAGTTTGTGCACGATTGGGATGACGGCCGCCAAATGGCGGCCCTGCTGATCGGCGGCATTACCTGCGCCGCCTGCGTGTGGTTGATCGAGAAGCATCTGGGGCAACTGGCGGGTATCGAGAAGGTCTCGGTCAACGCCAGTACCCAGCGCGCGCAAATTGTCTTTAACCCCGATCAGATTCAACCCAGCGCCCTGTTCGAGGCCCTGGAGCGCATCGGCTACCGCCCGGCACCGGCCACTGCCGCCAATCGGGAAAGTGTGATTCAGAGCGAGCATCGCGCCGCCCTGCGTCGTCTCGGGGTTGCCGGTCTCGGCACCATGCAGGTGATGATGTTCGCCATCGCCCTCTATTTTGGGGCCGGCAGCGGTGATGTGGGCGAGTTCGAACGCTACTTCCGCTGGGTCTCCCTGTTGGTGGCCACCCCTGTGGTGTTCTATGCCGCGCGACCATTCTTCAGCGCCGCCCTGCGCAGTCTGCGCGCACGCCATCTGAGTATGGATGTACCGGTTTCCCTGGCCATTGGCCTGGCCTACGGTGCCAGTTTTTATGCCACCGTATTCGGCACCGGTGAGGTGTATTTTGAATCCATCTCCATGTTCACCTTCTTTTTGCTGCTGGGGCGCACGGTGGAAATGCGTGCGCGCCATCGCGCCGGACTCGCTAGCGGTGGACTCGCGCAGCTGTTGCCGATGACCGCAGCCCGCTATGACGGTAATGAGTTAGTACATGTACCGGTAGCGGCCCTGGCGGCCGGTGACAGAATCTTACTGCGGCCCGGCGATACGATTCCCGCCGATGGTGAGGTACTCGAAGGTGAGAGCGGTGTTGATGAATCGCTGCTCAGTGGTGAATCCGCGCTACAGCAAAAGACCCTGGGCAGCCAGGTGTATGCGGGTAGCGTCAACGGCGATTCCAGTCTTACCGTGCGTGTCACTGCCGCGGGGAAATCTACACGATTGTCGGCGATCGAGCGCCTTGTGGAGCGGGCCCAGCTGGATAAACCCGCGCAGGTAGCGCTGGCGGATCGGGTTGCCGGTATTTTTGTCGGGGTGGTTTTGATTGCGGCTGTGAGCGCTTTCGCGGTCTGGTGGCAGTTGGACCCAAGCCGCGCTTTTTGGGTGGCTCTGTCGGTATTGGTGGTGACCTGTCCCTGCGCTTTATCTTTGGCGACACCTGCAGCACTGGCCTCGGCGACTCTGCGTCTGCAGGAGTTGGGGTTATTGGTGGCCGGTGGCAGTCTTTTAGAGACTCTTCCCCGTATCAGCCGGGTGGTGTTTGATAAAACCGGCACTTTAACGCGCGGCGAACCACGCATTCTGCGTATTGAATCGCTCCGTGATGGCTGGAGTGAGCAGCGGGTTAAGGATGTGGCGGCGGCCCTCGAGTCGCAAACCCATCACCCTTTAGCGCGCGCATTTCGTGCTTGGCGCGGCAATCTAAGTGCCAGTCAGCTCAAAGTACATACTGGCCGTGGCCTGGAAGGGCAGGTCGAAGGAAATGGCTATCGCCTGGGGCGTGCGGATTTTGCCAACACGCAATTTGTCGAGGCTCCACAGGGGGAGGGGCAGTGGCTGTTGCTGGCGGATGATCGCGGCGCCATCGCCTGGATTGCGCTTGGCGATAAATTGCGGGACTCCGCCGAAGAGGCGGTCGGACAGCTAGGCCGCATGGGGCTATCGGTTGAATTGTTGAGCGGCGACCAGTCTGCTGAAGTCAAGCGGCTGGCTGCCCAGGCTGGGATTGATCGTTTCCAAGCGGGGGCCTCGCCGGAGGACAAACTCTCCCATATGAAGCAGTTGCAGGAAGCGGGCGAGAAAGTCCTGATGGTGGGCGATGGCCTCAATGATGTGCCGGTACTGTCAGGTGCGGACGCCTCGGTAGCGATGATGTCTGCCGCCGATCTGGCCCAATCCCGTGCCGATGCGATCCTGCTGAATGGCGACCTGAGGGTGTTGGCGCAGTCTGTCGCCCTGGCGCGTAAATGTCGCCGGGTGGTGCGCCAAAACCTGGCCTGGGCGCTGGGTTATAACGTCATAGCGCTGCCCTTGGCGGTATGCGGTCTGGTGCCCCCCTGGGCGGCCGCGATCGGTATGTCGTTGAGTTCGCTGGTGGTGGTAATTAACGCACTGCGTTTATCGCGAGCCAAGCCCGCTGGGGTCGTTTCCGAACGGGAAATGGCCCAACAGCCCGGTTTAGCTCATTAACAGAGGAGTGAAGTGTGGAAAGCCTCTACTTTCTGATTCCCATTGCGGTGGTGTTTGTCGCTCTCGCTATCAAAGTGTTCTTCTGGGCGGTCAACAACGGTCAGTACGACGACCTTGAAACAGAGGGGCGACGTATTTTGTTTGAGGATGATCTGCAGGAATCATCCTCAGAAAACGGGGAAAAGGAGCGGTAACTCGTGGGGGATTGGGGGTTCTTGGCGGCGGCGCTCGCCATCGGTTTTCTCGGCAGTAGTCACTGTATCGGTATGTGTGGAGGTATCTCGGGCGCGCTAGGCATGGCCGTACCCGGCAGGCAGACCGCCTGGGTGCAGTTGGGTTCCTATCAGTTGGGGCGCATTGCCAGTTACACATTGATGGGGGGCCTGGCCGGTGCCTTGGGGGCGGCTGTCATTCCGGCACTGACACCCCTGCGCTTTGCCGCGGGGATTATGTTAATCGTGATGGCACTCTATGTAGCCGGTATCTGGCGCGGCCTGGTTTGGTTGGAGAAAGGAGGCAGTTACCTCTGGCGTTATGTCCAGCCGCTTTCAGCTAAATTGCTACCGGTGCGCTCCGCCGGTCAGGCGGTTGCCTTGGGATCTCTGTGGGGCTGGTTGCCCTGCGGTTTAGTCTACAGCGCCCTGACTTTCGCATTGGCCCAAGGCAGTGCGGAGCGCTCGGCGCTGGCAATGCTCGCCTTTGGTCTGGGCACCTTGCCGGCCATGTTGGCCACTGGCGCCGCCGCCGTGCAGGTGCGCAATATCGTGCAGAAGCCAGGGGTTCGCCTGGGGTTTGCCGCGGCAATTATGCTGTTTGGCTTTTGGACACTGTGGGGCGCTCTCGGCCATGGTGGTCACGGAGATCACAGCAACCACGGCGCTATGAATACTGTGGAGTCTGTCGAAGAGAAATCCGAGGAAGAAAGTCACCACCATCATCACTGATGGCCCTGGCAATTTGCGGGGTACCGCGCAATATAGCGCCGTCCCCCGTTTTAAACGTGCCCCTTTCAGAGCATGCTTAAAAGTCGATACGCAGGGATAGGTCGATAGCACGCAGGTGCTTGGTCAAGCTGCCAGAGGAGATGTAATCGACTTCCAGCTCTGCCAGTTGCGCGATTCGCTCCCGATCGACACTGCCGGAAATTTCAATTTTCGCGCGCCCTTTGGCCAATACCAGAGCGCTGCGGGTATCTGCATCGTTGAATTCGTCGAGCATAATCACGTCGGCACCGCTATCGAGCGCCTGCTGCAGTTCCTCGAGGGTTTCCACCTCAACCTCTACCAGCGCATCCGGTTTGATGGTTCTCGCTTGGGCTACAGCCTTGTCGATACCGCCGGCCGCGGCGATGTGGTTTTCCTTGATAAGAAAAGCGTCGTAGAGGCCGATGCGGTGATTGTGGCAGCCACCACATAAAACGGCATATTTTTGCGCGCTGCGCAGGCCGGGAATGGTTTTGCGGGTGTCGAGGATTTTTACCTCGGTACCGGCAGCGCGGGCGGCAAATTCCGCGGCGGTAGTGGCGGTGCCCGATAGGGTTTGCAGAAAGTTAAGTGCGGTGCGCTCGCCGGTGAGGATTGTGCGGGCATTGCCCTCGAGTTCAAAAATCACACTATTGGCGGCGACTTTGTCGCCATCGGCAAAATGCCAGGTGAGTTGTAGCTCGGGATCTAGCTGGCGAAAGATCTCCTCAACCCAGGCACATCCGCTCAGAGTGCAGTCTTCGCGGGTGATCACGCGGGCGCGGGCACTGCGATCGGCTGGGATCAGCTGGGCTGTGATATCACCACTGCCAATATCCTCCTCCAGTGCCGTTCGCACAGCCCTTTGCAGGTCGGTCATGATGTTCGGGATGGTGGAGTCTTTAGGGTGCATTGGCAAACCTCGAAATAAACGCGCGGGCAGTTTACCAAAACCCACAGGATTTGGATTGCCTGGAGCCGAATGCCGCCGCACTTCACACAATTGTCTCGTTAGCAGCTGCCCCAACATTTCGCTGTGACAAGTGTCTCAAATGTGTCGCCAAACTGTGTCAATAGGGCGGTTATCATGGGTAAAATTCTCGCTGAATCGGTGTCGATGCAAGCGCGTGCTAACCTCCTCCTCACTATTCAACTCGCTTGCATTAAAAAGCTCGAAATCTGAGCAAAATCAAGAAGTTATTGGTTTTATTCGAGCAGAATGCCGACAAAATTTAATTAGAGTGGCAAGGTGTTGCTCTGCCCGTAGTCATCCTTTGATAGAAGTGGTGCGGGTAAAAAGTAAGGCTTGGTTATTTACCGCGACTCCCACGGCCAACAAGATTTAAGCCAGCGAATATTGAAAAGCCGGATGGTATTTGAAGGACCTCTTGGAAATGAGTGAATCCAGCAAGGTAGTTTCTCTCTCAGAAAAAAGTGCAGAGCGCTCGGCAGGGCTTACAGGCAAGCCCGCAGTACTGCCGTCGGCTGTTTCAATGTTGAAAGAGAAGGCTTGCGCTGAGCTGTTTGAGCGGGTTAAGTCACTATTTGGCAAAGTAGATGACTCACTTTTCGCTATGGCTGAGCGGGCCCATGGCCAAGAAGAGCAGGATGGCTTGTTCCAGGCTTTGCGCCTGTTGCGGGTTGAGCGGCGCAATATCGCCGAGCGCTTTATCGGTAGTGTGCAACAGGCTTTTCAGATTCGCCAGGAAGCTCAGGCCGAGGCCAGCTTCGCTTCGGATAACCTATCGCTGGTCCACAACGATGACCTCGAGCAATTGGTGGCCGCAGATACCATGGTGGCCAATGCGAAACGCGACTTCGCGGAATCTCTCACCGAGTTGTGCCTGCGCCTGGACACTCTCTATGCGGTAAAGGTCTACGACAAGAACAACCCGCTGGGTCCAGATGTGATCTGCGATGCCTTTGTGGAGGCTATCCAGCCCCTCGACCTGCATATCCGCGCCCGCCTTACCCTGTTAAAGAAGTTTGAGCAGCTTGTGATGCAACAGCTGCGGGGTTTTTACGAATTTTGCAACCAGTTGCTGGTGGAGCAGGGGGTATTGCCCTCCCTGAGGGAGCAGCAGCGCGCTGCGCGCCAGCGTTCTGTTTACAGTGCGCCCGGTCCAAGTGGCACCCAGGCTCGAGCGGATGCCAGCTCGGTTGCGGGTGAAGGTCAGGGCCAGATTGCCCAAGGGGTTCCGGTCAGTGGCCACTTTGCGCCGGGCCTTATACCAGCTACCGCGGGTATGGCGCCTATGCCGGCAGGGGATCTGCTCAGTCACCTGGGGGCCCTGCAAAACGGTGTTCATTATCAAGGCGGCGGTGCAGCTCAGCTTCTCAACGTGGGGGAGCTATTGCAGCAGCGTTTGGTGGAGGCCAACCAGGCAGCATCGTTGGCAAAAGTGGATAGCGATGTCATCAAACTGGTGGAGATGCTGTTCTCCTTCATTTTGGAAGACCGTAGCCTCGCCACTCCAATAAAAACTCTGTTGGGTCGGCTGCAATTGCCTTTGCTGAAGGTGGCTATCGCCGACAAATCCTTCTTCAGCAAAGGAGGCCATCCCGCGCGCAAGCTGCTCAACGAGCTCGCCGATGCGGCGACAGGTTGGCAGGCTCCTGAAAATTATGAATCCGACCCGCTCTACCGGGAGATTTCACAGATTGTTGAGCGCGCCCTGAATGAATTTGATCAGGACATCCATATCTTTTCGGCGTTGTTGGAATCCCTGCGTGAATTTATTGCCCGCGAGCGCAAGCGCGCGGAGATGCTCGAACGCCGAGTGGTGGACGAGGCCGATGGTCGCGCAAAAACCCAGGCTGCACGAGCACGGGTTGCCGCTGTGATGGATGCGTTGGTGGCGGAGCGGGATTTGCCACCGGTCGTGCAGGACTGGCTCAACAAGGTGTGGAATAACGTATTGTTCCTCACCTGCGTTAAAGAGGGTACCGACAGCGAGGCCTGGAGTCACGATGTGCGCACTGCTCGGGATCTGGTCTGGAGTGTGCAGGCACCGATGCCGGAGGCACGCAAACAACTTTTGAGCCTGCTGCCTTCTCTACAGGAGCGCCTGCGCGAAGGCATTGAGGCACTTTCCTATAACGCATTTGAGGCGCGCAGCCTGTTTGCCGGCCTTAAGGAAATTTACCGCGAACGCTTTGCCCTGGCGCAACGTTTAACGGAAGAGCGCGACCGCCAGGTTAAGGAACAGGTAGCACGGGAAGTCCAGGCGGCCACTGCTGTGGAGGCGGCTGTAGAAGACTCCACTGAAACCTCCGATGTAATCGCTGCTGTAGAGTCACAAACAGCCGAAGTCTTGCGGATTGATGATCCGGTGGAAGTCGAGAGCATCGAAGCCCAGGCGGAAGTTGCGGTGCCGCCAATGGAAGAGATAGAGCAGGCCGTTGCCCAGGCAGAGGTTGCTCCTGCCACTGAGGAGCAAGGGCTGGCACAACTCGCTGAGGACGATCCCCATTGGCAGATGACTTTCCGCTTGGCCCAGGGAAGCTGGTTCGAGTTGAAACGCTCCGAAGACGAGCAGTTCCGCTGCCGTTTGGCGGCGGTGATCCGCGATATCGACCAGTTTATTTTTGTAAACCGCAATGGCGCCAAGGTGGCGGAATTTGCGCGCTTGGAATTGGCCCATGCCTTGCGCTCGGCACAGTTGTTGCCCTTAGACGATGGTATGTTGTTCGAGCGCGCTCTGCAGTCGGTAATCGGCAATGTGCGCAAGAAGCGCAGTGAACAGCGTTAAGGAATAAAGAGCCAATTTATTATGCCCGGTGGTCTGCTGCCGGTTTTCTACTTCTGTCGCGTGACAGCTCCAAACAGGTTGGCATATCGATCAACGCTTCCATAAAATGGTTACTGCTGAAATCCCGAGCTATTCGGGGTGGTAGTTTTTTGGAGCGGAGATCGCAGATTGAAATATCAAGTGGATTCCGGCTGGTTATCCGGAGCGCGTCGGGTTCCCAGTCCTCACTGCAACAGCCGGCCAGAAGACTGCCCTGTGGACCTGCTGGTGATTCACAGTATCAGCCTGCCCCCTGGCCAGTACGGCGGCCCCTATATCGATACGTTTTTTCTGGGGCAGCTGGATATCGATGCCCACCCTTATTTTGCGGAAATTGCCGCTTTGCAGGTTTCTGCACATCTACTTATCGATCGCGATGGCATCGTTACCCAGTATGTGCCGCTGGATCGACGCGCCTGGCATGCGGGTAAATCGGAATTTAGGGGGCGCAGTAACTGCAATGACTTCTCTATTGGCATCGAGCTGGAGGGGTTGGATACGGATAGTTATACCGATGCCCAGTATTTGGCGCTGGCAGAGGTGACACGCGCCATTATGCAGGCCTACCCAGATATAGGGGTCGATAAAATTACCGGGCACTCCGATATCGCTCCTGGGCGCAAGTTAGATCCGGGACCGGGTTTTGACTGGACACGTTACCTGGAGGAAGTGCAGAAAATCACTGGGTAATCATGAGTGGTGTTTAGGCAGCATTACAATCGAGTTCCGGCACTATTGTGTCGGTAATTTAATTTCTCTACAGATTATTGCGGCAACGTTATGACCTTGCTGATTATTTTATTTACATTGGCCCTGGTACAAATTTGGGGATCGGGTGCGCCTTTGCACCGCGATCGTTGGTTCGATCGCTGGAGTGCCTATGTTGGGAGGCTTGCCCAGCTGCGTGAAAAAGAGGGTTTGCAGCTCGGGTTCAGCATCCTGCTACCGGTTCTGGCAGTGGCGCTGATAATGGTTCTAATAGAGTCTTCCTTCGGCGCTCTGGGGGTGCTGTTGCTGGGAGTTCCCCTGTTGCTCTACTGTCTGGGACGTGGAAATTTTAATGATATTTTGAGCGCTTATCTGCGCAGTTGGTATCGGGGTGATTTTAAAGGTGCCGCTGAAGCAGCGCGCCCCTTGTTACAGGACATTCATGAAGATGCTGCCGAGGGTGGACGCCTGCATGAACAGGTTTTTCGCGGTGCGGCATACTGTGCTTTTGAGCGGCTTTTTGCCGTATTGTTTTGGTTTATTTTACTGGGGATTCCCGGGGCGCTGTTGTTTCGTCTAAGTGCCCTGTATGCAGAACGGGCTCGGGGAACCGAAAGAGAGGCGACAGCTGCCCGCTGGCTGTGGCTGTTGGAGTGGGTACCTGTGCGGGTAATGGGACTCAGCTTTGCGATTGTCGGAAATTTTGCCGGTTGTTATCGGGCCTGGAGACAGTGCCTGATGTGTCGGGAGCGGGATACTGCCCAAGTGCTTGAAGCTTATCTCGAGGGCGCGTTGGGCGGCATTGACGCCAATGAGTGCAGTGCCACTGCAGACCTCTCCCATATCCAGCGTCAAAGTGGTGCGGAAATTGAGGGCTTACAGGCGTTGCTATCCAGATCCCTGTTGCTTTGGATTACCGTGCTGGCGTTGGTAGTCTTGTTTTTCTGAGTGTGAACATACACACCTTTCTGGATCAAAATCCTTTCAACTCTCCATTAAAAGGGAAAATTTTCTACCAGTTGCTTGACTTATAACCTGCCTCCAAGAAGATTGCGCCCGCTGCAGAGTCCCGGTCCTAGGCCTGGCTGCGGGCGACATATACTCATTGGAGGATATAGGGTTGAAGGTTTCATTACTGGAAGCGCAAATGCTGTCAGATCTCAGTGTGGGAAGTGGTGGCAATGCCGCAGCCTTGGTTGCCGGCCTGAGGGCTTATTTTCGCAGTGGAGTCACTGCAGAACTGGGCTGGAGGCGTCGGCAGTTGAGTCAGTTGCGCAAAATGCTCAGCGAAAACGAAGCCCGCTTTATTCATGCCCTGGGGGAAGACTTACACAAGGCTCCGCAGGAAGCCTATCTGACTGAGATCGCTTTCCTCTACAGTGATATCGATCATACCCTCAAGCGCTTAAAGCGCTGGGTTCGCCCGCGGAAAGTGTCCTCACCACTACTGACCCAGCCCGCAACTAGCTATATCCGTCCGGAACCTCTCGGAGTGGCTCTGATAATAGGCGCCTGGAACTATCCTTTGCAGTTGCTGCTATCGCCATTGGTTCCCGCAATCGCTGCGGGAAATTGCGCCGTGGTTAAGCCATCAGAGCTGGCACCCACTACCTCTCAATTGATCGCAGAGCTGTTGCCGAGCTATCTCGACCGCGATGCATTTGCCTGTGTTGAGGGCGCTGTAGCCGAGACCACTGAGCTGCTGGAGCAGCGCTGGGACCATATTATGTACACCGGCGGTGGCAGGGTCGGGAGAATTGTTATGGAGGCCGCAGCCAAACACCTGACGCCGGTCACTTTGGAACTCGGGGGAAAGAGCCCCTGTATCGTTGCGGACGATGCCGATATTGAGCTCGCCGCCCGTCGCATCGCTTGGGGTAAGTTCACCAATGCAGGGCAGACCTGTATCGCACCGGATTATGTACTGTGCACTCAGCATACCGCCGATTTATTGGTACCGGCTATTCAACAGGCGTTGATAGCAATGTTCGGCGAGAACTCACAGAAGAGTCCTGACTATGGGCGTATCGTCAATAGCCGGCATACGCTGCGCCTGGCGGATCTTCTCAGTGGTGGAGATGTTATCTATGGCGGTGATGTGGATGTTGAAGAGTGTTATATGGCACCGACTTTGATGCGCTGTGTCAATCTTGAGGCGCCAGTGATGCAGGAGGAGATATTCGGGCCAATTCTGCCGGTGGTCGAGCTGGATGAGTTCGGAAAAGTGGAGGCATTTGTTAATCAACGGGAAAAACCGCTGGCCTTGTATGTCTTTACCAAAAGCGATGACTTGGCCGATCGCATTGTCTCAAGCTGTAGCTCCGGTAACGCCTGTGTGAATGACTGCATGATGTTTATGTTGGCCCAGGATCTGCCGTTTGGCGGAGTGGGAGCCAGCGGAATGGGCTGTTATCACGGAGAGCATGGTTTTAAAACCTTCAGTCACTACAAGGCCGTAATGAAGCGCAAGAATATTTTGGATTTCAATCTGCGCTATGCCCCTTTCAATAAACGAAAATTCAGCTTGTTGAGAATGTTGCAGAAGTAGAGCCGCCGGGGCTTGTGGCTGGAAGAGGGAAATTTACTGGTTTTTTAGGGGAGTGAATTGGTACATTCAGCAAAAATTATTTAGACAAGAAAACCATGCTATCGGACCGTAACGACCTGCCCACCAGCGCGGATGTTTTTTGCGCTGCTCAAACTATTTCTGGCTCTGTTCATAGAACACCACTCATTCGCTCCCAATTACTCGACCAAGTAGGGGGCGCTAATCTCTGGTTCAAATGCGAGCACCTGCAGAAAGTGGGTGCTTTCAAGGCCCGCGGTGCCACCAACGCCCTTGCCAATCTGCCTGATGGGGTACAACTGGTGGCAACCCACTCCTCGGGAAATCACGGCGCAGCCCTGGCATGGGCGGCAGCTGAGCGCGGCCTGCCCTGTATAGTTGTGATGCCAGAGACGGCGCCCAAGGCCAAGCGAGTGGCTGTGCAGAGTTACGGTGCCAAAATTATCAGTTGTGGTCCCAGCCAAACCGAGCGTGAAGCCGCATTGCAAGCAGTAGTAGAGGAGACTGGTGCCCATGTGGTTCCGCCTTTTGATGACAGCCGCATTATCGCGGGGCAGGGCACCGTTGCGTTGGAAATGATGCAGCAGTGTCGCGATCGGGGTTTTACTCCTGATGTGATCCTGGCCCCGGTAGGGGGTGGGGGGTTGCTGGCAGGTATCGGCCTGGCCATGACGGCTCTTGCACCGGATGTGTTGGTGATTGGCGCTGAACCCGCAGGTGCTGATGATGCCCAAAGGTCTTTACGCGGTGGGGTGCATATCACCACCCAGCAGCCCAATACCATTGCCGATGGTCTGCGCACCACACTGGGACGCAGGAATTATCCCGTGATTCGTCGCACGGTGCGGGATATTGTGACAGTTTCTGAAAATGGTATCGTGCGGGCAATGGAACTGTTGTGGACGCGTACCAAGCAATTGGTGGAACCCTCTGCGGCGGTTGGCCTGGCCGCGGTGCTTGAGCACGGTGCGCGCTTTCGCAATAAGAATGTTGCGATAGTCCTCACGGGCGGCAATATGGACCTGGATAGGGCCTCGAACCTATTGGCTGGTGTAGAAGAATAACGGTATAGAAGAATAAACATGGGAGCATTGGAAATGAATATAGGATTTCGCCGTTTTAGTTACCGCAAACTCAGTAAAGGCCTACTGGCATCAGCACTTTTCCTGGCGACAATGGCTGCGCAAGCAGGGCAGCTGACCCTCTCTTCCAGCTCCCTGAAACCCGGTGGGAAGATGCCGCTGGCCCACGTGTATAGCGGATGTGGTGGGGAGAACCTCTCTCCCCAGTTGAGCTGGAGTGGCGCGCCGGAGGGAACTAAAAGCTATGCGGTGATGGTCTATGATCCCGATGCGCCTACTGGCAGCGGTTGGTGGCACTGGGTGATGTTTAATATCCCCGCTGATGTAACCAGCTTGCCGGAGGGCGCGGGTGACCTTAAAAACGGCTTGATACCTGAGGCGGTTCAGGGGCGCAATGATTATGGCAACCCCGGTTATGGGGGTGCCTGTCCTCCAAAAGGTCACGGCGATCACCGCTATCGATTCCGGGTTTATGCCCTGAAAGTGGATTCTTTGCCGCTGGATGAGAATTCCTCCCCCGCCAAGGTAGGCTTCAATGTAAACGCCAATAAATTGGCGGAGGCCGAACTTGAGGTTCTGTGGGGCCACTAAATTGCCCAAGCTTCGGTAAAGAAAAAATAATGAGCTGATTGAGTGGCCTGTGGGCTTTGGGAGTGAACTTGGAAAACATGCAGCAGAACTTAACCTGGGGGCAGACACTGCGGGTTTACCTGAAGCCCAAAGTCCTCACCATGTTTTTCCTTGGTTTCTCGGCCGGACTCCCCTTACTGCTGGTTTTTTCCACTCTGACCGCCTGGCTGCGCGATTACGGTGTGAGTCGCACAGCCATCGGTTTTTTTGCCTGGGTGGGTATCACCTTTTCCATCAAGGTGTTGTGGGCACCGATCATCGATCACCTGCGTCTGCCTTCTCCAATTGCGCGCCTGGGTAAACGCCGCAGTTGGATGCTGGTCTCCCAACTAGGTATAGCTCTTGGGCTTATGGGAATGTCCAGCGTAAACCCACAATTGGCCCTGACCGAAGTGGCCCTACTCGCCCTGTGGGTGGCATTTTGCTCGGCTTCGCAGGATGTCGCTATTGATGCCTATCGAATCGAAGCGATCGATGAAAATTATCAGGGCGCCATGGCGGCGAATTACGTCTTTGGCTATCGAGTAGCGATGCTGGTGGCAGGGGCTGGTGCGCTCTATATCGCGGATATTGCCAGCTGGTCGGTATCTTACCTGGCGATGGCGGGACTGATGGGCATTGGTGTGATCACCACATTGGCGATTGCCGAGCCCGATCATTCCCAGGTCAATCGCGAGGCGGAGGGCATGCAGAGTGCATGGGTCGAGCGCCTGCTTGGCAAAGGAGAGCACAGCCGTCTTAAAGAGTGGTTCATTCGAGCGGTGGCCTGCCCGTTTATTGAATTCTTCCAGCGTAATGGTCGTTTTGCCCTCGTTTTGTTGATTTTTATCGGCATATTCCGCCTCAGCGATATTGCCATGGGCATCATGGCGAATCCCTTTTACTTGGATTTGGGATTTACCAAGACCGAAATCGCCGAGATCAGTAAGGTTTTTGGGTTTTTCTGCACGGTCCTCGGTTCGTTTCTCGGTGGCCTATTCGTCGTGCGCTACGGCATTATGCGCCCCCTGATCCTCGGCGCGGTGATGGTCGCGTGTACCAACCTCCTGTTTGCCCAGCTCGCGCTTATCGGCCCGGACAAGGCCTGGCTGGCTTTGGTGATCAGTGCCGACAATATCAGCGGGGGCATCGCCAACGCGGTTTTGATTGCTTATCTCTCCAGCCTGGCGAACAAGGCTTATACAGCCACGCAGTACGCCTTGTTTAGCTCCCTGATGACGTTGCCCGGTAAATTTATCAGTGGCTTCTCTGGCATAGTGGTCGATGCTCAGGGCTATGCTCATTTCTTTATTTACGCCGCCCTGATGGGGTTGCCAGCTGTCCTACTTGCCATCTACCTCTGGCGTAGGGAAAAGCGTGACTGGCGTGGAGAGCAGCCTCAGCCTGGCTAGGGGCTGCTCAAGGTAGTTCAGGGCAGGCATTGACTCGTTTTTCCCATCCTTCTTCCCGTCGAATTCTTTTTGAATTTCTTGGTGGTCGCTGAAAGCGACCCCCAGCGTTTTTAGTGGTTTTCAGTTTGTGCACTAGATAGTTGCTGACTCCGGGCATTTTCGTTGGCTTGTGTCTATGTTGGTGGAGGGGAAACCCACTCCTTTTCCTGCGCATAGTCATTGCTGCCTCCCCCATGAGGACTACCGGATTTGTTTACGGTAATTGGCACATTTTCAATGCAGAGTTAACGAATAAACACGACAAACTATGTCCCACGAAACAGTCAGGGAAGCGATATTTAACCGGAGAATGCTGATCTGTATCGGCACCGGCTTTTCCTCGGGGATGCCGTTGTTTGTACTGATACAGTTGGTGCCCGCTTGGCTCAGAACCGAGGGAGTGGACCTGGCGACGATTGGTATTTTCTCCCTACTGGGATTGCCCTATACCTGGAAGTTTCTCTGGGCGCCGCTTATGGAGCGCTACGCTTTCCCGATATTAGGGAGGCGGCGGGGGTGGATGCTGGTGATGCAGCTCCTGCTGATCGTCTTTATTGGCGCACTGGGGATGTTCAACCCCCAATTTAATATTTGGACGATTGCAGCCCTGTGCTTCGGCGTCGCCTTTTTTAGCGCCAGCCAGGATATTGTTCTGGATGCCTTTCGCCGGGAAATCCTACCAGACTGGGAGTTGGGACTCGGCAACTCTTTTCACGCCAACGCTTACCGCATTTCCGGCTTAGTGCCGGGGTCTCTCAGCTTAATTCTCTCTGATCACCTGGCCTGGGGGCAGGTGTTTTGGGTGACGGCGGCCTTTATGCTGATTGCGGTATTTATGACCTTAATGGTTTCCGAACCGCAGCACCCTGCCGCGCGACCAAGATCACTACGTGAAGCCATCGTTTTGCCTTTTGTGGAGTTTTTTAGTCGCAATGGCGTCAGGCATGCCGTCTTGGTATTGGCCTTTATGTTTCTGTATAAGTTGGGCGATAGCATGGCTACTGCCCTGGCGACGCCTTACTACCTGGATATGGGCTATTCCAATACGGATATTGGTATTGTCGCTAAAAATGCCGGGCTTTGGCCGGCGGTAATTGGTGGCTTTCTCGGCGGGCTGTTAATCGTGCGCATCGGCATTAATAAATGCCTGTGGATTTTCGGGGTTATTCAGCTTGTTTCGATCTTTGGTTTTATGATTCTGGCCCAGGCCAATGAGGGCTTGGTGGGTACCCCCGGGTTCAAGCCCAGCCTCTGGTTACTGGCAGTGGTTATTGCTTTTGAATACTTGGGGGTGGGGCTTGGAACCGCAGTGTTTATTGCCTTTATTGCTCGAACCACGAGTAAATTGCATACCGCGACACAATTAGCGCTCTTTACGGCGCTGACCTCCCTGCCCAGAACTTTTGCCAATGCCTCTACGGGCTATTTGGTGGAGTCTATGGGTTGGATCAACTTCTTCTTGCTGTGCGCCGCTCTTGCGGTTCCAGGGATGTTGTTACTCTTTGCCGTGGCCCCGTGGAAGGGGGAGGGCGAAGAAGCCTGATATTGCGGGCCATATCGCTCTTTAGCTTGTTCGTCGGACAGGCTCCCCTAGGGCTTCCACCGGTATCTAGCCATATCCACTCGCCCTTTGAGAAAGCTAACCCCCTCCTTCTGTAGTCGCTCCCGCTGGCGCGAGGCCCCGGGCTCGGGCAGGGAGATACGTCCCTGGGCGTTGATGACTCTGTGCCAAGGGAGATTTGTGTCTTTGGGTAACTTCCTCAGTTGTTGGCCGGCGAGTCGAGCTGCTCTGGGAAAGCCGGCCATTTCTGCCAAATCCCCATAAGTGACTACATAGCCACTTGGGATTGAGGCCAAAACGCGACATATTCTGGCAAGTGCACTGCTAGTTTGTTCTTCGCTCACTAAATCTCTCCACTTAACCACTTATCGGAAGTTTGCCTCAGTTTGCAGCAATTGGTGCCGAATAGGCTATAAATGCGTATCTAAAGCTGCCGTGCCCGTTTTTTCCTTTTGCTTGTTGAGTAGTAACGGCGTGCCAGATTATTGACAGTTATGGCATTATTGCAGCTTGTTTCGTTTTTTTTAGAACGGTTTTCACTGTTGGTTCACCCAGAAACTTTAAGGTCCTCCTGTGGTTCTATCGACACGCTTGTCTAAGTTTTTCACGCAAACTCTTTTCTGCCTGGCCCCTTTGTCACTCCATGCCGGTGTGCTCACCCTTGAGAACGGTGATCGTATTCAGGGAGAGTTGGTGCTGGTTGATAGCGAGCAGGTAATTTGGAAGTCCGAAACTTTTGGCCAGGTCAAAGTTGATAAGTCCAAAGTTGTTTCTATGGATGTCGATACCGACTTGAAAATTGCCGGGCGCGATGAGCCTTGTACCCTGGCGGGGCATCACCAGGAACAATGGGAAGTCTATTGTGCCGAGGGGGATGGTTGGCTGATTGATTTTCCCGGTGTTGAGCGCGCCGAACCCTATCCCCACTTTGTCAGTAACCCGGTGGTATTCCATGGCAATGTCAGTGCGGGCGGGGTCTTCGAATCCGGCAACCGTGAGCGCGAAGATCTAGATGCAAATATTAATCTGGATGTGCGTCACGGAGATTTCCATCACTTGCTCAGTGCCCTATATCAGAATCAGGACAGTGAAGCCGACGGTGACCTGGAAAAATATCAGTTCACTTATGATCTCCGCTGGATCTTTGCGGAAAAATGGTTTGCCGCAGCGAACACAGCGCTCGAACATGAAGAAGCGCGAAACTTAGACTTGGGCACCACGATGGGTCTCGGTCTGGGTTACTTGTTTTACGATACCGATAAAACCGCTTTTTCCCTGGAAGGCGGTGTCAGTAGCCTGCAGGAAGACTTTATCGATGCAGAACTGAGCGAAGGCCAGGATGACCAGTATGTTGCGGGTCGCATAGCGATGAATTATCGCTATAAATTTTCCCTCGGCCCGGAAATTTACTTCGACCAGGAAACACTGCAATCCTTTGATCACGGTGATGACTATCAGGCGAATGCCAAAGTCGGGGTGCGCACCCCATTGGTGGAAGGTGTTTTAATGGAAATTGGCTATCAGTGGCAATACGACAATACCCCGTCACTGGAGAGTGAAAAAGAAGATACCAAGGTAACCGTGGGTGTCGGTTATGAATGGTAAGATTTTGCTGGCACATTCTGTTAGGGAAGGTGTCAGGGCACAACCGCAATAAAATATTAAAAAATAAGGAGTTCATCATGCAGATTGCCGGCAGCATAGTGGCGATTACTGGCGCGGGCCAAGGTTTGGGACGTGCAATGGCAGAATACTTGGCTGCGCGCGGAGCCCGGCTGGCATTGATCGATGTCAACGAGGACGGTCTCAAGCAGAGCGTTGCCGCTTGTGAGCAGCACGGCGCCGAGGCGCGTAGCTATGTGCTCAATGTCGCCAATGAAGAAGAGGTGGACAAGGGCTTTCTGCAAATTGCCGAGGACTTCGGTGGCCTGCAGGTGCTGATCAATAATGCCGGTATTATGCGCGATGGCCTGTTGCTGAAATGTAAAGAAGGCAAAGTGACCGACCGAATGTCTCTAGCTCAGTGGCAATCGGTCATTGATGTGAACCTGACCGGTGTTTTCCTCTGTGGTCGAGCGGCTGCGGGGATTATGGCGGAGAGTGGCAAAGGCGGGGTAATGATTAATATCTCCAGTCTTTCCCGTGCCGGCAATATGGGGCAAACCAATTACTCTGCCAGTAAGGCGGGGGTTGCCGCAATGACAGTAACCTGGGCCCGCGAACTGGCCCGCTACGGTGTACGGGTGGCCGCAATTGCCCCGGGTTTTATCGGCACCGATATGGTTGCGCAGATGCGCCCAGAGATCCTGGATAGCCTGGTAAAACAGGTGCCGCTGCGCCGTCTCGGGGATCAGGATGAGATTGCCTCCACCGTTACCTTCATCCTGGAAAATGACTTTATCACTGGTCGTGTTCTAGATGTTGATGGTGGTGCGCGTCTCTAGTAGCTAGTAGCCCAGAGATCTAGTTAAAAGGGTGAACACTGTTCACCCTTTTAACCTATTCCCTCCCCAATCCTGATATTTCCCCCTGACCTAAGTCTAATTCAGGCTATTTCAATAGCCGACTCATGGCTTATTTTTTGTGCTTCCCTGTTTACTCAGTTGGCTAAATCTCTTGCGAAAGATTAGATAGATTATTAAGCAGACAACGATCCATACAATAGTGGACATGACTTCGTGGAAAACAGTCTTGTTGAGCGATAAATGAAAGTCTCTGAATAAAAAACCTTTTATCATTGTGATCCAGGCGAGAAGCATCTTGCTCATATGTAAAGCCCACCAGGGCCTGCCGGAAATATGAGGACGAAAAGTAAAGGTATAAACGTCGAACGCGGCAAAAATCAACATGATTGCTGATGGGACAAGAAAGATATTGGCATAGCTGGGGTGATGGCCAATGTCATACAAGAACACCTGGAAATAAAAAATGGCTACCCAGGCAGCCACCAGGGTCAATAGCCAATCGAAAAGGCTGGAAGTAATACGGTCATCTTTTGAGTGTTTGGTTCTAGGCCAGATGCGATAAGCGGAAAATATTGCATAGCAGAATATAGAAATTAGCCCAAGCAATAAAAGATCCGGATGCGTGTTGTACACATAGGCGGTATCTATCTGATATCTGGGAATATCTGCTTTCAGGTGTGGGACAATGAATGGGTTAAAAAGCATTAATATTGCGCTACCAGAAAATATAACGGCTAGTAACAATGAGGTTATACCGCAGGCGCGGTGGTAGATGCTCCCTTTCTTCATCAATATGGTCAGCGGGATAGCAAGAACAGTGAGGACAATCGCTGTGAAGGTGTGAATTTGTATCAGCAGCTTTAGGCCATTAGTAGTTTCAAATAAGAAATGCATTGTAGGAAATCCTTAACCAGTGAGGCTGGCCTGTAGGATAGGTAGGGCGCTTGATGAAGAGGGCAAGAGCTGGGTGGCTGTCTTTTGGCCAGTCACCCGTGCTCAATTTTAAATGTGTTTATATTCGCATGGATAGGCGTTGTATTTGCTCAGCAAATACGTTCCACCCCACCGGTGCGATTATTGGAAAACATCCATTGCCACAATTGCAGCCTTCGCGATCTGAATGTTGCAGCGCTGGTTAATAAATAAAATCGCCACATGCGAGAAAACTTTCTTCCGTAACGATCTGCAAAGCGGGGCCAGTTGCGTTCAAAATTCTCATGCCAGGCCAAGAGTGTTTTGTCGTAATCCGGCCCGAAATTATGTAAATCTTCACTGGTGAAAATTCCCTGCGCAGCTTGGGATATTCGCACTGCTGTTGGTATTTCGCCATTTGGGAAAATATATTTTTCGAACCAGGGGTCGGTATTGGTGGGCTTGGATTTACCGATGGTGTGCAGGAGCAAAATACCGTCTTTCTTCAAGCAGCGCTTACCGACTTCCATAAAGGCTTTATGATTTTTGTGGCCCACATGCTCGAACATGCCAACACTGGCAATGCGGTCAAAACGCTCATTAAGAGCACGGTAATCCTGCAGGTGTACCTTAATAGGCAGATTGGCATAGCGTTCCGAAGCATAAGCCCGCTGTTCGCGGGATATGGTGATACCAACACACTCTACCTGGTATTTTTGCGCGGCATAGCCAATCAGGCTTCCCCAGCCACAGCCGATATCCAGCAGTTTCATACCGGGCTCTAATTGCAGTTTACGGCATATGAGGTCCAGCTTGGCCTCCTGGGCCTCATCCAGGGTTTGCGCATCTTTCCAGTAACCGCAACTGTAGGTGAGGCGGCTGTCGAGCATGGCTGCGTAAAATTCATTGCCGAGATCGTAGTGGTGTTCGCCCACTTCGAAGGCCCGATTGCGGCTTTGCAGATTGATGCAATAGCTGCGCAGATAGCGCCAGGTGTTGCGCCAGGTTTTCATATGACGATCTAGGTCCGCCTTGATCACACGGGTCATAAACTGATCTAAAGCTGGCACATCCCAGTCGCCACGCATATAGGTCTCGCCTAACCCCAAGCTTTGGCGTGCGACAATCTCGTCCAGCGCTTCTTCCCGGTGCAGCTGGATGTCCCAGGGTCTGTCACCATTAATTCGAACATCGGCCTCGGCCAAAATATCATCGACTAAATGTCGGCTGCGACCAATGGTTGGTGCCTCCAAGGCATCCTGCTGTTCGCTTGCCATCTAAGCCTCCCTCTCTCCCGGTTATTGTGGGGTTGAATATGGCGCCCTTGAATAATTTGCCTCGCCACTCCATTTACTTCAGCATATCGACAACACCTCTAGCTCCTTCTCGCCCTTATAGTTGGGATGGGCTTTTAGATCAGGAATTCTCTCTATGCGTCCCTTGCTGCTTCTATTTATAGTCCTACCTGTACTTGAAATGTGGGTGTTAATCACCGTAGGGAGAGAAATCGGCGCCTTGCCTACCATTGGGCTGGTATTTTTGACGGCCATCGTTGGTGTAACCCTCTTGCGTCGCCAGGGGTTGTCGACCCTGATGAGGGCTCAGGAGAAGATGCGCACCGGTGATATTCCCGCCAAAGAGATGGTCGAGGGGATTTTTCTCGCTGTGGGCGGCGCGCTGCTGCTGACCCCTGGATTTATCACCGATGCCATCGGGTTTGCCTGCCTGATACCGGGGTTGCGCCAACTGCTACTGGGAAGACTGTTGCGTCATGTCACCATAGTCCACCCCGGTGGTCCCCACAGATCCGACTCCAGTCAGCGGGGTCCAGATATCATCGAGGGAGAGTTTTCACGAGACAAGAGAAAGTCTAGAGAGCAGGTGGATCACAAGCACGATAAAGACTGATTTGGTTAAATAGTGCACATTTTTTCTCTTCATCCGGTACTTTTGCAGTTTTTTCACAGAAGAGTGTTGAAATCTATTCTCGCGCCCATAGATAGGGAGCAACTCTGAATTAAACCCCGCCCCTGATAACCAGGGAGGGGTGAGGTTACTGGTCCCTAGGGCTGGTACCGCCGATGTTGAAAAAACCTTAAAAAAACGACTCAATGGAGAACTTATCCATGAAAATTCGTCCTTTACACGACCGCGTCGTAGTACGCCGTAAGGAAGAAGAAGCGATGTCAGCTGGCGGTATCGTGCTGCCAGGCGCTGCCAAAGAAAAGCCGAACCAAGGTGAAGTGGTAGCCGTGGGTGAGGGCAAGCAGCTGGACAATGGCGACGTTCGCGCACTGTCTGTGAAGGTAGGTGACACTGTTGTTTTCGGTCGCTATGCCGACAGCAATACCCTCAAGGTGGACGGCGAAGAGCTGATCATCATGAGCGAAGGTGACATCTACGGCGTGTTGGAAGGCTAAGGCCAGCCTTTAACTTTACTCGCAAAAAGAATTTGAGGAATAAGAATCATGGCAGCTAAAGACGTAATTTTCGCTGACGACGCTCGTCAGAAAATGCTGAAAGGCGTAAACATCCTGGCAGACGCCGTTAAAACTACCCTGGGTCCTAAAGGCCGCAACGTAGTTCTGGACAAGTCCTTCGGTGCTCCTACCGTAACTAAAGACGGTGTTTCCGTAGCCAAAGAAATCGAACTGAAAGACAAGTTCGAAAACATGGGTGCGCAAATGGTGAAGGAAGTTGCTTCCAAAGCTTCCGACACTGCTGGTGACGGCACCACCACTGCTACTGTTCTGGCTCAGGCTATCGTAACCGAAGGCCTGAAGTCCGTAGCTGCTGGTTTCAACCCAATGGACCTGAAGCGCGGTATCGACAAAGCCGTGGTTGCTGCTGTTGAGCACATTGCGAGCCTGTCCACTCCTTGCGCCGACACCAAGTCTATTGCTCAGGTAGGTACTATCTCCGCTAACAGCGACGAGAGCGTTGGTACCATCATTGCTGAAGCCATGGAAAAAGTTGGCAAAGAAGGCGTTATCACCGTTGAAGAAGGTTCCGGCCTGGAAAACGAGCTGGACGTAGTAGAAGGTATGCAGTTCGACCGCGGCTACCTGTCTCCTTACTTCATCACCAACCAAGAGAACATGACTGCCGAGCTGGACAATCCGTTCATCTTGCTGGTAGACAAGAAAATCTCCAATATCCGTGACCTGCTGCCCCTGCTGGAGCAAGTAGCTAAAGCTTCCAAGCCGCTGCTGATCATCGCTGAAGACGTAGAAGGTGAAGCACTGGCTACTCTGGTTGTAAACAGCATGCGCGGTATCGTTAAAGTAGCTGCTGTTAAAGCGCCTGGTTTCGGCGACCGTCGTAAAGCCATGCTGCAGGACATCGCTATCCTGACTGGCGGCACTGTGATTTCTGAAGAAGTTGGCCTGGAACTGGAAGGTACTACTCTGGAGCACCTGGGTACTGCCAAGCGCGTAACCTTGTCCAAAGAAAACACTGTAATCGTTGACGGTGCTGGCGATGTTAAAGACATCGAAGCGCGCGTTGGCCAGATCCGTGCGCAGATCGAAGAGTCTTCTTCCGACTACGACAAAGAGAAGCTGCAAGAGCGCGTAGCCAAGCTGGCTGGCGGTGTTGCGGTAATCAAAGTAGGCGCCGCTACTGAAGTAGAAATGAAAGAGAAGAAAGCCCGCGTTGAAGACGCACTGCACGCTACCCGCGCTGCAGTAGAGGAAGGCGTAGTACCTGGCGGTGGTACCGCTCTGGTTCGCGCTACCCAGGTTATCTCTGTAACTGGCGACAACGAAGACCAGAACCACGGCATCGCTGCAGCCCTGCGCGCTATGGAAATGCCTCTGCGTCAGATCGTTGCCAACGCCGGTGACGAAGCTTCCGTAGTTGTTGACAAGATCAAGCAAGGCGAAGGCAACTTCGGTTACAACGCTGCTACTGGTGAGTACGGCGATATGCTGGAAATGGGTATCCTGGACCCGGCTAAAGTAACTCGCTCTGCACTGCAAGCGGCTGCTTCTATCGCTGGCCTGATGATCACCACTGAAGCCATGGTTGCAGAAATCCCGGAAGACAAGCCGGCTGCTCCTGACATGAGCGGCATGGGTGGTATGGGTGGTATGGGCGGCATGATGTAAGCCGGCCGTTTAGCCTACCTAAAAAGCCCCGCAAATGCGGGGTTTTTTTTTGAATAATAAAAATATGAGCAATAGATAAGAGCCAGTTTTTATTGTAGTGCGCAGTACAAAGCAGTATGAATTCAGTAACAGGCCAAGGGTTTCCACTTAAATTTTTTGGCTGTGCCTTAAACCCTATGACTTCAGCATGTTCAGTAAGAAGCTCAACCGTGCCCTTGAGTATGTCATCGTTAGGTGGAGTTTTAGCTGTAATTTATGTAATAGGCAGGAAACAAAGATCGCTGACTGAAGATATACACTGTAGAGATTGGAAGTGGCAACCATTGGGAGTGTATAGGTCGATAGCTTAATTTTAAAAGTTGACTGATTTGCTGGTAAGCCCTACAGGTACAACCCCTGATGAGAATACTAGGGTGCTTTTTAGGAATAAGAACACACTAAGGGGCCTCTGAATAACTCCGTTGAAGCAATCATTGCCATTTACTAAAAAGGGGGAAGGAAAGAATACACTGCGCTCGGGACCGTATGAGGCATGGATGCCGATTACGAGCTTACAGGGATGTATTCACAGTGCGTCTTGAGCGCAGTGTATTCTTTCCTTCTGACCCAGTAGTATATATGTATATTAAATATATTTAATGTTCAATCCAGCCTGACGTTAAGCTGCTCTTTTAAACTCTTTCTCATTAAATGAGAGGAAAGAGTAGATATGTTAACGCCAAAAGGTAACCTTGTGCTGGCTATATGTCTTGCCGTGCTAGGCTGTAAAGATTCGACTAACTCTAATCAGGGTGTGGCATCAGAATCAAAAGCGCCACAAGATGGCTTCACTCAAACAGAGAAAGGTTTTTTTGCGTATTATACTCGTGTTAATTCACCAGATATCCCAGAAAAAATCTCAGGCCCCTATGCCGATGTCATTGTCAACATCGATGGAAAAGGCAAATTTGTTTTTTCACGCGAACATAGTTATAGACCTGTTTGGCATTTTACGGGTGGTTCGACACCTGTTGGCCATTTGGCTGATATTCCTGCTGAAGTAGATGTACGGTTTGATAAGTCTAATGATTTTTCCTTTGTTCGTATTTTAGAGCAGACAGATAAAAAAGTTGTCATTCATTGGCGCTACTTTCCTGAAGCCGATGCATTGAAAGGAAGAGATCCCGAAGGGGTGGTTCACGAGATATTTACCATCACTCACGATGGCAGTGTCACGCGTTTATATCGCCCGGGCACTGATAGCATTACAGATTGGAAGGCGGGTAAAGGGTCTGTACTTCAAACCATGCGCCTCACGGAAAGCGGTATTGTTGATGTGCATGAAGAGCCTGGTTCCTTGGTGTTAGATGCTGCAGATATTAATAAGAGAGCGATTGTTAACCGTTCACTCCCAGATCAACCTATAGCGTACTGGAAGTTTGATGAAGGGGAGGGCGCTAGTACTACCGATAGTCTGAATTCAGCTACAGGTTATATTGACAGTCATGGTGGTGATTGGATTGGTGGGGTATCTGGTTCGGCGCTCTTTTTAGATGGTTACAGGTCTGCTGTGGTTGTAGCGCAGGATGAAATTCCTAAACTAAGTAATTCTGTTTCTATTGAAGCTTGGATCAATCTAGCGGCATATCCTTGGAACAATGCACCTATCATTCACCAGTCGAAGGAGGTAGGAAAAGAGGGCTTCTATTTTGGAGTAAACTCCAGTGGAAAGCTGTTGTTTACTGCGAATGGTAAAACACTAGTCTCCCAAAGTGTCATTCCAAGGAATCAATGGGTTCAGGTTGGCGTTTCAGCGGGAAATAATGTATCCCTGTTTATCAACGGGATAGCGGATAAAAGTCAGGCCTTAAATATAGATCTATCAACTCCTGATATGCCATTAATAATTGGCATGAATCAATCAGCGTTACCTGCTACCGATGGGGTACGGGAAGGTGAAGTTGATGAGTTCAATCATTTCTCGAGTCTATTTGGTATTGAAGGAGCAGTTGATGAAATCGCTCTTTATAATCGAGCACTAACCGCTAAGGAGTTTACCGATACCTATAATGGCTTTATATCTGTATTAAAAAGTGATCCTGACTCAAGCTACAAAAAGCGACAACTGCCTGATCTGGAAAAATACCCGCAAAAATTTGGTGGCATCTATACAAAATTAGAATTTAATGATGCTTGGGATAATATGTGGAGAGTGACAGAGAACGAGGATATTGTCGTCCGATTCGATGATAAGCCAATTAGCTATGTTTATTGGCGAGGAACTTCTCATGGTATGAACCTCGTAACAGATAATCGATGGATGTCTGACCAGAGTGTTGAACTGATAATACCAGACCCGGATGACCCTGAAACACCAGCTTCAGTTTTCAATCCAATCGTCTCTTTGGCCGAGCATATGTCTGATAAAGCGGCCTTACGCACTCATGTTCGCATGATTGAAAATACACCTGCGCGGGTTAAAGTTCACTGGCGTTATGCTGCGGCAGATGTATTTGATCTACCTGTAATGAATACTGCTTATATTGATGAGGTGCATACAATTTACCCCGATGGTGTAGCAATCCGGGATGTGTTTTATCACCCCGCGGCTGATGAAGGGGGGATTGAATTTTATCAGGACTTTCAATGGCTGCTAGGTCCGGGTCAAAAAGCTGAAGACTTTTTGAATTACAATGCGGTTTCAATTTCAGGTCTTACAGGTGAAAGTTTTGATGTCCTATATCCTAGGCCGGATAATGATCAGACGCCTTTGCCTGGTAATATTGCTGTTCTGAATAGCCAAACTAACTGGAAGGTCTTCGGAGTAAGTCAGGGCGGAGGTTTCTTCCCCTCCTCTAATGAGGAAAGCTCAGAGTATATTGACTTCTTGGGTAGTGTTTTCCCCTTTGCGGGGCCGTGGAATCATTGGCCGGTGGCACAAATCCCTTCAGATGGTCGATTTTCTGTTAGCAACGATCGAGTATCTCACTTTGCAGTCGGGAATCTTGAAGCTTTTGAGTATGGTACGGGATCTATGATGTACGGTTTTACCCAGGGTACCCCAACAGATCTACAAGGTTTGGCAAAATCATGGATCTCTCCGCCTAAAATGAATGCTATCAAGGGCGCTGACAGTAATACGGTCACTTATATTACTGACGAGCGAGCTTATAGACTGACAGCTTCAAAAGCAGCAAATGAAATATCCCTGATGGTAAAGGCCAGTGATACAAATCCTTTACAGAACCCGACATTAGTTGTTCGCCAATGGGGATCAAATGAACTCCCACAGGTAAAATATAATGGTCAAATTTTAACTGAAGCAAAAACAGGTATTATCAGGGATACAGATGGCACTCAAAGTTTAATCATATGGCTACCTGTGGCAGCAACTTCAGACGTAACTATTGATATTAAACCAAATCTTGATGTAAACGGTTAATCCTAGTGATTCTTAGTTTAAATTGAGTGAGTAATTAGAAAGGCAGCTATCCTGAAGGATAGCTGCCTTTGGAACAGCTAACTTTTCTTCAACGTTAAGGTATAAACGTGTCCTATTACATCTATATTACTTGAAAGATCATTATAGTTGAGCCGTTTCAACGTTCTTGGAGCTAGATGAGTCTTGGGAGTGTGATTTCTTCCTTATTGGAATATCTATCTGAACAAGTAACCCTTTGCAATTGTTGAGTTTGATTTTGGCATTATGTAAATTACAAACAGCCATTACAAGACTCAGCCCTAGCCCATTACCTCTCGTATGCCTGTGTGATTCCAGTCTATAAAACCTTTCAAAGACCTTTTGAAGGTCGTCCTCTGGAATTCCAGGTCCTCTATCATGCAATTCTAAATGAAGGTAGTTCCCATCTTTATGGAAAGAAGTAGTTAGGCTTATATCTAGATTTCCACTGTGGGGGGCATACTTAATTACATTGTCCAATAGGTTGGCAATAGCTTGTGACCATTGCTCTTTATCCCCATAGATAAAATGCTGTTCATTATTTAAATTAAGGGTTAATTGTATTCCCAGATCTTGGAATGTTGGTTCATAGACATCGACGAGTGTGTCAATCACATGATGTAAAGAAAAGCTCTTAAAGGCTGATCTACGTGCGCCTTGCTCAATTTGTGAAATTCTTAGTAAGGCATTAAAGCAATCAATGATCCTGTCGTTTTCGTCTATGATAGCCTCAATAGTCCCTCTCTCCAGTTTTTCCATAGAAAGTAATAATTCTAATTGGCCTCGGAGACGCGTAAGAGGAGATTTTAGATCATGGGCAATATTGTCGGAAACTTGCTTCACTCCAAACATTAGCTGCTGGATTTTGTCTAACATTGAGTTGATATGAAGAGCGAGTTGATCATAGTCGCTGCCAGTGTTGTTAACTGGTACGCGTTTGCTAAGATCTCCTATCATAATTTGACGGCATACTTGGTTGATTTCACTGATTCTTTTTACGGCATGCCGGGATACAAGATATCCACATAACAGGCTTATGAGTACGGTAATTAAAAATCCTATAAAAATAATAGTTTTAAGCAATTCCAGTAATTCGTATTCCCTAGTGAATTCCCTTCCCAGTAATAATGAACTTCCATCGGATAGAGGATAAGCTTTTATAAGGCAAACCTTTTGGTTTTTTTCTTGGTCAAATGTGAAGTCTGAGTTAGAAATAACTGTGTACGCAGACTTATATTTTAGATTTCCAGGCGTAGGTCTTTCGATATTGCTAAGGATAGAATTATGATCGCCGTCTAAAATTTGTACGCAAAGCTCTTCGGTGTCTAAAAAATATTCGGCTTCGATATAGTGCTTTGCAAGTAGAGTTTGATCACTTTGTACCTTTTTATGGTATTCAGGCCAATCGTTAAATCGCTCGTCCGTTATGTTATCTATGTAGTCGTGGAAGTCTTCAGGGAACTCGCTATTCAACAAGTGCCAAATCAGAATAGAGGGTATATATTTTAGTGGTGGGTTTATATCTTCACCGAGTGCAAATAGTCGCCCCTGAGCGGCAAGCTTTTCTTGTTGATCTAAATTTTCTTGGGAAATAAGGTTAGAAAAAAACTCTATATAGCTCTTTGTGAATTTTGACGGTGATGCTTCATTGTTGATAAAGTTTTTAGGTTTTATTTCTTGGAATTTAGGGTATATTTTAGGGTGAAAAAAGCCAAGCTCGTTGATCTCTGTGATGGACTCTTTGGCAGTTTCCTCAATTAGAGAAAGTGCAGGTTCAACTAATGATTTTTTTGTTAAAAAATAAGTTGCTACTAAAGATATAGTAGAGCTAAGGCAGACAAGGCTGAATGTAATAGTCGCTAATTTAAAGTTTGAACTCTTCAGAAGTTTAATCTTTTTTGTGAAGGACATATCCAGCCCCCCTAATCGTATGAATAAGCGGGGTTTCGAGTGGGTGGTCAATTTTTTTTCTGAGTCTGCTAATATGTACTTCAACTACGTTGGTTTTTGGATCGAAGTGAAGATCCCAGACTTGCTCCAGTAGCATAGTTTTTGTGACGACCTGCCCCTCATGTAGCATTAAGTACTCTAGAAGCTTGAACTCTCTAGTTAACAAATCGATTCTTCGGTCTTTGCGCTGGGCTTGTCTGCTTAACAGGTTTAACTCAAGGTCTGAAACAATGAGGGACTTTTGAGCGCTGGACAGAGGGCGACGCTTACCAATTACTTCTATTCTGGCTAGAAGCTCAGCGAATGAAAACGGCTTGGCTAGGTAATCATCACACCCATTACGTAATCCTTCAACGCGATGATCTACTTCCCCCAGATTGCTTAGCATCAAAACTGGGGTATATATTTTCATTTCTCGCAAAGCTTTTAGTAAATTCAACCCGTTTAATCCGGGAAGCATCCGGTCAAGTACAATGGCATCAAACGATTCAGTGCTGGCTTGAATCAACCCTGTTTTTCCATCATGGCAAAGCTCAACACTATGTCCTTCTTGGGTGAGGCTTTTCAAAAGGTAATGGCTTAACTTTATATCGTCTTCTATGATACAGATACGCATAAATCAATAAGAGTTAAATTGCCTAACTTGAGGGGGTGGACTGCTTCTCGTAAGCTTATTCAGCTAAAAAACAAAATAATGTTGTTGACAAGGGTCTGGGTTTCAATGTCTATCGCCTATGATAGACAGCTGACATTGAATATTGTTTGAGTCTATTCACAAAATTTAGATACATTGGATGCTGGGTATAATGTTAGGTCACCATAATTAGGTAAAAATTTCCACACATTATCTATTTTGTTGGACCTATTTTCTTCTTTAATGATTTTGATGTCGGTATTTTCCCATTATGAACTGCTGCCTGCAAATGAATTTTATCAGTTAGCGTCATTGAACTCTTTAGCTGATTTAAGGCTGTCAGGGGGGCTAAACTTTGAATACTCTTAGCAGTATTCAATGAAGATTTGGGTTGACTCTTGTAGTATGGGTGCTGTAGTCAATATATATTTTGGGCGAGCGTGATTTACCCGCTCACGGCAAAGGATTCCGAGAAGAATTCAGGCGTTTTGATAAATATGGTGTGATTCTTAGATCTTTTCTAGTACATGCTATAAATCGTCAAGGTGATATGGGGCGGCCGAGGTTATCACCTTATTTAAGCTACTCTTTGCATAAATTACAGTGCCCGATCCACCATTAATTGGCCACCTGTTGACTTTCATAACTGCCTGATTGAGCTATATCCATAGCCAAATGGGTATCTGGATGCTGGGTAACTTTAAAGTCAGCTGTTAGACAGTTGGAAAAATAGCAGGGAAGGTCTGTGATCTTTTTTTATAGTATGTGGCTTAGCTTTGTCCGACTCTTCATGATGCCATGAAAAGTCAATATAGATTGGGATATTTTCTCTTAAATTTATCCACGGCCTCAATATTTAGGGGGGTAGCTATACCTACTTTGCGCCCCAAATCAATAATAAAGCCATTTAAAAAGGCAAGCTCTGTAACTTTGTTTTCTCTGACATCCTGGTAGGTTGATGCATAGTGGTCCAGATTACTGGCGAATCGACTTAGGTTGTCCCACATTATTTCTTTATCTTGTGCAATCTCCATTTCTTGTGATAGAACTTCATGAGACTCATAGAGTATATTTTGCATGTGTTCAGTTATTTCTGCGTCGGCAAATAGTTCCCTGATAGTTTTTGAGTGGGTGGCAGAGAATATATTTATCACACAGTTATAAATGGCTTTTTCAATTCGATGCTGCTGGATATTTTCATTTTTTTTAATTTCTATGTGTGAGTCTTTAAATAGGCGAAGTAAGCTTTCTGTGTGTTTGTCGCTCCCAATGAGAAATCCAGAACCTTGAGTATGCTTTAATCTGTTCTCGATTAAATTGAAGCCGTCATACACCAGAAGGCTAGTTAAGTCCTGATTATAGGTGCGTTCAAGTTCGGAAATATCAAAGAGGCAGTTTTGCAGTAATATTATAATTTTTGATTTTGGACTTCTTTCCTTTAATTTATGCAGGTTTTTTTTAAGATCAAAGACCTTGCACGTTAAGAAAATAAAGTCATAGGTCAGCTGTACATTGATCTCACTTGAGGTAAGAGGAAAGTCAAATGCCTGGTTATTGATATAAAGTCGATCCCCAATCCTGTCAGCCTTTCTTCCTATAACATCTACATGATAATTTGCATGAAAAAATTTCGCGGCTAAGTATGATCCAATTGATCCTGCTCCGAGTATTAGTATCTTCCCTTTTTTCACTGGCTCCTTTGGCGTGCTCATATTGCCTATTTGGCTGGGCGATCCGCAATAATAATTCCATTATCTGGATTCACCTCCAGGGCTCTAAGTTCTCCCAGGTAAACCGCTTGAATTTTCCAGCGTCCACCAACAAAGTGCATACTGGTAATTGGTTTAAATCCCAAATTGTAGAGTTTTGAGCGAATAGTGGAGGGATCGAGTGCGATCACCGAAGGGGTGGCCTCATAGAGGTCTGGGCTATCGTAGATGGGGGCTGGCTTGTTGGGGTCCAGTCCTGGGGGAATAGGATTTGTCAAATTACTAACGAGCATGATCGTTACGATAAAACTCACACAAGGCTCCAACACTACAACCAAGCCATGTTTTTAGTGTGGACAGAGGATGATCATTACGCCAGTGATTTTAACGGAATTTCAGGAAAAACTAAAAATTAACCCGGCAACAGACTCGCCGGGTTATTGTTTTTCAGGAAAGGGTTTTGACTACTTGCACTCAGTTAGTGCCCAGTTTTATTGAGTCATCTTGAGCATAAGGTTTAATAGTCTATTGGAAAACTTTCCATAGGGTGGACGCATTAACCTCAGTAGATCGATAGGTCCCTGTTGATAAATTGGCCTCAGTTTGGAGAAGGTGAGAAATCCTTCGTAGCCGTGGTAGTGTCCCATACCACTCTCCCCAACGCCGCCAAATGGAATATCGTGCTGGCCAACATGTAACACGCAGTTATTTATCGACACACCGCCAGACATAATCTGCTCAATATAGCGATTTTGCAGATCCTTATCGTTGGTATAGGGATAAATTGCCAGCGGTCGTGGCTGGGCATTGATATAGTCTATAACCTCTTCGGGCCTGGAATAGGTCATAATCGGTAGGAGAGGCCCAAAAATTTCCCGCTGCATCACCAGCATATCTTGGTTTACATTGACTAACAGGTGAGGGGGGAATTTTCGTAGGCTATCGTTCCGCTTGAGCTCCCCCTCGCTTAGATCGTAAACCTTGGCTCCTTTGTCGACGGCATCATCCAGAGTTTTCCACAGGCGCTGGTAGGCGGCACTGTCGATAATGGAGGTATAGTCAGGGCTCTGCCAGTTTGGGAAGTGTTTTTTAATCAGCCGGCCTGCATGTTCGATAAAATTGTCCAGCTGGTTCTCTGGTACGAAGAGGTAATCCACATTGACACATATCTGGCCCGCATTGACCATTTTCCAGTGGATAAGACGCTCCGCCGCTTTTTCTATGGGAAAATCTGGAGCGATGATAGCCGGTGACTTTCCACCCAACTCCAATGTGACTGGAGTGAGATTTTCTGCACAGGAGCGCATCACGGCTCGACCTGTGGTGCTGGAGCCGGTGAAAATCAGGTGGTCAAATTTCAGGCTAGAGAACAGTGGGCCTATTTCGCCGTAGTCAGGAATAAAAGAAAGCTTTTCTTCAGGAAAATACTTGGGGCTGATCTCTTTTAATAACTCGGCCAGCCGGCTGGAGTTGGTCGACATTTTGACCATCGCGTGATTGCCGGCGGCAAAGATATTGGTCAGCGGGGAAATACTCAGGTTAATTGGGAAGTTCCACGGCACTATTACTCCGACTACCCCCAGGGGTTGGGGGACCACCGTATTTTTAGACAGGGGATAGGCCTTGAAGTCGATATGGCGCCGGCGGGGTTTCATCCACTTTTTGACGTTCTTGATCGCATCCTTAATACCGGCAAGGGCAGGGTATATCTCCAGTAGCAGAGTTTCCTCCCGTGAGCGACTGCCGTAGTCGCAGCATATGGCTTCTACAATGGCCTCCTGCTGTTCACGTAGCATTCTCCCCAGGGTTTTGAGGTCTTGTACTCGCTGCTGGTAGCTGGGAACGGGGTTGGCGTGATGGGCTCGGCGCTGGCTGTCTAGCTGATTCTGGAGAAGCGCCTTGTCTGCATCCTGCCGGGTGAGGGTCTGGATGGTCATATTATTATCCTTGGGCGTTTGTCTTACCCCAGACTAACTCATTCATCTCAGCGGTGATTGACCAATTACGTCAGTAGATAGACATAATCACTGCGGTTACGTGAGTTGCAACCACACTTGTTAAAACTGTGAAGTATTCTGGCCCACCCCGGCGTGTCCCTACTCCGGGGCAAAAAGGCTAGAGGGAGTAGCCCTGGGTTACACACATTAGCTGTTATCGGGTTTTTCGGATTGAACCTCTGCCGAATTGGGATCCACAATCAGGTCGTATTTTTGATCGCCCTTGTAAGCCTCCACTTTCCATTGTCCTCTTTCCAGGTCTACCTCAACAATTGGGGTATAACCCTGTTGCTCTAACTTTGTGAGCACCATAGAGAGTGCCATTGCCCCGGGTGGGGGTTTTTCGTCGGCGATGGCGGTTTGTAGCGTGGTTGCGGCGATTAGTGCCAGCAACATTCTGCTGAAGAACTTCATTTTTCACTACCTCGCTTTCGGGCCCGGTTGAAAAATTGACCGGGTAATAGAAGGTTTACATCTCGCTTTTGCTTAGCAAGATGCTTGGCCTATTGCTTGCCTTACAGGCCTTGGTCACCGGGGTGACTAAGGCGTTTCTGAATTGCCAGGCACCACTCCGGGCTGCCGGGCTTCACATTGGCCAGGTTACCGCCCGTCAGCTTGGTGATTGCATCAAACCACTCCGCGCTGCCAACGGGGGGAAGGCCTGATGGGTACATCTCTTTCAGGTCTCCATCTTGTTGGGCCATTACTTGTCGCTGTACCCAGGTAAACCAACCCGGTGTACAAATGGTTTCACTGCCTGAAGCGGTACCCTGTAGCTGGCCGGAGGGGACCTCTGCCGTGCTGTTTGCGTTTTGCTGTATCGGCTGCTTCATTGCCTCGCTGGCTGTTTGGCCAGCGGTTACTTCACTATCCGATGACTGGGCCTTATGTGGCTCACCCTTGCGGTCGCAGCCGGTTAGGGCAACAACCAGAGCGAGTGGCAGAATAAGGTAATGCATAGAGCCTCTGCAGGTGACTAGCTTGAATCTAAGCATAGGAGGAATTTTGCGACTTTGCTGAGTACAGAGGTTTCAGGTTGACATTATCTTCCACTCAAATGAGAATGCTTCTCAAATCAACCCGGGGGTGATAAGAATCTCATGTTTACCAGGTCTCTATTTCAAAAAGCGATTGCAACTGTTGGTTTGCTTGGTGCCATTGGGGCCAATGCCGCGGAGCAAGTGAATATTTACTCCTACCGCCAGCCCTTCCTAATTGAGCCGATACTGGAGGAATTCACTGAGAAAACCGGTATTGAGACAAAGGTGGTGTATGCCAGCAAGGGGCTCAACGAGCGCCTGCAGCGCGAGGGGCGTAACAGTCCGGCAGATTTGGTACTCACTTCCAACACCAGCAGCCTGATGGACCTGCTGAACAAGCAGTTGACCCAGCCGGTGAAGAGCGAGGTGTTGGAGCAAAATATCCCGGCACAATTCCGCGATGAGGCCGGCAACTGGTTCGGCCTGACAACCCGAGCGCGTTTAATCTACGCCTCCAAAGACCGCGTTAAGCCCGGTGAAATCACTCGCTACGAAGAACTGGTTGATCCCAAGTGGAAGGGCCGAATCTGTACCCGCAGCGGCAAGCACCCTTACACCCTATCTTTGATCGCTTCCATGATCGCCCACCACGGTGAAGCAGAAACCAAAGAGTGGCTGCAGGGTGTGAAAGCGAATCTGGCGCGTAAGCCACAGGGCAATGACCGCGCCCAGGTAAAAGCCATTAGCGAAGGTGTCTGTGATCTTTCCCTGGGTAACAGCTACTACTTCGGTAAAATGATCACCAATAAGGAGCAGCCGGAGCAGGTGGATTGGGCCAAATCAGTCAATCTGATCTTCCCTAACCAGAAGGATCGCGGTACCCATATGTTTATTTCCGGCGCGGCGCTGACCAAGCATGCTCCCAACCGTGAAAATGCTGTTAAGCTGCTGGAATTCCTTAGTGGCGCCGATGCTCAATACTCTTACGCTGAGAAAAATTTTGAGTTCCCGGTGCGCCCCGGCACGGCCCGCTCTGAGTTGATTAAGGAGTATATGGGTGAATTTAAGGAAGACGATCTGAGTCTCACGGAAATCGGTTCCTACGTTCCGGCGGCTTCCCGTATGGTTGATGAAGTACGCTTTGACTTTTAGAATGGTTAACTGAGTGAGAATTGCTGCCCGGCATACTGGCAGCACTATCTCAGCCTTATTCGAACGGCCCTGTCGAGAGACCAGGGCCGTTCTTTTATAATGAGCTTTTGATTTCTTAATTCATGCTAAACCGAGCGAATTTATCAGCTTCCCGCTGGCTGCTTCTGGTAGCTACTATTTCCCTTCTAGTAGCTTTGCCAGTGCTATCTATCTTTTGGTTGGCATTTTTTCCTGAAGAGAATATCTGGCCGCATTTGTTAGACACGGTGCTGTTCCACTATGTGTCCTCCACATTGCTTCTGGCTGGTGGTGTCGGTTTAGTAACGCTGATAGCAGGTGTGGGCAGTGCCTGGCTAGTGAGCATGTGCCAGTTCCCGGGGCGCCGTTTGTTTGAGTGGGCATTGCTACTGCCGTTTGCCGTTCCCGCCTATGTGATTGCTTACGTCTACACAGATTTGCTGGAGTATGCGGGCCCCGTGCAAAAGTCCTTGCGGGCCTGGTTTGGTTGGCAGACGGCCAGGGATTATTGGTTCCCGGAGATCCGCAGTATGGGTGGGGCTATTGCCATGCTGTCACTGGTGCTCTTTCCCTATGTGTATATGCTCGCGCGCGCGGCGTTTATTGAACAGTGCGGCAGTATACGGGCCGCGAGTCGGTCATTGGGCTGCACGCCCTGGCAGAGCTTCTTGCGTGTATCCCTACCAATGGCACGCCCGGCGGTCGCGGTGGGCTTGTCACTGGTATTGATGGAAACCCTGAACGATTTCGGCACTGTCGACTTTTTTGCAGTGCGCACCTTGAGTGTCGGGATTTACGATACCTGGCTGAGCCACGGTAATTTAGGAGGGGCGGCACAAATTGCCTGTAGTACCCTGATTTTTGTTGTTCTGCTAATTACGTTGGAGCGAATGGGGCGGGCGAGACAGAAGCACTTTGTACAATCGCCAAATTCCCAGCGTGAACGCTATGTGTTGCGTGGCTGGCGATCCGCTGTAGCTTTTTTGTTTTGCGGGTTACTGTTGGTGTCTGGTTTTATTATCCCCCTGCTGGTTCTGTGTAGATACGCACTGAGTAACTTTTCCAGCTATTGGAGTGAAGATTTTATACAGATCGCCAGCAATAGCTTGTTGCTGTCTATCGCAGCGGCACTGGTCTCTGTATTACTGGGCTTGCTGCTGGCTTACGGTAAGCGGCTGCAACCCAAGAGGTCCGTGAAGCTTCTAGTCGGCTTTTCCAAGTTGGGTTATGCAATGCCTGGGGCGGTATTGGCGATTGGAGTCCTGATTCCACTGGCCGCTTTTGATAATGCCGTCGATGCTTTTTTACGTGAACACTTCGATATCTCTATAGGACTACTGTTAAGCGGCAGTATTTTTGCCATTATTTTTGCCTACACGGTGCGCTTCCTGGCGGTATCCACGGGGGCCATAGAATCCAGTCTGGAGAAAGTAACCCCATCAATGGATAGGGCTGCTCGCTCTCTAGGACGTAATAGCTGGCAAACCCTATGGGCTGTGCACCTACCCTTAGTGCGTACCGGCCTGCTCACAGGTGGCTTGGTGGTTTTTGTAGACTGTATGAAAGAACTGCCGGCTACTTTGTTACTGCGCCCCTTCGGCTTTGATACCTTAGCGACTTATGTTTACCAGTTTGCTTCTGATGAGATGTTGGAACGCTCGGCCCTGGGGGCTTTATTGATTGTCCTGGTGGGATTGATTCCGGTGATATTACTGAGCCGTTCCATTGGGTGGCGCAGAGGTGAGGAGCGCACAGCCCTGGCGAGCTCTGAAGCGCCCGCCCTGTCTTGATAGCTGCTATCGGGCCTGGTCAAACACCAGCGCAGAGCAGAGACGTAGGGGAAGTTTATCACCGGGAGCGGCTTGAAGATTTGCATTCAAAGCGGCCTCGACAGTTTCCCCTGCGGCTAACTGAAAGCGATAGCTCACTTGATTGCCGAGAAAATTCTTTTCCACAACCTGAGCCATAACCGCACCGGGATGTTCGCCTGCGGCAATATCCTCACTGCGCACAAATAGTTTGAGCCTATCGCCATTTTCGTATGCAGCTGTCGGCATATTAACTTCCCCTAATGGGGTGCTGATCAGGTCATTGCCCAGGACAGTGCCGGAGATAATGTTCCCTTCACTAACGATTCTCGCAACCGCCAAATTTTTTGGCTTCTGATAAGTATCCTGTGGGCTGTCCCACTGCTGTAATTGACCTTGGCTGAGTACTCCCAGCTTATCTCCGGCAATAAAGGCCTCGTGGCGGTCGTGGGTAACAATAATCGCAGGGATCTTCTCTTCGCGCAGTATATGGCGGACTTCGGCGGCGAGACTGCGGCGCAGCTCGGTATCCAGGTTAGAGAAGGGTTCATCCAGCAGCAACAACTTGGGGCGCGGTGCCAGTGCCCGAGCCAGAGCGACACGCTGCTGCTGACCACCAGATAGCTGGTGCGGGTACTGCTGCCCGAAGCCTTCCAGCCGTACTAGCTGTAGCAACGACCGGGTGCGGGACTGCCGCTCGCTTTTCGGCATTGACTGGATACCGAAGGCAATATTCTGCTCAACGGTGAGGTGTGGGAAGAGGGCATAATCCTGAAATACCACCCCAATTTTCCGCTGCTCCGCAGGAACCTTAACCTTGGGAGAAGAGATTACTTCTCCAGACAGCTGGATATTCCCTGCAGTGACTGGCTGAAATCCAGCGATGGCGTGCAGCAACGTTGTTTTGCCGCAGCCGCTGGGGCCCAACAAGCAGGCAATTTCCCCGGCCTGTAAAGCAAAGGAAACTGATTCTATAACCACCTGCTCGCCGTAGCGGCACTGCAGGTTTTCTATGGAGAGTATGGGGTGCACGGGCTTTCCGGTAGTTTGGCTTTTAAACACTTCGGGCAGCGTTCGGGTGTAGTTGCTAATCATAGTTATCACTAAGCTAACCGGCAACTAGTCCCGTGTGAAGCATACTATTTAGCAGCCCTGCGAAGGCTTCTTTTAGTTGGAGCAAAGCTGGGTGTTTTTTAAGCAGGGTGAGTGTTTAAACACTCACCCTAAACCTCATATGCCAATGTATCCTTTCTCATAGAGAATAAGTTCTTGCCTATCCCAGAATCACAGTGGTCAGCGGAATAGTATTGATATCTGATTGTAAAAAAAGCTGGTCCAAATCAGATTGTACCATCAGCCTCGGCATAGAGATCTTGAACTGCCTAATGCTTGTTGGTACAGGTTAGTTTTATCGCTTTACTGCCAACCATGTTGATCATTTTTAGAGCTTCCTCCGAACAACCGCTTAAAAAGCTCGGAAAAAATACCTGCAAGGATATCCTCTTTGTTGATAGAGTCTTTTTCTCTTAGCTTCTCTGCCTTCCTGTCCAGCTGTTTGGCCATGGAATAATTATTGCTTACTCTGGCGTCTTCAGCCTGTGCTTCTAGTTCATTGGCTTTCACATTTCTCTCATATATGTTAGCGGTAGAAACACAACCAGAAATAAATATAACTGACAGAGTGAAAAACAATCTTTTCATACTCGGCGAAACAAATTTGAGATCCATAATATTTTAATGGGCGGCGTTGGCTTGTATAGTGTTGTCAGCACTATACCATATTCGGATGCAGTAACACGTTAGGTGTTGTTGAAAGTAAGCATCAGCTCAAAAGCATCGCTTCCTTAGCGCCTTAGAAAGCTCCTTGCAGGTCTTTCCCTTTATGCTGTGGCCAACTTGGCTCTATCAGTTCTATCATAAAGTTTGTTTTTTCATCTTTGCTTTATAGTCATTTTTTAATAGAAAATAAATCCATAAGGTCGATATTGCAGCAAAGAAACACCAGGTTGATACCCATGTTTCACGCTGAGTAAAGTAGACGATAACACCGAGCAGCATGACAAGTGCCCAAAATTTTCTAAAAATCTGATTGCTGGATAATAAAAATAAAAAGCCAAGTAAAGAATAAAGAATATGACCTGCTGTAATGGCGAATAAGCTGTAATCGGAAGTGATATAGCATAGGCTGTGCCCGCATACACTCGTTTTCATCAAATGTCTTGATCCTGTTTCTAATAGGACTGGTATCCAAAGGTATAAGCCAAAAACAAAGCCTATGATTATCAATGTAATAAAGAAAACTCTTTTCCATTTTTTTGTTTCAAGGCTAAAGGCGACGATTGGTATCCAGACAAGCCAAAAAAGCAGAGCAAAGAATAAAAAGAAAATGGAAGATGCTGTTGTTAGTGATGTTAAGTTTTCGTTATGTCCAATCCATACCAAGCCTTCGCTCGCTTGTTGTAATGCGAAAAGGATAGGGGTAATTGCGAGCAATAAATAGGTTTTATCATTTTTTATAACGTGTCTTGTACACAAAGCACCGCCAACAAGAAGGACAGCTGCTGATCCGAATGATGCTGTGGCTGAAAAACACATAATGGTTTTCTCTGTACCTAAAATATAGTCATTTGAGCCAGAGCCTTAAGCTTGATGTACAATATAACAATAGCCTTAACCTAAAAGATTGGTTGAAATTATCTACTTTGTACTAAGATTTTGAATCTATCAAGAGGGTCTATGCCAATTTCAACTCCTAATTCCACCTGTAGATGAAATAGAAAATACCATCAAAGAGCATTGAGCCTCCCTATTAAATTCGATGTTTATGCAGGTAAAGTCCATGTCGACTGAGGGCAACAAGCCAGTTTGACGCCGCTGAGTCAGTTGCAGTATTTTATTCACCTATCAACATTGGCCACTGTTTTGACCCTTGCGTCGGGGGATACTCATTACATGCTAAAGTAATAATGCTCCCACAAACATTAAATGTATTTGGGGTATTATTCTTATCGGTACTATATGGTCATTTTGGCTTGCTGCTGTGAACCTGTCAGCTCGGGCGCTGACTCATAATTAGGCCCAGCCGGCTATTTACCGATTCTGGATACCCAATATATGGCCTATGTAGACCTCAACCTGATCCGTGTCAATATCATCAAGATGCCTGAAGAATCTGATTACACGTTAATTCAGCAGCGTGTTCGTGCGGCAGACTCAGGTGAGAAGCCCAAAAATCTACCTCCGTTTGTTGACGCTGAGCGTTTGAATAAGCCAAAGGGCAATCCTGTCAGTTGGATCACTATTTGGCACTAGTAGATTGGAGTGGCCGGCATTTAGCCAGCCAAAAAGCGCGGTTTCATTTCTCAACGAATGTCCCCTAGCCTTGAAAGGCAGTTCGGCAAACCTCTATCCAACTCAATAGTCGCTGGATACATGGCATAGGCGACTGCCAGCGTTTTCTTTCGGTAACACCTCACCACTTTCCTCCCGGGCTTTCGATGCTATTTCTTCTGATTTGGCCAAAATCATCCAATTTTCAAACCTAAAGCATGATTTTTAAGCATTTCACTTTGTCCGAACCAGACCAGAAGAAATGGCTGTTAAGGTGGAAAGCCTGTACTATTTCCGGTTTCACCCTTCAATCTGTGGGTGTCCTAGTATGCACCTTCGGTCAGTAGCGATTATTCATTTTTTTTCAACCTTCTGGTTGGTGATTCGTTGGTTGCGGCTGACAGTAATTGGTGTTTTCGGATTTCAATAGGATTATTTGTCTGCCTTGGGTTCGGAAAAATAATCGCATAGCCGCAAGTTCTGGCTATAGTGTTCAGTTTTGGGGAGTACTAATCGTATGTCCAGTCATTGACAAATAATAGTAATATTCCCGGTCTCGAATGATTTGTAAAGAGCATATTATGTCCAGAAAAATATTATCCTTAAAGGTAAAAAGAAATACGGAGCCTAAGAAGGCTGATAAAAAGCAAGAGGATACTTCTGATCCAAAGAAACGGTTCTTAAATGGAGTAGCTATTAATCCCTCTGAGCCTATTCGCCTTGAGTCAGGTTCTCAGCAACTTACGGTGAGGGCGATGGATTTGATTACGCCAATTGGTAAGGGGCAACGAGGCTTGATTGTGGCTCCACCGGGCTGTGGCAAAACCACTATCCTGAAACATATCTGCCAAGCAGTGGGGGAGGCTTACCCCGAAATAAAGCTGTACGCTTTGCTTATTGATGAAAGGCCGGAGGAGGTTACTGACTTTAAGCGAAGTGTACCGGCGGAAGTTTATGCGTCCTCTTCTGATCAAAGCTATGAAGAGCATGTGAGGATAGCTAATGAACTCCATGCTAGGGCCTGTAAGGAAGCCGGTGAAGGCCAGGATGTAATGATCGTGGTTGACTCGTTGACAAGGCTTTCACGGGTACATAATGCCCAGCAGAGTGGTAGGGGACGTACAATGTCTGGTGGGATAGGTGCCAGGGCTATGGAGATCCCCAGAAAGCTGTTTGGCGCTGCGAGGAAGATTGAAGGTGGTGGTTCACTTACAATTCTGGCAACGATACTCGTGGATACCGGAAGCCGAATGGACCAAGTGATATTTGAGGAGTTTAAGGGTACGGGAAATATGGAGGTAGTATTGTCAAAGGAAGTTGCAAGACAGCGAATTTTCCCTGCCCTGGATATTGCTAAAAGCAGTACTCGCCGAGAGGAAATCCTGTTTAACTCGAAAGATATTGCAACGATAAGAGCTTTACGAAGAACGCTTACTAGCCTAAAGCCTGTAGATGGGACTAAAAAACTAATTGAACTCCTTGAAAAATACCCGACTAATTCGGAGTTACTTGACCATTAATTTTTAGTTAAGTTTAAGGGTAGTATTTAGCCGCTTAGCATTTTAGGAGTTAGTTACTTAACGCCCGAGTCCTTATTAGGACAGCTGTTATTCAGTTGAGGGCTATCCACTTCAATTCTATGGTGTGATTTTACAGGATATTGCTCAAAGAGGGGCTTAGTGGAAAAGTGGCCTTAATATGCCGAAAGCGGTGCCCTTTCAGCTGGATCACTATTTGGCGTTAGTAGACTGGGGTGGCCGGCATTTAGCCCCCATAATCCCGGTGCCATTTTTCAAAAGACACCCCCTATCCTTGAGCGGCTGGCCATCTCAGCAAAACACTGGCTCTATCTCAGTTGGAACTTTGAAAGCTGCTTTAAAGGTTTGTTCTGAACTAATACAGATCAGTGGAAACGGTAAAGAAAGCTTGCACCCAACTCGATAAACTCTGGGTACAAGGAATAGGGATTGCCGGTGTTTCCTCTCAGCCACACACTGCTAATCTACTCCTACCCCAAATACTCTATAAGACAATTACCAGTCTTTTATCCAAAATAGCATTTCCTAAAATCTGCATATCAATTCCCAGAACTTAATCTCTCTTACCTATAAATCAAAGGATAAGAGCCCCCAGAAAGAGAGCTTGCTCTACAGTTCACGGCATCCTTCAGTCTTTGGATGTCTTAATGTGTGTGTACACTAATTTGTGCAATAGGATAATAAACAACACCCGCAGCAACCAATAAGATTACTAAACCGGGTGCTTTCATCCAAATTTATGCATCTTCTGAAGATTCACGTATACGCTCTTTTCGTTCCAGTTCCTCTTGCATCACCGCTTTGATTTCTTCCAGCACGGCGTCGACATCAGCGCTGTCATCGTCATCATCAAACTTGCCGCTGAGCGTTGTGTTAGTCGTTAAATTACCCTCTTCAAACAGTGCCCACATTTCCTTAGCGTATTGAGTCTGTAATAAAGAGGGGGCAAATCTGCCATAATAACGACGCATATTGTCGACGTCGCGAGTGAACATTTCTTGTGCACTGTTATTGGCAGCGGCATTAACAGCTTGGGGTAAATCGATAATCACAGGGCCGGAATCATCCACTAGGACGTTAAATTCGGATAAATCACCATGTACAATTCCCTCGTAAAGCATGAGCATGATGTAATGAATCATTAATGCATGATCTTGAACTGCTTGCTCTTCTGACATTGTCACATCGCCAAGCCGTGGTGCGACATTGCCTGCTTCGTCAGTGATTAACTCCATCAATAATACACCGTCAACACAACCAAAAGTCTTGGGAACTCGTACATGAGCGCGTGCTAAACGGGATAAAGCATCAACTTCGGCATTTTGCCAAATCTCTTCCTGCTGTTGGCGGCCATAATTCGACCGTTTTTGCATGGCACGCGCTTGACGACCACTGCGAACTTTACGCCCTTCTTGGTATTGTGCGGCCTTTTTAAAACTACGCTTAGTTGCGTCTTTATAGACTTTGGCGCAACGAATTTCGTCGCGACAACGGACAATAAATATATCGGCTTCTTTGCCGCTCATTAGGCGGCTGATAACTTCATCGATTAAGCCATCATCGATGAGAGGCTGTAGACGTTTGGGAGTTTTCACTAGATACCAGCTTCGAGTGTTCGGCAATTAATCATATATGCTATTGACATATTTCCATGTGTATTTGAGGCAAGAAATCTAATCCTGCTTATGGATAAAGAGCGATTATGGGGCTCTATAAAGCCCGCGTAAAGGATGGAGGCAATGAGAATCGTACTTGACATGTTATGAACAATGCGGTGAAAGCCCCCAGTAGGAAGATCACCGTTTAATGACCTCTAACTACTAGCGAATGGAAATTGCAATACTATAAGGTTTTGTGGGGAGGAAGCCGCGAGCAAAACTATGAGTTGGCGAACAAAAACATCCTATATGGCTTAGTCAGGAGGCCAAGGGTGCCGAAGTCACGTGATCTAATGGATAGGGTTAATGATGTAGCTGATTTGTGAAATTTTATACCCTTATCTTGGGAAATCTGTGTAATTTTTTTCAGTGATTCTGTCAGCGTGGCTACTGGCTGTTAAGTAGGTCCAACCGGTTAGCATTCATGACCCGCATGATGGGTGGTGTGGGGCCGGTAGCTAGAAACTACCGGTTACCCGATTTATAGCCCATTGGTCCGTTTAGCTCTCCAATACTTAAAAATTTCATACACTAGGATAGCTACGAAACCTACTAAGAGCGTTTGCCCTGCCTGTATGAGTTCAGGTCTACCGCAAGAACCTCCAGGACCTGCGATACCTTCCATGAAAAGAAAGTACATACACGTAGGAATGTAGCCTACAACTAGCGCGCCAATTATTGGTGCCCATAGACGCTTCTTGTTTGTTAAGTAGCGTATGACAAGCGCAAGAACTAGAATCGTTGCAGAAATCCCTAAGAGAAGGAAAAATTCTGACACGTGCTGTTCGACTAATCCTTTAGGTTGAATAAAACACGCATAGGTATTAGCTGGAAAGGTAACGATAAAAAATAGATGGACTGCTCTCAAATTTATCTCTTATGTCTGATTTGGTTATAACGCCCAAATCAGGTGTGCCGTAGGCGTCACCTGGATTTTTTTGGTACGCCCAGCATGGGCGTGAACTAATGGGGTGAAAGTCCCCTGTAGGAGGATCACCATTTAATGGTTTCCATTAAATGCTAACTACTAGCGAATGGCAACTGCAATACCGCGAGGTCTTGTGGGGAGGAAGCCGCTAGCAAAACTACGAGCTGACGGACAGAAACATCATATAAGGCTTAGCCTGGAGGCGAGGTAGCCAAGGATACCAAAGCCATGTGGTCTAACGGGTAGAGTAAATGATGCAGTTGTGTAGTGAAAGTTCACGTTCTTATCTGGGGAGATCTGTTCAACCTGCTGCTGTAAAGCTGTCAGCGTGGCCGCTGACTCATAAGTAGGCCCAGCCCGTTAGCCACCATCGCGGGGGTAAACAAAATTGGTGGAACACAGCGGCGCCTCGGCCAGTAATGGCCAAGGTGATTGAACAGAAGTCAGCCGACGGCATAGTAGCCTAATACCAAGATTAATACCTTGGATACGGTGAAGGCCTGAACCCAAAATCCACGAGTTAAAAGACAGGGCTAGCCTGCCGATATGTTGCCAGCCGGATATAAAATTGACGTAGCGCACTGCCATGACACTCAACTCAAATGAAAATCTGCTTGAAACCATCCTCAGCAAAGAAAATCTTAATGCTGCATGGAAACACGTGCGAAGCAACAAAGGTGCCGCAGGCATTGACGAGATTACTGTCGATAATTTTATGCAGCACTTCAAGGCAGTTGGCGACGACCTCATCGAGACTATTCGACAGGGTCATTACCAGCCGCTTCCCGTCAGGCGCGTCTACATTCGCAAGCCAGATGGCGGCCAGCGTGGTCTCGGGATACCTACGATCTTTGATCGTGTTATACAGCAGGCTATCGCCCAAATCATCGGTCCCAGTTTCGATAAAACCTTTTCGGAGTTCAGCTATGGGTTCCGCCCAAAGCGATCACAGCATCATGCGGTGAAAAAGCTACAGAAGTATATCGAAGGCGGGAAGCGGATAGCCGTAGATGTCGATTTATCTAAGTTCTTCGACCGGGTCAACCATGACTTCCTCATGAGTTTACTTGGCCAAAGAATCAGCGATAAGCGTTTACTCAAGTTGATCGCAAGTTACTTGCGTGTAGGAAGTGTAGAAGATGGATGCTGGAAAGCCTGTCATGAGGGGGTGCCACAAGGGGGCCCTTTATCGCCGCTGCTCTCCAATATTGTACTCGACCTGCTCGACAAAGAGCTGGAAAAACGCCAGCACGATTTTGTCCGCTATGCGGATGATTTTGTGATTGTCGTTTCCTCTAAACGTGCCGGCGAACGGCTTATGGCGAGCATTAAACGCTTTGTTGAGCGCAAGCTTAAACTCAAAGTTAACGATGCTAAAAGCCAAGTAGCCCCCGTTAGTCGTTGTAAGTTTCTGGGTTTTTCTTTTCGTGGAGCAAAGCTTGTCTGGCATGATAAGTCACTGCGCCAATTTAAATACCACGTCCGTCAGATTACAGGACGGTCCCGTGGCATTTCGATGGAAAAGAAACTGAAGGAACTTACCGTATACCTCCGTGGCTGGATCAACTATTTTGGAATAGCGCAAGGCTATCAAAAATGTATTGATCTAGACTGCTGGATACGGCGGCGATTAAGAATGAGCTATTGGAAGAATTGGCGCAGAGTGAGAACGAAAGTTCGAAATTTACTGCGTATGGGTGTGAGTGAATCGCTGGCAGTTACCTGCGGCTCGACCGGTAAAAGTTACTGGCGAAGCGCAAAAACTGAGGGTATTCATATTGCGCTCAATAATGAGTTCTTCGAAGAGATGGGGTTGATTTCATTGCGAGATCGTTGGGTAGAGATTCATTACGGATAGGGAACCGCCCATTGCGGACCCGCACGATGGGTGGTGTGGGGGCCGGTAGCTAGAAACTACCGGCTACCCGATTTAGGTGCATTCTGGCTTACGACCACATGATCGAATTTGTCAGTGTTCAAAATATGGACTTCACCTTTTTTCCCTTCCCAAGCGAACAGGTTATCTCCCGCTTTCCCAATATACCTTAGATCAAAACCGCTCAGAAGCTTTGGGATAGTGACGCTCTTGTAGTCTTTACCACTAATAATATTCAGAGCTTTTAACTTTCCATGTGCGTAAGCCTGAATAGGAAAATATATTGCAACAAATATAACAAGGTAGTTTAAATGGCTGTAGTTTCTAATGAGTGGATTTAACAAGCCTGCTTGCCTAGCGAGAGATAATATTAACAATGTCAGTACTACAGGAATCACCCTCCATTTATCATCTCCGCCATAAGCTAGGGTGCCAACTATAAGCAGCCCAGCAAATATATCAAAAAGTACAGATGCGGATCTGTAAACTTTACCTTTTACCGTGCTAGCGCTGTGCTCATCTTTTTTATCTGAGAGTATCACTCCAAGAAACAACCCCACTCCACTTGCCAGCCCTAAAGTTACAAGGGGAATAGCTGCCGCCATTATTAGATCGGGCGCACTAATATATGAAAAAATATCAACACCAAAAGTCCAGTAATAACCACTCAAATAGCAGACAGCTATAACCATCGAAAATGGTAAAGATATTGAAAGGAAAAACTTTCCATGTTCACTCATACATCACCTAACAGCTATATAGTAATCATTCAGACCACTATTATCCTGATTGTTATCTCAGAATCAATTTCTACGCTAAAGCCTAAATCTTTATTTAAAACGATAGACTTAAAGCATCCTGATACGTTCGTGCAAACTGGAAAAATGATCACTTTGACTACTATCCCAATTTTAACGCTAGCCCGTAACTCATTGATCTCATGATTGTTTCTGGGTTTATCTTCTTGTTCTCCAATATTACGGTCAATATGATCGTAAATCCCTAAGCTAGCACTCGCCAACTTTTACAGGCTGGTATTAGTTGAGGAGTGGTTAAGGTATCCAGGGTTCCTCTGAATCACTCTGTAATATCTCTGCGGATCTTGAAGGCTAAAGATGTTAGGCGCAGTTCGCCGCGAATGGACATAGCCCCTTGCAAGCGTTGCAACGCAGCAGATGTAGCCTTCAAGGATTGGCCTGAGGGGCTTCCATAGCGGTTCATGTACCGTGTTTAGACTTCTTCTAAGGTCTAGTCACTTTGTGAAGCTGCGCTCTTGTTGAAACTACTCTGTAAGTAGAGGCATCACCGGGTTGCTCAGAGGTTCCTAAATCTCGCAGTAATATCCTAAAACTCTGCAAGTTACTTTGGTCTATGGAGAGATCTTTTCTGTAGATATGTGGAGTGCGTATTAAGTCGAAGCATTGATGATCTATTGTTGTCTGAACTCCAGCGTGGGAGCGGTGGGTATATTAATCTAAACGGCGATTTTTATATGCAACCGAAATTTTCAATACGTGAGCAACAAAAAATATAGGCACAAAAATAATCTTATTAGATTTTATTAGGATTGTTTTAGTGTCAAAGCCACGTAAAATCGATAGATATTTATTGGTATTTTGGCCGCGATTAAGAAGCTATCTAAAGGCAACAATCAAAGCAGCTCGGTTCAAGAGTATCTAGAGAATCAAGAGCCCAAGAATTTTCTAAAGACCACCCCTCAATAGGAGAACGGTAGCGTGAAGTGAGAATAAGTAAAAGGCGCTGACCCAAGGTGCTGGAACACCTGGGGCCAGCTAACCAAATTGATAAATCACCTATCAAGATGGCTATATGCATAGTACGCTAGAAACCCGCTCGTCTTCAATAAAGTGGAGCACAATCAGTGGCTTGGATAGATTCTCTAAGCCCTGGGGGCGTTGCGTCTGCCTTTTCTTTTTCTATGCCTACCGTTCTCGCGCACCACCCCGTATTTCCTCAAAACGTTACTATCCAAGCTTCCTCAGCGGGGAAGGTCTATCTATGGCTTGAGTATCAGTAGGAAATAAATATGTTGATCTTAAAGCGCCGTACAGGCGAAAACTTACGGATTGGAGCGAACGTTTCAATCACTGTATTGGAAGTTAAGGGTAGTCAGGTAAGGATAGGAATACTTGCCCCTAAATCCTTGCCCGTACACCGCGAGGAGATTTATAGGCGAATCAAAAAGGCAGGAAATCTGGGCAATGGTAATCGTTAAGGATTTGGTCGAGATTGTGGCGTCTAGCCATGAACCCGTGGTGTTATCATTAAAGCGCTAACTCATGATAGTTAGCGCTTTAATTTTCAATCGATCCAGACGAGCCTCTCGCTGCAACTAGAGCCGCTGGTTAAGCTCGGGAATGATCTTTATTAGTGATGTTTAAATCCAGCGACAAATTTGTCTGCTAATTTAAAGTATTCCTTCAGATCTTTCTCAGTCTTCTCGGTGCGGTTGTTTTCGGAGTTAAGATGAATATTCTCCACCACAACGGCAATCTCTTTTGCAAGCTCTTGCCTCTCACCCTTCAGGTTCTCAGCGAAAAACTCAACACTTTTCTCTAGCGTGTAGGTGATGACATGTATCTGGTGAAGCTCTGCAGCATCCAGCTTTTGCTTGCTTTTAATTTCTGCGGTTTTCTCAATGAAAATCTTCTTGGCATCCTTCATCGAAGTAACATCCGCTACTTTGAGGTGCTGAATGGGCTTTTCTCCAGAAGTATCGCTAGCTTGAGCAGTGGTGGCAAAAGTAACCGCAAAAAGTAATGCAATTAAAGTTCTCATTTTTCCTCTCTGACGCCCAAACTTTAAGGGTTGGTGAGGCATTAATCGGGCGAGGTGAATGCCTAACATTTAACAGTGATCATTTTGGTCACTTTGATCGCTATCGTAAATGAGGATAACTATCATTAACATTTATGATACAGGAATTTTTGGGGGCTCAAAACATTTCTGGCTGAAATTGTGATCTGGCTGATCGAAGCTTGTACAGGTTAAGAAAATGGCATCTGAGAGAGGCGAGTATGGGAGGGGGCGACGGAAGTCTTTAGCCAAGAATTGGCGACCCCCGTGTTATAGAGTTCGATCTGTTAACCCTCTATTCGTGGTAGCAAAGAGAAGGTTATTTACAGGAGGAGCCGCTTAACCCGGTATTATTGAGACCGGCTTCACAAATTAATTGGTACGGAGGCTAGGAAATCTCCCCCAGTACATCAACCATCGCCGACGTTAATTGGCTGAGGTCTTCTTTAGAAATCACATAGGGTGGCATGGCGTAGACCAGCTTGCCGAAGGGGCGCAGCCAAACGCCGCGTTCGATTAAAGCTTCCTGTACCTTGGCCATATTTACCGGCTCGCGCATTTCCACCACTCCAATCGCTCCAAGGGCTCGAACATCGGCGACACCCGGTGCGGATTTTAATGGGGCGAGCTGTTCGGTCAGCTGTTGCTCGATTGCTGTTACTCGTTCCTGCCAGGGTCCGCTGAGTAGCAGTTGAATACTGGCATCGGCGACGGCACAAGCCAACGGATTCCCCATAAAAGTGGGGCCGTGCATAAAGACTCCGGCCTCGCCATTGCAAATGCCTTCGGCAATCCGGTCGCTACACAGCGTGGCCGCTAAAGTCATGGTGCCGCCGGTGAGGGCCTTGCCGAGGGTGAGAATGTCCGGGGTGATCGCGGCGTGGTCGCAGGCGAACATTTTGCCACTGCGGCCAAAGCCGGTGGCGATTTCATCGGCAATCAGCAGCAGGTCGTATTCGTCACAGAGTGCTCGTACCCGGCGCAGGTAATCTGCGGAGTAAAAGCGCATACCGCCGGCACCCTGCACTATGGGTTCGAGAATTACCGCAGCCAATTGCTCGCTGTTTTGCGCAATCAGTTGTTCCAGTTCACGGATATCTTCATCGGGGCAGGTTTCGCCGAAAGGGGTTTGCGGGGCGGGGGCAAACAGGTGTTGGCTCAATTGCCCGGTAAACAGGTGGTGCATGCCGGTAACGGGATCACAGGTGGCCATGGCCCCAAAGGTATCACCATGGTAGCCATTGCGAAGGGCCAGCAATTTACTTTTACCCGGTTTGCCCTGGGAGTGCCAAAATTGCAGGGCCATTTTGATGGCGACCTCTACAGACACTGAGCCGGAATCGGCCAGGAAAACCCGATTCAGCCCCGGTGGGGTGATCTCCACCAGCTTTTTGCACAGTTCAATGGCTGGTTCATGGGTGAGGCCGCCAAACATCACATGGGACATCTTCTCCATTTGATCGCGCATGGCTTGATTCAGCTCGGGTACATTGTAGCCATGCAGGGCACTCCACCAGGAGGACATGCCGTCGATCAGGCCGCGGCCATCTTCCAGGAAAATTCGAACTCCTTCAGCCCTGGCCACCGGATAAACCGGTGGCGGGTTGATCAGAGAGGAGTAGGGGTGCCAGATATGTTTGCGGTCGAATTCCAGGTCCATAAAACAGCTACATCTCTTTTTATGTGCGGCCAATATTCAAGCCAATGTATCGCAATCAGGCCAGCTCCCGCAGCACCTTCAGTGGAGGCTGGCTCACGGAGCTGTAGCAGGCCAAGGTACCGGCAACGCCAACCAAAAAGGCGCCAACCAATGGGCCCAGTAGCCACAGGGTGGGGTGCAGTACCAGGGGCAGCTCGAACACCCGCTGCGAAAGCACGATTAGAGTTGCTTCGGCGCCGATGGCGGCGAGTAATCCAGCGGCACAGCCGAGTAATCCAAATTCCAGCATCAGGCTTTTGAGCAGTAGGCGTCTGCGTCCGCCCAGTGTGCGGATAATCGCGGCCTCCTGCAAACGCTCGGCGATGCTGGCTCGCACCCCAGCAATCAATACCAGTACTCCGGCGACGAGCATCAGCGCCATGACGGATTCGATCGCGAAAGACACTTGGTCGATGGTGTCGCGAATACGCAGGATGATTTTATCCAGCTCTATCACGCTGACACTGGGGTAGTTGCGTACCAGGTCGTTAACTAACAGCTTGTCTTCTGGAGGAAGATAAAAGCTGGTGATATAGGTGGCGGGAAAGTCCTCCAGGGTGCCTGGGGCAAACAGCATATAAAAATTCGGGCGCATGCTGTTCCAATCCAGAGAGCGGAAACTGGCCACAGGGGCCTCCACTTCCAGTCCGCCGATGGAAAAGCGCAGGTTGTCACCAAGAGCCAAGTTGAGTTGGGCGGCCAGTTCCACCTCAACCGAAACTCCTTTACTGGTTTTGTCCCACCACTCGCCTTCGAGGATACGGTTATCCGGTGCCAGGTTTTCGGTCCAGCTCAGGTTGAGTTCCCGGCGCACGCCGTTGGGGCGGTCCTTGAGATCCTTGGTAAGGGTGTCATTGATGGCGATCAGGCGGCCGCGCACCATGGGATAGAACTCGGTGCTGCTGACTGCCTCTTTTTCCAGCATCTGCTGCATTCCATCCACATCTCTGGGGGCAATATTCAGCAGGAAGTGGTTGGGTGCTTTTTCAGGCAGCTGCATACGCCACTCGTCGATGAGTGCGGTGCGTGCAAAGACTAGGGACAACATTGCCAGAAGGCCGGTGCCGAAAGCGGCGATCAACAGCGTATTGAAGGCGGCGCGGCGCTGCAGACTACCCAGAGCGATACGCCAGGCGCCACCTAAAGAGGCCAGCTTTCCGCGCACCAGCAATTGATTGACCAGGGCGCTGCCTCCCACCAACAGTCCCATACCGGCGAGTAGGGCCAGGGTCATAGCCAAACTGCCTGACAGCCACCAGATCAACAGTAGCATGGCGCTGGGGCCGAGGATGAGTCCCAACCATTCGCGCCTGTCGGGGTTGCTCCAATCTTTGCGCAGCGTTTGCATGGGATCGGTACGAGCTAGGCGAAACAGGGGGGGCAGGGCAAAACCCAATGCGCAGGCTAAACCGGTGGCGAGGCCCACAAGCAGAGGGCCCCAGTGGCTGGCGGGTGGTGCTACCGGGAAGAAACCAGCCATCAGATTGACCGCCTGGGCCTGAATAAAACTGCCCAGGGCTAAACCAAGGCCGGTGGCGATCAGTGTGAGAGCGGCCAGCTGGCCCAGGTAAATGGCGAGCACCTTGTTGCGCCCGGCGCCAAGGCTTTTCATTACCGCTACATAGGCGGTATGTCTCAGCCCATAGCGCCGTGCGGCAAGCCCTACGGCAACACTGGCGAGTAGCACGGCGAGGCTGGCGGCGAGAAATAGGAAGCGCTCAGCGCGATTTAATGCGGAGGCCACCCGCGGCTGGCCCTCGCGCAGGTCCAACACCCGCTGGTGTTCAGTCAGCTGCGGTTTTAGCCAGGCAAAATACTCTTTTAGTGCCTGGTCGTCCCCGGCAAAGAGATAGCGGTAGCGCACCCGGCTGCCGGGCTGGATAACGCCGGAGGCCGGTAGGTCCTCGATATTTGCCAGTACCCGAGCGCCCATATCGAATAGGCTGGTGCCCCGGTCAGGCTCCCGCTCCAACAGGCCAGTCACTTTGAGTTGTGTATCGCCCAGGTCGATGGAATCGCCAAATTCAATTTCCAGCAACGGCAGGAGGCGGGATTCCACCCAGGCTTCTCCAGGAGGAGGCCCCTGTTGCGTGATTTCACTTGAGGCATCCGGCGAGCGCCGGATCTCCAGGTGACCAACCAGTGGGTAGCCACCATCTACGGCCTTCACCGAGACGAACTGAAACTGGTCATTGGCGGAGATCATTGAGGCAAACTGAATGATTTGCCCCTGCTCCAGCCCCTGTTCCTTGGCTTTATCGAGCCAAGCCGCGTTGACTGGCTGGCTGCTGCGCAGGACTCTTTCTGCAGCCAGGAAGGTAAGCGACTGCTGCTCCATCGCGCGGGTGAGGCGATCGGTGAAATGGGCAATCGCGGTTACACAGGTCACGGCCAGTACCAGGGCACTGGCGATGAGAGCCAGCTCGCCACCGCGCCAGTCCCTGAAAAGCAGTCGCAGAGGCAGCATCAGGCGGACACCTCCGAGAAGCTGTCGTCCCCGGCGAGGGGCTCGTAGGACTCCACGGCACCTGCCGACATACGCAGGTGAGTGACGCAGCGTTCAGCCAGGCGCTGCTCGTGGGTTACCAGCACCAGAGTGGTGCTGGACTCGGCATTGAGCTTAAAGAGTAAATCGATGATTTTGGCGCCGTTGCCGGCGTCCAGGCTACCGGTGGGTTCGTCGGCGAATAGGATAGCGTCCTCGCCACTGAAGCTGGCGAATGCCCTGGCAATGGCGACCCTTTGCTGTTCCCCGCCGGAGAGTTGACGCGGGTAATGGCCCAGGCGATGCTCGAGCCCCACCTTGGCCAGGAACTCCTCCGCGCGTTTGGCGGCGCCGCGTTCACCGCGCAGCTCACTGGGCAGCATGACATTCTCGCGAGCGGTGAGGCCGGGTAGTAGCTGGAAGGTTTGGAAGACAAACCCCACACAGCGGGCGCGTACCGCAGCACGTTGTTCTTCATCCATGGCGGTAATTTCTTCGCCGGCCAGCCAGATTTTTCCCTCACTGGGCTTGTCCAATCCAGCTAATAGACCGAGCAAGGTGGACTTGCCGGAACCTGAGGCACCGGTCACAGCGAGGCTCTCTCCGCGCGCCAGTTGCAGGGAGATATTGTTTAATAGGGTCAATGGCCCTTCGCTGGTGGAGACTCTGTGATACAGGTTTTCTGCCGTAAGAATGGCGGACATACTGTGTTCCCTATACGGATGCGCGACTTTTTGGAGAGTATGACATGACGACAGCCTTTTTTCGGCAGTTGGCGGCTCAATTCAGCTTGGTACTGTTGCTGTTTATCCCCATTGGGGCTGCCCAGGCGAGTGCGGCGGATACCTTGTTGGTCTTGGGAGATAGTATCAGCGCTGCCTACGGCATCAATGAAGAGCAGGGCTGGGTGCAATTACTGCAAGAGCGCTTGCAGGAAAAGGGCAAAAAGGTTCGGGTGGTCAATGCCAGTATCAGTGGCGAAACCACGTCCGGTGGCCTGACACGTTTGCCGCGCCTGATGGAGGAGCACAGTCCCCGTTGGCTAATCGTTGAACTTGGTGGCAACGATGGTCTACGGGGCTACCCACCTCAGTCCTTACAGCGCAACCTGATGGAGATGGTGAAGCTGGCGAAGAATTCTGGTGTAGAGGTTTTACTGCTCGGCATGCGTATTCCGCCCAATTACGGCCGCGCTTATACCAATGCCTTTGCCGCCGTTTACCCCAAGGTGGCCAAGTCCGAACAGGTTGGATTGGTGCCCTTCTTCCTGGAAACCGTCGCGCTTGAAGACGGCGCCATGCAATCCGATGGTATACACCCAACGGCCAAGGCACAGCCGGCATTACTGGAGCATGTTTGGCCCTGTGTTGAGTTCCTGTTAGCGGAAAAGTCGGATGGGGAGTCGTGTACTCCGTGATCGAAATGCGTACAATCGCGCCCCCTAGCAATATGAAAGCCTCGCTCCACACTGATAGGCGATGGCTGTGACCCCCAGCCCCGGTCACCGGTACCGAAATAGTTAGAGAGACACCATGTCCGAAGTGGAAAATCGCCGCGAGCGACTCGAATTCAACAAACTGCAGAAACGCCTGCGCCGCCATGTGGGTCGCGCTATTGCCGACTTCAACATGATTGAAGAGGGCGACAAAATCATGGTTTGCTTATCCGGCGGTAAGGATTCTTACGCCATGCTGGATATTCTGCTGAATCTACAAAAAACCGCCCCGGTGAACTTTGAGTTGGTGGCGGTGAATATGGACCAGAAGCAGCCTGGTTTCCCTGAGCATATCCTGCCGGAATATCTTCGCTCCCTCGGCGTGCCACACCATATCGTAGAGAAAGATACCTATTCGGTGGTGCAGGAAGTGGTGCCTGAAGGCAAGACCACCTGTAGCCTTTGTTCACGACTGCGTCGCGGTACCCTCTATGGTTTTGCCGAGGAGATTGGTGCCACCAAGGTGGCTCTTGGCCATCATAAAGACGATATCGTCGAGACCCTGTTCCTGAATATGTTCTACGGCGGCCGCCTGAAGGCGATGCCGCCCAAGCTGCGTGCAGATGACGGGCGCAATATTGTGATTCGCCCGCTGGCTTACTGCCGAGAAGAGGATATTGCCCGTTATGCGGAATTCAAGGAATTTCCCATTATTCCCTGTAACTTGTGCGGTAGTCAGGAAAATCTGCAGCGCCAGGCGATCAAGCAGATGTTGCGGGAGTGGGACAATAAATTCCCAGGGCGCAGTGAAAATATCTTTGCCGCATTAACGCGTATATCCCCGTCGCAACTGGCGGACAGGGATCTCTACGATTTCGAAAGTCTGGAGTTGGATCGCTCTACGCCGTCGGCTGCCGAGCGCCCTGACCATTTAATTCAGCGCCAGGTGAACTCTTGGGAGCCGGATGATGCGCAGGAGGCTGAGCCCCAGTATATCTCGGCGCTGAATTTGTAGGGTCGGCGCCGCTTACCAGTTGGGCGTAACTGCATTCAAAATCCTGCGTAGTGGCACTGGGTCCGTGATGGAAGTGTTGGTGCCACAACCGCGCCATTTTGGTCACATTGCAGGTATCTGATTCGGGGATTTTATGCACATCGGCTGAGCGATACACCAGCCAGGCTATGGCCGTGGCGTAGCGTAGGTTGGTGGTCAGTTCACTGTGGGGGTGATCGAGAAAGTCCCGCTGGCTGGCGAGGCCCCGAATTTTTGAGGCCAATGCGGGGTGATTAATCAGGTAGTCGTCCCAGATTTCCCGGTGAGTGTGGGGCTGAATTTGATAAATCCCAAGCCCGTGGCGCCGCCCTTGTTTAAGGTGGAAGCCCAGCTGAGATTCCTGCGCGGCAGTGCCCAGCAAAAGGTTTTCCATGCCCTGGCTCCAGGCTCTCAAGTGCTTGAGGGTTGGGCGGATAACCTGGAGGCGCAGTTCGTCCAGACAGATTCCCATAGTATTTTCTTTTTTCTGTGGTTGTTCTGAATATTTAGTTTGTGGATTGAGTTGACGCCAGCCGTTAAGTAGATTTACGCGCAATAAACATAATTATTTTTGAAGTGGCTCCGGTTCTGTAGCGCATTTCGCTCAAAAAGCGAGCAGGGCGTCACAGCTATTGCCTTCTTTCGGTGCCACTCCTTTTTGAGCAGAAGGAATTCCTATGTCCGCAGAGTGGCTCGTTGCCCTGACTTTTATTGCCTACCTGGCCCTTATCCTGGTGATTGGCGTTTACGCTTATTTGCGTACTAAAAATGCCAGTGATTATTTTCTCGGTGGGCGCTCATTGCCTCCTGCGGTTGCCGCGCTATCGGCCGGCGCTTCGGATATGAGTGGTTGGTTGTTACTTGGATTGCCCGGGGCCGCCTATGCTGCGGGTCTCTCTGCCGGTTGGATCGCTATCGGGCTTTTTTCCGGTATCCTGCTGAGCTGGGTAAGCATGGCGCGTCGCCTGCGCATTTATACCTATGAGCTGGATGACTCCCTCACAGTGCCCGCTTACCTGGACCGCCGTTTCAAAATGGGCCACCCCTATCTGCGGACGGTGTGCGCGATCTTTATTCTGTTGTTCTTTCTCTTCTATGTGGCTTCGGGCCTGATTGCCGGCGGCAAGTTATTCGAAACCGTATTCGGTTGGGACTACCACTGGGCGGTGATTGTCGGTGCCATTGCAGTAATTTCTTACACCCTGTTCGGTGGTTTCCTGGCGGTATCCTGGACCGATGTGTTCCAGGGCTTATTAATGAGTGCTGCTCTGATTGCCGTACCACTGGTTGTGATTTCGGACCAGGGCGGTTTCTCTGCCAGTTGGGCCCAATTGCAGGCGCAGCAACCGCAACTAACGCATTGGCTCACGGATGGCAGTGGTCAGACGTTGGGCTTAGTGGCCATTCTCAGCTCCCTGGCCTGGGGACTGGGTTACTTTGGGCAGCCCCACATCCTGGCTCGTTTTATGGCGGTGCGCAGCCCAGATGATGTGCCTGCAGCGGCGACAGTTGCGGCAGTCTGGTCCTTGATCGGTTTTCTCGGCGCTATGGCGGTGGGTCTGTTTGCCCATCTGCAGATGCAGCAGGGATTGCCCGATGGTGAGACTGTCTTTATGGAGCTGGTTCAAGTGCTGTTCCACCCGGTTGTTGCGGGCGTACTGCTGGCGGCGATCCTCTCTGCCATTATGAGCACCGCAGATTCTCAGTTATTAGTGTCTTCCGCTGCACTGGCAGAAGATATCTATCATGTCTGGTTTGGTCGCAAGACCAGCCCGGAAGCCATGGTGAAAGTTGGGCGCTGGGCTGTGGTGGGCCTTTCTCTGATTGCTGTATGGATTGCTATGGACCCGAATTCCAAGGTTCTGGATGTGGTGAGCTATGCCTGGGCAGGTCTGGGTGCCGCGTTCGGCCCCGCTCTGCTGATCAGCCTTTATTGGTCACGTATGACAGGCAGCGGAGCCATTGCCGGGGTAATCGTGGGTGGTACCACCGTAGTGGTTTGGGAGCAGCTTTCTGGGGGAATCTTTGATATCTATGAGTTGTTGCCTGGTTTCATTTTCTCAGCAGCTGCTATCGTCATAGTTAGCGCGTTGACGAAATGTCCGGAAACCGTGGCTTCTCAACATAAAAAGCTGTTGGGATAAGCCTGGGGGCTGCAGGGTTCTGTGTCGATGAGCCCAGCGACTTGTCTGCAGCGCGAAGGGCGCGCCCCATTGTGGGCGCGACTGTTGTGAAGCGAAAAGGATTTCCATCCGCAGCGATTATTCAAATAGCGGTTGGAGATACTGAGTGATCAAAGTTCATCTCGGTGATATCACACGATTGAACGTCGATGTCATCGTCAACGCCGCCAATACCCGCCTGCTTGGCGGCAGTGGTGTGGACGGAGCCATTCACCGCGCTGCGGGCCCTGAGTTACTGGAGGCATGTCGAAGTATCGGCGGATGCCCGGTTGGTGAGGTCCGCGCTACCAGTGCTTTCTCGATTCCCGTCAAACGTATTTATCACACTGTCGGCCCGGTCTGGCGTGGCGGCCGCCTGGGTGAGCCGGAGTTGCTGTCGAGCTGCTATCGTCAGTGTCTGACTTTGGCACGGCGGGAGAGTATGCGCTCTATTGCCTTCCCGGCAATTAGCTGTGGTGTTTACGATTACCCTCCCAGGTTAGCAGCGGAAATTGCGGTGGAGCAGGTGCAGCACCACTTGGAGAAAGAGGGGGCGCCGCTGAGCATCGTCTTTTGTTGTTTTGACGAGGAAATGGCTGAGCTCTATCACACCCAGCTGGATGCCTATGTGCGGCGTTAACTGGTGACTTTGCGCATTGGCCTGATTCATTCGGCCATTGATTGCGCTGCGAGTGTTAAGCAAGATAAGTAACTGGCAATAAAAAATAAGAAAAGGAGATTGTCATGCGCAGTGCCCAGCAGTGGTTTGCCGAATACGGTGAAAGCCATCAGAACCCCATCAACAAGTCCATTCACTGGATTGCGGTGCCGGTGATTTATGCCACCGTTGCCGGTCTCCTATGGGATATCCCACAACCGCAGTTCATGGCCGCAATTCCCTGGTTGAATTGGGCTGTGGTGATTACGGTACCCGTGATGTTGTTCTATTTTGCCCTGTCTTTCTCCATTGGCCTGGGGATGACGGCGTTGACCGTGGTGTGTTTATGGGCCTGGTCTGTGGTTGAGCGGCTGGGGGTTCCCGTGTGGCAGACGGCGCTAGGGCTGTTTGTGGTGATGTGGGTTTTTCAGTTTATCGGTCATCACATCGAAGGGAAAAAACCTTCATTCTTTAAAGACGTTCAATTCTTATTGATAGGCCCCGCTTGGGTGATTGGCTTTATCTATCGCAAGCTGGGTATTCAGTACTGACTCCATTTCTTGCTAACAAGAGAGAGGCGATGGACCAGTCGCCTCTCTAGTGATCTCACTCCTTAAATTGGGCTAGCGGTTGTAATGGACCGGCACCTCTAAAGTCTCTTTCACTTCCTCCATCACTACGTAGCTGGTGCACTCCTGTACCTCCGGTAGAGTCAAAAGCGTTTCGCCATAAAACTTACGGTAGGCACTCATATCGGCAACTCGGGCTTTGATCAGGTAATCGAAATTACCTGAAACCAGATAGCACTCCTGTACTTCCGGTAGTGCCGCCACGGCATTACGAAACTCCTCGAAGGCATCCTGGGCGGAACGGTTTAGGCGAATCTGCACAAATACCACCAGGGCAGCGTCGAGGAACTCTGGATTGATTAATGCGGTATAGCCCTGGATAACCCCATCGTTTTCCAGTCGTTTCACTCGCTCGACACAGGGGGTTGCAGTCAATCCCACCTGACGGGCCAGTTCTGCATAGCTGGTGCGGCCATTTTTCTGCAGGACCCGCAAGATATTGCGGTCCACGGTATTTAGCTCTCCCGCGCGCTTGCGCATACCTTGTCTCCTTTGTGAGCGATCAGCTCAAAAAATGGTCTTGATACGAGTGCGGCTAGTTGATTCCACTAGTTTGATAAAAACTCTTGTAGAAATCCACTTTTAAAATGGCCCTATACTGGGGAAAACGCAGAAATTAGGTGTGGCTCTAATCCGTTGAAGAGACTACGCCAAACGCAGAGATTAAGGAGCAGAAAATGTTGATTGGCGTCCCGAAAGAGATCAAAAACCACGAGTACCGTATTGGCCTGACGCCGTCGAGTGTTCGCGAACTGATCGGCCATGGCCATCAGGTAATCGTACAGAAAGATGGCGGTACCGCTATCGGCTTTACTGACGAAATGTACGAGCAAGCCGGAGCCAAGATCATCGATACTCCGGAAGAAATTTTTGCCACCGCTGACATGATCGTCAAGGTAAAAGAGCCCCAGCCTCACGAGTGCGAAATGCTGCGACCCGGACAGGTTCTTTACACTTACCTGCACCTGGCTCCAGATCCCAAGCAGACCGAGCTTCTGGTGAAATCCGGTGCGACCTGCATTGCTTATGAAACCGTGACCGACCGTTTCGGCGGCCTGCCACTATTGGCGCCGATGTCTGAAGTTGCCGGTCGTATGTCCGTACAGTGCGGTGCGCACCACCTGGAGAAAGCTCAGGGTGGCCTGGGTGTATTGCTTGGCGGCGTTCCCGGTGTAGCTCCTGCCAAGGTGCTGATTATCGGTGGCGGTGTGGTTGGTACCAATGCGGCCAAGATGGCGCTGGGTATGGGTGCCGATGTCACCATCCTGGATCGCTCTCTGCCGCGCCTGCGTCAATTGGACGATATCTTCGGCGGCGCTGTGCGTACCGAATACTCCACTAATGACGCGATTGAAAAGCACGCGTTGGATGCGGATTTGGTCGTAGGTGCAGTTCTGATTCCTGGCGCTGCAGCTCCGAAGCTGTTGACCCGCGATATCATCAGCCGCATGAAGAAAGGTGCTGTGGTTGTGGATGTGGCTATTGACCAAGGTGGTTGTTTCGAAACCTCCAAAGCGACCACTCACCAGGAGCCCACTTACGTTGTCGATGGTGTGGTGCACTACTGTGTTGCCAATATGCCCGGTGGTGTAGCGCGCACCTCTACCATGGCTCTGAACAACGCTACGCTGCCTTACGCTGTAGCTTTGGCAAACAAAGGCGCTAAACAGGCGCTGCTGGATGATGCCAATTTGCTGGAAGGCCTGAATGTCCACGCCGGTATGGTGACTTACAAGGCAGTTGCCGATGTATTGGGTTATGAGTTTGTTGATCCCAAGCTGGCTTTGCAAAAAGTTGCCGAGGCTGAAGGCGCTGTAGCTTAATAATTTGCGGCTGCTATGCAGCCGCTTTTTGAACAAGAAAGCGGTAACGCGCTTGTTTTGAAGAGAATTTTCCCCGGAGCGCTCTTTGGCGTTCCTCTCTGTGAGACCTGGTGGCCTCTGTCACCATTGTAGCCGCGTTTGTACGCGGCTTTTTTATTAATGCTGTATTGCTGTCCTTAATCGAGGCTGGTGTTCCAGCAAGATAAATAGTCGTCTTCCCAGCTGTATTTCTCCCTTCAATCAATACAATTATTTGTATCGAAATAAAAAGGGGAGGTCTTGTTGGTCTCCCCATGGATATTTATACACCCAGTTTCTATCGTCTCTTCTTCCCTGAGTCTGGCCGGGCTTTAAGGGCTAGAACAGCCAGACTTCAACTCGGCGGTTCTTGATTTTGGCTCTGGAATTATTAGAGGCAATAGGGAGGTAGGCTCCAAAGCCCTGAACAGGAGCAGTATTGATTTTATGATCGCGCAGAGCTGAGCGGACGGTCACTGCGCGAAGTTTGGATAGGATCACTGAACGCTCTGGGCTGACTTTTTCATCGCCAAACCCGATAAGTAATAGTTCTCTCTCCTGGTTTTGTGGTTTTTCCATAAACTTTGCCAGTCTCTCAATATCCTGTTGAGCTTTGTTGTCCAGTGAGGCGCTGCCCTCTGAGAATCGGAAATTGATACTGAGGCGCTCAGCATTTTGGGTCAGTTCCAAATATTCACTTGGTCCTTCCCGAGACTCCTCTGGTTTAAAGCCGATGGGGGTTTGCGCGACGAATCCGGAAGATTTCACCTGCTCCTGCCCCGACTCACTTTGTACGAAATGCAGAAACTCTTGAGCTGTTGAGCTGGAAGAGTAAACCGGAGCGTATAAGAAAAGACGGCGTGACAGGGGGTAGTCTTCCGTAGCAATGGTCAGGTGCTCAGGAGCCTGCGGGAGTGTATTTTGGTCAGAAACGGCTACGGCTTTTGCCTGACGAATGGATGCTAGTCCAACAAAGCCGATTCCGCGCGGGTCTGAGGTAACAAGGTCGGAAAGTTGATCGTTGGACTCATAGCGCTTGGCCCTGCTGGAGAGAGAGTAGCGCTTGCCTAGCACCAGGCTTTTAAAGGTATCCCAGGTCCCGGACTGATCATCTCGTGCATAAATATTAATGCGGCCCCTGCCTTTGCCGAGTTCTGACCAGTCTTTTATTTGGCCGGAAAAAATAGCACTGATTTCCTGTAAGGTCAGTTGGTTAATAGGGTTGCGCGGATGCACGATAATCGCCAGTCCATCAATAGCAATGACATGTTCTGCCTTGCGGCTGCGCATATCACCCATTTGGCTTAGGGCGTTGAGCTCGCTCTCTTTGATAGGGCGCGAAGCCATGGCGATATCTGCTTGAGCCAGTTTGAGTCCTTTAAAACCAGTGCTGGAACCGTGTGCAGCTATATCGACAAATATAGTGTTATTGCCAACTTTTGCCTGCACACGCACTTCGTTGGGGGTTCCGAGTGGCTTGATACTGATATCAGTGGCTCCTTTCGCGGTGAAATAATCGCGAACCAAGCTGGGTGCCAACTGAGCACCAATGGTATTAGAGCCGTGCAGGCTGAATAATTTTCCGTTGCTGTCTGAAGAAAAAGGCGAGACTGCGGCTGAGGCAATAGGGCTTAGAAGACAAATAAGAAGAAGTATTATTGAGCGGCATAATCGCTGAAAAAATAGGTTCATGTGATCCTGGACCCTAGGGAAGTAAAACGAGGCCGCAAAATATGTCTTATTTATGACAAAATGATGAAATCTTGATGAATAAAGCGTGCACAAGTCTCAAACTTAAGTTCAGTGCAGGTCATGGCGCTGGAGCAATAAACTGGAGCAATAAAGAGGTCATGTTGCTGAGACTTATTGAATGCAAAAGGTTAGCGATATTAACAGTTTGTGAAAAAAATTTGAGAAATGCGGGGCACAAGCACCATCAAGCGCCTTGAAGCCGGCTTGTGACTACTCCGCGAGATTTTTCCTTTGGGTTTGTTATTACTAACTGGAGGGAAAAAGTCGGCTTACCAGAACTGGCAGAGCCGTCTCTACCCGGAGAATCCGTGGGCCTAAGTGTACAGAATGGAATCCGGCTTCTTTGAGCTTTTCAACTTCGTAGGCAATAAATCCCCCTTCGGGGCCAATCGCCAAGGTGCAGTTCTCACTGAGGTCCATTGGACAGGACGTGCCACCGATAGGGTGGGCCACCAATTTGTGTGAACCTTGAGAGAGTTCGGGTAGCTCATCCTCTACGAAGGGTTTAAAGCGTTTGCGCAAGAGGATTTCCGGCATTTGAGTATCGACAGCCTGTTCAAGTCCGAGCAGGCATTGTTCGAACAGTTTCTTCTCGTCCAGCCAGGGGGTTTGCCAATAGGATTTTTCCACCCGGTAGCTATTGATCAAGACCAGCTTCTTAACTCCCAGTGCAGTGACATGCTGAATAATGCGCTTCAGCATTTTGGGGCGTGGCAGTGCCAGGATCAGGGTGATTGGTGGAGGTGGAGGCGGATTCCTTGTTAGTTCCACCCGCAGCTCAACCTGTTGATCGTCGAGGCTGGTAATTTGCCCAGAGCCGATATTTCCATTCAGCAGGCCCACGCGCAGTTGCTGGCCGGGCTCGGCCCGGTGGACTTTGATGATATGTTCCAGCCTGTGGCCAGAGAGGCGGACGATATCGGAGCTGATAAAGTCAGCTTCATGTAAAAGAATCAGGTTCAAAACCGGGTCTCTTGAGACTATAGAAAATTACTGTTGCGAATGAGTCTTCACCGCTCACCGCTCACCGCTCACCGCTCACCGCTCACCGCTCACCGCTTAGCACTGGCAATGGCGCCCTTACCGAGGCCCTCATAGGCGCGAACCTTGATTTCAATACCCGGGTGCTTTTCCGCGAGAGTCGTGGCGATATATTGAGCCAATTGCTCAACGGTGGTATCGCAATCCAAAATTTCACAAGCACTAGCGGGTAATTCCAGAGTGAAATCTCCCTGCTGGGCCCGGTAGGCGAAGGTTAGGTTGTGTGTATTTTCGTTATCGTCTTGGCAAAGATCTTCCCGGGTGCCCAAATAAATATCTTTCCAGCGTTGCGCCCACTCTTGCTCTAATTGCTCGTCTCGATCTCCCTCGACAAATATTTGGATCCGGGAGCGGTGGCCGTGGGCAATGCGCTGGCAGTTACCCTGGTGTTTTTTCAGGCCGTGGCTGTAGTGATAAAAAGCATCCTGGATTTGTTCATCTTCAAACGACAGCTTGAGCTGTTCGACACTGGCTGGGAAGGAGCTGGCCAGTTGTTGCACACTCCAGCGGGCAACATTTTCTGCATTGATAATGTCACTTTCCACCAGGGCGAATGCCTGCTCCGGTCCCGATACAGAGATTTGCTCTCCACTCGCGAGCAGCCACTCGAGAGAGATATTGCCATCTTGTTGATGGGTCAGCGTCAGACCGGGGGCAAGGGTGGGAACCAAGAGACGATGGTCGAGCTGATCATCTAACCAATGGCGCAATGTCTTTTTAACGATACCAAAATCGCAAACCATACCCTGGTTATCGAGTGCGCCATCCAGGGCGGCATTCGCCAGCCAGGTTTCGCCTACGAGCCCGCGCTGATGGTCCAGGTAGCTGAAATCAACATTGGTCAAATTATCGACAAAAAGGTGCATGGGTAACTCTTCAGAAGGGGGTAAAGTAGTAGTCGCCTATTATAACCTGTTAATAGGGCTGGAACTCGCGCCTTTAACCCTCTATAATCGCGCCCTCTTCGGATGCACCGAAGATCGTTGTGGTGGCCCTTCCGGTCCCCTCGCAATGAACAGCTGTGAACCCCGCCAGGCCCGGAAGGGAGCAACGGTAGCAGTGGTATCATGTGCCGAGGGTGTTGCTGGTTGGGCCGCCTCCTTAAATGCCTACTGATCCCCCATTTCCTTTTATTCCTGTATCTCATCGTCGTTCGCTCTGACTGCTCCCGTCGGCCTGTAGTTGTTTCCGATAGCACCGTATTTTTCCCCAGAAAATGGCAAATATGGGAGATTTTGTGCCGATCTGCATTTAACTTGTGGGCTTACCATCGCTGGTAACGGCAGGCTTATGCTATAAACGGCGACAGTTATAACTAGGCCCAATAATGATTATCTGAGGGGAAGATGAAGAAAGTTGCTCTTGCCATTGCAGCTGCAGTCGCGCTGTCTGCCTGTGACAGCGGCCAGCAGTCACAAAAATCCATGGGGGTGGCGCAGGCCACTGCAGAAAGCCCTGCGGCCAAAAAGGGTCCACTGACAGCTGAGGATGCCAAAGCATTCCTTGATGATGCACAGGCCCGTCTGGAGAAAATGGCCCAGGAAATGAGCCACGCCGCTTGGTTGGCATCTACCTATATCAATCTTGACTCGCAGTATGTGGAGGCTCTCGCTTCTGAGCGCTATACGACCATGGCTGTGGAGCTCGCTTCAGAAGCGGCTAAATTCAATGATCTGAAGCTCGATCCAGATACCCGCCGCAAGCTGACCATGCTGAAGCAGGGGCTGGTATTCCCGGCGCCGAAGGATCCCGCCCTGACTGCAGAGCTGGCCCAGATCGGCTCGAAAATGCAGGGTATGTATGGCGCCGGTAAGTACTGTCGGGAAGAAGAGGGGGCTGATAAGTGTTACACCCTGACCGAGATGGGCCAGGTAATGGCGACCAATCGCGACCCAGAGCTGCTCAAGGATTTGTGGGTTGGCTGGCGTAAAGTTTCCCCGCCTATGAAGCCGCTATATGAGCGCCAAGTGGAGATCGGTAATGCCGGTACTGAAGAGTTGGGCTACGACAACCTGAGTGTTTTCTGGCGCTCCAAATACGACATGGAGCCCGATGCCTTCGCTGCCGATATGGATGCTCAGTGGGGCAAGGTGAAACCCTTGTATGAGGCATTGCACTGCCATGTGCGCGCCAAACTGAATGAGCACTACGGCGATGAGGTAGTACCTGCTCAGGGTAAGATCCCCGCACACCTACTTGGCAATATGTGGGCTCAAGAGTGGGGCAATGTCTATGACCTGGTCAAAGACGATGACATGCAGGCACCCTACGACCTGACCCAGCTCGTAGTTGATTCAGGTATGAGCGAGCAGGATATGGTTAAGGCAGGTGAGAAGTTCTTTACTTCTCTCGGCTTCAAACCATTGCCGCAGACTTTCTGGGAGCGCTCTCAGTTCACCCAGCCTCGCGATCGAGATGTTGTTTGTCACGCTAGTGCCTGGAATATGGATGGTCAGGATGATATCCGTATCAAGATGTGCATCAACAAGACTGGCGAAGACCTGGTCACTATCCATCATGAACTGGGGCACAACTTCTACCAGCGCATTTATAAGGAGCAGCCCTTCCTCTATAAAGAGGGTGCTAACGATGGTTTTCACGAGGCTGTTGGCGATACCATCGCTCTGTCTATCACGCCTAAGTACCTGAAGGAAATTGGCTTGATGGATGAGGTGCCGGATGAGAGTAAAGACATCGGTTACCTGATGCAGCAGGCGCTGGATAAAATTGCATTTCTGCCATTTGGTTTGTTGGTAGATAAGTGGCGCTGGCAGGTTTTCAATGGTGAGGTTCAACCGGCTGATTACAATAAGGCTTGGTGGAAGCTGCGCGAGGACTATCAGGGTATTCAGGCTCCGGTAGAGCGCACTGAAGCGAACTTCGACCCGGGTGCCAAGTACCATATCCCCGGTAACACGCCTTACGCTCGCTATTTCCTGGCCCGCATCCAGCAGTTCCAATTCCATCGCGCGCTGTGTGAAGCCGCTGGTGAGACTGGCCCCCTGCATCGCTGCTCCATTTACCAAAATGATGAAGCGGGTAAGAAATTGCGTACCATGTTGGCGATGGGTGCTAGCAAGCCCTGGCCGGATGCGATGGAAGCTTTGACCGGCCAGCGCGATCTGGATGCTTCTGCCATTATCGATTACTTCCAGCCTTTGATGGCGTATTTGGAAGAGCAAAACAAGGGCCGTCAGTGCGGTTGGTAAGTTAGCGCTTTATAGGTTTGTCTGACGGGAAAGGGGAGTGTAGCTCCCCTTTTTTATGGGTGTTATTCTGCTGGTTACTGTATAAGAGTTTCACTGGAATCTAGCAGTTCTGCGTACTGAGCGGTAATAACGTTCATATTGCGAAGCATCAAATCTGTAGTGCCTGTGATCACCTGAATCTGGCGCTTTTCAGAGATCTTCATTTCCCCCTCAAATCCGCGGCTGGCATAGTTAAGATGATCTTTGGCTTTCTGTAAGTTACGGTTGATGTCTGGGGTATTGAATGGGCTCTCAAGAAGCTGGGTTAGGCGGTTAGAGTACTCGACAAGGTCTTGATGCAATCCACTTTCTGCATCCTCTGGAGAAATCCCCCAAATTTTAGCAGCGTAGTTTTTGCCAATTCGTTGAGAAAGCATGCGCTGTCGACCAGCAATATTGATCAGTTCAGCCGAATTATGGTTGGCCAGTTGTTGTAGTTTCACAACGTAAATATGGGCTTCTGATAAAAGTCTATTGCTGCGTTGGAATAACTCAGCTGCTCCTTCTTTGCTGACTGGCTGCAGGCTGATTTTTTTAAACGCTTGCCATTCTTTTCTTACTTTTTCTAACTGGTTTCTGATTTTTTCTGCTGCGGGGAATTTGCCGAGTTTCTGGTTGTTTCGCTCGAATTCCTGTACTGATCGCGTTAAGACCTTTTGGTGGCGCTGCGCATCGGACTGTATACCGGAGAGAATATAGGCTTGAGTGATTCGTTGGGACAGCATTCGCTGGCGCCCCGCTATATTAATTGCTTCACCCATGGTTAATGCTGCAACATCCAGGCTTATCACTAATAGGAGAAATACTGCGGAGAACTTCATGGTTTCACTCTTGAGTTTTGGTTTGCTTCTGTTTTGGTGATTTTTCAAGTGTTTTCTGTTGAGGCTGTGTATTCCGGGTTCTTGGTTCTTTAAGGTGAAGGCTTAGGGTTTTATTTTAGAAGTGCTGCCGTTGCGCACCATGATGGATCGCAAAAAATAATTCGGTATTTTTTCGCTTGCGGCCAGGTGGGCTTATTCTTTTTTTGAGGGTGTGCATTTGGTTTATTTGTTTTTAATAATAAATTGATTTCAAGGATTGTTTTGTTTGTGCAGGAAGGTATAACAAATTTTTGTCGGTAGATATCTAACCACTTTTCTTTGGGCTAATTCTTTAGTGGTAGAGATATTTAGGGCGGGGAGAAGGGAGAAGGCGAGAAGAGAGTGAGAATGGAAGATAGTTGAGAGGGAAATTAAAAAAGGCCCTACCGAAGTAGAGCCTTTCTTATACCGAGAGAGAGGGCGATTAGAAGCTGTAGTTTACAGCTGCGCTGAATAGCCAGGCCTCGGTTTTGGTGGTAAAGCCATCATAGTAAGTAACGAGGGTGTCTTCGATGAGGCTAGCCTCTTGAATAAGCTCATCATCTCCCCAAAGGTAGGCAAGACCAGCATCAAAACTCAGCCGATCATTGTGCTTATAAGTGCCGCCTATGGTTAACCACTGGCGGTCGGTGTCGGGGATTGAGAGCGTGCGCCAAGTAATCGGCAGGTCAAGACCGGTTTCTTCCATAATGGCCTCTTCTTCGTGGCGGTTAAAGCCGTCACGAGCTGCACCTTCATCATGGGCATAGCCAAAGCGTACAGTCACTTTATCATTAAAGAAGTACTCGGCGGCAAGGCTGTAGCGGGAGCCGCTTACAAAGTTCTCTTCTTTAATCAGGAGAGGATTGAACTCTTCGCCGCCCGATGGGATAAAGGCCTCTAGACGCTCAAAACGGCTCCAATTGGTGTACATATAGCCAAAGGCAATCGCCCAATTATTCTCGAAGCGGTGGTACAGGCCTAGCTCCAGAGTGTCCGGGAGATTCAGGGTGAGGTTGCCGCTGGCATCGTCGAATGGAGTTACTGGATTCGGGGCAAGGTCAGAGTTTACATCGCCTTTAAGCTTGGGGTCGTACTTTGCATGGTAGGAAATGCCTGCACGGGTATTGTCATCAATATTCCAGAGGGCACCAACACTCCAACTTACATCCCAGCCATCCCCTTTCACGTCGAGCAAAGTTGCTCCGGCAAAAGCTGGGTTCAGGGTGAAGTCAGATGGGAAACTGGATTTTAGTGTTGCATCGGCATACAGGAAGTTAATGGATGCACCAATACTAAAGGCGTCATTAATTTTGTAAGCGATGGAGGGTTGAATATTTAAGGTCAGAAGGTTCGTCTTGTTGGCGATGGTGGTGCCGGCGAAATTGTCTGGAAAATCGGTTTCCAGACCAAAATCTGTATACATGGCCAGGCCCCAAGACCACTCGTCGTTGATAGGGGCGGCCAAGTAACCATTAGGAATAAAGGCGCTGGTGGCATAGTCGCTCGCGTCAGCTTCTTTTGTTCCAGCATCAACGTAAACGAAGCTTCCATCTGGAAGTTCAACTGCGGCGAAATAGGTTACATCACCGGTTACGTCGATTTCGGGGTCGACGTAAGTGATGCCGCCAGTCAAAGTATAAGTATCAAACAATGCAGAACCCGCTGGGTTGCGGGCGAGGATGGCGGCGTTATCACCGATTGTGTTCTCGGCAGCAAATGCGCGGCCAAGGCCGGATGCGCTGGTTTCCTGTAGATAGAAGCCCGCGGCCATAGCGCCTTGGGAAACGGAGCCGATTGCTGCGGCTAGAACTGCATGTCGCAGGTATTTCTTATTCATGAGAGCCCATCTCTTAGTCTGCTGATTACTGAAAACCAAAATTAGCATTGGAAATGCCAAGATATGGAAGGAAGGCCATTAGATTTATATAGATACCTTCCTTTTTCGTAGCAAATCCCTCGCTTTAAAACAGGGTAGGCAATAAGGAATTGCCCGCGCAAGGGAAAGGAGTCACTTTATAAAGAGAACAGAGGCAAAAATCCATTAAATGTGAATATTTTTTTTGCCTCTGTAAAAAAATGGTAATTTATTGGCCTGCACCGACAGTTTTGCCGTTGATGGATAGATTTTTCAAGGTGATTTGGTATTTTTTGCCATTTTCTTCCAGTTGCACCAGTTTCACCAGAGCGTAATTCCACTGGGGGGCAATCCAGACGGTCGTCTCTCTTTCTGAGTCGGCATCTCTAACTCGGCGCACCTTTATGGCTTCTATTTTCCCCATAGGTGTTTTCACCACTTCGGTTCCTTCCTGGGCGAAAGTATATTTGCGAATCTTTTTGCCATCGGCGACTTCGTACTGGAGATTTTCTTTGCCTGCGGCGACATCTAGCGCCAGTTGCATTTGATAGCTCAATTTATCCAGGATGTTTGGCGACACATTTTCCATGTCTCGCTCGGGGTTGGAGACATTGAGGACCATATTTTTGTCGGGCTCAAAACTGAGAACGGTGCCGCGATCGCGGCCAAGACCCTTTCTGCGATATTCGTAGTGGTAGGGAGTGATACTCCCGTCCTGATTAGTGAAGCGAGAGTACTCTTTAATGCTGGCAAAGAGCGCTGAGGTCTTAAAGTCCAGTCGCCAGTTGCCTTCTTGGCCTGTGAGTTCGCGGGTGGCAGTGACGCTGATGCCGTTGTACCTTGCGGTATAGGTCGCCTTAAAAGGCTCCAGTTGGCTGGCAATTGATTGACTGGAGAGAAGAAGAAAAAACAGAGAGGAGATAAAAATGCGCACGACAGAGCCTCGCAAAATCTGAATCTCCTTGAATACTAGCTGGCGGGAACCGCAAAGTACATTGCAGGGCTAATCCCGCCAGCTTGGCTTGGGCTAGCTGTCTATCCGGGCCCCGCTTGGCGGCAGAAGCTCACCGTCCAGTTGCGAGCGGTCCCCCAGCATCTTTAAGCGCCCTTGAGCAAACCAGGATACAGCCATGGGGTAGATGACATGCTCCTGTACCTGGACCCGCTTTGCCAGGGAGTCGGGAGTATCCCCCTCATTTATAGGCACAGCGGCCTGCACAATGGGGGGGCCGCCATCGAGTTCTTCGGTGACAAAGTGGACAGTAACGCCGTGCTCACTATCTCCAGCTTCCAGGGCACGCTGATGTGTGTTTAGCCCTTGGTATTTCGGCAGAAGGGAGGGGTGAATATTGAGGAGGCGGCCGCTGTAGTGGCGAACAAACTCGGGCGTGAGGATGCGCATAAATCCGGCCAGGACAACCAAGTCTGGTTGATGGCTGTCGATTTCTGCGATCAGTGCCTGGTCGAAAATTTCTCTGCCGGAGAAGTTGCGATGATCAACCACCGCTGTGGGAACCCCGGCTTCGGCAGCGCGCTTGAGGCCGAAGGCCTCGGGCTTGTTGCTGATTACTGTGCAGACGGAGAAGTCTGCCCCGGCATTCGCCGAGGCATCCAGGAGCGCCTGCAAGTTGCTGCCGCTACCGGAGATCAGTACGGCAACTTTGCATACTCCTTGTGACATTACAGGCCCGCTAGCTCTACGGCTTCTGCGCCTGCAGCGGCATCTTCGATTGTGCCCACTACGAAGGCATCTTCACCGGCTTCTTTCAGCGCTTGCAGCGCTTTATCGGCTTGTTCTGCTGGAATGCAGATCACCATGCCGACACCACAGTTAAAGGTGCGGTACATTTCGCGTGCGTCAATATTGCCCGCCTGCTGGAGCCAGCGGAATACCTCGGGCATCTCCCAACTGGTGACGTCTACGCGAGCGAGGCAACCTTCTGGGAGGACGCGGGGCAGGTTTTCCAGCAAGCCGCCGCCGGTGATATGGCTGAGGGCATTTACCTGGACGCTCTTCATCAGTTGCAGCAGATTTTTAACATAGATGCGCGTGGGGGCCATCAATGCCTTGGCAAGCGTTTCGCCGCCCAGTTCCTGTTGTAAATCGGCGCCACTAACTTCGAGGACTTTTCGGATCAAGGAGTAGCCATTGGAGTGGGGGCCGCTGGAAGCGAGTCCAATGAGCACGTCTCCACTTTTCACCTTTTTGCCATCGATGATCTCTGACTTCTCCACAACACCGGTGCAGAAGCCGGCTAGATCGTAGTCGTCGCCCTCGTACATTCCCGGCATCTCGGCGGTTTCGCCACCGACCAGGGCGCAGCCCGAGAGCTCGCAGCCTTTGCCGATACCGGTGACAACCTCAGCGGCAATATCCACATTCAGTTTGCCGGTGGCGTAGTAGTCGAGGAAGAACAGCGGTTCGGCGCCGGCTACGACCAAGTCGTTGACACACATGGCAACCAGGTCGATACCAATGGTGTCGTGAATGCCCAAGTCCATGGCCAGGCGCAATTTGGTGCCCACGCCGTCGGTACCGGAAACCAGGACTGGCTCTTTGTAGCCGCTGGGAAGTTGGCACAGAGCGCCAAATCCGCCCAGGCCGCCCATGACTTCCGGGCGGGAAGTGCGCTTGGCGACATGCTTGATACGCTCTACCAGGGCGTTGCCCGCGTCGATATCGACACCGGCGTCTTTATAAGAGAGGGATGTTTCAGTGGATTGCGGCTTGGAATCGCTCATGATTCTTCCTGCGGTGGGTATTCGAAGGGCGCGTATTCTAGCCGGGTCTTGGTCCGGTAGCCACGCCCAGTGGGCATCTCAATGTAGGAATCTGGTATTTATCCCCAAGTAAACGGCGATAAACCCTCCAATAGTGAGAACTCGGGGCTGAGAGAAGTCGTTGACGCTGATACAATAGCCCCAATTTTTATCCCGACCGTGGATCTTTGCGTCTTGCGCAACAACAACGATTTCGTGCAAGCTCACGGGCTGGAATGAGGTTTGGAGAGAAATCCTATGCACAAGCTGCTCCGGCAGGGATTGGTGTTGCAGTTTTTGGTCCTGTTGTTCGGCGCCCTAATTCTGCCAGTCCAGGCCCGAGTTATCTCGGACCTGTATGAAGTAGTCGAGGCTGTACCGAGCCGTGGGGCTACAGACCGCGCGAGTGCCGGCAGCCGAGGGCTGGAGCGGGTGTTTGTGCGTGTCACCGGGGATGCTGCCATCGGCAACAACCCAAACCTGAAGCCTATTTTGCAGAAAGCTCAGCATTTTATACAAGGCTATCGCTACACTAGCGAAGACAACCAGCTCTATCTTCATCTCTCTTTCGACCCTCAAGCTATCTCCAGGCAAATACATAAGTTGGGGCTACCCATGTGGCCCAATAACCGCCCTGGCACTCTCGTGTGGATGGCGGTGGATACCCTAAAAGAGGGGCGCAGTATCCTCCGTGAAGAAGATGCTCCTGAACTCTTTTCGGTATTGGATGCCATGGCCGTGGAGCGCGGCGTGCCCCTGGATTTCCCGGTGATGGACCTCAATGATCAACACAATATGCCTTTGGGTGACCTCTGGGCGCAGAGTGAGCAGACCGCTGAGCGTGCCGGTTTGCGTTACAGGCCGGATGCCACTTTGATGGGGCGTCTACTCCAGGCTTCGGGACGCCGCTGGCAAGCCGATTGGTTGTTACTACATGGTGGCCGCAGTTACGCTTTTGACAGTAATGGCGGCTCCTTGGAAGAGGTTGCGCTGCGAGGCGTCAACCAGATGGCTAATCTTCTCGCCCAGCGCTATGCGGTGCGCCCCGGTGTTGAAGATGCCCAACAGGGTTCAATTTTTGTGGAGCTATCCGGAGTCGATAGCTTTGCCGATTACGCAGAGGCCTCGGCCTATTTACAGGGGCTGGCGCAGGTGAGCAGTGCAGATCTCCTATCAGTGGAGGGGGATCGGATGCGCTTGGCGCTTGCCACTACTGTGGGACTCCACAGCTTACGCGATGCTCTGGCGTTAAATCATAAGCTGCGGGCACATGGGGACGGGGATGCCATTGAATTGAATGGATACCGTGCACCCCTGGGCAGCGCTGATAATCCGTTGCGCTATCGCTGGGACTGAAATGAGTATTCCGCAACAGCTGCCGCTGGGGGTATCCCTGCGAGACGATGCCACTTTCGATAACTTTTACTTGTCTGAGTCGGACCCCAACCGCCAGGTTGTAGCCCTACTGCAGTCGTTCGCCAGTGGACAAAATCCCGAAGCGGTGATTTATATTTGGGGGGATGCGGGTAGTGGCGTCAGCCATCTGCTACAGTCCGCCTGTCAGTGTGCCGAGGCCAATGGCCGCAGTTTCCAATACATCCCCATGGCCGAATTAATGACCATGGACCCAGTTGTACTTCTCGATGGCCTTGAGCAGCTCGACCTGGTGTGTATTGATGACCTGCACCTGTTAGAAGGGCAACCCGAGTGGCAGACGGCGATGTTCCATTTGTATAACCGGGTTAGGGATAGTGGCAGGCAGCTGCTATTGGGGGCGCGTAAATCCCCTCGAGGGATGGATATTTCCCTTGCAGACCTGCTTTCGCGCCTGCAGTGGTCGCTGGTTTTCCAGCTCCAGCCAATGAATGATCGCGACAAGGTCGCCGCGCTGCGCAGGCGAAGCCGTCTACGCGGTTTCGACCTGCCGGAAGATGTTGCCCAATACATTTTGCACCGTGCACCTAGAGATACCCGCGCTCTGTTCCTATTGCTGGAGCAGCTGGATAGAGCCTCCCTGATGGCGCAGCGCAAAATCACCATTCCCTTTGTCAAGCAGGTGCTGGATATCTAAGGCATATCCAAGTAACCCTGCAATCCAAATAGTTGACCCGTGAGGCCTTAAAGGCCTCCTCCCCCCTGTAACTACCTAGCTCCACTTCCTTTGGTTGCCCATTCTTGGCGCCTTTGCTTATCTCCCTTCTGTCGGCGACTAATCTGGCTTGTAAAGTCTTCCTCTGTGAATTGGACTGCTGCCACAGTATTAAATGGTGGTGGCCACAGGGGGCGCATGGAGGTTTCCGCCTACTTTTACCTCCAATGCCCACAGTTTGAGGAAAGTGTTATGCCAAATATTCATAAAGTCCTCTATGTGAGCCATGCCGCTGAAGATGAATCCAGTGGGCTGTTGCAGGCATTTGCTATTGCCCGTAACAACCAGGCGGAAATTAAGGTGTTGTTGGTTTGCCCAGCGGTGCCGGAGGGGTTCGAGGATTTCAGTAACTTTTGTGTGAAGGCAATGCTGGAGCGGGTAAATGGAGGGATTGCAGCGGCTCGGGAGCGGATGAACCTGTCAAAGGACCAGGTGCAGATGGAAATTGAATCGGACTGTGGTCCCCGCCCCGCGGAGAGGGTTATTCGCCGTGTGCTCACTGAGGGCTACGACCTGGTGATCAAGAATGTGGAGGGGCTGAGTCAGCTCAAAGGCTTCAAAGCTATCGATATGGAGTTGCTGCGCAAGTGCCCCTGTCCGGTTTGGCTGTGTCGCCCCATAGAGCGTACGCACACAGAGATACGGGTGGCAGTGGCGATTGATCCCGAGTGTGATGAGGGTAGTACCTACGATCTGGCAATTCGCTTATTACGCTGGGCACGGGTGTTGGCAGACAGTTGTAACGGCACTCTGCATGTTGTTTCCTGCTGGGATTACGATGTGGACGAGTATTTGCGCCGTCACTTCCCCATCAGTGCATCCGAAGAGGAGTTGGACCAGGCCACCGAGGCAGCTCGTGCCCAACACCGTTCAAAATTGGATGTACTGATTCGGGCCTCAGGTATCGGTGGTGATATTCAGGTCCACCATGTGATTGCCCACCCGGATAACTATATCCCTCTATTGATCGATGAGGAGGGGTTGGATCTCCTTATCATGGGTACTGTGGGGCGTGCCGGTATCCCCGGCTTTATTATGGGAAATACTGCGGAAAATATCCTGCAAAAGGTGACCTGCTCTCTGCTTGCGTTAAAGCCCAGTGATTTTGTTTCTCCCATCAAGATATAGTGCTTAACATGGGAATGCGGTGTGTCGACAGGATGGTTTTATGGCCGACCAGAGCGCTCTCAGGGTGGGGCCGACATGGGACGGAGAGGCGTTAGCATCGCAATATCTAAATTAGGAGAATAAAAAATGATTAAAACCTTAGCCAAATGGCTTGGTGGTATTTTGTTATTGGGGGTTGCGGCGGTTTCCGTTTTTGCGGTCAATGCGATCTATTTTAAACCCTGGTCGATAGATGTGTATTTTGAACGGGCTTTTTTCAAGCTCGGCAGTACCAGCCCGGAAATCCTCTCTCAATTGCGGTTGCTCGAACAATTTGGTATTGATGGACACAATGCGCATCTTGATGATGCCTCTGAAGCTGAGCAGCAGCGCCAAATGCAGATGATTAAGGATGAGCTTGCCGTGCTGCAGGAGTATGATCGTGCAGGTATGGATGGCCAGCAAGCCATCTCTTACGATGTTTTTGCCTATTTCCTTGGCAATATGGTGGAAGGCGAGCGCTGGAAACACCACAATTATCCGCTCAACCAGATGTTTGGTGTGCAAAACAGCCTGCCGGAATTTCTCGCAGAAGTGCACCAGATTAATAATATTAAAGAAGCCGACTATTATCTTTCTCGCCTGAGTGAGGTCGATCGTAAATTTTCCCAGGTGCTTGATAGCCTAAAAATTCGCGAAGGAAAAAACATTTTGCCTCCCCGCTTTGTCATCGACAGTGTGCTGGAAGAGATGCAGGATTTTATTGCCGTACCGGCCCATGAGAATATTCTTTATACCTCCCTGGAAGAGCGTCTCAATAAGATCGAAGACTTGGAGGATGAGGAGCGTGTACGTATCCTCGGTCAGGGAGAGGCCCTGATCGATGCAGGGGTATATCCTGCCTATAAGAGTCTGATTGCTAACTACCGTGAGTTACAGCCCAAGGTTACCGAAAATAATGGTGTTTGGGCGCTTCCTGATGGCGATGAGTTCTACGCTTATCAGGTGCGCAGTCATACTACAACAAATTTGTCCCCTGAGGAGCTGCACCAGATTGGTGTTGAGGAAGTAGCAAGAATAGAAGGGGAGATGAATCGTATTTTCTCATCGATTGGGCAGGATAGCGGCAGTATCAGCGCCCGCTTCTCGGCAATTAACAATGATCCCCAGTTTTTATACGAAGATTCGGACGAGGGCCGCGAACAAATAGTTGCCGACTACCAAGCGATGATCGATGAGATTAATGCTGGACTAGGAGACTACTTCGATGTGAAACCGGCTATGGGGGTTGAAGTACGACGTGTACCAGATTTCAAAGAGCAGGGTGCGCCGGGGGCTTACTACAACCCTCCGGCTATGGATGGTTCCCGTCCGGGGGTTTTCTATGCAAACCTGCGCGATGTACATGAAACCAAGAAATTTGGTATGCGTACACTGGCCTATCACGAGGCGGTTCCAGGCCACCACTTCCAGTTGGCGATTGCCCAGGAGCTAAAAGGTGTACCCACTTTCCGCAAGCTGGGTCTGTTTACGGCTTATGCCGAGGGGTGGGCGCTTTATGCTGAGCAGGTTGCCAAGGAAGCGGGATTCCAGGAAAACCCCTACGATGATCTTGGCCGCTTGCAGGCTGAGATGTTCCGAGCAGTGCGCTTGGTGGTGGATACCGGCATGCATTACAAGCGTTGGAGCCGTGAAGAGGCCATCGAGTATATGGTAGAAAAAACCGGTATGACAGAAACCGAAGTGACCACTGAAATTGAACGTTACCTGGTTATGCCTGGACAGGCGCTGGCCTATAAGGCTGGAATGTTAAAAATTCTGCAATTGCGCGATCGAGCTCAGGCAGAATTGGGCGAGGCCTTTGATGTTCGTCAATTCCACAATGTGGTGCTGACCAACGGCGCCCTGCCATTGGCAGTTTTGGAGCGTCAAGTAGATGGCTGGATTGCCACAAAAAAAGGATAAAGTAATTTTTTGTAACTTTTTATAGCCGTAAAAAAGGCCACTCTGAGAGTGGCCTTTTTCATTGGGCACTATTTACCCGGTGAAGTTAGCTTTTCGCTTTAACACCTGCAACCCAGTTATCCACCAACTCTTCGAGAACGTTCAGCGGAACTGCACCGTTAGCCAAGATAGTGTCGTGGAAACCGCGCACATCAAATTTATCACCCAGTTGGGTTTTGGCTTTCTCTCGCAGCTCAATAATTTTCAGCATACCGATTTTGTAAGCTGTCGCCTGACCGGGCATTACGATGTAACGCTCGATGGCTTTAACCACATCGCCTTTCGGGTTCGGTGTATTTTCTACCAGGTAATCGATGGCCTGTTCGCGAGTCCACTTCTTGGCGTGAAGGCCGGTGTCTACAACCAGGCGGCCGGCACGCCACAGTTCCATAGCCAGGCGGCCAAAGTCGGAATAGGGGTCTTCATAGAAGCCCAATTCCTTCGGAACCAGCTCAGAATAGAGGCCCCAGCCTTCGGTGTAGGCGGTGTAACCACCGTATTTACGGAATTTGGGGATATCCTGCAGCTCTTGGGCGATAGAGAGTTGCATGTGGTGGCCGGGGATGCCCTCGTGGTAAGCCAGTGCTTCCATTTGGTAGGTGGGCATATCCTCCATGTTATACAGGTTGGCGTAGTAGATACCTGGGCGTGAGCCATCCGGCGCCGGACGCTGATAGAAAGCTTTACCTGCGGATTTTTCGCGGAAAGGTTCCACAGCTCTCACATCCAGGTCGGCTTTGGGCTTGGTGATAAACAGCTCGTCCAGACGGCCCTTCATCGTATCGATAATAGCGGTAGCCTTCTCCAGGTATTCCGCTTTACCCTCCTCAGAAGTTGGGTAGTAGAACTGCTTGTCGGTACGCATGAACTCGAAGAATTCCTGCAGGTTACCCTCGAACTTCACTTTGCGCATAATCTCGCGCATTTCATCGTGAATTCGCGCCACTTCCTTGAGACCAGTCTGGTGGATCTCGTCGGCAGTCATATCGGTGGTGGTGTATACGCCCAGGCGGAACTTGTAAAAGTCATCACCGTTGGCCAGCTTCCAGGCGCCGTCATCGGTAGTGGCTTTCTTTTCCAGCTCTTGTAAGTAGCTGATTAGTTTTTTGTAAGCCGGGCCAGCGCTCTCTTGCAAAGCCGTGCTGGCTTTATCGATCAGCGCTTTTTTCTGTTCGGCGCTAATCTCGAGTTTCTCTACCTTGCCTTTGAAATCAGCAAAAAGCGGGCTGTCTTTTTCACCTTCAAAAGGTGCGCCGGTGATCAGGTTTTGTGAATCGCTAATCACATAGGGGAAGACAAACTTCGGCACAATGGTGCCGGCCTTGGCATTGGCTTTCAGGTTTTCTTCCAGTTGGGCAAAGTATTGGGGCATGCCGTTTAGGCGGGCGATATAGGCCTCGGCATCACTCTCGTCATCGATGCGGTGCTGGCTGATCAGCAGGGAAGCCGCACTGGTGTGGGTGGCATACATCTGGTTGACAGGGTAGTAGTGGTTACGCCACTTGTAGCCTTCAATGTCTTGCTCCAGATTGCGCTTGGCTAGACGCAGGCTCAGGCGAGTCGCTTCATCCAGAGTATTGGGGTCAACCTTATTCAGTTCGGCGAGCTGGCGCTTGTTGATTTCCAGCGTCTCTTTGGCGAATTCCGGGGAGAGGTTATCCCACTTATCGTAATCTTCTTTTTTGCCTAGGAAGGTCTTGAATTCAGGACTGCGTGACAGGTGCTCCTGGAAGAAGTCCTCGAACATCTGGTTAATTTGCTTGATGGCCTCTTGGCTCACCTTGGCAGTGCTGTCTTGAGTGGACTTGCTTTCCGCAGTGACGGAGGTCGCATTCTGTTGCGCAGCTTCGGGGGCACCGCGGTCACAGCCGCTGATAACCAGCGCGCTTATGGCGGCTGCGATCAGGGTTGGTTTCAACTTCATAAGCATATTCCCAGTGTTCGGATAATCATTGCTACTTTGTACCACTTAGGTGGCATTCTTTAGATTTTCTTGGCTGTCCTAAACTGCGTACAACGCATCATTAACAGCGCAACTCAGCGGGTATTGTGCGCACTCGCGTGGTCTTTGACCAGGGGTAGTATTTTGACGCCACATCAGCAGTGATTTTCACCCACTGAAAAGAAAAAAAAGCGGGCTTAGCCCGCTTTTTAGGTGATCCCGCGATTAGGCGAAGTTCTGGTTTACAAATTCCCAGTTCACCAGCGCCCAGAAAGCTTCCATATACTTAGGACGCAGGTTGCGGTAATCGATGTAGTAAGCGTGTTCCCATACGTCACAGGTCATCAGCGGGGTAACGCCTTCTTCGGTCAGCGGAGTCGCCGCATTGGAGGTGTTTACGATCGCTACTGAGCCATCGGCTTTTTTCACCAGCCAGGTCCAGCCAGAGCCGAAATTGTTTACCGCGCTGGTGGTGAACTCTTCTTTGAACTTGTCAAAGCTGCCGAATGCCGCAGTGATAGCCTCTGCGATAGCACCGGTAGCTTCGCCACCGCCGTTGGGGCTCAGGCAGTTCCAGTAGAAGGTGTGGTTCCATACCTGGGCGGCATTGTTGAATACGCCACCGGAGGAGGATTTGATCACTTCTTCCAGGGATTTGTCGGCGTCCGCAGTGCCTTCCAGCAGGCCGTTCAGCTTGTCAACGTAGGTCTTGTGGTGTTTACCGTAATGGTACTCCAGAGTCTCTTCAGAGATATGGGGGGCCAGGGCATTCATCGCGTAGGGGAGTTCGGGCAATTCGAAAGCCATGGGGTCTTCCTTCCTTTGTTTAGGGTTATTGGTGAGAGCATTCTACACGCGCCGTATGCCAGAATTAAGCCGGCGCAGTTGAATAGGGGATTTTGGGACGTTTTCCTCGAACTCAAGGGGTGGTGTTTGATGTCACCATTGTTTTGCTGTCGTCTATTCTTACTTGTGGCCGCTTACTTTTTCGTCAATTTTTGGTATAACTGCCGCAGAATTCGACGAATCTGTCCCGGCTTGATTGTCCCTAAGTTGTGAATTTAGAGGTGCCGGGCGGGACAATCCGAACTGACCAGTACCGAACCCACCAGATTAGTTACCGGGTGTATTGATACATGCAACGCAGAGAGCCCACATTGGACGGCAGCGCCGCCATTGAACCCACACTGGAGCCCAGCGCCCCTGAGCGCGCCGAGTCCACCCAGGAGCCACAAGTCATCGTTGAGGAGCGCCGTGGCGGCTTCTCTTTCTTGGGCCTCTGTGCCCTGATCCTGGCTATGGGCGGTCTAGCTGCTTCTGGCTTCCTATACCAGCAGTGGCAGGAAAGCCGTACCCAGCTGGTTAATGCGGAGAACCGCATCGCCGATGCCGAGAATCGAATTGCCGAGTTGGAGAAGCGCTTCAGTCTCTCCGATGAGGAGTCCACCGCTTCGGTTGAGGTGTTGAACGCCAAGGCCAAGGAAAATGCCTCTGAGATCCGCAAGCTCTGGGGTGTGGCTTACGATACCAACCGCAAGAATATTGCCGCCAACAAGGCCGCAAGCGATGCAAATAAGAAGCAGGTGGCTTCTCTTAGCAGCAAGCTCGGCAGCCTCGATGCCAGCGTGAAAAAAATCGCTTCGGTGGAATCTGCCCTGGCGGAATTGCGCAAAGGCAGCATTGCGAGCAAGCGTGAAATGACCGACAAAATCTCCAGCTTGGAGCGTCAGCTGGCTTCTGTGCGCAGTGACTTGACTATGCGTGTCGGCGCCAACGAAGAGGCCGTGGAGTCAATCGATGCCTACCGCCGCTCGGTGAATAAGGATCTGGTACAGCTGCGCGATGCGATTCGCTCCTTACAGTCCAGCGAGCCAACGGCTTCCTCGATGTAATCCTTTTAAAAGGCTAAAAAGGGCGAACCTGGGTTCGCCCTTTTTTATTGCTTTGGGAAAATCTATCTAGGCCCTGAGTAAAATCAGTAGCCATATCAATAACGGGCCAATAACCCTACATTTCGTGTAGAATCGCCGGCCTTGAGACGTTAATCGGAGTTGGCCATGACCACTATCCGCCAGGATGATCTGATCGACAGCGTTGCTGACGCGCTGCAATTTATCTCTTACTACCACCCACAGGACTTTATTCAGGCCCTGAACAAGGCTTATGAGAAAGAGGTCAACCCGGCGGCCAAGGACGCCATGGCCCAGATCCTGATCAATTCACGTATGTGTGCCGAGGGCCATCGCCCCATCTGTCAGGATACCGGCATTGTCACCGTGAAGCTGAAAGTGGGCATGAATGTCCGCTGGGAAGCGGACATGAGCGTTACCGACATGGTGAATGAAGGTGTGCGCCGTGCCTACCAAAATGCCAGCAATGTGCTGCGCGCTTCTATTCTTGCCGATCCGGATGGTGCCCGTAAGAACACCGGTGATAACACCCCGGCAGTGATTCACTATGAAATTGTTCCCGGTGATACGGTGGAAGTTTATGTAGCAGCCAAAGGTGGTGGCAGTGAAGCCAAAACCAAGTTTGCCATGCTCAACCCTTCCGACTCCGTAGTGGATTGGGTTCTGAAGATGGTGCCGCAGATGGGCGCCGGCTGGTGCCCGCCGGGCATGTTGGGTATAGGCATCGGCGGTACCGCCGAGAAAGCCATGTTGTTGGCCAAGGAATCCCTGCTCGATCCTATCGATATCCAGGAACTGCAGGAGCGCAGTGCCTCCAACCGCGCAGAAGAGTTGCGCTTGGAGCTATACGATTCCGTCAACAAGTTGGGCATCGGTGCCCAGGGCCTCGGCGGCTTGACCACAGTGCTAGACGTCAAAGTGAAGGATTATCCCACTCATGCCGCTAATAAGGCCGTGGCGATTATCCCTAACTGTGCCGCCACCCGTCACACCCACTTTACCCTGGATGGCAGCGGCCCAGCACAGCAGACTCCACCAAAGCTGGAAGATTGGCCGGAAATCACCCGCGAAGCCGGCAGTAACACCCGCCGTGTGAACCTGGATACCGTGACTGCTGAAGACGTGCGCAGCTGGCAGCCCGGCGAGACTCTGCTGCTCAATGGCAAAATGCTTACCGGCCGTGATGCCGCGCACAAAAAGATGGTGGATATCCTCGCCAAGGGTGAGAAGCTGCCGGTCGACCTCACTGGCCGCTTTATCTACTACGTGGGCCCGGTAGATCCGGTGCGCGACGAAGTGGTTGGCCCGGCTGGCCCTACCACCGCCACCCGCATGGATAAATTCACCCGCACTATGCTCGAGGAGACCGGCCTGCTTGGCATGATCGGAAAAGCTGAGCGCGGTCCTATGGCGATTGAAGCGATCCGCGATAATAAGGCGGTTTACCTCATGGCAGTAGGGGGCGCAGCCTACTTGGTCGCCCAGGCGATCAAGGCTTCCAAGGTCATCGCATTCCCGGAACTGGGTATGGAAGCTATCTACGAATTCGACGTAGAAGATATGCCCGTAACGGTTGCAGTGGATAGTGAAGGTGAGTCTGTACACACGACTGGGCCGCTGATCTGGAAAGCCAAGATTGAAGAAGGTGTGGTTTAAGGGGTAGGTGAACCCGCCGCCCCTCAATAATTGTCCACTGAAAAAGCCGATCGCCCTGGTGATCGGCTTTTTTTATAACCGCACTTTTTATCATTGCACTTTTATTTACTGGGGCTGCTTAGGTGTTGGGTTAAAGCTCACCCTTTTCTTCTATTTTGGCCAGCATAAGTTCACGGATAATAGGCACTGGTGCGTTGCCGAAGCTTAAAAAGCTCTCGTGGAATTCTTTTAAGTCAAATTTATCCCCGAGCCTTTTTTTTACCTCCTTGCGCAGGGCGAGGATATCGGTAAAACCAGCAAAATAGCTGGTGAGTTGTACCTGGCTGAGGGTGGCTCTGCGCCACTTTCCCTCGGCTTCCGCCTGTTGTTGGAAAGCCCCACCAATCATTAAATTCATTGCCTCAGTTTCCGTCATCCCCTTAACCTGTACACCGTAATCCAAAATGGTGTTGGTGATCACTCGTAAAATCCACTTGTAGTACATCAGCCAAAGTTCAGGCGAGAAATCACCATATCCGGCATCCAGCATCATGCGCTCGGCATAGACAGCCCAGCCCTCAATCATGGCACTGTTACCGAGGATGGTTTTAATAATGCTGGGGGACTGGTTGGCGTAGACCAATTGTGTGTAGTGGCCGGGGATGGCTTCGTGGATATTCAGTATTTGCAATGTGTAATGGTTATATTCCCGCAGCAGGCTATTCGCCTGCTCATCGCTGTATTCCTCAATGGGTAATACATTGTAATAGGTGTTTGCATTTTTATCGTAGGGGCCGGGCGCATTTATGGATGCAACGGCAAAACCGCGTAGGTAGGGCGGGGTAGTGCGTACTATTAGTGGCTTCTCTTTGTCCAGATAGAGCAGATTGTGTTGCGTAACGAAGTTTGCCAGTTGTGGTATCTGCTTTTCTATCACATCTTTGAAGGTGTCTTTGCTGGCATGGTTAAGTGAGAGTTTATCGATTAGTTTGCGGATTTTTTCCATCGGGTCGGTAGGTGCCACGATATCGGGAAAATGCTTAGGCCAAAGCTTCCCAGCGAGTTCTGCCATTTTATTGTGAATCTGGTTTTTTTCTTCCAGGGCGCGCAGATACAACGCACTGGCACTGGCATCAATCTGAATGTCAAAACGGAATTTTTCCTCGTAAAGCTTTTCCCCAATACGGAAATCGCGAAATCCAGAAGATTTCCCCAGCCTGGTTTGTAAGTCTTTTAGAAAGTTGATGTAGTCATTTATCGCTTCGCGGGAGGCTTGCAGGCGTAATCTGAATACTTCTTTTTCATCATCAAACATTTGACTGTCTTTCACCAGCTTCTCAACCTTGTCCCCGAAAACCTCCAGGGCCCCGGTATTTTGCTGAATGGCTAGCGCTAATTGTGGCGCGGCGGGCCTGCGTATTGCCTGTTTGGCGGCCTCATAGTAATCGGGTACTAGGCGCATACGGGTGTTGAAAGCGCGTAGTCGATTTTTTAGTGGCGCATATTGAGTATTAAGGATCAGAGAAAAGGGATGGGATACGTTATAAATAGAAGGGTCCCACTGATAGGATTTAAAAGAAGTGTATTCCCACTGCAGGCGTTGCAAGAAGTTTTTAATGAGCGCCATATCCGTGAGGGAATTGATGCTGAGTAAGCTACTATCCAGGGCGGCAAATTTACGCTCATAAGTTTGCGCAAAATCCAGTAGGTAGGCGCGATAGGTTTTATCGGGCACTTGTATATGGATGGCGGCTTCATAATAACCCTCCCGAACTGCCCAGGAAGGAAAGAGTTTCCATAGGCCATTGATGAACTGTTGGCTCAGTTGCTGAAAAGCCAGTTCCGTCTCGGCGCGCATTTCATTCATGGTTTCAGTTTGTGGGGGGACTATGCGCTCTCTGTCTGTACTCTGGGGGCCGCAGGCACAAACAAGAGTGAATGACATTAAAGTCAACATCGTAAATAGGATTTTCATGGCGATCCTTACCCTGGGGGTCCGTAATCACTTATGCGGCTCTTAAGAAGCTATCACATCTGCCAACATTCCTTGTTCAGCCTGACACTGGATGTTTCCACAGCGTAGCGAGCCCTAAGCATTTAGCACACTGTTTCATATTGGCAGGGAAAAACCGTATAAAATGCGGTTTTGCCGCCTGCGCTTGTGTCGTTGAGAGGGCCCGGTTAGAGTGGCCATCACGCGAAATAACCGATAATAAACAAGGTTTTGAGGACTTATTCATGACTGAGCTAGCCCAACAACAGTGTGAAGCCTGCCGCGCAGATGCCCCTCTCGTCAGTGACGATGAGCTCCCTGGCCTGTTGCGCCAAATCCCCGATTGGACGCCAATGACTCGCGACGGCATTATGCAGCTGGAACGAGTGTTTAAGTTCCGCAACTTCAAGCAAGCGCTAGCGTTCACTAACCGCGTTGGCGCCATTGCCGAAGAAGTAGGGCACCACCCGGCACTGCTCACAGAATGGGGGAAGGTAACCGTTACCTGGTGGAGCCATGAGGCTAAGGGACTACATAAGAACGACTTCATTATGGCAGCGCGTACCGACCAACAAGTGGATGTCGAATAGGCAGATACCCCGGGGCGCATCGAGCGCCCCAATTTTTTGCCTGCCAGGTTGGCTCCTAATGGTTGAGAGAGGGTCCCTACCGCTCTACTCATAGCCAATACTTTACCCCCATAGGCCTGAGCGGGAAGTTATTCTGGAGCCGTTAAATATCGAAAGTTGAAATTGTGTACCCTGGATAAAAGGAGATGGATATTGTCTGAGTACACCTCCACGGTAGTCTGGCAACGCGACGACCAGATTTTCACCGATAATCAATATAGTCGCGCTCATACTTGGCAATTTGATGGCGGTTTATCTGTCCCTGCCTCTTCCTCCCCCCACATTGTCCCAATCCCTTACTCACACCCGGAAAATCTCGACCCAGAAGAAGCCTTCGTGGCGTCGCTTTCTAGCTGTCATATGCTGTTCTTCCTCGCAATTGCAGCCAAACGCGGCTACGTGATTGACGAATACCGCGATGAAGCGATCGGGGTGATGGCCACGACTGAAAAGGGCAAACTGGCGATGACGAAAGTCACTCTGAGACCTTTGATTCGCTTCTCCGGCGATAAAAAACCCAACCGGGAGCAGTTAGAAAAAATCCATCATCTTTCTCATAAGCAGTGCTTTATTGCTAACTCGGTAAAAACGGAAGTGGTTACTGAGATTCGGGAGGTATAGCTACTCATTGAGGTGAGTAGGTTCCATAATTACTCATATAGCCAGCAGTATGTTTAAAGTTATTGAAGCGGTGGCTTCAGTTGAGGATTTTCTTCGCCTCAGGCAGATTAGTGGGCTCTCCCCAAGAAGTAGGGAGGCAGCAGAGAAGGGGTTACCAAACAGTCTCTATGGGATTCACATTCAAACCCACTCAACCACTATTGCCATGGGGCGGGTAGTTGGCGATGGAGCCCTAAACTTTGAAATTGTGGATGTCTCTGTCGACCCAATTTATCAAGGTCAGGGGTTGGGAAGAATTGTGATGGAACACATTACTACCTAAGCAGCAGCAAAGGATACTGTCGGTTCTTGAAAAAATGATTTCACAAGTTTTCTATTTTTCTTGATGCTCTTTAAATCCGCATTTGCACGGCTCATCAACGTTTCACCTTTTTTCAGCGGTTTCTTTGAGGTCCCTATATTTCTCATGTGATTCCAGACCAATTCATCCGGGTTTAAGCCTGGTGCATATGGTGGCAAGATGACCATTTCAAGATTTCCATTCTGTGAACTGACATACTCCAATACCTTCTTCGATTTGTGTACCGGATGTCCATCAACTATAAGGATTACAGGCCGATTTTGACTTCTCTGAAAATTTTTAAAGCATTCCACGCACTTCTCTGCCGTGAACTTTCCATTGTAAATGTGATACCAGAAACCACCTCTGTTCGATAAAGCTGATATCGCGTTAATTGACTGTCTTTGACCACTAGTTTTTACTACTGGAGTTTTTCCTTTCTCTCCCCATGTCCTTTGGAGTGGATCGTCTGATCTGATGCTAGCCTCATCCAGCCAAAATATTTCTGCACCGGTTTTTTTCGCATAAGTCTTAATCTTTGGGTAGACTTCCTTTACCCATTTCTTCACTGCCTTATCATCTCTTTCATAAGCTTTTCTTAGCGGCTTTTGTGGCGTCAGGCCCAACCGATGTAAAAGTGTACCGACACTAGATACACTGAGCTCGACTTTGAATCTCTCACTAATCAAATCAAATCAAATCAAATCAAATCAAATCAAATCCGATACGATCTGGCGCGTCCACAACCCGAAGTCAAAACCATGCTGCCTTGGATCACCACCAATAACCCAACGCTTGACTTCCTCCTCTTCTATAGCTGACAACTTTCTACCGCGCCCAGGTCTAGCTTTAGGAGATAATGCACCAATGCCTTTTTCCCGAGCGATCTTTAACCATGGGAAAATAGTTTTACTCCCCAATCCTAAGCTACGACTAACCTCCGCTGCAGATTCCCCATCAAATACCCGCTGAACAGCAATTTTACGTATGAGGTGCTGCTCCTCAGTACTAAGTTTTCTGGCATCGTATTTCATGCTGATTATATTACCAGAGTGTATTGATTATTTCTGCCCTGCTAGTATGTAAGCTTTGTTATTAATTTTACGCATGCTCACTAAGGGCCAGTTTTAATCCAAGAGCAAAAAAACTACCAGCAAAAATTTCCTGTGATTTGTCGCTTTCACTTTTGGAGCTTGTTATAAGGTTACTAAGAATTTCTCACGTAAAGACTGTTGTGGTCAAGTCTAACCGGACACCTCTTTAAGCACATTTTTCAAATTCGATAGGGGTTATATACTCCAGTGATGAATGTATCCTGCGTGAGTTGTAATAAGCAATATAGGCCTTCACATCGGCTATCGCATCTTCCCTTGCCGGATAGATATTTCCCGTCAACCATTCTCGTTTTAGGCTGCTAAAAAAGCGTTCAGTCGGTGCGTTATCCCAACAATTTCCCTTGCGGCTCATTGAGCACACCATACCATGCTGTTTCAACAGCGCTTGGTAGGTATGGCTGGCATACTGACTGCCTCGATCAGAGTGGTGTAGAAGACCCTTTGGCGGTGTACGCAAATTAACAGCCATCATCAATGCACGACTTACCAGGGCCGTTTCCATCTGGCGATCTAGATGCCAACCAACAATCCTACGTGAATAGAGATCAATCACTACCGCCAAATACAGCCAGCCCTGTGCAGTCCAGATGTACGTGATATCAGTAGTCCAAACTTGATTTTTAACACTTGGTGAGAACTCCCTATTCAAAAGGTTTTCCGCGGTAGGTAGTTGGTGTTTGCTGTCTGTCGTCAGTGTAAATCGCTTCTTGCGTTTTACTCTCAAACCTAGCTTTTTCATTAGCTTGCGGACACGATAGCGACCAATTTTAAAGCCTTCTTTGCGTAACAGTTTCATTAACCGACGGCTTCCGAGACTCTGTCGAGATTCAGAAAATAAGGCCTTCAAACGATGGCATAGATTCCATGTCTGGCTATCTATTGAGCTATTACTACGCTGATACCACTCGTAATAGCTACTCTTATTTACCTGCATCACTCGGCAGAGTGTCCTAACTGGAAAGCTGCCTTGCTGCTCTTTAATAAAGTTGTACTTTACTTCATTTCTTTCGCAAAGAAGGCGCTGGCCTTTTTTAGGATTTCTTTCTCCATCCGCAACTGCTTGTTTTCGCGTCGTAACCGGTCCAATTCTGCGCGCTCGCCGACATCCAGCCTTTCTCCGCTCTCTTCCTGCTTCAGCTCTTATATCCAGCGTCGCAGATTGTTGGCAGTGGTTCCTACAGCCTCTGCGGCCTTAGAGATCGAATACCCTTGCTCAGAGACCAGGGCTACGGCGTCTTTCTTGAACTCCGGCTTGAATTGCCGGCGTGTACCTTTCGTTGTCATACTTCACCTCGCTTGGTGGTTTTACCATCTTAGCGAAGTGTCCGGAAGTATTAGACCACTACAATTATTTGATTCACTTTTATATGTGTTGAACAGTATAAGCTAAATGTAAGATGTGATGTTTTGAGGGCTGAATGGATATGTGGATTACGCAATAGCCTATTTTTGCAGTTAAAATATATGTTTAAGTGGCGATTGCTAGCTTAGCTCATCATTCGTGAACTTGAAGTGTTCAGAATATTTCTATGAGATAACAAATGTAGGTTTGTGGTACTTCCGTTCCTGTACCGTAATGCTAGTAATAAATTTGAGCATTTATCAAGAAATAAAATATATGGTGATGCTGTGCTTCATTGGTAGAAATATAAATTTTCATAGAATTATTTTTGGGTGGAAACTTATTATTGGCAAATAATGCTGCAATTTTGGCGTAATTAGTACTTTGTTAGTTCGTAAAATTGTTTAAAGTTGATTGGTGTGCTTATTTAATAGCACGCTATAAAGTGTGAACTTAATCTGATGTGCTACAAATTAATTCACTTTTTATCTGTTTGTAGGAATTATTATTTTGACTGTGTAGTGAATGACTAAAGGTGGCTCTATGAAAGCTATAAGATGTACATGGATTTTTTTATGCCTTACTGTTAGCTTGCCAGTTAGTGCAAGTGATTCAAGTTTCGACTCATTTGTGGAGAGTTCTTTTGTTGAGCTCCTTAGGCGGGATCCCGAGTGGGTTGTAATTCGTCAGGTGCAGGAAGAAGTGGGCCTTTCTTACCCTGGGATTACTCCAATCTCGTTGCCCTATAAACTTAAAACACTCTCTATGTATGCAAGAACTCTAAAGAAACTTAACGCATACGATCGGGGTGTATTAAGTGATAAGCAAAAAACAGATTACGATTATTATCACTGGTTATTAAGTAATTATATATCAGTTGAAAGTCATTTACAGTTTGGCGTAAATGCATATAGTGCTTTTCGTGTTACGAATATATTTTATAGCTTACCTCTTAATAATCATTCTGATATTGAGGGTTATTTGAATCAAGTAGAATATTTGTCTACTTATTATGCTTCGATTTCAAATTGGATTGATTTTAGAGCGCAATTGGGGATAGTGGATCACCGAGAGCTTATCCTGGGGTTGGCAGAGCTATTTCAATATTGGAGTGAAAATCCTAATCAAGATGTAGCATATGTAATCTTGGATGCTGCAATAAAAAGAATGAATATTTCAGAAGAGCAGCGTAACGAGTGGCTACTGCGGTGCAAATCTATTTTAGAAAATCAAGTCGCATCAGCTAGGTCAGTAGTCTCTAGTAAACTCTTAGCACTGTTGGATCGAGCTCCTGAAAATCCCGGTTATGCCCAATATCCAGGAGGTATTGAGTACTACAATAACTTACTAAGTCGTTATGTTAGTTTACGACAAGATGCCCTTGTGGCGCATCAAGTTGGTTTGAATGCTTTGGAGGCGATTCATGAAGAAATGTATTCTGAGTTTGAGTTGCTTGGTTACGACACTTCTAATGATTTGTCTACTCTGTATGCGATGGCTCGTAATGATGCTCCTGTCGTTCAGAAAGAAAATATTATCGATGTATTTAAGGCCCTCTTAGATGAAGCACTTGTAAAGAGCGTAAATTTATTTCCTGCCATTGAGTATTCCTCAGTAGAGTTTGTGGAGGGTTACGGTTGGTCATATTTTCCGGCGAATAAAAACAAAATTGCCCACTTTACAGTAGATACATCTGAGGATACTAATTTGTTAGAGCTGCCAGGAATTGTTTATCACGAAGGAGCTCCAGGGCATCATACTCAATTTACAGTAACTGGCAATTTAGACCTCCCCCTTTTTCGTAGTGTTACTAGTATCGATGGATATCAGGAGGGATGGGGGTTGTATGCAGAGCGCTTAGCTTTTGAGCAGGGTTGGCATGATGATAATTCGTATGGAAACCTAGGCAGATTGCAGTTAGAAGCACTTAGGGCGGCTAGGGTTGTAGTTGATACTGGAATAAATTTAAAGGATTGGACTATTACACAAGCTGAAGAGTACTTATCTAATGCTACGGGAATATCAGACCGAGACATTGATATAGAAATTGGACGTTCTGTTTATACACCGGCACAATCAAGTTCATACTATCTAGGTTATGAACTTCTTCTTCAACTTCGTGAGGCAGAAAAAGACAAAGGAAACTTTGATATCAAGGAATTTCATGAGAAAGTTTTACAATATGGTGTGGTGCCTTTTAGTCTGCTCGCTGAGCAGTTTAGTAACCCACAGTAACTGTTGTAAGCCTACATTAATTTGAGAGATCCTTGTAAAGGGTCTTTCATTTGTTTTCTTAAATTATTTGACTGCTAGTTGAGCTTATTCAGAGTTGAAATAGAAGTTAATGTTAAAAGCCTACAAAGTAAAATTGAAAGCCAATTTGGCTTATCAAGTTACGAGATGATGTCAGGTGCATTTCTTGTGAGTGCTATGCAAAATTGGTGATTTTTGTGAGTTTTCATCTGTTTTGAGCTGGTTACCTTATCCCCCGTAAATTTGGCTACCCAGATTTTCACTTTGTCTGCGAATTTGTATCCTTAAAATAGAATTTTTTTGGTTTTGATTTATGCGCCTTCATCAAAACGAATATAGTTCGCATTCTAACTAACGGTAGAAAGGCTATTCTCAGTAAGTCTTCTAGTTATGAATGGTATTTTTGTAGTTAGGGATCTAGAAGCTGTTTCATAACTTCTTTAACGTAATTAACATGCATGCAATATAGAAAAAAGCACGCTAAGTGGACAAATATCGCTCTCATCTAACAACTAAACGGCGGTAATTTCCCAACCATACAAAAGTCCGCTCAACTTTCCAAGGGCGAGTATACCTTCTGAGCTTTCTACCATCCTGCCTTGAGGCTTTTTTCCTATTTCTCCTGTGTGGACAGATAAGGTCGATTCCACGACTCAACAGGCTATCTCTAAGAGGATCCGATTCCGCCGCTTTATCATAAACTAAGCGATGAATCTTTGTATTTGTATACATAACATCAAATAATGGGTGTAATAACTTCACTTCTGCTGGTGAGGCCGAAGTAATGGTGCCTACCTGTGGAATACCTTTGCCATCGACCACCACCATCCACTTTGAACCCTTGCATCGCTTGGTTTTCCTGATTTCGAAGCCCCTTTTTTTGCTGGTGCAAAGCTGTCATCAGAAAAGACCTCCTCCCAGTTAAGCAAAGACTGCTGATCCAACAGCTCCAGAAATCTTCTCCATGCCTGTAACCAAGCCTCTTGCTCTTTCGCCTTCTCCAGCATGTATTCGATGATGGATAGTGTGAAGGAAGATCTTTCTATCGCGCTCTAGAACGAAAAATCCACAGGATGCCTTCAAAACAAGCTCGATTATCAATAGGTTTTGGGCCTCCCTTTCCTCGTTTTAACTCAGGAAGACAAGGTTCGATCAATTTCCATTGATCATTGGTTAACTCTGATTTGCATCGGCTCACTATTGCTGTACTTTTTTCTATGTAATTGCGTGAGAATAGCCGATTTCAAGTTACAAAGCAGCCTCTAGCTTTTTTGTACGGAAAGCTAAACAACAGAGTTACCGAATGAATAATTTCATGTCGCCCATAAAGATTCAGTGGAAGGAAGCAAATGAACGACAACCATAGAAATAAATACCACTAGAAGAACGAAATCAGTAAAACCTATCAAAAAATACCTAAGTCACTCGCAAGCGAGGATTTAATACAAGAAATACAGGGAAAGCCTCGCAACAACCCTGTAGATTTACAGCTGGCGCTGATACGTATTTACATTGGACTTAATTTTATTCACCATTTTGCCGAATAATTCGAGCTTCTAGGCGTCAAGACCTATAAAGAGGTCGTTCATTATTTCTCAGCCATAGGTTTTTCCAGTGCGATGGTGGTTATATCCGGGCTCTGTGCATTTACCGCTTTTATTGGTTTCACCTTTGGGCTATTTACACGTTTCGCAGCAATAGGAACGTCACTATACTTGCTCATTGCTTTATTTTCAGGGCGCCATTACCTTGCCGGTTTTTCCTGGGCTGATCATGCCAGCGGCATTACCATTAATGGCGTAGAGCAAACCGTTTATGGAGGATGGAAATATCCTTCATTTTGGTCATTCATCTGCCTGACGCTTGTGCTAACCGGTGGCAGGAAGTGGTCCTTAGATACGCATTTAAGAAAAGCCAATTCTGCTATTATAAGATTTTTAAGCCAATAAGTTATCAGTCTGTAAAAAACAGCTTAAAAAATAGACGATTGACTGGCAATAAGCCTGTATAGCACTGATCAACAGATGGTGAGTTAAAGGATTATTCTGTGAAATATCGCCTTCATCTGTTAGTTGAAACCGATGCACATGAAGGCCTCGTATGGGTCGACTGGCAACAGAGATTATATTTTACCTCCAAGCCTTCAAATGATTACACCACACCATCGGCAATTCGTTATTTCGACTTCAAAGATAAGTCTGTTCATACCATTATTGAGCGAAGCAATATGGCAAATGGCATGTGCCTAGCTGCTGATAAGAACCATCTGCTGGTAGCTGAACAGGGCTTCAATAATAATCCTGGTTGTATTAGCCGCATCAACTTAAATACTTTTTATCGTGAGATAATTGTTGACAGTTTTAAGGGGCTACCATTCAACTCACCTAACAAGGTGGCTCAGGCGAATTCCCACTTCTTTTTTACTGACCCCGATTATGGCTATTACCAGGGATTTAGACCCCAAAGCGATTTGCCCACTGGGCTCTATTCCTATGACGAGCAATCTTCGCAACTTTATTGCCTGGGGGACGAGTTTATCGTTCCTCACGGGGTAGCACTCTCCAAAAATCAAGAAACTTTATTTCTTGTTGATAACTGTAGCATTACAAAAGAAAAACCCTTTTATGACCCCAACCATGAACAAATAATATTCACACTTCAGCTCAGCTGTGAGTCCAGTACAGCCCAACCAGAAACAATTATTGAAATCCCCCCAACAGGCTTTATCGATGGAATACTGATGGGAGAAAATTCACAGCTTATCTTCACCAGTTTGAATAAATTGATGACCTGCTCCACGCAAGGACAAAACCTACAGTGCCTCTTTGAGGGCTCAGAGGACTTAAACTTTGTGAATATAGCAATGGCAGAGGAAAGACTTTACGCCACCACCGATAACGCTATTCATTATCTTGAAATTTAATACAAAGTATGAAAACAAACAAAAGCATTCGGCAAAAGTACTACCACCTTTGGACGGATGAAAATTATATCTCCCGGACAACAGAGCAGTATTTTACTGACTTCGCACTAATCCAATATTCCAACCCCACCCCAGAATATCACTACCAAGATTTGCCAGTGGTAAAAGGTAGTGAATTTGCCATCTTACCCCCCGGCTGGGAAAGTGACTTTCATCCAACTCCCAGCCCACAATGGGTAATAACCTTATCGGGCCAATGGAGCACAACAACAAAAGATGGCGTTTCCATAACATACCAACCCGGTGATGTACACTTTGGGGGAGACTTACCGATAGAGGAATTACCATTAAACCAGCAGGGTCATCGAGCGCTCAACCCATCCTCCAAAGAACCTGCAAAGGTATTGATAATTCCTGTCAACAGCCCACTTACTCCACCTCAAAATCGGGGTACACCCTGAACACCAAGTGCTACATCTTAGAAGTTGTCTCGCAATTTGAAATCAACTATTTTCTTACAGATCTATAGGAAAATGACCAGCAGCAGTTTCCAGCAAACTAACCCTTACCTTTGGGCTTATTTGGACCTCGCTTCGCATCGATTTCTATGTACTCGATAATTTTACCAGCAACATCAATATCTGATGCATTTTCAATGCCCTCCAGCCCAGGAGATGAGTTAACTTCGATGACTAGTGGGCCGTGTGCGGAGCGCAGAATATCTACTCCGGCCATATCAAGTCCCATCACCCTTGATGCACTAACTGCTAATCTACGTTCCGTCGCGCTGAGCTTGACCATTTCGGCACTACCACCGCGGTGAAGGTTTGACCTATATTCACCTTTGGCAGCTTTCCGCTGCATTGCAGCCACAACCTTTTCACCAACGACAAAGCACCGAATATCTGAACCACCGGCTTCCTTGATAAATTCCTGTACAAGGAAATCAGAGCCGATACCGCGAAATGCGTTGATAAGCGCTTCCGCTGCTTTTTGAGTTTCTGCCAGCAACACGCCATTGCCCTGTGTACTTTGAGTTAACTTAACAATTAGGGGTGCACCACCGACAGATTCAATCAATGGTCCAGTTGCCTTTGCGGAGTGAGCATAGCTTGTGACGGGTTGACCGATGCCTTTTCGAGCAAGTAATTGATGCGCTCGCAGTTTATCTCTAGAGCGTGTAATTGCGATTGACTCATTTATCGAGTAGGTATTGGCTACCTCAAACTGCCTTAGAACCGCGCAACCATAACTTGTAATACTTGCTCCAATTCTAGGAATTATTGCATCGAATGAAAGCTCTTCAACATGGCCTTCCTTGCTTTGATAGTAAACATTTGGATCATTTGCGGTGATGTTCATGAAGCACTTAAGGGCATCAATCACGCGTACTTCGTGACCGCGCGATGTCGCCGCCTCCACAAGCCGGCGGGTGGAGTAGAGTTTTCGGTTTCTAGATAGTATGCCAATCTTCATATTTATTCCTTGTTTATTTGATACCAACTCTCCGTGATGCAAAGCGAGTCTATATAAAAATAGTCTTACAAAAATCATCATCGACCAAGCATATCCAACTTCAAACTTGAGAGAAACCTTACCAAACAGCTAAAGTTAATTTATTGCATTAACTTTCCATTTGTCGAGTCTGCCGTCGTCAGTCAACGGATATCGTCATATCTCATCAATTTTCAATTATACGCACCAGGCAATTAATCTATCACAGCCTTATGACCTTGCTTTTGCAAGACTTAGAAGAAGCGATTCGACCTCTTATTGGTAACAATGTTCTCAGAGATAGGCTCAACAACCAACTCTCTATGTATATAAATACTCATAGCCTTAAATATTACCTACCCTATTTATATCCAGTCGTAGTAGTCCGGCCATTTCTCATAGTAAGCGACGCAATGGTACCGCTAATGGAATACCTTCGCTATCGATCACCATCATTCATCTAGGCCCCCTAGGTCTCTTACTCTGCTTTCTTTTCTTCCAATCTCAGTCCCTTTCTATCAATGAAAAGCTGGCATCAAAAAAAACCCACAATTAGACAAAAACTGTCGATCAAGCCACTCAGGAAATACCCTCCCTCCGTATTTGCAACCAAGTTCTTTGCTCTGACCAAAGTTGAAGCCTGCTCCAGCAAGCATCTGGTAATTGCTCTTCTTCCGGCCTACCTTCCAAGTAAAGTTACCAACTTGGAAACACTATGAATGCTTTGCAAGAATGCGTTAAGAGGCTAGCCATACAGGATTTATTGGCAAGATACACCCTTTGCGTTGACAACCATGATGCCAATGGTTGGGCCTCTCTCTTTACCGAGAACGGGCGCTTTGAAAACGGCACACTTATGATCAAAGGACGGGAGAAGCTGCATCAGTACCTAATTGTTCACAGCCAGCTGGGCACACGACATATCACCTCCTCACCCCTCTATGAAGTTTCTTCCGATGGGATGAGCGCCGTAGGCAAAGCGACAACGGTAGTTATAGGTGCCACCCGAGCAGGCTACCGTGTTGTGATGGCTGGGCAATATGACGATGAACTTGTCAAAATCGGTAGTAACTGGCTATTCCTGCGCAGGAGTGCAGAGGCATTTGGTTTACCTGAAGATCCTGATTTTTCGTTGTTGAATGCAGACCCAGAGTCTGCAAATTTAATAAAGTGTTTACTCGACGCATGGCAAAGGTTGGGTGAGCCGATCAATCATTGACTCAGGAGATAAGGTTACTTTTCAACTTCCAGCACTTTCCCCTTCTCTTCAAAAGAACGTTTTAAAAATTCAGAGGCACTAACCCCCAGCTCCTCTCTGAAGGCCCGTGAGAACTGACTGGTACCGTTAAATCCGCAGTTGAATGCCACCTGCAAAATACTGGCATCGCGCCCGGCAGCCAACAACTGGGCCGACGCTGCCTCCACTCTGGCACGCCGTAGCACATTGATATATGAGGTATTGTGATAACGCATTGCTCGATGTAGATAAGAGGGAGAGATGTCCAATGAAGTGGCCAACTGGTGAGCGGACAAGTCTGCGTCACAGCAGTATTTTTGAATGAGCCGGCAGGCTTGATGAAAAATAGCATTTAAGCGACTCGGAGTTTCCGCCTCCGCCTGTAAATTACCACGACTCTCCTGGATACAGGCAATGATCAGCTCTGCGATCGGATTAAATAGTATCTCAGGAGAGGCAAAAGTGCTTTGCTGTTTGGCCTGGGGAAACAATAAAAGGTAGTTTCGCAACAAAAGCCCCGGCCCACTACTGCCATCGATTTCCAGAGGACGATTATCTTCGGGACCCAAACGAAATTTTTCAAGCTTATAACGTGGAATACGGCATAACATCGAACGACTCTCATGCACCAAATCATGAGTAATCGTCTGTGCCAAATCTACCAGATAGAGGCCGCCCGGATTCATCGGAGTAAAAGACTTACCACGCTGTATGGCGCCACGCCCCGACAGTAAATAAATCAATGTGTAATTCGCATAACCATCACTTAGATGATTAATTGATCGTCGAAACGAGTTTCCAGAGAAACAGGCACGGGCAAAAGAATCGCCGGTATCAGGATTGGCAGAAACTGCAAACTCTCCAAAGTAATCGCGACTGTGATGGGACTTAAGCAGCAATTCACAGCGGTAGGGCAGACTGACTTCCATCAGCTCTTTCCAGCGACGCCAACGTTCTTTGGACGGAAAATTCTCAGTCTTTGCCACCCAATCAAAAAGCGGCTTCTTGGGGCTGTCCTGTATAAACTCATTCTGCATGGCACGCTTATCCTTAAGCTGTCCATTTATGGCATTAAGCAAGAATAATATATTTTTTGGATTTACTCTAAGACTGCAAAGTGGCTCTTAGCGGACCTTCTTTTGTCTACACCTCCATTATCTAGATATCTTTCACTTAAACAGAACTCACCCAAACCTATTCCACCTAAACCTCTTTAACTATAAATTAAATTTTAGAGGAATTTCACAAGCCCAAGCAGACCAATTAAATAATCTTACCGAGGTGTCACTTTCATCCCCGCAATTGATGAGACCAATATTCCAATTTGGAATTCCAATAATATTCCTGCTTCAAAAACCAGATTACGCAATCCCTAAACCATTTAACCTTTATAAAAAAGGGACGATCATCAATATTAGACCGACGCCTATGAGAAGGAAGTATGGTGATAAAAAATGACAACAAAGACTAAAGATGTATCAAATACACTTATATTTAGGTTGAGGAGAGCTCTTGCGGTAGCCCCCCCTGAACCCCGCAGTGAAAGCAATTTTCATTAACACCCCCTCACATCAAGCTCCAGGTTAGAACGATGAATGATATTCAATTATGCAAGGACCGATTTGCAATTAGTGACCTACTCGCTCGTTACACCTTAACCATTGATAACCGTGATGCCCATGGCTGGGCGTCACTATTTACACCTGACGGCCGCTTCGAGTATGACAACCGTGTGATTAAAGGAAGGGAAAAACTAGAGCGCTATGCAGTAATCCACAGTAAGCTGGGAGGCCGACATATCACTTGCTCGCCACTACATCATATTTCGGAAGATGGACAATCTGCCTCAGGCAATGCAACCACCGTGTTTATCTTGGCGACTCGATCTGGTTATCGTGTTGCTGTAGCCGCAGAGTACCGGGATGAGCTGGTCAAGATGGATGGCAATTGGTTATTCCAACGCCGACGTGGTGATGTGGCTAACCTACCGGGAGATCCTGACTTTCCAATGGTCACTGCGGATCCCGACACTCGCGATTATCTAAGTCTATTGGAGGATGCTTGGAAGGATCTGGGTGAACTGATGTCAGATTAAAACAGCCAAGATGGCAGGAACCAAAACATCCCAAATTGTAAAGTACTCACCCGAGGCAGGATTAATTCAATGTCCTCAATGGCACATCATCCCTGCGTCCAATAGGGGCCCCCAGTATTTTTACCAGAAACTCGGTTAACACTCCGGCGGTAAAACCCCAGATTTCGTAGTCACCAAACTGATAGGCAGGCAAATAAATAGGCTGATCATCAATAGTGACTCGATCTGTACGGATGCGAGGATCGGCGAGAAAAAACGACAAGGGCACACGAAAAATTGCGTCCAGCTCACCAGGGTTTGGACTGAGATGAGTATCCGGTGGGATGACCCCCACCCAAGGCGTAACATGTACCTGCCAACGTGTGGTGCGGGGCCACAGGGGGCCAAGCATCCGCACTTGGCTCATGGGAAGAGCCACTTCCTCTTCTGCCTCGCGCAAGGCAGTGTACTGCAATGAGGGGTCGGTGGCGTCCCAGCGCCCACCTGGCAGGGAGACCTCACCGGAGTGGGTCGAGAGCGTATCGGCGCGCTTGGTCAGTACTACATGGGGGTCCGGCTCTTCGGTGAGTGCAATCAACACGGCGGCATGGCCATACAATTCCGACCCTGTTGGGACACCAGCCTCCAATTCCTCAATCTGCTGGGAAATCTTTTTCTCAATAATCGATAACATATACACTTGCCTTGCCTCCTTACAGCGAAGGCTCCCTAACTTTCATCATACTAATTCCCGGCGATAACACCGAGTTGTATGCCGCAATTTCCATTTGCGACTCCCTGCCAGTTACTGCCGCTCAACCCTAGCTGTGTCCTGCTGGGCCTGAGGGGTATAACCCCCTTTGAGCTTCTCTCTAATCGCCTGCACCAGCGCGTAATACACCGGCACCAATAGGGTGGCAAACAGACTGGCTGCCAGCATACCGCCAAATACCACCAAACCCAGTGAGATACGGCTCACAGCACCTGCGCCTGTGGCCACCAATAACGGTATCACCCCAAGAATAAAAGACATTGCCGTCATCAATACTGCCCTGAAACGCAAGCGGGTGGCGGAGATAGCGGATTCGGCAATGGATTTGCCTTTATCGCGCTCTACACAAGCAAATTCCACAATCAGAATGGCGCTCTTCGCCGCCATACCAATTAACAATACCAGACCGATCTGGGTATAGAGATTATTAATGGAGCCCGCCAGCCACACCACCAACATGGCACCGCAAATAGCAATAGGCACACACAAAAGCACGGCGAAGGGGATGCTCCAACTCTCATACTGGGCTACAAGAAACAGGTACACAAAGACAATGGCCAGACTGAACAGGATAGGAGCCAGATTGCCCGAGGTAACCTCCTGCAAACTGATCCCGGTCCATTCATAGCCGTAACCCTCGGGCAGCCTGGAAGCCAGTTCCTCCATAGTATCCATGGCCTGACCGCTGGAATAACCGGGCGCTGGGGCACCGTTGATTGTCACGCTGTTATAGAGGTTGTATCGGGTGATGGTTTGCGGAGCCACAACAGGTTCAATAGTGGAAACTGAAGTGATCGGTACCAAGCCACCACTATTGGCACGCACATAAAAGCCCGCCAGGTTTTGTTCATCATCGCGAAACTGCGCATCCGCCTGGGCGATAACACGAAACACTTTGCCATATAAATTAAAATCATTAATGTAATAGCCACCCAGAAATGTCTGCAAAGTGGAGTAAACCTCCGGCAGGGGCACACCAAGCACATGGGCCTTTTCCTTGTCGATCTTTAATTCCAGTTGCGGTGTAGATGCCTGAAAACTGGTAAAAGCCTGGGAGATTTCCGTACGCTGATTAGCAGCGCCCAGCAAATCAAACAAAACCTGGGATAACTCCGTAATACTGCGGCCCTGCAAGTCCTCCAATACAAACTCAAAACCTCCCACAGTGCCGATACCCGGCAGGGGGGGAATAGCAAATGGCATAATTTGCGCATTGGGGATCTGCGCCAATTTATTCTGCACCCGCTGCATAATAGCGAACTGGTGGTCCTCTTTATTGGGGCGATCATCCCAGGGTTTTAATACGGCAAACATCATAGCGGTATTGGAGGAGACACTGCTGGTCAGCAGGTTGTAACCGGGCACCCCCACCACATGAGCCATGGCTGGCTCTTCTAACAATATATCCGTTACCTGGTTAACAACCGGTCCGGTGCGCTCGAGGGAGGAGCCATCCGGCAGCTGCACATGCAGCATAAAAGTGCCCTGGTCCTCATCGGGAATAAACCCTGTGGGAATACTGCTAAACAGCCAAAAGGCCAGTAGGAAAATACCAATAATGGAGATAATTCCCATCAAAGGGATTTTTACGCAGGCTTTTACCATGCCTACATAGAAATTGGTGGAGCGATGTAGCCCGCGGTTGAAAAAACCAAAAACGCCGGTCTCTGTAACCCCGGCTATTTCACCTTCCTTTCCCGCTTTGAGAATACTGGCGCATAGTGCCGGGCTCAGGGTTAGCGCATTGAGGGAGGAGATCGCTACCGACATGGAAATGGTAACGGCAAATTGCTGGTACATTTTCCCGGTGATACCCGGCATCAGCATGACCGGTACGAAGACCGCAAATAGCACTAAAGTAGTGGCAATTACCGGGCCGGTGACTTCGCGCATGGACTGCAGTGCAGCCTCTTTTGGCGTCAGCCCCTCGCCCATTAACCGCTGGGTGTTTTCCACCACAATAATTGCATCGTCCACCACAATGCCAATTGCCAGGATCAGGGCAAATAGGGTGATGGTATTAATGGTCATGCCAAAGGCCAGCATCAGGGCAAAAGTGCCTACCAGAGAGACTGGAATAGCAATGGCGGGGATCAGGGTGGAACGCCAATCCTGTAAAAATAGAAAGACCACCGCGATGACCAGGATCAGGGCGATAAATAGTGTTTGCACAACCTCCTTGATAGAGGCCTGCACAAACAGGGTAGTGTCGTAGAGAATCTCCGCCTTCAAGCCATCAGGAAAACGTTGGGATAACTCCTTGACCTTGGCTTTTATACGATCGGCCACATCGATCGCATTGGCTTCTGGCAGCTGGTAAACACCAATTACCGCCGACGCCTGGTTATCTAATTGTCCATAGGAGGAATAGGACTCACTGCCCAATTCCACTCGCGCCACATCTTTCACCTTAACCATGGCGCCATCGGGCTTGGCACGGATGGTAATATCCTCAAACTCCTTGGGATCAACCAAGCGACCCTGCACCAGGATGTTGTATTGAAATTGCTGATCCTTGCGGATGGGAGGGGAGCCGATTTGCCCCGCGGCCACCTGCACATTTTGCGCCTGTACCGCGCTGATGACGTCCTGGGTGGTGACATCCAGTGAGGCCATCCGGTTCGGGTCCAACCACAGGCGCATGGCGTAATTGCGCGAACCAAAAATCACTACGCTGCTCACCCCCAATACGCGTGCCAACTCATCTTTTAAATAAATTTCCGCGTAATTAGCCAGGAACAGCTCGTCGAATTTTTGATCCGGGGAGAACAAGTTCACAACCAGAAGCAAAGTGGTGCTCTGCTTGGACACCACCACGCCATCGCGCTTCACATCCTCTGGCAACTGCGGCGTGGCCTGTTCTACACGGTTCTGTACATTGACCTGGGCGATGTCATCGTCATAGCCGGACTTAAACGTTACCGTAAGACTGTAAGAACCGTCGTTGCCACTAGTGGAAGACATATATTCCATGCCCTCCACCCCATTTACCTGGGATTCGATGGGCACAGCAACACTATCGCGCACGACTTCGGCGCTGGCTCCAGCGTAATTGGCAGCAACATTAATGGTGGCCGGAGTAATTTCCGGAAATTGGGCCACCGGTAATAATGGCAGCGAGAGGATACCCGCGAGGGAGATCAGTATAGAGATGACAAAGGCGAAGCGGGGCCGCCGTATACAAAAGGCACTGATCATAAAAGCGCTAAGTGCCCCCCGCCCCGAGCGGGCTACTTGTAATCATCCACTTCTCCCTCGTATCGGTGACGTTCACTCTCCTTTCCAGCATCAGGTGCACTTTCAGGAAGTTCCAGGTCGTCGGGCAATAGCGTCCCCTGCCCACTGCCAATTGGCTGTTTAGAAGTCGGCTTCTTCACAGGCGAGCCGCCGCCAAGTGCGGGCTCCGCGGGCTTTTCTGTCACATCGTAGGGATCCCGCGGGGTGTTCTGGGGAGTGACCGGTTTGCCCGCAACAACCCGCTGCAGGCCATTGACGATCACCGACTCACCGGCAACCAGTCCGTGATTTACCGCCCATAACTCGCCCTCCCGCTGCCCCAAGGTGACATAACGTTTTTCCGCGATATTTTTCTTGCCCAGCACGAAGAGATAGCGCCCCTGCATGTCCTCCATCACTGCCGATTGCGGCACCAACGGCTTCAGTGCCTCGCTGCCGGCATACAGACGGATGGAAACCCGCGCAAACTGCCCCTGTACCAACAGGCTGCCCGGGTTGGGAAAAAGCGCGCGCACCGCGACAGAGCCGGTATTTGGGTCTATCTGGTTGTCGATAAATACAATCCGCCCCTCGTAGGGGTAATAGTTGCCATCCGGCAGTTCTATGCGCACATCCAGCTTCGTAGGGGGCAGCCCCTCCCTGCGGCGGCGCTCGGCATCCACCTGCACGGCGTAGAGCTGATTCTCGGGAACCTCAAACAGTACATAGATCGGGTCCATCTTGACGATGGTGGTGAGTGGGTCCGAGTTGGGCCCCACCAGGGAGCCCTCGGTATATTGTGTGCGGCCAATACGGCCGGTAAGTGGCGCATAAATCTTTGTGTAGGAGAGATCCAGCCGAGCACTTTCCACTTTGGCACGATCGGCATCTACCTGGGACTTGGCCTCTTCGAAAGTGCCCAGCAGTTCATCCATCTGTACTTGGCTGATGGCCCCCGTAGCCACCAGTTTACGACCACGACGATAATTGCGTTCTGCAATGCGTAGAGAGGCCTCGGCGCGCTCCAGGTTAGCGCTCTGGTTATCCAGCTCGGCGATAAACGGGCGTGGGTCTATTTCAAATAACAGGCGCCCCTCTTTGACGGTTTCCCCTTCCCTGAAATCACGACTCTGGATATAACCTTCCACACGGGGACGCACCTTAAACTCATCGGTGGCCTCCACACGGCCGACAAATTCAAAGCGCGGAATGACAGGCTGCTCACGCACCACCAACACCTCTACAGGTGGCGGTGGTGGTGCCTTTTCTTCATCGTCTTTGCCGCCACAGGCCGACAAAACGATCACTATAAGTCCAAAAAATAAAATACGCGCCATAGTGAAGCTGGCACCGCCTTATGAACTTCAACATCTTTAACACCTTTAACAACTATAGGCGTCAAAAAGCTGGAAGCTGGCGCTGGAATCTTGCATAGGTATACTGACGTCATGAAATTCTGTAGCCAATGCGGCAGCAATGCCGTCACATTTTCCATTCCCAAAGGGGATGACCGCCCACGCCACCTATGTGGCAATTGCGGCACCATTCACTACATCAACCCCCGTGTGATCGTCGGTGTTTTGCCCTATTTGGAAGACCGGGTCCTACTGTGTAAACGTGCCATTGAGCCACGCCTTGGGCTGTGGACCCTGCCGGCCGGTTTCATGGAAAACGGGGAAACCAGTGAAGAAGGAGCTCTGCGGGAATCTTGGGAGGAAGCTCGCGCCAGTATTCGTGTGGATGAACTCTATTCTATTTACGACATTCCCCATATCAATCAGGTCTACCTGATGTATCGCGGAGAACTCACCGATACCAATTTTGGTCCAGGGCCTGAGTCATTAGAAGTGTCGCTATTTCGGCAGGAGGAAATTCCCTGGGATGAAATCGCCTTCCCGATTATGCACAAGACCCTAAAGCACTATTTCGCCGACACCCAACAGGGGCAATACCAGCTGCACCGCGGTGTTATTTCGCGAAAACTTTAGTCGCACAAGCCGCATTGCAAGTAGCGCACTGAGCAGGGGCGCAGGTTGAGAGAAGAATCCCCCTGCCCGCCAATAAATATTAAAAGGATGTTCCGATGAAATACGCCTACATGCTTGCTGTCCTGCTATTGGTGGGGGTGGGCTTGCCCATGATTATTCCTGGCCCCGACGGCAAGCCGATAATGTCTCCCCAAGACTGGCTTCCAGATCAACAAACCCTGGACTCAGTCCGCCAGCAAGGCCAGCGCGCCTTTCAAGCGGTGAGCGACAGCACACAGAAATCGGCCGAGCAATTGGAAACCCTGGTGGAATCCAGTGGCCTTTTGCCGGAAGAGCAAAACAAACCGACCAGAGAAGTCTTTAGCTGGCAAGACAGTGAAGGTAATTGGCACTTCTCCGATTCGATACCCGAAGGAATGGATGCCGATGTGCGTATCCACCAGGTAAAACCCATCAATACCCTGCCCGCCAGCCAGACCGTTAGCGATATGCAGCCGCAAGAGCCCCAAGCGCAACCTCTGCAGGAAAATAGCGGAAGCGAAAACCGAATCACTCAGATCCTGAAAGAGGTTCAGGCACTAAAAGAAAAGAGCCAGCAGCGCCAACAGGCACTGGATAACCTCTAAAACCCTCTCATGCGAATAGCAGGATATCGCTCATATCCTGCTTTTAGAGATTTTTACCGCCACAACGGCTATCCAGGTGCCAGAGATCGAAAGCCGGCTCTTCATAGGGATGCGCCTGGTAAAGGGCCTCAAGGGCCGCATCTACAGACTCATCGGCACACACCATCTCAACCCGATATTCCTCTACTTGCTCTACCTGACCGGATTCGCCAATAAATGGCTGGCTACCCTCTAATGGACGAAACTGGCCAACACCCAAAACCTGCCAGCAACAACTGTCGTAATCTCCAATTCTGCCGGCTCCGGCGTCAAACAGGGCTTGTTTCACAACTTCCAGATGCGTTGCGGGTATATAGATGCAGAGCTTATGCATTCCGATTATTCACTTTTTAAAGGTGGGTAAAGCAAAGGGGCCGTCAGGGCCCCTTTGCAGTGCAATACGATTGAAACGCTTTAGAACAACAACGTCATCAGTTTGCGCTGATATTGGGTGGCGATAGGGTCGCCGGCACCCAAGCTTTTCACGATATCGAGAAATGCCTGCTTGGCCGCACCATCGGCAAAATTCATATCCTTGCGCAGGATATCCAGCAACAGCTCCAAGGCTTCCTGATGACGGTTAGCCTGGCTGTACTGCACCGCCAGCTTATAGGCAGAATCGTAATCTTGTGGGTTTTGCTCCAAGGCTTTTTGCAGCGCCTGTATTTCCGGTGTATCCGCCGCCTTTTGCTTCAATTCCAACTGAGCCATTAAGCGCTGGTATTCCGCATCCTGATCCGCCAGAAGGATTTTACCGAGCACCGTTTCCGCTTCTTGTGCGCGGTTTTGATCGAGTAATAACGCCGCCAACTGCTTGGCGATATCCACCCGCTCGGAGGACTCGGTATACGCCTGGCGCAACAACGGCAGGGCTTCATCCACTTTACCCTCGCCGATCAGGGCTTGGGCCTGCTGCAGTTTGATATCCCAGGGTTTTGGCAGATATTTATCGAGCATTTCGCGGATCTGGCTTTCCGGCTGCGCCCCGGCAAAGCCATCCACCGGCTGCCCCTCTTTAAGCAGCATGACTGTGGGTAGGCTGCGCACCCCCAGCTGGCCGGCGATCATCTGCTCGGTGTCGGCATTCACTTTGGCCAGGAGAAACTGACCCGCGTATTCATTCGCGAGCTTTTCCAAAACCGGCATTAACTGTTTGCACGGTTCGCACCAATCGGCCCAAAAATCCACCAGGACCGGGCGATTCATGGATTCTTCGATGAGTACCTGCTGGGCGTTTTCTGCCGTTACATCGACAATAAAATCGTTCACAAACTCTCCTGAGTAATGTCTTGCTATTCTGCTGTTGTTCTAGCGATAGAGGGAATCCGTGCCGTAAGCCAGCTCAAGGGATTCCCGCTCAACTTTGCGCAGCCCCTTTACCACCAGGCCATAGGAGCGATCCGCCATCCGCTCAATTTCATAATCCGGCACTGTGCCATCGAGCAATACAGTATTCCAGTGCTTCTTGTTCATATGGTAACCCGGTAACACACCGGGAAATATATCCCGCAGGGCCTGGGCCTCATCGGGATCGCACTTCAAATTGGTGGCATCTACTTCGCGATAGCGGCTGAGAGTGGCGAACATACGCCCCTTGATCTTGTACACCGCAACCTCTGGACCAAAAGGGAAATCTTCGATCACTTCGGGCCGGGCGAGTAGATAGCTTCTCAGTTCCGCTCTTTGCATCATTGGGTCCTACCAATCCAGCGAGGAGGGTAAGCGCGGCGAAGACAACAGCTTAGCGAAGCGCTGCCAGCGCTCTTCTGCGCTGTTGGTATCCCGCTCCACATAATCCGCCACCAACTTCTTGCCCCAGTTGTAATTGATCACATAGGCACCGTAGGCGTCGACAAAATCTTTGCGCTGTTTTGCCTTAGCCGGGCTCATCAGAGTGTATTTTTCAAATAGTGCCGCCACTTGATCAGCGGCAATTTCACCATCGATATACTGGCGCGCAATTTCATTGCCGGCAAAACTGAGCTTATCCACCAGAGCCATCACCCGGTCATATTTCTGCGCACTTTGCGGGTCCAGTCCAGCGAGGGGATAGAGTACTTCCATCTCGAAGCGAGTTTTCTCCTCTCCGGGGAAGGCCAAATCGATACCGTAGTTGGCACTGCCCTCGGCAATCAGAGATTGGGGGCTGAACAGCGGGTATACGCTGTATTCCACCCAGCCGCGCTCTTTGACCAGAGTCTGCTCCAACAGAGCGTTATAAGTGTGATGGCCCGGGTAGCCCTCATGGCAGCCCAGGTCGATAGCGCGATCAATGGTGATCGGCAAACCGCGATTCACCTGTATCAGGCTATGCGCACCCCCTTGATACCAGTTGTAACCGCTCCAGGGTTTGTCACTGACATACTCCAGGGCAAAATTTTCATCCTGCGGCAACGGGATATACTGCTTGGTACGCAGGCGACACTCTGCAATCGCCGCATCAAAAACCCCCTGGAGCTTATCCGCAGGAATTTCATACTGCTGGCGAAACGCCTGCACTCGCGCACTCAGAGGCTCCTCTCCGGGCAACAGTTCATTCAACTCCTGCAAAAGCAGGTCGAAACTGGAGAAATCCTGCCTGGGGGGCTCGGTGTCATAGAGTTCGCGGGCTTCTTTGGCAAAGTTGCGCTCGCTTTCGCCAGCAAGGCTGCGGGCGTGTGCCACTAGTGCAGCCAACTGAGTTCGCAGGTAGTGCAGGCGCAGACCGTCAGGGGAACCATCCGCCGCGCCCTCCCCGGGTAGCTGAGCGATCAGGGCGCTACCGCGTTTGGCAATATCCGCCGGGCTGGCCTGGCTCTGCTCCGCCTGCGCTCGCCACTGCACCGGGCCATAATAGGCATCGACATAACTCTTGTCGTGATTACCCAATTCCAGCACCAGGGCAACATAGTCCCTGGCCACAGTGTCCATCGCCATACCCCCTTTCCCTTTATCTGCGGCATTTGCGGCCGATACCGCCTCGACACCTGTCCCTTTCTGCAACTTTGGCTCCTGGGATGATTTACCCTCACAGGCTGCAAGGAATAATGGTGCGGCCAGTATAGGCAGCAGGCGCGCCGCCTTTACCACTCGTTTCATTATTGTTTCTCTTAGAGTTGATTTCTTATTTCTTAATTTACCGGGCTGGCAACTTAGGGAGACCAGGCCCCCCAAAAAATGGTGGGGCCTGCCGGGTAAGAGCCTCAGCTCTGGCGACCGGGGTTCTCCTGGGTGGCGTTACCTCCCTTCTCGGTGCTCTCCGGCTGGTCCCCGCTATCCTCCCCTTGCTCGACGTCCTCATCATCTGCCTGGGCATCAAACTCCTCAGAAACCGGCGCAGCGCGCAGTACCAGGAAGCCAGCGATACCGGCAATTACGGACGCAATCAAAATGCCCGCCTTGGCCTGAATCAGCAGGTCACCCTCGCCGCTAAAGGCCAGCTCGGAGATAAAGATCGACATGGTAAAACCGATACCGCCGAGCAGTGCCACACCGACAATGTGCTGGAAACTGGCCAGCTTGGGCAACTTGCCCAAGCCCAATTTCCAACCGATCCAGGTGGCGCCCACAATCCCAATGAGTTTACCGAACACCAGGCCAGCGATAACCCCGAGGGTCACAGGATTGAACACTGCAGCGGAGCTGGTAAAGCTGTCGAAAGGAATTCCCGCATTGGCCAGGGCAAAGATCGGGATTACCAGGAAGCCCACGGGAATGTGCAGGCGGGTTTCCATACGCTGCAAGGGAGATTGCGCCAGGTTTACACCATTGCCTAACGCCATAACCCGCGCGCGCAGGGCATCGTTGGCAATAATTTTGTCACCGGGGCGAAAACAGCGGTCGAAACTGCGGATGATATCTTTTACAAAAGTACTAAAGGCCACCGGATCGTATTTAGGTTTGGCCGGCAGCGCCATGGCGGTAATGACACCCGCGATGGTGGCATGTACCCCAGCCAGATAAAACTCATACCACAACAGAATTCCCACGAACACATAAGCGGGGGAGTTGCGCACACCTGCGGCCTTAAGCAACCACATAATCACGATCAGACAACCCGCAGCGATAAGCGCCGCCACATTGACCTGTTCGGTGTACCAGATGGCTATTACCAGGATGGCACCCAGGTCGTCCACAATCGCCAGCGCAACCAGAAAAGTTACCACGGCACGGGGAACCCGGTTGCCCAGTAGCGCAATACAACCCACAGCAAAAGCGATATCCGTCGCCATGGGAATGCCCCAGCCACGCTCCGCCTCGCCACCGGCATTAAAAGCCGCATATATCAATGCCGGCACCACCATGCCGCCGATAGCCGCCATCACCGGGAGAACCGCCTGACGTAAATCGGACAACTCCCCCACCATAAATTCGCGTTTTAATTCCAATCCCACCAGGAAAAAGAAGATCGCCATCAAGCCATCATTAATCCAATGGTGCAGAGATAAAGAAAACTCCCAATCCCCTGCATTTAAGCTAATGGGCATATGTAGTAGGTGCTTATAGGCATCTTCCAGAGGGGAATTTGCGATAATCAACGCCGCCAGTGCGGAGAGCATGAGTAAAATGCCACTGCTGCTTTGTCGATGGATAAACTCTTCGAAAGGTGTCACCAGGCGCCCAAATGCCTCTTCTAAAGGCGCCTCAAAAACCTTTCCTTTGCGAATCTTGAACTTGTTCAGAACGCTTTTTGCCATCGACAAACATCCTCTTTCCTAAAGATTAGCCCTACTAGATGCGGGGCCACACTTCTACCTATGGGAGCCAGAGGTTAGCATGGCCACTGTATTCTTAACCATATTGACAGGACCCAGTAGCAAAACATGACCCGATTGGACCAACTGCTTGTACAGAGAAAACTCGTCAATTCCCGCACCCACGCCAAGAAGCTGGTCGATGCCGGCCGGGTCATGCTATCGGAAGGCGGCCCCATGGAACCGGCGCGCAAAGCCAGCCAGTCTGTCAGAGAGGACTGCAGCCTGGAGGTCACAACACTGCCCGAAGACCAATATGTTTCCCGCGCCGGCCTAAAACTCGCCGCAATTCTCGACCAAACGGGTTTAAACCCTCATGGCTGGCATGCCCTGGATGTGGGTTGCTCTACCGGTGGCTTTAGTGACTGCCTGTTACAGAGAGGTGCTACTTCCGTAGTGGGGGTGGATGTTGGGCGGGACCAACTTGCTAAGAAGTTACTGGACGATCCACGCATGCACCTGTTTGAGGGAGTTAATGCACGCCATTTAGAAGCATCACACCTTTCTCCCTACGCAGATAACGGCTTTGATGCCATCGTTATGGATGTATCCTTTATTTCTCAAACACTGATACTCCCGCAACTACCATCCCTACTGAAACCCAAAGGCCAATTGTTAACCCTGGTAAAGCCACAGTTTGAAGTGGGACCTGAGGGCATTGGTAAAGGAGGGTTGGTGCGTGACGAAAAGCTCTATCCCCAGGTACGAGAAAAGATTACAGCTTTATGTGATGAACTAGGCCTTGAGGTGAAAAAATATATTGATAGCCCGATTAAAGGTGGGGACGGCAACCGGGAGTTTTTACTCTGGGCTGTTCAGAAAAACAATCATTGAGAATACAGAGAAATCAAGAGAGCAAAACATATAGTCCAGGTTTTCATAACCGAGCTCTACACCTAGCTCTACTTTCTCTAAATTTACACACACCGCTGGGCTCTTAAATAGAAGGGGCCCAGATAATCAAAGAAAACAAACAGAGACATAAACATTTTACATAGTAAGAAATTATCTATTCAAAGCTATCATCCTTTCCTTAATAAAAAGTAATTTTTTCTATCACAAACACTCAATAAGCACGTCATAACCGGCCCTTATCCTGCGCACAGCCAATGACAATCAGGATAAGACCTAATGAAAAAACTACTTTTGTTGTGTGTATTCTCTACCACATTACAAGCCGCGCCACTCACCAATTTTCAGATCATAGATGGTGATACAGTTCACGGTTATATTGGAAGTGAGTACACAGAGATACGCCTACAATGTATTGATGCACCGGAAACCTATCCTAGCACTCAATCCCATGGGCCAGAATCAACGCAAACATTGATCGACTTATTGTCATATGGCCCAGTAGATTTTCAATCAACAGGGAGGGACCAATATGGCAGGGAAACAGGCTATCTTTTCGTCAACGGCTATAACATCAACCAGGAAATGGTTGCACGGGGAGCCGCCTGGAATTACGCCTACTACTGCGGAAACAAGTTTGAACTTGAGCAGGATATTGCCTACTACTCTAATCTAGGGCTTTGGGAGGATTCTGCCCCAAAGGACCCCTATTGCTTCCGCAAAAATCTGGATCGAGATTTCTGCTACTACAACCCAGAAAACAATTTTGTTCTTGATGACTAATTATCAATCCAACTCTCATACTGAACAATCCCCAAGTAATCAATAAGCTATATAAATAAAACAACACACTTGGAATCGTAAAAGGCACGGATGCCGATTAAAAGTCTAAAGTGAGATAATTATATCCAAAGCCATTATCAAGCCTACTAAACTTCAAAACTGGAATGGCTTTTACGGGGCTGACCAATTCAGCTTTACTTATTTGAAACTTAAACAGATCACCATGCAATATTCTCGTGCAAAACCTATGCAAAATTGATAGTTTATCATTTAACAATTAGCCCTCCCCAAGGAATGGGAACATAGAATGGTTTCTGTTGAGTTTTTAATAACTTCTCTGATTGTAGTTTTGATTCCAGGTACAGGCGTTTTATATACCGTTGCTACTGGGCTCTTTGTGGGTAAGCGGGCCAGCCTTTATGCCGCACTTGGTTGCACCCTTGGCATTATTCCAGCGCTACTGGCCAGTGCATTTGGTCTCGCCGCCATCTTTCATACCAGCGCACTTGCTTTTCAGATCATAAAGTATGCTGGCTCTGCCTATTTACTCTATCTCGCCTGGCAAATGTGGAAATCATCCACCTTTCTATCTGCAAATGAGCAAAAGACCAAGAAAAAAATTACTGACATTGTCTTAAAAGGGTTCCTGCTAAACATTTTAAACCCTAAACTCTCAATCTTCTTTCTTGCATTCTTGCCGCAATTCATTCCGGCTACAGCCAATAGTGCTCTAACTTACATGCTGGTCCTAGGCACCATGTTTATGCTAATGACTTTCGTAGTATTTATAGTATACGGTTTAATGTCAGGTCTTTTCAGCAAGTTTATAACAAGCTCTAAAAGAGCAAGCATCAACATGCAGAAATTTTTTGCCAGCAGCTTTGCCGCGCTCGGCTTAAAACTGGCGTTTAGTGAGCGGTTATAAATTTACTCATGTCACTAACTGTGACAGAGGTGGAGAGCATGCGACTTAATTTGAAATTTGAACACCAGCCTGACAGCAGAATCCCAGGAGCCATGAAACTTAAAAACATATTCCAAGTAAACAGGTATAAACCGAGTTAGTATATTTTTGAGAGTTAGCCATATTAGAACTTCTACAGTGAGCTCTGGAAACCTCAATAATAGCTACCACACATCTATTTAACAAAGGTCACCATCAGCCATTATCAAAGCAGTTTACTGCTAGCTATAGCAGTACTCTCCAGAGTAATTAGAAAGCCAATTTGGTAACTACCGGCAACTTTTATACAAGCTACTTAATCAGGTGCATACCCTCTGTATTTGGGCTACTCAATTCAAAACCAAATTTTTTATATAATTCAGGGACATCGGCCATGATGGTAATATAAGCAGAGGGAAGCGCCTCACGATCCAAGTAAGACATAATGTGTTCCATCACAATTCTTCCCAACCCCTGACCTTGATAAGTTGGGTATGTAGTGGTCAACTATTTCCGGACAGTAAGTTAAGTTTTTCTTTCGCTTTTGCAGGCGGTAATCCGTCATTGTGTTGGTGGGGACGCTCCCAGTTGTAGTAAGTCATCAAGTAATGACTGATATTCGGCTTGCTTCTGTGATAGAGGTGTAACCGAGAGAAGGTATCCATTCACTTTTCAGACTCCGAAACAGTCTTTCCATTGGCGCATTATCTCAGTAATTTCCACGCCGACTCATGCTCTGGGCCATTCGGTAAGACTAAAGCCTTTGGTGAAACTGATGAGTGGTATACTGTCTGCTTTAACCCAAGTGGAAAATAGCTCTAGTAGGCTTTCCTCGCTGCTCCCAGGACATTTCCAGCGCTTTTTTAGTTGATATTGTATCTGGTTGCCCTAAAAGGGCTCGCCTAACGATACGGCGAGCATGTAAATCTATAAGCGGTATAGGTTTCCTACCTTACCCCTGGGATCTAAAATTGTTGGGGTGGAGTTAGTCCAATAAGATCATTAAAGGTGGTTGAGAATTTAGGATGGTTTTTTTTATATCCACTTAAATATAGTGTTTTTGTTAGAGAAGTCTTGATTGAAGGCGGATTCGAAGGGGCACTTTTTCCAGGCTCCGAAAGTAGGTGCAGGAAAGCTGCTATATTTGTACCCTCTGTGATTGCCGAGAAGATTTAACGTAATCTCTTTCCGATTTATGTCATGAATGGGCAAGTGAAAGGTATCCAAATGTAATGCTCCTCAGTAGTGGTTAAATATTTGTTCTTATTATTGCAAGTAGAGTTTCAATAGAATCATGGTTGAGTATTCGGCCTGCGTGTATTGATGTGGTCACATTCGTATGTGGGCCAGCATAGAAAGAATGATCTGTTTTCCAGAATCTGGTTAGCTATTTAAATAGGAAGATTGAATGTCACATTGGGTTTATCTCTCCATGGCGATTGTTGCTGAAGTCGTGGGTACGTCATTTCTAAAAAACTCAGATGGGTTCTCTAAGGTTATTCCATCGATAATAGTGGTCATATCTTATGGTATTGCATTTTATTTGCTCTCTATTTCATTGAAGACCATTCCAGTTGGTGTCGCGTATGCAGTGTGGTCTGGGGTAGGTGTTGCGCTAATTACTCTGGTCGGCTTTGTTTTCTTTGGGCAAAGGCTTGATTGGGGAGCGGCTTTAGGTATAGCTCTTATCGTCTTGGGGGTTATAGTAATAAATCTATTTTCCCGGAGTGTGAGTGGTGGTTAAATACAAAATGGGGTTGGCAATTTTGGCCGTCGTGGGGTATGGGTTAGACAAGCCCTTCTATGAGAAAAATTGAGAACACATGTGAGTGATTCAAGAAACTATTGGATAGCTATGGTTTATCAGCTGAGCTAATTTTCAGGCTGGCTCGACAGTGTAACTTCTCTGTTGCAAAGCAATCATTTTTTCGAATGGCTCCAGTAATCTTAAATAAATATCACTTTGCTCGAGCAGTTGCATTGCAGTGGCGATACTCTCAATGGTTGATAGGCCATCAGCAATAGAGGTCTTGCGGATTTTGTAATTTGATTCCAGACCACCAGTAAGGTTGATTCGTGGAAGTTTTTGCAACAAAGGGTTTAGGTGGAGAATTCTTTTTGATTTCTTCCAGGTAGCATCGATCACGATTAGCTGTTTGATGGTTGCTTGCCTGTTGCTGGATTTTTCCCTTAAATGACGATTCTCATCGAGTTCGGTACTGTCAGGTAGCCATTCCAGTGAAGGGTAAAGTAGTGCTGAAGAGTCACTGAGCAGGGTATCTAACTGGTACTTAGATAACGTTTCAGCAACCATCAGCTCGCTGTTACTCAGGCATAGGTGTGTCATGCGTCCGGTATTGAATGGGTGCTTCTTCTCTTGCGGGTGCTGTATGATCACCACTCTTATGGTACTGGCAAGGCTCACCAGGGCGCTGCAATAGCAAACTTTGGGTGGACGCAAACAGGTATTACAGGTTTCTCTGGGCATTTTTGACTACTGGGTACAGGCAGATTTATGGGGATCACACAGCCTTCTTATAGGGTTCAGTGGCTGGCAGATATTGAGATTCCACTGGCAAACAAATTCTATCGCATGCATGGATTTCGTGGCAAAGCCAAACGTCACGAGGATTGTGCCGTAGTGCGTAGCGAGCGTGGTGAGGTAGTTGGCTGTGGATACTTGCGCAGATATAAAACCTTTAAACTGCTGGCGGGAGTTGCGGTGGCCCCGGAGCATCAAGGGCAGGGTGTTGCTCGACTGTTGTTAACACTGCTAGGTGAGCGCTTTGGTGGTGATACCTATACATTTCCCTATGCCCACTTAGAGTCTTTTTATTTGTCATTGGGCTTTGAGCGGGTTGATTTAGAAGCGCTGGCTACACCCGTTGCCGAACTGTACCAAAGTTACTTGGATCAGGGGCGTTCAATTTTGGCAATGGTCTATCGATAATTGGATCAATAGATATTTGTTTTTATCCTATTGGGTATCCCTAGGATTATTGAGTTGCAGTATGCCGTCTGAATGAAACTAAAATTTTTTACGGCCAGGTAATAAACGGGGCACCAGCCCAAAGCGATACTCCATTCATTTAGTTAACATTGATCTCCCAGATGGAATATCAGTACATTGTGCTGCGCTGCGTACAGTCAATTTTTAAGTAGCGGTAGTTGCCGTCTACACTGATTGAGTCTCGGCGTTCGCCAGCACTTAATCCAGAAAAGGGTTGGATTGTGCTCCAGTTATTGCCATTGGTACTGCCAAGTAAGGTTTAGGCGGTGGCATTTGGGGTTTCCCAGTCGATAGTTACTGAGCTGATAGCCTGCTGTGTGCCAAGATCATAGGCTAAGCTGACTCTATCCGGGCCGTGAGCACTCTCCCAGCGGGTATTTGTATTGTGGTCATTGGCATTGGTGATGGGCTGAATTTCATTGATAGCGGTGATGATAGCTTAGGCATTCAGGTCTTTATTGCCGGGTTCATCATCGTTACTGGAGCCATCTTCACTGTTATCTTATCCACTTGAATTATCGTTGTTATGGGTATTGCCACCAGGATCGCCTTCGCTGTCGCTGCCTCCAGATAATTAGATATTGCCGATTTTGATATCACTGACTTCTCCATCTAGCTCCAAGAGCCGAAATAGTTGGATTACGTTAGACATATCTACTTCATCACTGAAATCACTTAGAGGGATAGATATTTGATGCCACTGGCCATCTCGTTATAGACCAAAAGTATCACCGTTGATTTGAATGTTTATTGTTTTTTATCTGATAGCTTAATTAGTTACCGGCTGGGAAACCTAGCAAAACAGAAATTCCAAATAAAAGCCCCTAGAGCCTTTCTGTCGTAATTGGGATTCGCCCTGTCCCAGAGAAAAGAAAAAGGTTTGTATTTGCGAAATTTTGTAGAAATAACGGTTTTTCTGTTGGTTCTTCTTGATTGGGGTTGGGGTTGGGGTTGGGGTTGGGGTTGGAGAAGATAGGTCTAGAAAATATATACTTATTGTTTTAGGCGGTTCTAGCTTGTTACAGTGCTAGGGCTTAACAAGTTCTCGTTAACGATGGGCGACAATGAAATAGATGAATATTCATCTATTTCATTGTTAAGTGAGTCACTACTTGGACGCTATATGCTCAGAAACAGAGCTTGGCTTTTCTTATCCTTTAATTACCGTGTGCCTGGGGCCCTTTTCGGTGGGCGGGGGCCGCAGGGTTTGCATTTTCCTTTAGGATGCTTATGTCGCCCATGATGTGGGCGGCATTTTCGGGGTGGGCGCTGGCAGTTGACCTCTGTAGTTCCACTGGAAAAATAGATGTCATCGATTTCAATAGCGTCGATATTTCCTTCAACTCCTAGTAGTTCGAAGAGTTGAATCACGTTAGTCATATCAACTTCATCGCTGAAATCGTTGATGGGGATGGATACCTGATGCCATTGACCATCACGGATGAAGTCGTAGGGATCAGAGCTGCTGTTAAATTCGATCCATTTTTGTTCAACATCATTGATGCTGCCACTTTTCATACCAATCTTGAAGGGGGTATCGCTATTGGTTTTGAGGGCAAAATTTAGTGTGGCGGTATCGTTGTCGAAAGCGGACAGGTCGTAGTAGCTATCGGCGGTAAATGCCATGCCAAACCAACCAGCTCCAGAGGACTGGTAGGAAAGGGACTTTTCTCCCTCGAATGGGGATTGAGGAGCTTCCACCAGTGTGCTTTCCCACACATATAGATTGCCGTCGGTACCCAGTTCAAAAGTGGAATCGCTCTCGGCAGTTTCGCTGTATAGGGAAAAGATGCCAGCGGGGATGGTCTTTGTTTCTCCCTCACTGAAGTAAATGTCATCAATGGCCAGGGTGAAGTCCTCTGCAGGTGCGCCACCACGAATCATTAGGGCCTGACTAATGGTGTGAAAATCCACCGCATATTTGCTGAGCGGAATACTAACCTGGTGCCATTCACCATCGCGCTTTAACCCATAAGCTTCACCGTCATCGACCAAATCAACCCAGGTATCGCTACCGCTGCCAGTACTGGCAATGCCAATACCGATGGTTTCGGTGCTGGTGGTCTTGATACGTAGGTTTAGGTGGCCATTTTGGTAGCGCATCATGTTCAGGTCGTAGTGCATCCAAAAGCCCATGCCAAACCAGTCGCCGGCACCAATATTGAATTCCAGTGCTTCACTGTCCTCAAGGCTTGCAATGGACTCCATATTGTTCCAAACATAGAGCTCGGTATCGGTCCCGAGTTCTAGAGATTCGGTGATATTCTCATTGTCACCGTATATACCGAGGTTGCCGGTTTTTGCGCTGTCTTTGGCCAGGGTGATTTCAGTGCTGTAATTGCTGTCGTCATTATCATAAATACGGACATAGTCCACATACATTTTGGCGGGCATCGGCGCAGTGATTTCTTCATTGGTGAAAATCTGAGGAAAAATGCCTCCCACAGCGAGATTGAGGATCAGGAAGTGTTCTTGGCGAAATTCGTCGAACGCGGGATCCTCACTCCCAATACTGATTATCTCATTGGCTTCATCGTCTACCCACATCGTAATACTGTCGGGAGTCCAGGTCATGCCGAAGATATGATAGTCCTCGGTTAAGTCGCTGCTGGAACCAAAATCTTCAATAAGGTTTTTGCTTTGGCCGTAGTCCGCCTGCCCGGTGTAGTCATCGGATTCGTGATGCCAATGGAAAGCGCCAGAGATAGCTGAATTTACACTGCCGCTATTAAGTGCCTCCGCCATACCGGCTTCGAGGATGTCCAGCTCACCACAGGCGGGCCAACCGGCCTGCCCATAGTTATTACCGAGCTGCCAAAAAGCTGGCCAGAGGCCGGCATTGAGGTCGGGTAGTTTGATTCGGGCTTCTATTGAGCCGTATTTATAAGAGAGTCGGCCTAATGTTTTTAGGCGAGCAGATGTAAAACTGCCGTCACTGTTACGCAGGGCTTGAATCACCAGATTGCCATCTTCTATAAAGGCGTTATCACTATTATCAGTGTAATTTTGCAGTTCATTATTGCCCCAACCCCAGCTACCTACATCGCAGGTCCAGATAGACTTATCAATACTGTCATTATCGAAATTATCCTCCCAGATTAAGGTTTTTGCGTTGGTTAATGGAGATGCACAGATCCCAAGAATGGCCAGTGCCATCGCTGACTGTTTAACTAGCATAATTTGTTTTCTTTGTTGGTTTTTATAAGGAATGCCGTTTTAATAATATTGTTGTTTGGCGTTTTGTTATCGCAGTGAGTGCCGTTGATTTAATGAAGAAATATTTTTTGGTTGTGTTTTATTGGCACCGATCAAAGCCTAACAAATAACCGATTGTGCTGGGGTGACAGCTCTACCCCTTTATCGTGAGGTCGGTCCTACTTGCCGCATACGAGTGATGGGAAAATTTTTAGTCAGCTGCGGGGTTGTTTCTATTGAAGTTTTCAGGAAGAGTCTTAGAGATAGACTTTAATGCCATAAAAGCCAAATTGCTGTGAGAATTAAATATCTATATAGGAGGCTTTTTCCTTTGGTTTGATTGAGTGGCCTGTACTTTAAACTAGTTTTTTAAATCCATTTCTATTCTGACTGTAATTGTTGTAACTACACTGTCGCTTCTGGGATCTTATTATCTTTATTCCGTCCATGAAAAAGTTGATATTCTATGTGCCATGGCCTGGCGCTGGAAAATTATAAGCTGGATAGTAGGGCCGCCTTCTACCGCATATCATCCGGTGATATTTACGTCGCCCTGGCGGATGGTTACCGAGAGAGATAAATAACGGGAAGAAAAATGGTTGATCATGGCGAGATAACGATGTTGGCTCAGAAGCTTGGCGAGGAGCTGGGAAAGCGCCACTGGTTTGCGACTTCTGCGGAGTCTTGCACCGGTGGCGCGATTGCAGCGGCGATAACCACCATTTCCGGCGCGTCCAATTGGTTTGACGGCTCTATCGTCAGCTATGCCGATCGTATCAAGCACAGTGTGTTGGGGGTGGACGTTAAGGACTTGAAGCAGTTTGGTGCGGTCAGTGAGCCAGTTGCCCGGCAGATGGCCTGTGGGGTGCTGGCTATGATGGATGCCAACCTTTCTGTGGCAGTAAGCGGTATTGCGGGGCCCAATGGAGGCACTGAAGAAAAGCCGGTGGGGACTGTGTGGATTGCCTGGGCCCATGCGGAAGGGCAGGAGCCAGTTCAGATTGATGCCCGCTGTTTCCACTTTCAAGGGGATCGCGCCACCGTGCAGGCTCAAGCGGTGGTGGAGGCTATCAAGGGTATGCTGGCAATTCTGGATGACCACCCCGTTTAGGGCGTGCTATCTAGGAGGGCATTCTTGGAGGGCATCGGGTCTGTTTCTCTTTGCGGCAGCGGGATTGCGTCGGCTTGAGGGCTGCGACTCTATGCTGGGAAGAATGGTACTGGTTGTCCCGGAATTACTGGTTGCCTATACAGTAATCCTTCGATAAGCTTGCCTCCACTCAACACAGCTCAGAAATACGGGAATGGTCATGGATTCCAATAAAGACAAGGCATTGAAGGCGGCGCTGTCGCAGATCGAACGCCAGTTTGGCAAGGGCACAGTGATGCGCATGGGGGATAAAGAGCGCGAGCGCATCCCCGCAATCTCTACTGGCTCCCTCGGCCTGGATGTGGCGCTCGGTATAGGCGGCCTGCCACGCGGTCGTATCGTCGAGATCTATGGCCCGGAGTCCTCTGGTAAAACCACCCTGACCCTACAAGTGATTGCCGAGGCTCAGCGCAAAGGCGGCACCTGTGCTTTCGTTGATGCGGAGCATGCCCTGGATCCGATTTATGCCGAGAAGCTGGGCGTAAATGTGGATGAGCTAATCGTCTCCCAGCCCGATACCGGTGAGCAGGCCCTGGAAGTGGCGGATATGCTGGTGCGCTCCGGTGCTGTAGATGTATTGGTTGTGGACTCTGTAGCGGCCTTGACCCCGCGCGCTGAGATTGAGGGTGAGATGGGTGATTCCCATGTTGGCCTGCAGGCCCGCCTGATGTCCCAGGCGCTGCGCAAGCTGACGGGCAATATTAAGAACACCAACACCCTGGCGATCTTTATTAACCAGATTCGTATGAAGATCGGTGTGATGTTTGGTTCTCCGGAGACCACCACTGGCGGTAATGCCCTCAAGTTTTACTCTTCTGTGCGCCTGGACATCCGTCGTATCGGCTCGGTGAAGGATGGCGATGAAGTGGTGGGTAACGAGACCCGTGTGAAGGTGGTGAAGAACAAGGTGGCTCCACCCTTCAAGCAGACCGAATTCCAGATTATGTACGGCGAAGGCATCAATATGATTGGTGAAATCGTCGATTATGGTGTGAAGTTGGGCTTGGTTGACAAGGCTGGCGCCTGGTATAGCTACAAGGGCGACAAGATTGGTCAGGGCAAGGCTAATGCCACCAAGTTCCTGCGTGAAAACCCTGATATCCGCAACGAGATTGAAGGCCAGCTGCGCGCTCAACTGTTAGGTGACCTAGTGCCGGCCAGCCCCGCAGAAGCTGTGGAACTGCCGGAAGAGTAAGTGTCTTTTTCCTCAAAAGCGGCTTTCACCGCTGACCCGGCTCAAGCGCTTTTCGGCGCGGCGCTTGAGCTGCTCACCCGCCGCGAGCACTCCCGTCTCGAGCTGAGGCAGAAGCTGGTGGGCAAGTTCCCCGATGCCGATTTCGATGCGCTATTCGAGCGCCTGCAAGAACTCAACTATCAGTCTGATCAGCGATTCGCCGAAGTTTTTGCCCGCTCTCGTGTTCAGCGTGGCCAGGGGCCCCTGCGTATCCGCCAGGAATTGCAGCAGCGCGGTATTTCCGCTGGGCTGTTATCCCAGGCGCTGGAGCAGTTGGAGGTGGATTGGTTTGCCTTGGCGCTTGAGCAGCTGCAGCGTAAATACCGATCGCCGATTGATTTGGCGTTGCCGCGTGAGCAGCAGATGAAAGAGCGCGCACGCCGCCAGCGCTACCTGGCTTACCGCGGTTTCCCTTCCGATGCCATCGGTTGGGCGCTGGACGAAGAGTAACCACGCTTATACTCTCATGCTTGCTTGGAGTGCGGAAGCTATGCTTCCCAGCCGGGCTACAGGGTAGTGAGAGAAAAAATAATAAGCGTGAGAGACTTTATGATCCTGTCCATTGATCAGGGCACTACGGGCACCACGGCCTTTATTTTTGATAGTGGTGGAGCCCTGGTGGGCCGCAGCTATTCAGAGATTCCCAATTACTATCCAGAGCCTGGATGGGTCGAACAGGATGCCGAGGAAATCTGGCCGGTCACCCAGCGTGTTTGTGCCGCGGCCCTGCAACGTGCCGGGATTCGCGCGTCCGATATAAAGGCGGTGGGTATCACCAACCAGAGGGAGACTACGATCCTGTGGGACCGGCGCACGGGTGAGCCGGTACATAAGGCGATTGTCTGGCAGTGTCGGCGCTCGGCGGACATTTGTGCGCAGTTTGCCGCCGAAGGGAAATCCGAATGGCTGCGCCAGCGCAGCGGACTGCTGCTGGACGCTTACTTTTCTGCCAGCAAACTATTGTGGCTGTTTCGCGAGCAGCCGGAATTGCAGACGCGTGCCCGCAGGGGGGATCTGTGTTTTGGCACGGTAGACAGTTGGTTAATCTGGCAAATGAGCGGTGCCCGCGCGCACTTGACCGATCACACGAACGCAAGTCGCACCTTGCTATACAACTTGGAGCAAAAGCGCTGGGACCCGGAATTGCTGGCGCTGTTCGAATGCCCCGAATCCATTCTGCCTGAGATCAGGCCATCCGCAGGGCACTTTGCCGATACAGACCCCGCGGCCTTTGCCGGAATTAGTGCGCCCATTTGTGGGGTGGCCGGTGACCAGCAGGCGGCCCTGTTTGGCCAGGGGTGCACCAATCCTGGAGATATCAAAAATACCTATGGCACAGGCTGTTTTATGCTGGCCTATGCCGGTGATAAGCGGCCCGACCCGCCCCGTGGCCTGCTTGCCACCATCGCCTGTGATATCCATGGCTCACCGGCCTATGCGGTCGAGGGGTCGGTTTTCACCGCGGGCTCTGCAATACAGTGGCTGCGGGATGAAATGGGGCTGATTCAACAAGCTGTCGATACCGAAATTATCGCGCAGAGCATTCCCAATACCCGCGGTGTGTATTTAGTGCCGGCGTTTAGTGGTTTGGGTGCCCCGCACTGGGACTCATCGGCGCGGGGTACCCTATGTGGGTTGAGCCGGGGCGCGGGACGCGCAGAAGTGGTCCGTGCCACCCTCGAATCTATTGCCTACCAGAGTGATGAGCTGGCGCGGCTTATGGAGGAGGCCCTGGGGGTCGATATCACTCATATGCGTGTCGATGGCGGGGCCAGTGCAAACAATTTCCTGATGCAGTTTCAGTCCGATATTTCCGACCTGCGTGTAGAGCGCCCCAAACAGATAGAGTCCACGGCGATTGGGGCGGCGTTATTGGCGGGAATTGGCAGTGATCTCTGGCACTTTCACCGGTTACCCGAGTGTTTGCAGGAGATTGAACGGGATTTTCTGCCGGGGATGCCCGCAACAAAAAGGGCGTCTTTGCTGGCGGGTTGGCAGCGAGCGGTTGCGGCTTGTAAAGCTTTTTGATCGAAGCGGCTATCCTTGACTGGGTTTAGGCACATGGAGGTGCTCTATGACGATTCGAGATGAGTTGCAGGCAACAATAGATTCCCTGGTCGATGGCCGGCGCGGGATTCTGGCCGCAGATGAGAGCAGCGGAACTATCGCCAAGCGCTTCTCTGCGGTAGGGGTGGAGTCGACTGAAACAAACCGCCGAGATTACCGTGCGGCCTTGTTGGCGAGTGAGGGGCTGGGAGACTTTGTTTGTGGAGTGATTCTGTTTGAAGAAACACTCGGCCAAAGTGATCGTGGTGGTACCCCTCTGCCGAAGGTGGCGGCCGTACAGGGTATTTTGCCGGGAATCAAAGTCGATAAAGGCAAGGGGCCGTTACCGGGCGCAGCGGGAGATATGATCACCTATGGGCTCGATGGGCTTATTGAGCGTTTGCGTGAATACAAGGCGCAAGGGGCACGATTTGCCAAGTGGCGGGAAGTCTATCCGGTGACACCCCATAACCCCACAGAATTGGGGCTCACAGCCAATGCGGAAATGCTGGCTCGCTACGCGGCTGCCTGTCAGTCCGAGGGCCTGGTACCGATTGTTGAGCCGGAAGTACTTATGGATGGTAATCACAATCTCGAACGCTCCGCTGCTGTCAATGAGCAGGTTTGGCACAGCGTTTTCCATGCCCTGTATCGTCATGGTGTCATCTTGGAGTTGATGCTGCTAAAGCCGAGCATGGTTACTCCCGGATCGGAATTGCCTAAAGTTGAGCCGCAGGAAGTCGCTGAGCATACCTTGCGCAGCCTGCGGCGCTGTGTGCCCGCCGCAGTGCCCAGTATCAATTTTCTCTCAGGTGGTCAGGGGCCAGAAGAGGCTACAGAAAACCTTAACGCACTCAATCAGCTTAACAATGCCCCTTGGCAGTTGAGCTTCTCCTATGGGCGGGCGCTCCAGCAGCCAGCGCTAACGGTCTGGAGTGGTCAGGTGGAGAACATCGAAGCGGCACAAAGGGCGCTGGTCAAGCGGGCGTGTATGAATCACCTGGCTATGTTGGGCAAGTACCGCGATAGCCTTGAAGGTGAGGGCTAGGGGCAAGTTAATCGAGATAAAACAATAAAGAGTTGGGAGTGACCATGGAATTTGTAACAAGGAATGTCATTCTGCATTACCGTCGTTGGTGGGTTGAGGGTGCACAGGGGGTTGTAGTGATTTCCCATGGGTTGGGAGAGCACAGTGGTCGCTACAGTGCCTTGGCGGCGCATCTCAATCGGGCCGGCTTCAGCGTTTATGTGCCGGATCATTACGGTCACGGTATGTCGGAAGGGAAGCGGGGCCACATAGAGGATTTTTCCCTCTATTGTGAGGATCTCTATGAATTCATCTGCCTGGTCAAAAGTGGTAATCCCAGTACAAGGTTGCATCTGCTAGGGCATAGTATGGGGGCTGTGGTCGCCTGTGGTAGCGCCATTCGCTATGGTGCAGTAGACAGTATCATCCTGTCTGCGCCGGGATTCCGGGGAGCTAAAGAGCCATCGGGTTTGGAATTGAAGCTGGTGTTAATGCTGGCAAAACTGTTCCCGGGGTTGGTACTTTCCAGCAGGCTTGATAGCCAGTGGTTGAGTCGGGATACGTCGGTGGTTGAAGCCTACCGCGAGGATGAGTTGGTGCATCGCGGAGTTTCCCTGCGCTGGTTTGAGACCTTTTTGCGTGAGCGGGAATTTATTTCCGCCAATCTGGAGCGATTGTTGGTGCCCTGTCTAATGCTGCTGCCAGAATCCGATCGGCTCGTGGATGTGGCGGTCAGCCGTGAGTGGTTTGAGCGGATGGGGTCGATTCGTAAAATGTTGCACTGCTTTCCAGAGGCCTATCACGAGCTTTTTAACGAGGTGGAAGAGGGGCGCCTGGCGCGGGACTTGCTGTGTGGGCACTTGAAATCCTACGCCCCACAAGTGGGCCCTGTCACCTCTGGATAAAAATAAGCGGGTGCCAACCCCGGAGACTCGAAGCCGTGGCGAATGCCGTGAAAAACCCTATGAAGCATTGTATGATACGCGGTCATTTTTGCCCCCTGCTTGTCATGTCAGGGGGAAATCGTGGGGTGGAACATGGATAAGAAGTTACTGAGCCTGTTAGTGTGTCCGGTGAGCAAGGCGCCGCTTGAGTACCGTGAGGAGACCCAGGAGCTGGTGTGTAAAGCCAGTGGTCTGGCCTATCCAATAAAGGATGGCATTCCGGTAATGCTGGAATCTGAGGCGCGTCAGCTGACTGCTGAGGAAAAGCTGGAAAAATAAACCAATGGGTGAACCCAGCGTTTTCAGTCGAATAATCTCGGGCGAAATAGCAAACGAGAAAATCTACGAGGACGATCTTTGTGTCGTTATTGAGGACCGGGCGCCACAAGCCCCGACCCATCTCCTCATTATTCCGCGTAAACCCCTGGTTAACTTGTCCGACGCCAAAAGCGATGACAAGGCCCTGCTCGGCCACCTGATGTGGGTAGCCGCTGAACTCGGGCGAAAGCTGGCGCTAGAGGGATTTCGACTTGTGGTCAACAATGGTCGAAGCGCGGGACAGACCGTATTTCACCTGCATGTTCATCTGCTGGCTCAACAATTAATGCCCGAACAGGGGCTCGCACAGTAGCGGAACAGACGAGACACCGCGTCATCGGTGTCATTCAATAACTCTCAACTAACGAAGTGGAATTACGCCGGATGAAAAGCGCACAGATTCGCGACGCCTTTCTGAATTACTTTGCCGAACAGGGCCATACCCTGGTGCCGTCTAGCTCTCTGGTGCCGGGCAATGATCCAACCCTGTTGTTCACCAACGCCGGCATGGTGCAATTCAAGGATACCTTTCTCGGTCAGGAGTCGCGCCCCTATAAGCGCGCGGCGAGTTCTCAGCGCTGTGTGCGCGCGGGTGGTAAACATAATGACCTGGAAAACGTAGGTTATACCGCGCGTCACCACACTTTCTTCGAGATGTTGGGTAATTTCAGCTTTGGCGATTATTTCAAACGCGACGCCATCCGTTTTGCCTGGGACTTCCTCACCAAAGTGCTGAATCTGCCCGAAGAGCGCCTATGGGTAACCGTGCATATTAGCGATGATGAGGCCGCCGATATCTGGCAAAAGGAAGTGGGAGTCAGCCCGGAGCGTTTCTCCCGCCTCGACGAGGATAATTTCTGGCAAATGGGGGATACCGGCCCCTGTGGTCCAAGCTCAGAAATTTTCTATGACCACGGTGAAGATGTCCCCGGTGGTCCTCCCGGCTCCGACAACGATGATCTCGATCGCTATATCGAGATTTGGAACCTGGTATTTATGCAGTACGAGCGCACTGCGGACGGCGAGCTGCATCCACTGCCCAAGCCCTCCGTCGATACCGGCATGGGTCTGGAGCGTATCGCCGCTGTTATGCAGGGTGTGCATTCAAATTATGAAATCGATCTATTCCAGGCGCTGTTGCGAGCGGCCAGTGAAATTGTTGGCTGCGACAATCTGGAAGAAAAATCCCTGCGGGTAATTGCCGACCATATCCGCTCTTGTTCCTTCTTGATCGCCGATGGCGTTATGCCTTCCAATGAAGGCCGTGGCTTTGTGTTGCGCCGTATTATTCGCCGGGCAGTACGTCACGGGCACAAGTTGGGCCACCAGGAAGTATTCTTCTACAAACTGGTAAGTGCCCTAGTAGATCAGATGGGGGAGGCCTATCCAGAACTGCGCGAGAAGCAGTCGTTAATAGAGCAGGCCCTTCGTAAAGAGGAAGAGCAATTCGCCAAGACCTTAGACAAGGGCATGGCCTTGCTGGAAAGCGCATTGAGCTCTCTCGAAGGCAGTGAAGTGCCCGGCGAGCTGGTATTTACTTTGCACGATACCTACGGCTTTCCTACAGACCTGACCCAGGATATCGCCCGCGAGCGCGGTCTGTCCCTGGATATGGCGGGTTATGAAGCTGCTATGGAAGCCCAGCGTGAGCGGGCACGTGCCGCCGGTAAATTTAAGCAGGATTACACCGAAGCTCTGGATCTGCAGGGCAGTACGGAATTTCTCGGTTACGAAACGACTGAAGCCGAAGGCAGCGTGGTTGCCATCGTTAAAGGTGGTGAGCAGGTTCAGCATCTGGAAGAAGGTGAAGACGGTGTGGTAATTCTTGATCGCACACCGTTTTATGCCGAATCAGGCGGTCAGGTTGGCGATAGTGGCTATCTAAAGGCCACATCGGGCCGTTTTGAGGTGCGCGACTGCAACAAGCAGGGCGGCCATCATTTGCATACCGGTAAATTGCTGCAGGGAACTATTGCTGTTGGGGAGCAGCTCACTGCGGAGGTGTCTGCAGATGTGCGTCAGGCAACGGCTTTAAATCACTCCGCGACTCACCTGCTACACGCCGCTCTTCGCAGAGTGCTCGGCGAACATGTAACTCAGAAAGGTTCACTGGTTGACTCAGAGCGCTTGCGTTTTGACTTCTCCCACCCGGAAGCGGTCACCGCCAAGCAGTTGCACGCGATTGAATCCCTGGTAAATGCACAGATTCGCGCCAATACACCGGTCGATACTTGTGAGACAGATATTGAATCGGCCAAAGAAATGGGCGCCATGGCACTGTTTGGTGAAAAGTATGGCGATACAGTGCGCGTCCTTTCCATGGGGGCTGCAGAAGGTGTTGCTTTCTCCGTAGAGCTGTGTGGCGGTACCCACGTGAAACGCACCGGCGATATTGGTCTTTTGCGTATTGTCAGTGAGAGCGGGATCGCTTCTGGGCAGCGCCGTATCGAGGCCGTTACTGGTGCTCATGCATTGGCTCAGTTTGATCGTGCCGAGCAGCGGATCGAACATGTCGCGGCACTTCTCAAGGCGCGTCCAGACACACTTGCGGATAAGGTGGAGCAGTTACTGCTCAATAATCGCAAATTGGAAAAGGAAATTGCGCAGCTAAAAACCAAGCTGGCCAGTGGTGCCGGAGGTGATCTCAGTGCCCAGGCGATCGAAATTGCGGGCTTTAAACTGTTAGCTGCTTCTATCGATGGAGCCGATTCCAAATCTTTGCGTGATCTGGCCGACCAGATGAAAAATAAACTGGGTAGTGGCGTCGTATTGTTGGCGGCACCGGGCGAAGAGAAGGTTGCCCTTGTTGCAGCGGTTACTAAAGACCTCACCGACCGCCTGTCAGCGGGTGATTTGATGCGCTTTGCCGCGGGCAAGATTGGTGGTAAAGGCGGCGGCCGCAGCGATATGGCGCAGGGAGGAGGGACCGACGCATCGGCTCTGCCAGGCATGTTGCAGGAAGTGCCTGAATGGGTGGAGAACTCCCTCAAAAGCTGATTTTGGTCAAATTGGCGCCATAAATAGCGTGTGAAGTTGATTTCGCCGAAGTTTGGTGATTAAGTGCGCGCCTGCACGATTTCGAGCGGTGCGCGGACTTGGCCTGGAGCTAAGGAAACACAGAAAGTTATGAGTTTGTTCGTGCAGAAATATGGCGGCACTTCCGTGGGCTCTATTGAGCGTATCGAAGCTGTCGCCGACAAGGTAGCCGCCTTTCGTGCAAAGGGGCACGGTATGGTTGTCGTGCTTTCCGCAATGAGCGGAGAGACCAACCGCCTGATTGATCTAGCCTACCAGATTCAGGAAAAACCCGACCCTCGCGAACTCGATGTACTGGTATCCACTGGTGAGCAGGTCACTATTGCGCTGTTGAGCATGGCCCTGAAAAAGCGCGGCTACGATGCCTGCTCCTATACTGGCGGGCAAGTCAAAATCCTCACGGATAATGCCCATACCAAGGCTCGTATTCAGCGTATTGATGTCGAGCGTATGCGCACGGACCTGGATAGCGGCAAAGTGGTTGTGGTCGCCGGTTTCCAGGGGGTGGATGACAACGGAAATATCACCACTCTCGGGCGCGGCGGTTCAGATACCACGGGTGTAGCGCTTGCTGCTGCGCTTGATGCCACGGAATGCCAAATTTATACGGATGTTGATGGGGTCTATACCACCGACCCGCGTGTGGTGGATAGTGCGCGCCGTATGGATCGGATTACTTTTGAGGAAATGCTGGAAATGGCCAGTCTTGGCTCTAAGGTCCTGCAAATCCGTGCCGTGGAGTTCGCTGGCAAATACAAGGTTCCTTTGCGCGTGCTCTCGACTTTTGAAGAGGGTGAAGGAACCCTGATAAGCCTGGATGAGGAAGATAACGAGATGGAGCAACCTGTCGTATCCGGCATCGCATTCAACCGTGATGAGGCCAAGTTAACGATCCGTGGTGTCCCGGACACTCCCGGTGTTGCCTGCCGTATTTTGGCACCTGTTGGCAAAGAAAACATCGAAGTAGATGTCATCGTACAGAACATCAGTGCGGTTGATGGAACCACCGATTTTACTTTCACAGTGCATCGCAACGATTTAGGTAAGGCTCGCGAAGTATTAGAGCGTGTCTCAGCGGAACTTGGTGCGCGTGAGGTGATCACAGACGACAAGATTGCCAAGGTTTCTATTGTCGGCGTGGGAATGCGCTCCCATGCAAATGTGGCCAGTCGTATGTTTAGTGCGCTGGGTGAAGACAATATCAACATTCAGATGATCACCACTTCCGAAATCAAGATTTCGGTGATTATTGATGAGCGCTATCTCGAGCTGGCAGTGCGCGCTTTGCACAGTGAGTTTGAACTCTCCAAGTGAGAGAGATGAAAGAACGCTATAACCGGAGTTAAGGCAAAGAGAGCCTTCCCATTTCGATTCAGTTGTTTGGCATTGCATCCAACCTGTTGAGATTTCGTTCGACTGGTCAATACTGAAGAGTGTGATGGGTAGTTTTTGACCTTGCGTGTACCGCCACCCGGTTATGATGACCAAATAAGAGCAGCTTTGGGAAAGTGCAGGCTGCTCTTTATCACAGGATGATCAAGGAGAAGTAGGTAATGTT